>NZ_CP088017.1:610059-1220118 GCF_021049285.1 Ruania halotolerans
AGCGGCTCACCCGGCACACCGGCGATGTGGACGTCTACCACGCCGGGCAGTGGAAGGGCCTGGGCACCCGGCATAACGTGCAGCACTGGGGATGCAGCGCCAAGCAGTTGCGGATCTCCACCCCGGCCTACCGGCGGCATCACTACTTCCTCACTGCGGATGAGCACACCCGCGACCTGATGCTCGAATTGCGGGACAGCGATCAGAGCTTCCTCGGCCTGGACCCGGTGCGTAAGGTCCGGCCCGATGCCGTGACCTACCGACCGCAGCGCCATGCTCTCGGGGTGGGGCTGGGCACGGACTGGAGCGCGCTCGCGGCCACCTGGCTCGCCGACTGGGAGATCACCGGGAACACGCGCTCACGGGACCGGCTGCTCGGCACGATGACCGATATCGGTGCGCTGCCGCACGGCTTCTTCACCGGTGAGGCGCTCTATGACCTGGACACCGGGCGCTTCGACACCTCCCGGGACCGGGTGGGCGCCTCTCACCTGTCCATCATGTTCGGGCTGGTGGAGATCTGCAGCGAGCTGGTGGACCTGATCGGCGAGGAGGAGGCGCCCGGCTTCGGTGACGCGTGGCTGCAGTACTGCCGACTCTACCTGGGTACGCCCGAGGAGCAGGTGGCAGAGCTCGGCGCCGAGCACGGAGGCGCCCCGTTCGAGCAGCCGCATGCGCGGGTGCTCGCCTATGCGGCGAACCGGCTCGGGCGATCCGACCTCGCCGAGCGGGCGTGGCAGGCGTTCTTCGTGGGCGGGGAGCGGATGCGCGGCGATTTCGTCGCGAGCCGCACGGAACCGCCGTACGTGCTCGCCCCGGTGGACGACGCGCCCACGCTGTGGACCAATGACGCCGCCCAGGGCTCGCTGGCCACGATGCAGTGCCTCGCCCTGATCGGTGACCACCTCCCCGACTGAGATCCTCCTGCCCGGATGTGCCACACTGGTCGGGTCGAACTGAAGTTCGCGCACTCCGGGGTCGGTGTAATTCCGAACCGGCGGTGATAGTCCGCGACCCGGCCGCAGCCAGCGGCCGGTTGATCAGGTGAAATTCCTGGACCGACGGTGAAAGTCCGGATGGGAGGAAGTGCGCGCGCGGCGGTCCTCGCCCGCGTTGGTGCATCTGTGCACCCGCTGGTGGTCCGCCGTCGCCGGCCCCGGGCTGCGCCTAGTTGTCACAACACCTAGCGCAGGAGGTACCGGTGGCACGCCCCGACGGCGGAACAGCCTCAGGATTCTTCGGTGACCCCGATCAGGTGGTCGCCGCGCTCCGGCACGCCATCGAGCTGAGCGTGCGGGGTCTGGGCCGGGTCAGTCCCAATCCGGCAGTGGGATGCGTGATCCTCGACATCGAGGGGCACGTGGTCGGCGAAGGCTGGCATGCTCGCGCAGGCGGAGCACACGCGGAAGTCGCCGCGATCGCTGCGGCTCATGAGCGCGTCTTCGGGCCGGGCGATCCTGAGGTACCGGGCTTCCTCACCGGATGCACCGCCGTCGTGACTCTCGAACCGTGCCCCCACACCGGCCGGACCGGCCCCTGCACCCAGGCGCTCCTTGACGCCGGTATCTCCCGGGTGATCTACGCCGTCGCTGACCCGTCGCATGGCGGGGGAGCGGAGGTGTTGCGCACCGCCGGCATCGAGGTGCACGGCCCCGGAAGCGCACTCGTTCCGGATGCGTTCGCCGCCGAGGCCGCCTCCGTGAACGAGGCGTGGCTGACGGCGGTGCGCACCTCCCGCCCGCACGTCACCTGGAAGTTCGCCGCCACCCTGGACGGCCGGTCCGCCGCGGCCGACGGCACCAGTCGCTGGATCACGGGGGAACAGGCCCGCGCTGACGTGCACCGCCTGCGCGACAGCGTCGATGCGGTGCTCATCGGAGCGAGGACCCAGCGCACGGACGATCCGCAACTGACCGTACGGCCTGCGCCGCCGGACGGGCGGCAGCCGCTACGAGTGGTGCTCGACCCCTCCGGCGCCACGGCTTCTGGTGCCCGGGTGCTCGACGATGCGGCGCCCACGCTCCTCGTGATCGGCCCGGACACGCCGACTCCGGACCTGCCCGGGCACGTCGAGATCGCCCGCGCCCCCACAGCTCCGCCCCCGGCAGAGTTGCGGTCGGAATCGGGCCTGGAACGGACCACGACGTGGCCCGATCGGGGCCACGAGCAGGACCTGACTGGCCCGGGCGAGGGCCGGTCAGATCACCGGTACCTGGACCTGGCCGCGGTGCTTGACCTGCTGTACCACCGTGGCTTCCGATCCGTGCTGCTCGAGGGTGGCCCGCGGCTCGCGGGCGCGTTCCTTGCTGCCGGGCTCGTGGACCAGGTCATCGCCTATCTCGCTCCCGCGTTACTCGGCGCCGGTCCGGCCGCGCTCGCCGACGCGGGCGTCGCCACGATCGACGCCGCCCACCGTCTGGAACCAGTTGACGTCACCTTCCTCGGCCCCGACATCCGCATCACTGCCCGCCCGATCCCACTCCCCGAATCCCTCCAGGAGTAGCCATGTTCACCGGAATCATCACCGATCTCGGCACCGTCGAGGCTTTCGACCCCACCCCGGGCGGTGCGCGCCTGACCGTCACCGGACACCTCCCGCATGACGTCGCCCTCGGCGACTCGATCAGCGTGGATGGCGTATGCGTGACGGTGACCTCCCTCGATGACGGGCCGGACGCCGTCGCTCGCTTCACCGCAGACCTGATGCCGCCCACCCTGGAGCGCACCACCATCGGTGCCCGAGGGTCCGGCGATCGCGTGAACCTCGAACCCGCACTCGCCGCGACCGGGCGCTTCGGCGGGCACGTCGTGACCGGGCACGTCGATGCGATCGCCACCGTGGTTGCACGCGAACCGGGAGAAATGGCCGACCTGATGACCATCGCAGTGCCCGTCCACCTCGCCCGGTATGTGGTGCCGCAGGGATCGATCGCATTCGACGGGGTGAGCCTGACCGTGGCCGCGCTCGATGACGCCGAGCCGGGCGCAACTCTGCTGACGATCGGGCTGATCCCCGCCACGCTCGCCGCCACCACCCTTGGCCGCAAGGAGCCCGGGGACCGGGTGAACGTGGAGGTGGATGTGCTCGCCAAACACGTGGAGCGGTTGCTTGCTGTGAAGGAGACCGCGGATGCATGAGGCCGTGGAGCACGCCATCGCAGAGATCGCGGCTGGTCGCACCGTGATCGTGGTCGACGACGCCGACCGGGAGAACGAGGGCGACCTGGTGGCCGCTGCGGACGCCATCACCCCGGAGGCGGTGGCGTTCATGGCCACCTATGGGCGCGGATTGATCTGCGCACCGATCACCGCCGAGGACGCGGCCCGGCTGGAGCTGCCCCCGATGGTGTCGCGCAACACCGAGGCGCATGGCACCGCGTTCACCGTCAGCGTGGATGCCGCAGCGGGAATCACCACCGGGATCAGCGCCGCGGACCGCGCCCGCACGCTACGGCTGCTCGCTGATCCAGGAACGATGGCTGATCAGCTGGCCCGACCCGGGCACGTGTTCCCGCTGGTGGCGCACCCGGACGGGGTGCTCGGCCGGATCGGGCACACCGAGGCGGGGGTGGATCTCGCCCGGCTCGCCGGCCGCCGCCCTGCCGCCGTGATCTGCGAAATGCTCACGCCCGACGGCGTCCCTTGCCGTGGCGAGCAGCTGCGCGCCTTCGCCGCCGAGCACGGGATGGCCCTGGTGAGCGTGGCCGAGTTGGTGGCATACCGGCGCGGCCTTGCTCAGCACGAGGCGGATCAGGGTGCTCACCCCGCGCGGCAGGATGGTCGGGTCCGGCGCCAGGCGGCAGCGATGCTGCCTACCGCAGCCGGGATCTTCCGGGCGATCACCTATCTGGACTCCGCGACCGGAACCGAGCACATCGCGCTGTGCCTCGGCCTCGACGATGGCGATCGCTTCGCGGACGGGCGCCACTTCATGGATCAGGACCTGCTGGTGCGAGTGCATTCAGAATGCCTGACCGGTGAGGCGTTCGGCTCATTGCGTTGCGACTGCGGGCATCAGCTCACGGAGGCGCTCGAAGCCATCGCGGACGAAGGCCGCGGGGCGGTTGTCTATCTGCGTGGCCACGAGGGGCGCGGGACCGGGCTGAGCGCGAAGATCCGCGCCTATGCGCTGCAGGAGCAGGGCCGGGACACCGTGGAGGCGAACCTTGACCAGGGCCTGCCCGCCGATGCCCGGGACTATGCGGCCGCGGGGGCGATCCTGCTCGATCTCGGCGCACGAGAGGTGCGGCTGAAGTCGAACAACCCCGCGAAAGCGGCCGCACTGGCACGGGGTGGAGTGCTGGTTCGCGGTTTCGTCCCGGCACCGGCCCCGGTGGGTGCCGACAACGTGGCCTACCTGCGTACCAAGGCGAGCCGGATGGGGCATGTGCTGCCCTGGCTGCCAGAGCCGACGTCAGCACCGACCGAGCCACTCACTCACGAAAGGACGATGGCATGACCACCGAAGCCACGCCCACCTCCCCGCACACCGGACCCGGGATCGAGGTGCCGCAGGTGCCCCACCTGCGGGCCGCCGTCGTGGCCGCCTGCTGGCACGAGGAGATCACCACCGGACTGCTCAACGGCGCGCTGCGCGCGTTTCGTGACGCCGGAATCACCGAGCCGATGGTGGTCCGGGTGCCCGGCAGCTTCGAGCTCCCGGTGGCCGCGGCCCGGCTCGCCCGCGGCGGATATGACGCCGTGGTGGCGCTCGGCATGGTGCTCCAGGGCACCACGGCGCACTTCGAGTACGTGTGCCAGGGCGTGACGACGGGGCTCACCGAGGTGGCGACCTCCACCGGGGTCCCGGTGGGTTTCGGAGTGCTGACCTGCAGCACCGAGGACCAGGCGCGCGACCGCGCCGGGCTGCCTGGATCCCGGCAGGATGTCGGGTACGAGGCGGCCGTTGCGGCCCTGACCACTGCGGTGGCACTGGCCGACGCCGGCGTGTAGCCCGCACCCTGGCTCCCGAACCCACCGAACGCAAAGCCGTGCGGCGTTTCGGTCACAAATGCCGCACGACTTTGCGGTCGGCAGGGTGGTGGGCGTGGGTCAGGAAGCGACCGTCCAGCGGAAGCCGTCCGGGTCGGTGAACTGCCCGGCGTAGCCGTCGTCGGTCGGTGCCGCTGGTGCGGCGATCTTCCCGCCGGCCGAGACCGCGGCAGCCAGCAGCGCATCGACGTCCTCGGGTGACCCTGTGCGGTGGACCAGGATCATCGCCGCGGAGCTCTCATCCTGCGGGTCGATGCCGGCGTCCTTGGCCAGAACGGGGCGTTGCATCAGGCTGAGCCTGGTGGCGCCGGCAGCGGGCCGGAAGTCGATGTACTTGGACCCGTAGTCCCGGTCTGTCGCCATGCCTAGTGTTTCGTAGAACGTCTTCGACTCTTTCGGGTCACCAACGCCCAGGATGAGAGTGGTCTCCGTAGGAACGGGGGTGGGCGTCGCTTCGCGCGAGTCCTTGCTGGTGCCCGCCGCGACCTTCCACACGGCGCCGTCCGTCGCGCGGAAGACACCGGAGTAGGCACCGAACAGCGCCTTCTTTGCCGGCTTCAACGCCTCCGCACCACCATCGAGGGCGGCATCCATCACCGTACGAACGTCGCAGGGTTGGTCCACGAGGTAGGTGAGGACGTACCCCCTGAATCCGGACGGTGTGGGATCGGCGCCGGTGGCCAGTTCGAACGCACCGTGACTGTGCAGATCCAGCTCGAACGAGCCGCCTCGGTCGGTGACAGCAGGCGCCAGCGCGCGAGAGTAGAAGTCAGCGGCACGGTGGGCATCAGGCGTGTTCAGTGTGATGGAGTTGAGAGCGAGTGGCATGGTCAGCTCACCGCCCGCTCGACGAGTTCGGCGAGGTGCTTCCAGGCGGCTTCGGTGGGTTCGGTCAGGGCGTACGAGGTTGGCCACACCCCGGAGGCGTCGTCGACATTCGCTTCGGCACTGAAGCCGAAGGTGGAGTAGCGCTCCTTGTCCATCTGCCCGCTCCGGAAGAAACACAGCATCTTCCCCTTCCGGGCGTACCCGGGCTGTCCGTAGTACAACTTGGGCGCCAGTTCCGGCGCGGCGGTGGTGACGAGGGCGTGCACTCGTTCGGCCAGCACGCGATCAGACTCCGGCATCTCGGCGATCTTCGCCAAGACGTCGGCCTCGTTGGCTGCCGCCTTCCCTTCGCTGCCGCCACGGCGCGCCTGCGACTTCAGTTCGGCGGCCCGCTCCTTCATCGCCTGACGTTCCTGCTCGGAGAAGCTTGCAGCGGCCTCGGCGTTCTTGCCGCCGGACGTCGATGTGGAACCCATGGTGGTTGCTCCCCTTCTCGTGTAGGTCGTGTGCCTTCACGCTAGAGGGGACCGGATCGCGGGTGCTTCTCGATTCCTGATCGACTGGTGTGGTCGATCTCCTGTGTGGTCGAACTACTGTGTGGCGAGCCAGCCTGCCAAGCGGTCGGGTCGGTCGGTGATGATCCCGTCCACGCCGGCGGCAACCAGCGGTGCCCACTCGTCGGGGTCGTTCGAGGTCCAGGTGAAGATCTGCTGCCCGGCGTCGTGCACACGGGCCACGGCACTGGGCTCGGCGATCACACTGGCCGACGAGGGGTTGCAGGCCACGGCACCCAGTTCGGCACAGGTGGTGAGCGCCTCCCCGGTGATCTCCCGCACCAGCAGGGCACGAGGAAGGTCTGGCGCCAATGTCTGCAGCGTCCTCAGCATGTCCACCTCGAAGGACTGGGCGAGGACCCGCTCGGTCAGGCCCGCCTCCCGGATCTGGGTCAGCACCGCCATCGTCGGCTCAGGTCGCCACGCACCTTTGAGCTCGAGCAACAGGCCCACCTCGGGGAAACGTCCGAGGAGATCGACCACGTCGGCGAACAATGGGAGTGCGGTGCCCGCGAACGCCGGGTCGAACCACGATCCGGCGTCCAGGTATTTCATGTCCGTGGCGAGCATCTCGGCCACGATCCCCGCGCCGTCGGTGGTGCGGTCCACGGACGCATCGTGGATCACCACGGCTGAACCGTCTCCGCCCACCTGGAGGTCGATCTCAATGAAGTCGGATCCACCGAATGCGGCAGCGGCGAACGCCGGCAGGGTGTTCTCCGGGGCCACGGCGGAATTGCCGCGATGGGCGATGATCTGGGTCATGGGTGTTCTCCTGTCTCAGGCTCTACCGCCACCGTACGGTGCGCCACCGACGCTCGCGGTGAGATCTCGCCGATGGTCCTCATGCGTTCCGCCACTATTCACCTGGCGGATCACCGTGACGACGCCGAACCTCAGGTGATGAGCCCGGGGTTCGGCGCCGTCACGCGCGTTTCTACGAGTCAGCGCTCGCCTGTCACAGGTAGGGCTCCACATCGTCCTCGAATGCCCGCTGCAGGTTCGCGGTGACATCCGGGAAGACGTCCTCGGCGTTCTCTCCACCCAGGACCAGGCGCTCGATGCCGTCAGTGAGCATCTGGTCGCCACCGGGAGTGAACACGCGCACGAAGTCCTGCACCCTCGTCTTCTCCTGCAACTGGTCCACAGAGGTGCGGAACTGCGGCGTCTGCGCATAGACCTCCGCCATGATGTCGCCCTCGATGGCAGAGGTACGCACGGGCATGTAGCCGGTGCTCTCGGAGAACAGCGCCGTGTTGTCCTGCTCGGTGAGGAACTTCAGGAACATGGCAGCGGCGAGTTGTTGCTCCGGAGGCTTGGAAGCTGCGATCGCCAGTCCGGTCCCTCCGGTCGGCACGTTCGGGCCGGCCACCGGGCCATCCGGCAGGTAGGCCGTCCCCAGCTCGAAGTCCACGGCCTCCAGGTGTCCGGCGAGGGAGCCGGTCGATCCGATCAGGCATGCGTAGATGCCTGCCTGGAAGTCGGCGTTGGTGTCGGCACCGAAGCTGGCGAAGGCGTCGTCTCCGTTGTACATGTCACGTACGAAGTTCCCCGCGGCCAGGGCCTCCTCGGTGTCCAGCGTGACCGTCCACTCATCGCTCATCGCGCCGCCCATACCCCAGATGATGTTGGAGAACCACCAGGCAGACCAGGACGGGCCGATTCCGTTGCCCAGCGGGGCGCCGTCGGCCGGGACCACCTCGCGCAGTGCGGGAGCCCACTCCTGCAGCTCGGCCCAGGTCTCCGGGCCACGGTCGGGCAGGCCGGCCTGCGCCCACAGGGCCTTGTTGTAGTAGAACAACGGTGTGGAGCGGGCGTACGGAGCGGCATAGTGCGCACCGTCGTACTCATAGTCGCTGTAGAAGGTCGGCACGAAGTCGCTGGTGTCCGATCCCAGGTGCGCGAACACGTCGTCGATGGGGATGATCTGGCCATTCACGAAGTACCGGAACCACCACACGTCCGAGGCGATCACCAGATCCGGGGTCTCGTCCGTGCCCGATGCGGCCTGAAAGCGCTGGGCGATCTCGTCATACCCTGCCCCGGCGGTGACGTGGTTGATCCGGATGTCGGGGTACTCCTGGTTGAAGGCCTCGATGTAGGACTCTTCGAGCCCCTTGGTGTTGCCCGGGTGGTTGGACCACCAGGTGATCTCCGAGGCCGGCTCCACAGCGGACCAATCGATGGACTCGGAAGACTCCTCGCCGCCGTCGGTGACGCCGACGCTCGGGCCGCTGCATGCGGCCACCAGGCCACCGGTGAGTCCGAGCCCGCCGAGTGCGAGGACGTTGCGCCGAGAGGGGGCGCGTAGTGCCGAAGCCCAGGTGGGCCGGCCGGAGTGGTTCGTTGAGGGCATGGGAGCTTCCTTCAGGTAGGGAATCGGGGTGAGTGGGGTGTTGAGCGGGTGCCCATCCGTGGGCACGGTGATCAGCCGGTGACTGCACCGGCGGTGAGACCTGCCACGAGCCGGCGCTGCAGGATCAGGAAGAAGAGCAGCATCGGGAGTGTGACGGCGACCGTGGCGGCCATCAGGACGCCCCAGTTCTGGATCCCGTCGACGTCCTGCAGCAGCGTCAGACCCACCGGCAACGTCATCGTGTCGGTGTTGTCGGTGACGAGCATGGGCCACAGATAGTCGTTCCACTCGTTCACCAGCGAGATGAGTCCCACGGCGGCCACGGTGGGCATGGACATCGGAACCACGAAACGCCACAGTCGGCGCCAGTGCCCGGCTCCGTCGAGTTCGGCCGCCTCGAGCACGGAGATCGGCAGGGACAAGAAGTGCTGCCTGAACAGGAACGTGCCGAATGCGCTCGCCAGGCCCGGCACGAGAATTCCCTGGTAGGTGTTCAGCCAGCCGAGGTCGGCGATCAGTGTGTAGTTCGGAATGATCGTGATCTGCCCGGGAATGAGTAGCGCAAAAAGCACCACAATGAAAACGGCATTGCGCAGTGGGATGGAAATGAACACCACAGCGTAGGCGCAGCACAGGGCGAGGAAGACCTTCAGGCCGGCGCCGACGAGTGTCAAGCCCACACTGTTCGCGAACATGCGACCGATCGGAATGCTCGCGGCAACCTGCACGAAATTGTCCAGGTCCCAGGATCGCGGCAGCCACTGGAGCGGCAGGCTCACCAGCTCGGAGTTGTCTTTGAAGCTGGCGAGGAACATCCAGATCAGCGGCACCGACATCACCAGGATGGCCACCAGCAGTGTCACGTAAAGGCTGGCATCGAGCACGACGGCGCCCGGTCGCCGTCGGCGTTCGCCTCTCGCCCGGGGCTCACGCACGTCGGCAGGGGGAGCGGGTGTCTCCGTGGCGGTCTGGTCAGGGGCGGGGCGCTCGAGTGCGGTGGTCACGAGTAGTGCACCTTCCGTTCCATGTACTTCAGCTGCACTCCCGTGATCACCAGCAGGATGATGAACAGGATCGTGGCGCTGGCCGAGGCGTACCCGGCCCGACCGGTCTGGAATCCTTCGAGGTAGATCTGGTACATCAAGGTGGTGGTGCTGCCGAGCGGCCCGCCGTCGGTCATCGCCTTGATCAGGTCGAAGGACTGCAGCGAACTGAGCATGGTGGTGATGAGCAGGAAGAACGTCACTGGGCCGAGCAGGGGCAGCACGATGGAGCGGAAGGTGCGCCACGCCGTCGCTCCGTCCAGTGAGGCGGCATCGCGCAGATCCTGGGGGATCGCCTGCAATCCGGCCAGGTAGATCAGCGCCACGTATCCGACGTGCTTCCACAGGTAGACGATGATGATCATCAGCAGAGCCCACGGCGCCGTGGTGTACCACTGTGGAGAGGCGAGACCGAGCCAGCCGAGCAGAGTGGACAGCAGACCGTAGCGTGGGTCGAAGATGTACAGCCAGAGCATGCCCACGGCGATCCCGGAGAGCACGTACGGCGCGAATGCCACGGTGCGCGCGATGCCCCGTCCGAACAGCTTGCGGTTCAGCAGCAACGCCAGCGCCAGCCCGAGCACGAGCGCGCCGCCGACTGTGGCGACCGCGAATATTGCCGTGGTGCCCATGATCTGGGGAGTCTGCGGGTCCGTGAACCACCGCTGGTAGTTCTCCAGTCCGACGAACCGGGCCACGCTGGAGCCCACATTCCACTGCAGCATCGAGTAGTAGAAGCTCAGGAGCAGCGGGCGGTAGACGAAGATCAGCAGCAACGCCACGTTCGGGCCGGCGAGCAGGAGGAAATAGCCGGCATTGCGCAGGCCCTTGCGCCGCCGGGCGCGCCGGCGCTGGGCCGCCGTCGACGAGGCCGGCGCCGGGGTGGAGATGGTGAGCGAACTCATGAGTGGAATGTCCGATCTCGAGGAACCGAATCCACGCTAGGAGCACTCCGGCGGGGGTTTCGACGAGATCGATGAATGCTCATTTCTGGTTCCAGAAACGTTCACCTGTGTGTCGTTTTCACGCCAGTCGTTCACCATTCTTGATCAGTTGTGCTCACTGGCGACCGGCGGGCGTCGCCCGTGAGCGATCCGTGGAGTGCTCGACGTTTCTGAATCTGGTTCTGTGCACGAGAACGAGACGATGAGCCGGCTCGAGCTGTTGGCGTCCGGGACGACTCGTGTTGATCACGCGTGTCCAGTAGTGGCACCACCCTGCACGCCCTCATAGGGTGCCCGTATGAAAATCGTTGCCGTGTACTCCACCAAGGGTGGGGCTGGAAAGACGTCCGCAGCGGTCAACCTCGCCTGGGAAGCGAGCAGATCGGGCGCGGTGCTGCTGTGGGACCTGGATGCTCAGGGGGCGAGCACGTACCTGACCGGCGTGAAGCCCAAGCTGAAGGGCGGGGTCGCCAAGCTGGTCAAGGGGAGTAACACGATCTCCGACGTGGTCCGGGAAGCCGCCTTTCCCAGGCCCGAAGGGCACCACCGGATCGACGTCGTCCCAGCCGATGACTCCTACCGAGAGCTCGAACTGATGCTCGATTCCGTAAAGGGCTCGCGGCGCCGGCTCGAGAAGGCGCTCAAGGATGCCTCCGGTACCTATGACACGGTCATCCTGGACTGTCCTCCCGGCGCTTCGCTGGTGGCGGAGAACGCCGTGCGATCTGCCGATGTGATCGTCACACCTGTAGCGCCGGCCGCACTCTCCCTTCGCTCGCTGGAGCAAGTGCGCGGCGTGGTGGCAGATTCCGCGAAGCCTGCTCCGATCCTGGCGTTTCTCTCCATGGTGGACCGGCGCAAGCTCTCACACCGGCGCGCGGTCGAGGACCTGCCCGTTGAGCACAAGGAGATCGTCGACGTCGTCGTACCCGCCAGTGTCGTGGTGGAACGCATGGGGTCCGAACGTGCGCCGGTGGCCGCGTTCGCGCCGCGCCATCAGGTGGCGCTGGCTTATACGGATCTGTGGGCGCTCGTCGTCAAGGCCGCCTGAGTGCTGACGGCGCTTCGACGTACTGGATCGACGCCGTGGTCGAGTTCGATGGGAAGTTTCGCGGAGTCCGGCCTCGTCGCGCGGGTCGATCTGGACGTCGACGACGCCACGATGGTGCTTGTCACGCTCGGCGAATAGAACACGCCTCACGCAGGAGCGGACGGCAGTGGAACCCGCAACCCACTTGCCCGCCGCACCGGGTGCGCCACGGCGGCCCGTACCGCCTCCTCACTACCAACGACCCGCACGAACTCCTGCGCCCGAGTCACCGCCGTATACAGCAGCTCACGCGTCAGCAACGGGGACGTCGCCGGGGGCAGGATCAGCGACACCCGCCCGAACTGACTGCCCTGCGCTCGGTGCACTGTCATCGCGTGCACCGTCTCCACCGGTGGCAGTCGGTGCGTGCGCACCATCATCGGACGCTCCGGATCCCCGAACGCGGCTACCACGCCCTCCCCGTCGGCGATCAGTACCCCCGTGTCGCCGTTGTACAGACCGACGTCCTTGTCATTGCTGGTCACCAGGATCGGACGGCCCACCGCCCAGGGATCCCAGGCGTGATACCCGCTCCCTGCGCCCGTCGCGGCAGCGCTCTCCTGGACCCAGGCCTCCACCTGCGCCGCCCACCTGGCCACCCCGGCCGGACCACGCCGGTGGGCGAGCATCAGTCGATGCTCGTTCAATGCCTCGAGCGCCCCGGCAGCGTTCCCGGCCCGGGCCTGCGCCACCAGCTTCTCACCCGCAGTGACGGCATCACGGCGCAGATCCGCAATCGTCGCCTCATCCAATCGCTCGATGTCCGCCGCCACCAACTCCACGCCGTGGCGGCCTGCGCGCAGCAACTCCAGCACTCGATCGGCATCACCGGTACGGATCGCCGCCGCCAGCGGGAGGATCTCCGACCCCGCTTTCTGCCGGTGCACGGTGGTCAGCCGCACCACACCGTTACCCAGGTCCGCGGCCACCGCCGGGTTCCCGGTCGACACGCCTGACTGCGCGCCGGATTCCTCGGTGCCCACGCCCAGCCCGGAGGGCGCTGCCGCCACCGGCGGCCGCGCCACCAGGTCGCCGAGCACGGCACCGGCCTCCACGGACGCCAGTTGGTCCGCATCGCCGACCAGTACCAGGCGCGTGTCCGGTCGCAACGCCTCCAGCAGCCGCGCCATCAACGACAACGGCACCATCGACGTCTCGTCCACGACCACCACGTCGTGCGGCAGGTGATGCCTGGCATCGTGGGCGAACCGGGTGGTGCTTCCGGGCTTATAGCCGAGCAGGCGGTGCACAGTGGTCGCCTCCGGGAGCCCCACCCGGTCCCGGTCGGCCTCGGGTAGGGCCCCCACCACCTGCGCTGCGGCCTCCTGCAACCGGGCGGCGGCCTTACCTGTCGGCGCCGCGAGTGCCACCCGCACCGGACCGGCCACGTCCTGCAGCACCGCCAGCAGCCGCGCCACCGTCGTGGTCTTGCCGGTCCCCGGGCCGCCGGTGAGCACCGTCAACCGCCGCCGCAGCGCATGCGCGGCCGCCAGCCGCTGGCGATCGTCACCCGCTTCCGGGAACAACCGCCGCACCGCCGCGGCAGCGCCCTCGGATGCCTCCAGATCCGGCGCAGTGAGCCGCGCATCGATCGACTGCCGCACGGTCAGTTCATCCCGCCAGAACCGGTCCAGGTAGAGCCGGCCGTTCACCCAGCGAGCCGGCCGCACATCAGGTCGAGCGCCCCCACCGTGACCGTCGGGAGCTGCCGCCACCCCGACGGCGACCATCGGGCTGGCCTGTACCGCCGCCACCCACGCGGGGTGCTCGGGCCACGGGGGCGGCTCGGCCGCGGCATCCTCGCCCTGACCGGCGTCATCGGGGATGCGCAGGGCGTCCAGTTCGGACTCCTCGCCTAGGTGCAGGCACACCGACCCGCCACGTAGTGCCCGCACCGTCAGTGCCACGGCGAGCAGCACCCGTTCGTCACTCTCCCCGGTCAGCCGGCCCAGCCGGGTCGCCACCTGCACATCCGTCGCCGTCACCAGGCCCGAGGCGTTGAACCGGGCCAGCAGCGGCGGCGCCCCGACGGCGATCCGTACGTCCCCGTCGGCTCCGTTCGTGGCACCGATGCTCACTGCACTCCTCCCAGTGCTCACGGCACTCATACCGGCCCCCCTGCGCTGCTCGGCGAGCGGGCGCCGTCAAGAACTGCCGAGAGCGCGGGCACCAGCCCCGCCGGGGGGCGCCACGCGAGCACTCCGTAGGGCGACCCGTCCGGTCCCACCGGAGTGTCCGGTCCCGCCATCCCGCGAACGAACAGGTACAGACCACCGCCCAGGTGGACGTCCGGGTCATAGCCGCGTAGCCGCCACCGCAGGTACCGGTGCAGTCCCACCAGGTACAGCAACAGCTGCAGCGGGTAGTGCGCCTGCAGCATCGCCTCCACCACGGCGCCTGGCCGGTAGTCGTGCACGGTCAGGTCGGCCCCGAGCGTGCCGAGCCGGTTCGTCTTGTAGTCGCAGACCAGAAAACTCGCAGGACTGCTCGCCCCGCTGCCGCCGTGCACCCGCAGCACCGCGTCGATCGAACCCGTCAGATATCCGCGCAACTCGGCCGGTCCGTCTGGGTCCGCGGCGAGCGTGCGGAGCATCTGCGGGTAGGGGGCGAAGGTGTCGCCGGCGTCGAGATACGCCTCGAGCGCATCGGCCACGTCCCGCAGCGTAGCGGCCCGCACGGGTGGCTGGCTGCCGCCGTCACCCTGGCCGCCACCCTCACCCTGGCCGCTACCGTCACTGTGGCCACCACCGCCCGACATGCCGGCATCGGCCCGACCATCCCCACCGGCGAGCGGAAGCTCGAACTCCAGTTCGGAGAGCCGGTCCGCGGGATCGAAGTCGGCCAATGTCCGCTCGGCCGCGAGCGGACCCAGGGGAGTGCGCATCACCGTCCCCAGCGCGCTTGCCAGCGACTCCACCTCGAGCCCATCCACCCGTGCGGATGACGCGGCACGGCAGCGGGCCAGCAGTTCAGCGTCCAGATCACTGGCCGTCGTGTCGGCGTACTCCAGCACCTCGTGCACCAGCGTGCCGAACGCCGCTCCGGCCGGTTGCTCAGCCATCGGGGAGGGGAGGTCGAGCCCGGGAGCGCCGGGGGCGTCCGTCACCGTGGCCAGAACGGCCCCGCCCTCCCGGTCGCTCTCGGCGGTGTTCCCGGGTTCATCCAGGATGCCTGTATCCTCGGGTTCGCTGAGCACCCCAGTCCCGCCCGCCGCCCCATCGCCGGTCGCAGCGGCGTACGCGTGATGGGCCGCCGCCGTGAGCGCGGTGTAGGAGGCGCGGCGCCAACTGGGGTCAGGGAGCCGGTCGAGGTGGGCCACGGCGAGGGCTGGGGAGCTCTGCACCGGTGGATCCCACAGGTCTCGGCTCGGCTGCGCCGGTGCCACCTCCGCGGCGATCGTCCCCCCTGAGCGCCCGGCGATCGCCTCGAAGGCGTCCCGGACCGGGGCATCGCCCAGCGCCCCCGGCTCTGCCGCGACCGCCGGGGCGCCACCGAGGTCACGCCCGCCGAGCAGCACTCGGGTGAGCGGACCCTTCGCCGTGTTGCGGGAGGGCGCCCAGTGCGCGACCACCTGGTGGCGGGCCCGGGTCAACGCCACGTACAGCAAGCGCAGGTCCTCACCTCGGTCCTCGCGCTGATACCTTTCGCGCGCCTCCCGGTACAGGTGCGAGCCCGGACCGCCCACATGCAGGATGCGGCGGCCGTCGTCTGCGTGGAAACCGAGGATCGCGGGGGTCGCGGCCTCGTATCGGTCCCACGCGAACGGCACGTACACCACACCGAACTCCAGGCCCTTGCTGGCGTGCACCGTGACCACCTGGACGGCGGCCGCGTCCGTCTCCAGCCGCCGGCTGCGCTCCTCCTCGAAATCGCGTGTGGCCTCCCGGATCCGGCGGCGTAGCCACCCGGTCAGGGCCGCCGCGCCCAGTCCTTCGGTCACCGCGACCGTATGCAGCACCTCGCCCACGTGGCGTAGGTCGGTCAGTCGCCGCTCACCGGTGGTGGTGGCCATCAGCCGTTCGGCGACACCTCCTCGGGTGACCGTCTCGTGCAGCGCCGCCACCCCGCGGGTGGCGAGCAGCCGCGCCCAGGTGCGCACCGTCTCGGCGAGCCGGTCCCGGTCGGTGTCGTCCGCCGTCGCCAACCTGCTGGCGTCCCAGCCGATGAACGGGGTGAGCGCCAATGCCGAGGCTCGCCCGTGTGAGCCGGGCTGCTCGAGCGCGTCCAGCAGGGTGAGCCACTCCCGGGCAGCGGGCGTGGCGAACACGCTCGAGAGCCCCGAGACGACGGCCGGGACCCCACGCGCGCTGAGCTCGGCCCGCACCTGCTCAGCCTGCGCATTCGTGCGGGTCAGGACGGCCACGTCCCCCGGCCGCAGCTCCCGCCATGCTGAGGTGTCGATGCCGGCCCCATCGACTTCGGGTCCGCCCTGTCGGATTCGCGCATGGCCGAGACGGGAGACGATGTCGGCGGCCGTGTCAGCCGCGATGAAGGATCGAGCATCGCCCACGTAGGGATCCTTGCCCGGTCGCACCCCCAGCGCCTCGCGGGTGACCTGCCGCAACCGCAGTGCCGGTCCGCCGTCGAACCGGTGCTGCCGATGGGCGGCCTCGACCGGTCCCACGGTGATCTGGTCGTGGCCGAGCGCCGCCCCGCCGAGCACCGTGTGCAGCGCATCGAGCAGGGTAGTGTCACTGCGCCAATTCGTGCCCAACGTGGCGGTCGCCGCGGCGTCATACTTGGCGTCCAGGTAGGCCGCCACATCGGCGCCGCGGAAGGCGTAAATCGCCTGCTTCGGATCCCCGATCAGCACCAGGGTGCGATGGCCGTGGAAGGCGGTACGCAGGATCTCCCACTGCACCGGGTCGGTGTCCTGGAACTCGTCCACCATCACCACGCGGTAACGGTCCCGCACCCGCTGCGCCGCCGCCGGGCCGTGCCGCGGGTCCCGCAGGGCATCGCGTAGCAGCACCAGCAGGTCGTCGTAGTCCATCAGGTGGCCGACCCGCTTGCGCCGCTCGGTCTCCTCCCGCACGGCCATCGCCAGCCGGTACCGCAACGCGCCCAGATCTGCCTGATCCTCAGCTCTCGGCTCCAGCTCGGCGCCATGATCGCTGACGGCGGCCCGCCCCAATGCGTAGAGCTCGTCCGGGATCAGGCGTGGCTTCCTCTCGTCGGAGAACTCCTGGATGTAGAGGTCGTCGGTGACTTCCTGCACCAGGTCAGCCACGTCGGCGACGAAGGTCGCCGCAGGGTCCACATCGGCCGCGATCCCCAGCGCGGTGAGCATCTGCTGGCAGAACCCGTGCGTGGTGGTGATCGTGGCCGCATCCAGTTGGGACAGTGCCCGGGCCAGGCGGGCCCGCCGCCGGTCCAATTCAGCGGCGTCCACGTCGGCGAGCAGCGCCACGAGCGGGTCGTCGCTGGCGGCAGGATCGGCCGATCGCAGCGCCCGTTCGGTGCTGACCAGACGTTCACGCACCCGGTCACGGAGCTCGGATGTGGCGGCCCGGCCGAAGGTCACCAGCATCAGGTCCCGCAGTTCGGCCACGCCTTCGGCCACGTACCGGGCGGTCAACGCCGCGATGGTGAACGTCTTCCCAGTGCCGGCGCTGGCCTCCAGCACGGTGGTGCCCTGCGGAAGCGGGCCGTGGACGTCAAAGGTCGCGGGCATGTCGAGTGGCGTCTGGTCGGTCATGAGGTGGTCTGCTCCTCGCTCGCGAGCAATGGATCCCACACCCGCCGGGACAGCGCCCCCAGTCGTGTGGTCTCCTCCGGGAAGCGCGTGCGGTCCTGCTCCGACGGCGTCCCCGCCACCTGCTCCACGCTCGCACTCTCCCCAAAGCACAGGAGGTGGAAGGCATCATCACCCTGGTAGTCGAACCGCCAATTCCGGCGCACCTGTTCCAGCGCGGAGTCGGCGCTGGCGCCACGCGAGCGGGCGCTCGCGTACCGCTGCGCCGCCTTCGGTGGGATGGGCAGCGGCATCCGCGACGCTTCGGCATGCAGCGCCACCAGGTCGGCGAGCACCGCCCGCGGATCTGCCGGCGGGCGGAGGTGGCTGGCCGTCGCCGCCGGGGCGTCCTCGCCGTACCTGGTGCTCTCACCTCGGCCGATGGTCACGGTGTGCCAGGCACGGTCCGGCTCGGTCACCGCCAACGCCAGCACCTGCACCCATGCCCGCAGGCGATGCTTGGCCCCGAGCTTGGAGTACTCCGCCCGCACCACCCGATCGCCATGCACGCCAGGCACGGTCCCGGCGACGAGCACGGATCCGGCCTCGGCCAGCACGTCCGTCCCGACAGCGCTGCCCACGCGCGCCGCCTCGGTGGCCATGGCGTGGATCGGACGAATCCGCTCCATCACCTCCAGCAGGGCCGCGTTCCCCAGCTGCCGCGGGGGCATCTTCCCGCGGCGCCACTCCGCCTGGAACGCCTGCCTCGGCTCCGCCCCTGCCAGCACCGCAGTGAGGATGCGGTCCCCCGCTGCCCAGGAGTCCAGCGGCCCCGCGCTCAGTGGCAGGCGCTCGTCCACGTCGTCCTCGTCGCGCAGCAACAGCACACCCAGGCGTCGCCGGACGAACCATTTGGCGGGATGCTCGAGCAGTTCCACCAGCTCGTCCAAGTCGAGCACGGGACGATCGACCGTGCTCAGGCCCGCATCGCCCCGGCCACTAGCAGGGCCAGCCTCGCCCGCCACGGACGTTCCGCCGTCGGGAATCGGTAACGGTTCGGTGACCAGGACGCCCGGGGTGATTCGCTCACCTCGCCCGGCTCGGGCGCCGCGGAACGCGGCCACGTCGAAACTGAACGGGCCCGGTGCACCGAGCGCCCCCGGGATGAACGCGCGCTCGTCCACTGTCTGGAGCGGATGGCGGGTCACCACCCGCTCGCGGACCGGCCCGCCGCCGCCCGGTGCGGTCGCGATCCGGTCCAGCGCATCCACCAGTTCGGCCACCGGCACCGCGGGCGGTCTGGGTGCGCCGTTGCGTTCGTCGGCGCCGGTGTGCACTACCACCAAGTGCTCGCCGGCGGCGGTGATCGCATCCAGGAAGATCTGCCGGTCCTCGCTGCGCAGGTCACGCTCGCCCAGGCCGGGGTCCCGGGCCAGCAGATCGTCCCCGCTCGGCGTGGGGGAGCGGGGGAAGGCACCGTCATCCATCCCCAGCAGGCACACCACGCGGTGCGGGACGGCCCGCATCGGCTCCAGCGAGCACACCGTCAGCGCCCCCGTTCGAAAGCCCGAGCGGGTGGGACGGCCTGCCAGGCGATCGGCGAGCAGCGCGCGCACGTCGGCCAGCAGCAATGCCGACTCGTCGGCGCTCGATCCCTGCACCGCTCCCGATTCCCGCACCCCGGCGAGGACCCGGCGCGCGTGGATCGTCTGCCACGGCTCCTCCGGTTCGGTCAGCAGGGTCACAGCGTCCTCGAGCGTGTCCAACCAGTGGTGCAGCGAGTGCGCACCATCGAGCCTGGCCAGGAGATGGGTGAGCCGGCCGAGCAACTCGGCGAACCGGCCGGCGACGTCCACATCGGTGGAGCCGACATCGTCCACCGGCAGCGCCGCCCCCACGTAACGCGAGTCCTCCTCCGCCATCGCCACCCCGAGCAGCACGCGATCCAAGGCAGCATCCCAGGTGCCTTGCCGGACCGAGGGGTCGATACCGTACCGGGCGCGACGGGTGCCGTCCTCGCCCCAATGCACCCCCACCTCGACGGCCCAGGTGCGCCAACGATTCAGATCGTCCTCAGACAGCCGGAACCGGCGCCGTACCGGGGTCGATGCCGCCAGATCCAGCACGTCCGGGGCGCTCACGCGGCTGTCTGCGAGCCGTAGCAGTGTCTCCACCACGGCGAGCACCGGGTTCGTGCTGCGTGCCCCGCGGTCGGCGAGGCTGACCCGCAACTGCTGACCCGGATGGACGTCGGTGCTGCCCTCGGCCGCGGCGCCGAACGTTGCCGTGATCAGCGGGGCGAAGGTGTCCACATCCGGGCACATCACCACCACGTCCCGGGGCTCGAGGCTCGGATCGGCGGCGAACAAACCGGTGAGGACTTCGCGGAGCACCTCCACCTGGCGTGCCCGGCCGTGGCAACTGTGCACCTGCACGCTGCGGTCATCCTCGCCGATGGGACGAGTCTCCGGTTCCGGCTGGTCCTCGCGCAGCGAGCGCTGCAACCGCCCCAGCAGCGTGGCCGGGGGCTCCGGTGCCGGATGGTGGTACGCCATGGACGGTCCCTGCCTCACCCGGTGCTGCAACTCGGTGGCATCGCTGCCCATCGAGATGAGCAACGGATGCCGGGCCGCCGGTTCCTGGTCCGCCCGGCGAACCCCGGGCAGCGGCATGCCGGCGACGGCGTCCCACACCACCGGGGAGGGGTGCGGCAGCCAGAGGTGAACCTCCCGGTGCGCGGCGAGGCCGCGGAGCACCCGGAGTTGGTCTTCCGGCAGACGGGTGGGGCCGAACACCGAGAGCCGGTCGGGCAGGTCCACCCGGCCGGGGTCGGCCTCGAGCACCGTCAGCGCCGCGGTCAAGGTCTCGGCCGGACTCGGGGAGCCGAGGTGCTCGCGCACCCGCCGCCACAGGGCCGGCTGCCAAATGAGGTCGTCCGGGACGGGGGCACCGTAGCCGTCGGTGTCACTCCCCTCGAGCCATGCCGTCACGAGGTCCGGGCGCTGGTGGGCGTAGGCGGAGAACGATCTGGCGATCCGCTGAGCCAGCGCCACCCGCCGGGACCGGCGAACGGTATCGACATTCCCGCCACCGTTCTGGCGCACACTGTTCAGCCCGTCGGGTGTGCCGGGCCCCCCGCCGACGTACCGGGCCAGGGGAGCAGCCCAGTCCTCATCCAGACAAGCGTCGACCGTCTCCAGCACCGGCCACACCAGCCGGGCCGAGCGCCACGGGTCCTCGTCCGGGTCGATTCCGGTGGCGGCCCCGAGCACGGCCTGCACCAGCCGCCCGGGTGAGTCGAACCGGACGTTCGCGCACACGCCTGCCTGACCTGCGCCGTCGGGAACTCCGAGATGGTGCGACAGACGCTGCGCCAACCACCGTTCGATCCCGCGCGTGGGAACGGCCACCACATCCGGGGTGAACGGGTCCTCCGGGGGCTCGGCAAGCACCTCGGCAAGCGGCGCCACCAGCGCGTCAGTGCGCTCGGAGCGGTGGATGTGCAGCACGTCGGCCATGCTACGGCGCACCCCCGACATCGCGGTGACGACCGAGTGCCGCAGGACGCGCCGTCTGCCAGGCTGTATCCATGGTCGAACCTTTCACTGAGTCCGGCGCCGAACTGCGCCGCCTGTACACCGGCAGTGTCTGGGCCGAGGGCCCCGTCTGGCTCCCCGGTCCGAGCGCGCAGGGCCGGGTCCGCTGGAGCGACATCCCGAACAACCGGATCCTCGAGCACGAGGTGGCCGCGGGCCGCACCCGCGTCTACGCCAAGGACGCCGAGTACACGAACGGCCGCACGCTCGACCGGGGCGGCGCCGTCGTGCAGTGCTCGCACGGGCGGCGGGCCGTGGAACGGGACAATCCCGACAGTGATGCGTCGGCTCCGATCACACTCGTGGATTCCTGGCAGGGCCACCGCCTCAACTCCCCGAACGATGTGGTGGTCGCCTCCGACGGCGCGATCTGGTTCACTGACCCGCCATACGGGATCCTCTCGAATAAGGAGGGTCGCGAGGCACCGCAGGAGTACGACGGCTGCTACGTCTTCCGGCTGGACGAAGCCACCGGCGAGGTGGCCGCCGTGATCACCGACATGATCTACCCGAACGGGCTCGCCTTCTCCCCGGATGAGTCAATCCTCTATGTCTCCGACACCGGTGATGAGGCCGGGCACATCCGTGCCTATGACGTGCAGCGTCCCGACGGCGGCCCGCCCCAATGCGTGAACCCTCGCCTGTTCGCCACGGTCCGCCCGGGCGCCCCGGACGGGTTCCGGGTGGATACCGAGGGCCGGATCTGGACGTCCGCCGGGGACGGGGTGCAGATCTACTCGCCCTCCGGTGATCACCTGGGGCTCATCGAGGTGCCGGAGAAGGTCTCGAACGTGTGCTTCGGCGGCGACGACGGCCACGACCTGTTCATCACAGCCACCACCAGCCTGTACACGATCCGCGTCACGGCCACTGAGGCTCCCCGCCCCACTGTGTGACGGCCAGGATCTGCCCGCACGAGCACCGGGGTGAACCCGCACGAGCACCGGGGGTGAAGTTGACGTCGACTATCGGCGCATAACCGACGTCAACTTCACCCCCGGTGGCCAGTGGCGGTCTCGACGGCGAGCGAGCCTCGATCGAACGGGCTCACGACTGCTCCCGCAGCGCCACCGTCAGGTCCGAACCCAATGCGGTGAACCCGAAGCACTGCCGCACGTTGTACACGGTCGCCTGCATGCAGAACTGAGGACTCGTGGTGCCAACGGCGTCCTCCAGCATCACCACGTCATACCCCAGATTCGCGGCGTCCATCAGGGTGGCGAGCACGCATTGATCGGCGTTCACTCCCGCCAGCAGCAGCGTGTCCACCCGCAGGTTCCGCAGGATCGAGTCCAGCGGAGTGTCCGGGAACCCGCTCATCCGGTACTTGTCCACCCGCACATCGCCGGCGTCGATGGTCAGTTCGTCCACGACGGCCGCGGCCCAGGCCCCCGAGGTCAGCACCGGAGTTCCGGAGCGGATGGTGGAGCCGATGCCACCCCCTGTGCCATCGCCGTCGTAGACGTGGCGCACTCCCGGCGGAAGGTTCGCTTGGTCGGGCCGGTTGCCCCAGTTCACCCAGACCACCGGCACGTCCACGGCGCGCAGCTCCGGAAGTAGCGCGGCGAGCGGCTCGATCGGTGCTCGTGCACCGCTGATATCCACGCCGATCCCGGACAACCATCCGTTCGGGTGGCAGAAGTCGTTCTGCATGTCCACCACCACCACGGCGGTCCGCGCCAGGTCCAGGGTGAGTCGTTGTGGCTGGGCCGCCAGGGTGAGGGGATTCTCGGGGCGCGCGGGACGGCGCAGGTCTACCGCATCGGCGGTCAGCCCCCAGCTATTGCGCATGGCGGCGGATGTCGTGGCGAGGGTCATCGGTTCTCCAGCAGGTCGAGCAGGGCGAGGTCGGCGCCGGGAGGACCGATCAGGCCCAGCCCGGCCGGAAGTGGACCGACACGTGGCAGCGGCGCACTCACCTGCGGCAGTCCGGCGAGGGAGGCGAGGCAGGTCAGCCGCAGCGTCCCGGCCCGGGTATGGGCGATCTCCGTGGCGTCGGCGTCTCGGCGGGGAGCCGGTGCCGATGTCGTGGGCAGGGCGAGGGCCGCGCCGTCGAGCAGGTCCAGAAGTCGGTCGCGCGCATCGGTGAGCGTGCGGCGCGCGGCGCTCACGTCTGCGGGGTCGGTGGTGGCACCGGCGCGGAAACGCTCCCGCACGGCCGGTTCGAGGGTGTCGGCGTGCGCGGTCACGAAGTCGCCGTGCAGCTCCCACGCCTCGGCCTGCTGCACCGTCCGGAACGCGGCGAACCAAGTGTCGAGTGCGTCGGGGTCGATCGCCGCGGTGTGGACGGGGTGATCGAGGGCGCGCACCGCGGCGAGGGTGGCCAGCCGGGTCTCCTCGTCGGCCAGGTCGAACAGCGCCGGGGCCACCGCCACGGCGGTGAGTGCCGCCGGTGCCGGTGGGACCAGGGCACGTGCTGCCGTCCGTAACATGTCCAGATCCCGGGTGAGCAGACCCGCGGTGTCGAAGGATGTGGCGAGCCCTACGAGACCATCGCGAGGGACGGCGTCGTGGGTGGTGCGCAGGCCGTACAGGCCGCAGTAGGCGGCCGGCACCCGGATGGAGCCGGCGGTGTCGGTGCCGAGCCCGATCGTGGCCACTCCGGCGGCCACAGCGGCGGCGGGACCGCTCGTGGAGCCGCCGGTGATGTGGCCAGGGGCGGCGGCGTTCGGGGGAGTGCCGTAGTGGGAGTTCGTTCCGGCGAGGGAGAACGCCAGCTCGTCGGTGTGCGCCAGGCCGATGACGTCGGCCCCCGCCTCGAGCAGGAGCGTGACGGCGCCCGCGTGGTCAGGTTGCACGGGTGCCGTCTCCAGCCAGGCCGGCGTGCCGGCCCCGATGCGGTGGCCGCCGACGGCGAACAGGTCCTTGACGGCGACGCTCGCCCCGGCCAGTGGTCCGCCGGGTGTGCCCTCGGCGAGGGGTTTCGTTCCTGGGGCCACCCGCCAGATCGTGGGGTCGGTCAGAGCTGCCGGATCTGTAACGCGGGGTGTCTCGGGTGCCCCCGAGACGTGTGCCGCGATCACCTGCCACCCGCGGCCACCGCGTTGCCACACCTGAGTCTGCACCCCGGTGCCGCCCGCGATGCGCTCATTTTCGGCCACTACCAGGGCGTGGTCGCCGAGGTCGCGTACGTGCACGCGGAGTAGGTGTCGGGCCGGTGCTCCGCCGCGGCCTGCGCGGAATGCGGCGATGTGCGCGTGGCCCACGGTGGTGGCGTCCGCATCCGAGCGCAGCGTCTCGGCGCCGGGTGCGAACAGGGCGTCCAGAGCCGGAACGTCATCGGACATCAGCGCCCGCTCATAGGCCCAGAAGGCAGTACGCAAGGCGGTATCGGGCCACCCGTCCGGGGTCTGAGTGGTCGCGGGGCTCGCCGTGGTGGTGGTGCTCACGCGCCGACGCTAACCGCCGGTGTTGATGAGACGAACATCGGTCACGAAGTTCTTACCTGGTTGAAACATCTCTCGGTCGCTCAGGTTGGCGGCAGCCGGAACCAGTCAACTCTGCGCTCCAGGCTCGCGTGCCGTCCGCCGGTGGCGTGCTGCCTTTTTGGTCGGATGCATTCGCAAGCCACCCTCGCCGCCACTTCGATGTTTCTGCCTTCTGCCTTCTGCCTTCTGCCTTCTGCGTGACTGCCTGACTGCCTGACTGCCTTCTGCCTGACTGCCATGGTCCGCGTATCCGGCTTCCCGCTGGGGCGGGTCTCTGGAATCCGCTGGGGCGGCGCAGTTCCCGCTGATCAGCGCTGAGTTGCGGTCTGTTAGCGGCACCACATCCTGACGCACATCCTCTCTGACCTGGGCAGACAGGTGAATGTCAGGGGTCGGTGATCGAATATCGGTATGCATCCCAACGAGGCCGGCGGCGCACCCGAGGTGGGTGGTGGTGTCCGGGGCGGGGCAGCTGCTCCGGACGTCGATGCTGTCTCGTTGAGCGAGCGGGTGCGTGCCGCGCGGGGTGCGGATCAGGTGTCGGCAGGGTGGTCGTTCGAGGCGTCGTGGTCGCAGGCGGCAGCGGTAGTGGCGGACGCCGGCGCGGATGCCGAGTTGCTCGAGCTTCTGGAGCAGGAGAGCGACGGCCCGACGACTCCGGATGAAGGGCTGCTGGTGGAGTTGGTCGCGGCCACGGATCGGATCCTCAACCATGCGTCAGCGCTGCAGGCCAGGTTCGTCGCGGACCTGATGGAGCGGCGGCGTGGCTCGGCGGGAGCGTCGCGCACCGCGGACGAGCTCGCTGCCCGGCTCGCCACGACGGGGTATTCGGCAGAGGTGCTGGTGGGGCGGGCGGAGGCTTTGGCGACTGCACCGGATGTGGCACACGCCCTGGATCGCGGTGTTCTGACACCCCGGAAGGCGGATCTGATCACTGACGCCACCGAAGGGCTGGAGCTGCCTCAGGCTCGTGCGGTGCAGGAGCACGCGGTGGCGTATGCGGAGCATCACACGGCGCCGCAGTTGCGGCGCGAGCTGGAGGCGGCGGTGCTGGCGGTGGACCCGGCCGGTGCGGAGCGCGAACACGAGAAGGCTTATGCGCGGCGACGGGTGATACGTGAGCCTGCTCGGCATGGGATGGAGTGGGTGAGCGCTCTCCTCAGTGCAGAGGCTGCTGCCAGTGCGTACACCGTGATCGATGGGTTGGCGGCGGATTGTGCGGCTGATGATGACCGGACGATCGATCAGCGTCGGGCAGATGTACTCGCGCACGTGTTCAAGGAGATTCTGGCGACGGGGGCGACCGCGGGTGGTACGCGGTTACCCGATCGGCACGGTCGGCGCCCGATCGTGCGGGTGTCGGTGACTGAGGCAGTGCTCGCTGGGGATGACGAGAGCCCGGCGGTGTTGCATGGGTACGGCCCGATCTCGGCTGCGACTGCGCGGCGCCTGGCGGCAGCGTCGACGAGTGAGCTGGCCGGTGTCGGCGAGAGAGTTTCTGGCGCGCCAGGTGGTGGGGAGAGAGTTCCTGCCTCGCCGGGTGGTGGGGAGCGAGGTTCTGGCTCGCCAGGAAGCGGTGTATCTACCTCTGGGCTGCTGGGCAGGACTGTGCCCGGTGGTGCGTTGTCGACGGAGGAGCCGTTCGTCGTGGACGGACGCACTCGTGGCTACGGCAGCCACGCTCGACATACGGGCCACGGCGGACGTAGTGGCGGTTCGAGTGGCGAGGGGGCGCTGTTCGATCCGATGAATGAGGTGTTGCCAGCTCGCCGGCCTCCGGGTGTTCCCGATGGTACGGATGCGGAGGTGCTGATCGAGTGGGTGCATCGGCGCCAGGTGTGCCTGGGCCTGGGCCTGGGCACTGGACGCACTCGCGGCACTGGCGGCACTGATGGCACAGGTTCTGGCGGCGGCGGCGGCGGCGGCAGCGGCAGCGGTGGTGGTGGCAGTGGCAGCGGCAGCGGCGGCGGTGGTGGCAGTGGCAGCGGCAGCGGCGGCGGTGGTGGCAGTGGTGGTGGCGCAGGTGGCAGTGGTGGTGATCGCGGGGATCCATGCGCCGTGGTGGCTGATGAACTCGCCCTGGTGGCGTGTGACTCGTATGCGCCCTCGCGGCGGTTGCGGGATCTGATCACCGAGCGGGATCAGACCTGTCGGTTTCCTGGGTGCCTGGTGCCCGCGTGGCGCTGCCAGCTCGATCACATCGTCTCCTTCGACCCGGAATTGCCGGCGTGGGCGCAGACGGTGGAGACGAATCTGCACCTGCTGTGCCGCCGGCATCATCAGGTCAAGACCGAGCGCGTCTTCGAAGTGGAGCGGGACGCGCGGACCGGTGTCACCACGTGGCGCACCCGTACCGGGCACGTCTATACCCGACTCCCCGAACGACTCGACCTGACCGCGTTCACCGCGCAGTTGCGCCGGAATGCTGCCACCGTGTGGACCGGGGAAATGGCCGACGATGTGCTGTGGCAGGACGAATTGCCCGAACCGGTGACGCCCCCGCGGCTGAGCCTGCTCAATGAACGCGACGTCCTCCTCGAACCCGAGGTCCTCCTCGAGCTCGACGTCCTCGACCGCGACATCCTCGAAGAGATTCGCAACCCGCCCGGGAAGGCTGCATAGGCGGCGGGACCCTGACGCCCACCGCGCGGGCGCTGATCGATCGGCCGGCGCCACTGGACGATCCCGGGTGATGCGGGAGGTAGGAGCAGGGTCCTTGACGAGAGATGGCTCAAAGGGAGTGGCAGGGGAGCGGGTCAGCGGAGTGGCTCAGGGGGGTGGCTCAGGGGAGCGGGTCAGCGGAGTGGCCCAGGGGGTGGCCCAGTGGAGTGGCTCAGGGGGGTGGCCCAGGGGGTGACTCAGGGGAGCGGGTCAGCGGAGTGGCCCAGCGGAGTAGCTCAGGGGAGGATGTCGATCCGACGCCACGCATCGTGCGTGGCGTCCTCCGCAGCCGCCCCGGTGTGGGTGGCAGCAGTGGGGCCGTCTGCCGTGAACCGTGTCTTCACCGGCGGGGTGTCGTCCGTGCCCGCCTGCCAGAAGTCCACCTGCCAGGGAGTGAGTTCGATGGTGGTCCACCCCGCCGGCCGGGGCAGGGGGTCCCGGGCTGCGGCGGCATCGAACCGCTCCCGGATAGCGTCGTTCGAGACTGCGAGATCCGGCGTTGGTGCTGACCCGGCCAGATCCTGATATGCCCAGGCAACGAGCTGCAGTTGCCGCGGCCGGGTGGGGTAGGCGGCCTCCGAGACCTCGGCGGGGAGCTCGCGTGCGGTGCCCGTCAGGATCACCTGGCGGCCGAGTGAGGGCCAGTGGAACACCGCAGCCACCCGCGGGTTCGCGGCGATGTCCTCGGACTTCGTCGTCGGGCTGGAGGTGTGGAACCGCAGCGCCATGCCGTCGATCTGGGTGACCAGCACTGTGCGGGCGTGCGGGGCGCCGTCGGCATCGGCGGTGGCCAAGGTCATCGTGCTGGGCAACGGCAGTCCGGCATCGTCTGCCTCGGCCACCCATCGGGCCAGGTTCGGCAGTGGCGGAGCGGCGAGAGTCTCAGGCATCAGGATCCGATCGGTGGTTTCGGGTCGTCTGGGGTGTGAATCACCAGCACGATGCTGGGCTCGGCGCCGTGCCGGCGGAATCGGTGCTCGGTCTCCCCTGGGTAGCCGATCGAATCGCGTGGGCCGAGCGTGACCAGGCGGTGGGTGCCGTCGGCATCAACGATCTCCACATCGATCGAACCGCTGACCACATAGAGCAGTTCGTGCCGGGTGTGCCGAAAGAACTCCTCGAACGCGGGCGGAGCGCCGAGGAACTCGGTCACGCCGGTGCCGCCCTTCGTCTGCATGAGCAGCCGTGCACCTCCGGTGGTCGCATCAACCTGCGGTGTGGCCGAGCTGCGCTGCAGGTCGTCCGTAGGCGGCTGTGCCGCCGCGAGCAGTTCCTGCTGTGTGGTCCCGAGCGCCTCGGCGATCTGGAACAGCGACCGCATCGACGGCCGAGCACGGCCGTGCTCAAGCTGGGAGAGGAACGGGTGCGACAGCCCGCTCGCGGCGCCCACTTGCACCAGCGTCATTCCGCGCTGCTTGCGGGCAGTTCGGATCGCCGCACCCAGCAGCACATCGGCGTCGGACTGCGGTTCGGTACGGGATTTCCGTGGCGTTCGCTTGCGTGTGGAGGGGGTCGAGGTCATGTTCACACACCCGGTTCTGATCGGTTACGTCGCCGAAACAGTGGCTGCTTACGTTGCTCAATGTTACCCACATCAACATTCGCCGGGAGGTGACATGCAGGTGCACAGCCTGAACAGGCCCCGCACGCCCGGGGCGCAGGACGGCCCTGAACGCAGCCGTGCCACAGAGGAGTCCGGCGGGCCCGCTGGTAGGTGGGCTCCTGCCTCGCTCTGGTTCGACGTCCGCGATCTTGGGAACGGCATCTACCTGGTCGCCGAACCCGGCCACGTGAATAGCTACCTCGTGCTCGGCCGAAAGCGTGCCCTGCTGGTGGACTCCGGGATGGGGATCGCCCCGATCTCTGAGGTGATCGCCGCACTGACCTCGCTCCCGGTGCTGGTGCTCGCCACGCACTCCCACACCGATCACCGCGGCGGCCACGCCGACCTCGCGGCCGCCCACCGAACCGGACGGATCGAGGTGGCCGGGTTTGCTGCGCACCCTGCCTCGGTGTTCCCCGACGCCGACCCCACCTTCCTTACCCGGTACGCCCGGGTGATGCGCGAGGTGGTGGCCGAACATCACACCCTGCGCGAGCTCGACGATCAGTCCTTCTTTGCTCTCACCGACCTGCCACGGATGCGCGACCTCCCCGATCTCACGGGCTGGTCCGTGCCGGGCGTTCCGATCACCGAACGAGTCGCTGACGGGCAGCTGATCGACCTCGGTGGGCGCACCATTCAGGTGATGCACACCCCTGGTCACGCACCGGACGCCGTCACCCTCTGGGAGCCTGCCACGGCCTCCCTGCTCACTGGTGACACCATCCTCAGTGCCGCGCACTGGTTGCAAGGTGACGACGCAGACCTGGCTGCGTTCGCCGACTCCACCGCGCGCCTGGCCGCACTCGGCGCCCGCCGGGCCCTGGTGGCACACAACTTGCGGGCCGAGTTGCCGGGCTCCCACGTTGCACGCGTGGCCGAGGCGGCAGCTCTGGTGCGCGACGGCGGTACACGCCCACGGCCAGCCCGTGACCTTCTCGGTGGGCCGGCCTGGCGCCATGAGACCGACGGAATCGTGGTGCTCACCGCACCCGCTGCGCGTCGGGGTGAGCGATGAACGCCATGATGCCTGTGGGGTCACCGTCGGGTGGCACCGACCTCGCCGGCATGCGCGTGGCGACGGTGCGCGGTGTCCGGCTGCTTGACGGCACCTTCGCGGATCTCACTCTTGCGGGAGGGACGATCGTCGCCGCGGAGCCGGCCGGTCTGCTCGAGTCAGGACAGCGCGCCGGACCGGCGGCGGGTCCGGGTGCCGGCGCGGTCCTGGGGGCCCCAGACCTGCGCACCACTGATCTGCGCACCACTGATCTGGGCCCCACTGGCCGGGGTGCCACGAGTCTGGACCCGTCGAGCTTGGACGCGACGACACTGAACGCGACCGACCTGGACGAGACCGGCCGGAACGCGACCGACCTCGACGCGACCGGCTGGCGCTACGTGCCCGCTGCCTCCGAACCCCACGCCCACCTCGACAAGGCCCTCACCGCACCGCGGATCCCTGCCGGCGCCGGGTATGACCTCGTCGGCGCGATCGAGGCATGGCGGGCCATCGTGCCGGCCATCGACGCAGGTGACATCACCACCCGGGCGAGGGCCGCCGTCGGGCGCTACCTCGCTCAGGGCATCACGACAGTGCGCACGCACGTGGACGCCCCGCTCACCGGCGATCCGCTGCGCGGGGTGGACGCGATGGTGGCGCTGCGGGAGGAGCTGCGCGGCACCCTCACCTTGCAGGTGTGCCTGCTCGCCGGGTCGTTGACGCCGGACGCGGTGGTAGCCGAGGCCGTTGCGCGGGGCATCGACGTGATCGGCGGGTGCCCGCACCTGGCCGACGATCCGCGGCACGAGACCGCCCGGATGCTCGACCTCGCCGAGCACACCGGCCTCCCGGTGGATCTGCACACCGACGAACAGGTGAGCCCGGATCCCGCGCACACGGCTGACATCATCGACCTCGCTCAACAGGTGATCGCCCGCGGGCTGATCCAGCGGGTCTCGGCGAGTCACTGTGTGCGGCTCGGGTCTTTGCCCCCGGACCGGCTCGCTCCGGTGCTCGAACTCGTGGCCCGTGCCCGGATCGGCATCATCACCCTCCCCATCACCAACCTGTATCTGCAGGCCTGGGACGCCACCCACCTCCCGCCGCGCGGACTCACCGCAGTGCGGCAGATCCTTGATGCCGGGATCGATCTGGCCGCCGGAGCGGACAACCTGCGCGACCCGTTCAACCCGGTGGGCCGGGCCGACCCGTTCGAGACCACGTCACTGCTCATCACCGCCGGGCACCTGCAGGCCGAGGAGGCACTCGCCGCCGTCACCACCTCCGCCCGCACCGTCCTCGGCCTCCCGCCTGTGGGCGCCGCACCCGGTGCGTCCGCCGACTTCATGCTCGTGCCCGATGCCGACCTCGGCGATGTGATCGCCGGCGGCACCACTGCCCGCGTGGTCGTCTCCGGCGGGCGGGTAGTCGCCGACACCCGAGTCCGGACTTCCCTGGATCACCCCGCACTGATGACCGAGCCCCACCATCCCGCCGCCTTGATCGGAAGGTGATCATGACCGCTCCACCCATCGCCACCCCTGATTCGATGACCCGCACCCTCGTACTCGACGGCGTCTCCAAGCAGTTCGATACCGGCACCGTCGCACTCACCGATGTGGACCTGCACCTACGTTCCGGGGACTTCGTCTCCGTGGTGGGGCCCTCCGGCTGCGGCAAGTCCACCCTGCTGCGGCTCGCCTCCGGTCTGGACCATGCCACCGCCGGAACCGTTGAAGTGAATGCGCACTCCACCAGCTACGTCTTCCAGGAGGCCACCCTGCTGGAGTGGCGCAGTGCCGCCAAGAACGTGGAGTTGGCCGGTGAGTTGCGCCGCCTCCCGCTCTCTGAACGCCGCACCCGCGCCCAGGAGGCGCTCGATCTGGTGGGACTGACCGGTTTCGAGAAGCAGTTCCCGCGCCAGCTCTCCGGCGGCATGCGGATGCGGGTTTCCATCGCCCGCGCCCTGGTCACCGAACCGGACCTCGCACTGTTCGACGAACCGTTCGGCGCACTGGACGAGATCACCCGGCTGCGGATGCAGACCGAGTTGCAGCGCATCTTTCAGCTGAAGCAGTTCGCCGGCCTGTTCATCACCCACTCGGTCTCCGAAGCCGTGTACCTGTCCAACCGGGTGATCGTGATGAGCGGCAGCCCGGGGAAGGTGGTGGCCGATATCCCGATCCCGTGGGACTACCCCCGGCCCCCGGAGCTGCGGTACTCAGCCGAGTTCGCCGCGCTCACCGGTGAGGTCTCCGCCGCACTGGGAGAGCACTCATGACCACCACGCACAGGACCGCGCCCACCGACCGCACGGCACCCGATGAGCACACCCGCGCCGAGTTGGAGTCGATCATCGTGACCACCAGGCCCACCGAGACGGAGGTCGAAGCGCATTCCGCACTCGGCGTGGCGTCCGAAACCAGCCCGGCCGAGAACGGTCGCCGCCCATGGTGGCGCATTATCGGCGCCAAGGCCGCGCCCATCGTGCTGGCCCTGGTCGGGATCGCCGCCGTCTGGTATCTCGTCTCTTCGGTGATCCTCCCGGAGAGCCAGCGGTTCCTGCTCCCGCCACCGCACGAGGCGTTCGGCAACACTTTCAGCAACCCTGTGGTGATGGGCCCGATGCTCGAGGCCCTGGGTCGCAGCGTCAGCGTCGCGATGATCGGCCTGGTGATCGCCGTGGTGCTCGGGATCTGCTACGCCACGCTGATGTCGTCCACCGGGTGGGCCGAACGCATCCTCTACCCCTACGCCGTGATCCTGCAGACCATCCCGATCCTGGCCCTGGTGCCGCTGATCGGCATCTGGTTCGGCTACGGCCTCGGCGCCCGGGTGATCGTGTGCGTGATCATCGCGCTCTTCCCGATGATCTCCAACACCCTGTTCGGGCTGCAATCGGCCAGCCCCGCCAGCCATGACGTGTTCACCCTGAACAAGGCCACGGCGCTGCAGCGGCTCACGAAGCTGAAGTTTCCCGCGGCACTGCCCGCCATCTTCACCGGATTGCGCAATGCCGCCGGGCTGTCGGTGATCGGCGCACTCGTGGGCGACTACTTCTTCCAGCAGGGCCCGGCGGGGATCGGCGGCCTGCTGCGCACGTACACGCTGCGCATTCAGATGGAGGCTCTGTTCAGCGCCATCGCCCTCACCGCCCTGTTCGGGGTGGCCGTCTTCACCCTCTTCGCGGTACTCGATCGCGTGGTCATCGGCCGCTGGTACGGCCAGCGCCAGTAGCCCCGCCCGACGGCGGCCCGTACGTCGTGGAGGTCCCTCACCCTGGCCCGCCTCACCCCGCGGCACCACACCCCGGTTTGCCTCACTCCGATTTGCCTCACCCTGATCTGCCCCACCCTCTGAGCACCGGTGCACCATCCCCCTCTCCCTCCTACTCCCTTCCTGGAAAGCGAGACCCTCATGAAGCGACACCTCCTCGTCACGGCCACCACCGCCGTCGGCCTCCTCGCCCTGACCGCCTGCGGCGGAAGCAGCGGCGGCGCCGAAGCCAATGACGATTCCGGCGACGTCGCCTCCGGCGCCACCGCGGCGGAGGCCGGTAGCGCTCTCGATCTGGCGGAGTTCTGCCCGGACACGGTGGTGATGCAGCAGGACTGGCAGCCCGAGGCCGAACATGGGTCGATGTACCAGCTGGTCGGCTCCGACTACACGATCGATACCGACAACAAGTCGGTGACTGGTTCGCTGATCGTGGGCGAGACCGACACCGGTGTGAACATCGAGGTGCGTCCCGGTGGGCCGAACGTCGGGTTCCAGGCAGTACCCGCCCTGATGTACCTGGATGAGGACATCACTCTCGGTGCGGTCAACACCGATGCGGCCATCGCCGCGCACGAGGCGCAACCCACGGTGGCGGTCGCCTCGCAGATGACGAACAGCCCGCAGATCCTCATGTGGGATCCGCAGACCTACCCTGGCGCGACCACCATCGAAGAGGTCACCAGTCAGGGGGCCGTGGTGGTCACCGCCGGTGATGTGATCCCCGCGCTGCTAGCCGAGACCGTCGGCTTCGACCTGGCGCAGTCCGACACCAGCTACGAGGGCACCCCGGCTCGGTTCGTCTCCGACACCACGATCATGCAGCAGGGCTTCGCCACCGCCGAGCCCTACATCTACGAGAACGAGATCAGCGAGTGGGGCCGCCCGGTGGGCTACCAGCTGATGAGCGAAGTGGGCTTCTCGGTCTACCCGGAGCCACTGGCCGTCCGGGCCGACAAGCTCGAGGAGCTCAGTCCGTGCCTGGAGCGCCTCGTGCCGATCATGCAGCAGTCCCAGATCGACTACCTGGCCGACCCGGAGCCCACGAACGAGCTGATCGTCGAGCTCGTGGAGGCCTACGACCTCTCCTGGACCTACTCCGCCGGGGTCGCGGCCTTCTCCGCGCAGGCCCAGCTGGATGAAGGGATCGTCACCGACGATCCGGCCTCGGGGGTGTTCGGCCAGCTCGACCCGGACCGGATGGCCGAGATCGTGGACACGTTCGCTCCGCTGCTCGAAGCGCAGGGCACCATCACCGACGCCGGAGCGGTCGACCCCGAGGCGCTCTACACGAACGAGTTCATCGACACCTCGATCTCGATGGGGCAGTGACGATGACAGAGCGCACCATCGCCGAGCGCACGGCACGCCTGGCCGAGCTCCTCGCACTCGAGCTGGGTCCGGATGCCGTTTCCACCGACCCCGAATTGGTCCGCAAGGTTTCCTCGGACTGGTCGAAGATGTCGCCGATCCTGGCCGAGAAAGTGCCTGCTGGGCGCTATCTCGCCGATCTGGTGGTGCGGCCCAGCGTTCCGGAGGAGGTGCCGGTGGTGCTCGCCCTCGCCTATGACGCCCGCGTCCCGGTCACCCCCCGGGGTGCCGGCACCGGCAACTACGGGCAGCTGACCCCCTTCGACGGCGGGATCACCCTGGACCTGCGGGGTCTGGACCACATCGCCGTGGAGGGCGATCTGGTCCGGGCCGGGGCGGGTGCCAAGCTCACCGCCATCGACATCGCGGGCCGGGCCGCCGGGCGCGATATCTGGATGTTCCCCTCCACCAAGGGCTCCACCATCGGCGGCTTCCTTGGTGGCGGCAGCGCCGGAACCGGCACGATCGAGCGCGGCACTACCGGTGATGGTTGGGTCGAGTCACTCACCGTGGCACCGATGGACGGCACCGGGTCCTCGTTCACGGTCCACGGGGAGGAGACGCAGGCCTACATCCACGCCTACGGCGTGACCGGAGTGATCACCGAGGCGGTCGTGCGCAGCGACCCCGCCCGGGAGTGGGTGGCGATGTACACCGCGCTGCCCACCTACGAGGCTCTGGTCGCCGTGCACCGGTCCCTCCTGGACCTGCCGGTCCTGCCGCGGCTGGCCTCCGGTGACGAGCCGGCGTTGGTGGCCACACTGCCCGCGGACGTCGAGCTGGACCCGGCGTCCTACAGTCTGCGGGTGATCGCCGAGGTCTCCACGGTCTCCGAGATCAGTCGTCGCGTCGTGGCCGCCGGGGGAGAGGTGGTCGGTGTGCTGGAGGACTACGCCGCCACCGACAAGCTCTCCTCCCAGTCCTACAACCACCCGATCTACTACTGGCAGCAGGCCGTCGGTGAGCCCACCTGCTTCCACCTGGAGACCGGCGGAACGGTCCTGTGGGACGACCCGGACGCCGTCCGGGGGGTGTACGGACCCAGCACCCGGCTGCACCTGGAGCTCATGGGCACGCAGCCACTGGCGATGGTGGTGGCCGATTTCCACAGCGAGGAGCAGGTGCTCGCCGGCATCCCCCTGCTGGAGGCGACCGGCCTGGGTGTGCACTCCCCGCACCAGTGGTACGTCGACCGCAACGTGGAGTTGGTGCTCGAGACCGTCAAGCGCACCGATCCGCTCGGCCTGCTCAACCCCGGCAAGCTCGACACCTCGCTTGCCCGCCCCGACACCCGCACCACGATCGGAGCCCGCTGATGCCCGCCCCCCGCTTCATCGACCTGACGTTCCCCGAGGTCGCCGAACTGCGCGAGGGCACGGTCGCGGTGCTGCCGCTCGGGGCGATCGAGCAGCACGGCCCGCACCTGCCGGTCTCCACCGACTACGTCACCGCCACCTCGGCTGCCGAAGCAGCGGTGGCCGAGGTGGCCGAGGCCGGCACGGCGCCAGTGGTTCTGCTGGAGGGCCTGGCCTACACGAAGTCCGACGAGCACCACTGGGCGCCGGGCACGATCTGGCTCTCCTGGGACACGCTGATGCGCACTCTGGTGGATATCGGGCGCTCGCTGCAGGCCTCGGGCATCACCCGGTTGCTGTTCGTGAACGGGCACGGTGGGAACTCCGCCCTCGGGCAGGTCGCCTGCCGGGAGCTGCGGCGCCAGTTCGGCCTGGCCACGTTCTTCGCCCACCTCTCCGTACCGGGCGATCAGGTAAGGGACGCCTCGAACCCGCACGAGCAGGGTCTCGGTATACACGGTGGTCACAGCGAGACGTCCCTCATGCTGCACCTGCGCCCGGAGCTGGTGAAGATGGACCGGGCCGTGCGGCGGGTGCCCGAACAGCTGAACGAGTACGAGTTGATCGGCTTCGGCAAGCCCGTCAGCTTCGGGTGGCTCTCGGACGACTTCGGGCCAGACGGACACATCGGCGACCCGACCACCGCCACTGCCGACGCCGGCAAGGTGCTCTTCGAGGCCGGGGTGCGGCGCCTGGCCGCCACCATCGTGGAGGCCAGCACGTTCCGGGTGCACGAGTCAGCGAGGGTCAGGGCTCGGTGAGCTCGACCAGATCGGCCTTCCGGATCTTCCCGTGCACCCCGCACACCTGGTCCACCACCTGCGAGACCGCGAAGTCCCCGGCCGCGGAGAGGTAGGCGTACGCGTGTGCGGTGTCCATGCCGCGCCCCACCAGCAGCGCCAGGGCTGAGCGCACACAGGCGCGCATCGCCTCATCCAGATCTGGATCGAGTCCCACGGGCACCAGCAGCTCCGGGGTCTGGGCCCAGATCATCGCCGGATGGGGCAGCGCCTGCGCCGCAATCACATCGAACCGCAGCCGCGCGCGCAACGGCGCCTCGAATGCGGTCAGCGCCACCTCCCCATCGCCCTGGGCGAAGTGCGGATCGCCCACGTACGCCAGCGCACCCTCCACCTGCACCGGCAGGTACAGCGTGGACCCGGCGGTGAGTACAGAGATGTCCAGGTTGCCGCCGTGCGGGCCGGGCGGCACCGAATGCGCGCGCTCCGACCCGGCTGTAGCCACGCCCATCGTGCCGAGGAACGGACGCAGCGGGAACCGCACCCGCGCAGACCCGGCAGCCCTGTCAGACCCGGCAGCCCCGTCAGACCCGGCAGCCCCGTCGGCGCGCGCCGCCATGCTGCCCCGCCCGTCCGGATCCACCCGGCACGGCACCGACACCACATCAGCCCCGTCGGCGGGCAATTCTGCTGGCAGCGCGCCGCGCCCGTGCCGGTTCGAGACCAGCCCGTAGTGGCACCGCAGCTCCAGGTCCAGCACCGTGATCGCGAGCACGTCACCGGGGCGCGCGCCGCGCACGTGCACCGGGCCGGTCACCACGTGCGGACCCTGCGTGGCCGGGTCGTGCGGCACTCGGGCGGCGATGGCGATGGCATCGGTCAGCACGCGATCCGTGGGGACGCCCAGTGCCCCGAAGTATGCGAGGGGATCGCGCCCCTGGTCTTCCAGGATGCCCTCGTGGGAGACGGTGTCGATCACCAGCTCACCGCCGCCGGCCACCTCCGCGACGGCCCGGTCACTCCCGCAGGGCAACTCACCCCAGAGCACGGTCCCCGGGGTGGCCGGCAGGTACCCCGGGGCCGGAGGGCGTGGCTGCAGGACGGGTGGGACGCCGTCGGGAATCACGCGGAGGCGCGCAGACCTGCGCAGAGCACCCCGGCATCCTCACCGGTCAGCGGGACCTGGGTGCCATCGGTGACCAGCTTCGCGAAGCCGCCGTCGTTGGCCATGATCGTGACCGTGTAGAGGTTCTCGGTGGCGGAGGTGTTGATGATCCGGTGCTCGGACCCCTCCTGCAAGATCAGCACATCGCCTGCGCGCAGCGGCACCACCTCGTCGTCGCTGTGGGCTTCGGCCTCACCGGCAAGCACCAGGAAGATCTCGGCGGACTCCTCATGTGAGTTGACCGGCTGAGCGCCGCCGGGTTCCCACACTTCAAGGAACACGCTGGTGTTCGTGCCGTGCTCGGGCCCGGCGAGCAGTGCGAGCTTGACCGTGTCCTGGGGGTCGATGTGGAAGGCGGGCAGGTCAGTGAGCTTACGAATCACGGGGGCGGCGCCAGTCATGGGGTGTCCTTTCGATCGATCCGCCGACGGCGGAGCGTGGGGTTGGTCAGTGAGCTTCAGTGGGAGCGGGGGAGCCGGTGGAAGGCGCGGTCGCCGTAGGCGAGCATGTGCGCTTCGGCAGGGGTCGGGTTCGTGTGCACGGCCTGGACGGCGCCGATCACGAGGAGGTGGTCGCCGGCCTCCGTGGCGCTGGTGATGGTGCACTCCACGGCGTGTGCCGCGTGCTGGGCGAGCCAGGGCAGGCCGGAGGAGGTGCTGGTGAAGCCGGCTCGCTCGAACTTGTCCGAGGCGCGGGAGGCGAACACGGCGGCTGCGTCCTGGGCGTCCCCGTGCAGGATGTTGGCCACGAACGCGCCGCGCTCGAGCAGCACCGGGAGGGTCCGCGCCCCCAGAGCCACGCACAGGCCGAACAGGGGAGGGGCCACTGAGACGGAGAAACCGGTGCTCACGGTCAGCCCGCTCGGCACACCGGCCGGGTCTGCGGTGGTGATCACGCAGACACCGGCCGGGAGGGTGGACATCGCGGTGCGGAAGTCGGTCGGAACGCTGCCCGGATCGGCCGGGGCCGTGAGCTCACTGGGTGCGCCTGGATGCTGGGCTGCGTGGGTTGGCCGGGCTGTCACCGTCATGTCCCGTCCTCTCTGTCCTGTCTTCGTGAGTGGCGAGGGCAGTGAACCCTCACCTCAAAATGTTGATGTGATCAACATTCACGCTAGGGTCGCGATGTTTCGCCGATGTGACGGGTGGGCAATCTTCTGGTGACACACCGGGCGACGTCGAACGGTCGGCTCGGCTCCGGGGTGGCCGATGTGGCCCGATACACCCGGGCAGGGATCGCCGTCGGAATGGGCTTGGACGATCAGTCCTGCACCGACATCTCCGACCCGTTCGCCAGCATGCGGCTCGCGCTCGACCCGGACGCCCCGTGAACGCACCGGCGGCGCCGGGCTGGCCCCAAGTACATGACCTACGGTCCGTGCGGCAGTGGCGGGCGAGCAGCGCTATCGACGAGGGAGTTCTGGTTTAGGCGGTGCCGCCCTCGACGAGCTCGGGCATGAGTACCCGCGGTTCGGTCGGCGCGGGAGCGCCGTCGAGCATGGCCAAGAGTGTCTCGGTGGCGGCGGCGACCATCTGCACCAGCGGGTTGTAGATCGTGGTCAGCCGCGGCGAGGTGCGTTCGGCGGCGCCGAGGCCGTCATAGCCGATCACGGCAACGTCCTCGGGTACCCGACGCCCCTGGGCGGCCAGGATCTGCATCGCCCCCACGGCCATCAGGTCCGAGGCCACGAACACTCCGTCCAGATCGGGGTGTGCCTCGAGTAGTTCCGCGGTGGCCCGGGCGCCACCGTCCACGGTGAAGTCGCCATGGCTGACGGCGTCGGCGGGCAATCCTGCCTGGGCTACCGTCCGGCGCCATCCCTCGAGCCGGTCCAGCCCCCCGGTCATGTCCATCGGCCCGGTGACGGTCCCGATCCGGCGACACCCTCTCGCCAGGAGCCGGGCGGCAGCGATCGAGGCTCCGGCGATGTTGTCGGTGTCCACGTAGTGCACGCCGGAATCGATGAACGGGCGCCCGACGAACACCACGGGAAGCCGGGCGTCGGCGAGTTGCTCGTCGAGGTGGTCTTCCCGGTGGTGTGAGGCGACGATCGCACCGTCGACGTGCCCACTGCGCAGGTAGCGGGCGGTACGGCCGGGTCGTTCATCCCGGCGGGCGAGCAGCAGCACCAACTGCAGATCGGTCCCGACCAGTCCATCGCTGACACCGCGCAGCAGACCTGCGAGGAAGGGGTCGGAGAGGATCCGGGCATCCGGTTCCGGCACCGCCAGTGCGATCGATCCGGTCTTGCGGGTCACGAGCGAGCGCGCGGCCGGATTGGGGGAGTACCCGAGCCGTGCGATGGCGTCGTCCACCGCTCCCTGGGCGTGCGGTGACACGCGATCGCCGCCATTGATCGCCCGCGAGGCGGTTGAGCGGGAGACACCAGCCGCCTGGGCGACATCGTCGAGGGTGACGTTCGGCCGGGCGGTCATGACCGCGAGCCTAACCCTGCCGGCACCGGCGGGAGGTGGTTGGTCCGGGCAACTCGCGCATACCAGCGCCCGGACGCCTTGACCGTGCGCTCCTGCGTCTCGTAGTCCACCCGCACCAGGCCGAACCGTTTGCTGTATCCCAGCGCCCACTCGAAGTTGTCCAGCAGGGACCAGGCGAAGTAACCCCGTACATCCGCCCCGTCCTCGATCGCGGCCGCCACCGCCCGTAGGTGTGCGTCGAGATAGCCGATCCGGTCCTGATCGTCCACCGAGCCGTCGGGCCCGACCACGTCCGGGTATGCCGCACCGTTCTCGGTGACGAACATCGCCGTGCCCCGCGGCCCGCTGTAATCCCGCTGCAGGCGCGTCAGCAACCGAGTCAGCCCCTCCGGCTGCACCTCCCAGCCCATATCCGTAGTGGGCAGCCCGCGGCTGCGGTGGTGCACGCCACCGACAGGGTTCGGTGAGCTGACCGGACGGCGGACCTGCGCACGTCCGGAACGGACGCCGTCGGGCCGGTTCTGCCCCTCCGGCGCATCCTGGCCAGGGTGACCGGAGACGGCAGCCCCGTTGTAGTAGTTCACCCCGAGCACGTCGATCGGGGCCGAGATCAGCTCCAGGTCCCCATCGCGGACATGCTCCAGCAGACCGAGGTGGCGCGTGTCCTCGATGATGTCGGCCGGGTAGGCCCCGGTGAAGATCGGGTCGAGGAAGATGCGGTTGAAGAATCCGTCCTCGAGCCGCGCCGCCTCCACATCAGCCGGATCAGCCGGGTCGTAGGGGTCTGCCACCGTGAAGTTCAGGGTGAGGCCCACGCTCGCGTCAGGATCCCGACGGCGGAGCTCACCGAGCGCCAGACCGTGCCCCAAGAGCAGATGGTGGGCTGCCGCCAGACCAGCGTCGGGCGATTGACGGCCCGGCGCGTGCACTCCCGCGGTATACCCGAGGAAGGCCGAGCACCACGGTTCGTTCAGTGTGGTCCAGATCGGCACACGGTCCCCGAGCACTTCGTGCATCGCCACCGCGTAATCAGCGAACCGGTACGCCGTGTCCCGGATCGGCCATCCGCCGTCGGCCTCCAGCGCCTGCGGCAGATCCCAGTGATACAACGTCAGCCACGGGCTGATTCCCGCGGCGAGCAACTCGTCCACCAGGCGCGAGTAGTAGTCCATGCCCGCCCGGTTGACGGTGCGCCCATCCGGCATCGCCCTCGCCCAGGAGGTGGAGAACCGGTAGAAGTCCACACCCAGCTCGCGCAGCAGTGTGATGTCTTCGCGGTAACGGTGGTATTGATCGCACGCGACCGCACCGTCATGACCGCCGTCGACAGCACCGGGCACCCGGCAGAAGACGTCCCAGATCGACTCCGCACGACCGTCCTGGCTGGCCGCCCCCTCCACCTGATAGGCGGCCGTGGCGGCCCCCCAGCTGAAGCCGTCCGGGAAGGTCACCGAGGAGTCCCGCAGTGCGGGCAACGGGGCGGTCGGGGCGAACGGCACGGGCCTGCCGGACGGTCTGGAGGTGTGGCGATCGGTGCTGCGCAAGGTCATCGGCGCGAATCTCTCTCTCGATGAGGTGGTCTCAGCCCTTGACCGCGCCGGTCATGATGCCGGCCACGAGCTGCTTCCCGGCGATCGCGAAGATCACCAGCAGGGGGAACGTGATGAGGAAGACGCCGGCCATCACAAGTGAGTAATCGGTGAAGTAGTTTCCCTGGAGGGCCTCCACCACCAGTGGCAGGGTCGGGTTCTGCGAGCTCAGCACGATGGAAGGCCAGAAGAACATCGTCCACTGCATCACGAACCAGAACAGGAAGAGCATCGCCGCCGCAGGGGCCGCCGCGGGTAGCGCGATGGACCTGAAGGTCCGGAACATCGAGGCGCCGTCCACCCGGGCTGCCTCGACGAGCTCGTAGGGCAGGGCCGAAGACAGGTACTGCGTCATCCAGAACACCCCGAATGGGCACAGCATCGCCGGCACGATGACGGCCTGGAGCTTGCCCACCCAGTCCAGGTCGGTCATCAGGATGTACAGCGGGATCACCCCGAGCTGGGTGGGCACCGCCATCGTGGCGATCACGAAGACGAGCAACCCCCGCCGCCAGGCGAACCGCAGCTTCGCGAACGCAAACCCGGCGAGTGTGGAGAACAGCACCACGGCGAGCGAGGCGGTGGTGGAGATGATCAGCGAGTTCGCCAGTGCCTTCCAGAAGTTGATCTGGCTGGTGGTCACGATCGTCGCGAACTGGTCGAACAGGCTCAGATCGGGCAGCCATTGCGGCACCGCTCGCTGGGAAATCTCCTGCTGCGTGGACGAACCGAGCAGCAGGGTGTAGTAGAGCGGGAAGATCGAGATCGCCAAGATGAGCGCCAGGAGCGCGTAGGTGACCCAGCCGGGGCGACGGGATGCGACACGAGCGGCCCGGGAGCCGCGGTCCCGGCGCCGTGCTGCGGCTCGGGCGGCGGACTTGCCGGCGGTTTGTGCGGTGACTCCGACGGACGTCATCGGCCCTCGCCTCCGTGTGTGTGGTCTGTTTCGGGAGTGGGATGCGGCCGTGGTGACGATGGTGGACGGGCCGACGGCGGCACGGGCGCGCCCGCACCCGTTGGTGCCTGGGCGAGCAGCGCCTTGGGGCGTCGACGGCGCGACGACCGGACGCCGTCGGCCGCGGCGATCCGGGTGGTGAGGTAGAAGTTGATCAGCCCGATGCACACGATCAACATGAACAGAAGCCAGGCGACGGCGGCCGCTCGCCCGAAGTTCTTCTGGTTCCCCCAGGCCACGTCGTACAGATAGAGCACGGTGGTCATCCAGTTCCGGCTCGGCCCGCCCATCCCGAGGGCGTCGAACATACGGACCTCGTCGAATATCTGCATCCCGCCGATCGTGGCCGTGATCACCACGAAGACCATCGTGGAACGGATCTGCGGGACGGTGACGGAGAAGAACTGCCGCAACCTGCCGGCACCGTCGATCACGGCCGCCTCGTAGAGCTCGCGCGGTACCGCCTGCATCGCGGCCAGGAGAATCAAGGCGTTGTAGCCCGTCCACCGGAAGTTGACCATGGTCGCGATGGCCACGTGGCTGGCGAGACGGTCGCTATGCCATCCGATCGGGTCGAATCCGATCCCACCGAGAATCGCGTTGATCAGCCCGTATTGGTCGGCGAACATGCGCCCGAAGATCATCGAGACCGCCACCGGCGCCACCACATAGGGCACCAGAACCCCCATCCGCCAGAATGTGGCCGACCGCAGGTTCTGGTCCAGGAGTGCGGCGATCGTGATGGCCAGCGCCAACTGCGGGACGGCCGAGAGCACGAAGATGGAGAAGGTGTTCGCCACGGACTTCCAGAAGATCGGCTGACCGAGCACATCGGTGAAGTTCTGCAGGCCGACGAACTCCCCCTGACCACCGAGCAGATTCCATTCGTGCACCGAGACATAGGCCGTGTAGACGAGCGGGAAGGCGCCGATGAGAGCGAACAGGAGGAAGAACGGGGAGATGTACAGGTAGGGCGAGAACTTCACGTCCCAGCGCCCGAGGCGCTGCGAGAAGCCCACGCGACGCGGCGGCCGGTTATCGAGATCGTTGCGCGCAGGCGCGGGAGCGTTCAGGAGGGTCATGGCGGCTTCCTGTGGCGGCGAAGGAGTGTCGAGGTCCGCACCTGGTGCGCCGGGCCGGCGTCACCCGCCGGCCCGGCGCCCCGATGAGGAGGTGCTGTCAGTCCTGCCGGGTCACATCAGGCCGAGGGAGTTGAACGTCTCGACAGCGCCGTCCCAGCTCGCCTCGGGGTCCTGCTCGCCGGTGACGTCAACGCGCAGCAGTGCGTCCTGAACGCCCTGGTGGATGGAGAAGTAGTTCGCACCCTTGAACGGCACCACGTCGATGGCCTCTGCGCGGGAGGTGAAGATCTGACCGACTGGGGCATCGTTGAAGAAGGGGTTCGTGAACGACTGCACTTCCTCCGAGGACTGCGCCTCCACCTGCGAGGGGAACGTGCCCGCGTTCTCGAATGCCTCGGTCTGCTGCTCGGGGGCGGTCAGCCAGGCCGCGAGCTCCTGGGCCTGTTCGGTGTTCGCACCGGAGGCCGGGACGGTCAGGAACGAGCCGCCCCAGTTGCCGCCGCCACCGGGGAAGACGTCTGCGATATTCCAGCCGTCCACGCCACCGGCGCGCTCCTCGACCGGGCCGGTCATCCACGCCGGGCAGAGCATGGTGGCGAAGCCGTCGTTCTGGAACGCGGCGTCCCAGTCGGCCGTCCACAGCTCCAGACCGGCGGAGAGCTCGTCATCCACCGAGGCGGCGAGGACCTGGTCGTAGAGGTCCTTGACGGCGGTGTTCGTGGCGAGATCGAGCGGTTCACCGGTTTCCGCATCCTCATAAGCGGACTCGAGCTGGTTCACCATGCCCTGATAGGTGGCCTGGGCGCCGTCGAACCATGCGGCGTCGGAGTTCGCGACGAAGTCGCGCCCGGCAGCGAAGTAGTCCTCCCAGGTGGCGTCATCCCCACCAAGGAGCTCGGCCACCTCAGCGGGGTCGGTGGGTAGTCCTGCGTCGGCGAACAGATCCTGCCGGTAGCAGATGCCCTCGGGGCCGATGTCCGTGCCATAGCCGAGGAGCTGGCCCTCGGGTGTGGTGGCCTGCTCGACCTTCCAGTCGTGCCAGCGGCTCTCCAGCTCAGGGTCGGAGAGGTCCACGAAGAGGTCGGGGTACTGCATCAGTTCGGGGAGCCAGTCCACCTCGATCGCCTCGATGTCGGACAGGCCCTCACCGCCGGCGGCGATCTTCGTGGTGAGGTTGGTGCGTGCTGCCTCGGAGGTGTCCGCGGTGACCAGCTCGACGGTGACGCCCGGGTGCTCCTCCTCGAATCGGTCGAGCATCTCCTCGGTGTAACCGAACTGGTTGAAGGTGGCGACGGTGAGGGTGACATCGTCGCCGGACTCGGCTCCGGTCTCGCCCTCGGCTCCTCCGGCATCGTCGCTGCACGCGGCGAGACCGGCGACGACGAGTGCTCCTGTTGCGGCTGCCACGATGCGGCGTGCGCGGATGGTTGTGCTGAACATGGTGACGTCCTTGTCTGCGGTGGTCGGCATTGGCCATGGAAGCGCTCCCACAGTCAGCGGTGGAAGCGCTCCCACACGCGAGTCATCGTCCGCCTGGCGAGGGGATGGCGTCAAGGGGAGGCAGTGGCCGTGGGGGAGTAGCCGGGGCGGCGCGTGGGCGTTTGTGCAGGTCAGCGCCGTGCTGGTGCCGACAATGTGGCCATATTGTTATCGGCGTAGCGCGCGGGTGTCGTTCAGGAGCCGGGGGATCGGCGCCGCACCGTACGGCTCGCTAACCGGCGCAACCGGTGAAAACTGGGGCGCGGAGGTTTCCAGCCCATGCTCTCGGGAAGCACCCACCCGCGCCATTGCGCGAGCAGGCAGAACACGGCTCCGACTGCTGCGCCCACCAGAGAACCGATCGTGCTCGATTCCAGCACGGTGAGTGCGGTTGCCACCACGGCGGCAGCCAGCGCACAGGTCGCATAGAGCGTCGATCGTCCGAGGATGCGGGGCACCTGTCGCATCACCACGTCCCGCACGAAACCGCCTCCGACGGCGGTCACCACCCCGAGCATGACCGCCGCGAGGGGCCCGAGTCCCACGGCCAGGGCCTTCTGTGCACCGACGGCGGCCCACAGTCCGAGTGCGAGCGCATCGATCGGTGGGAAGGCCTTGTCCCAGATGCGTCCCTCGAGCCGGATCGCATAGGCGATCACAGCTCCCGCGAGGGCGGTGAGCACGTAGGCATTGTCGGTGAGAGCCACGGGCGGACCCGCCTGCAGGAGCGTGTCCCGGATCAATCCGCCGCCGAGCCCGGAGAGGATCGCGAGCACGGCGAAACCGATCGGGTCCAGCCGGTGGGAGCGAGCCACCACTCCGCCGAGGATGGCGTTGAACAACACCCCAGTGAGATCGAGCCACCGGATCACGGCGTCCGGGTCAAGCATCGGCCTCTCCCGTCAGCGGTCAGGACGTGCAGGCGATCAACCCTGCTGTCGGCTCGGTGCATCAGGTTTCGCCGGCCGACCGGGCCTGAGATGTGGGTCAGTTCCCGGCTGCGCGGAACTCATCGATCACATGGGAGGGCACACGCTTCTTCGCGGGGATGTCAAAACCTCGTGCGCGGGCCCATTCGCGTACCGCGCGCGGGTCCACCGGTGTCTCCGTGCGTGCGGAATCCGCCTCGGCAATCCCCCCGCGAACCCGGCGAGCGGCCGCGGCGAACGGAGCGAGGGCCCGGGTGAGCTTGTCCCGGTTGGCGCTGTTCAGGTCGATCTCGTAGACGGTGTCCTCCAGCGAGAACCGCACCGTGTGCTCCGCTGGTGTGCCGTCGAGATCGTCGGTCAGGTCGATGATCGTCCTGGTGGCCACGGAAACTCCCTGGGTCAGATGGTGTCCGGCCCTAGCGTAGAGCGTCGATGCGCAGCGTTGGGACGGACGCGCTCGCTACTGTGCTCCCATGAGATCTCGCCAGCGTGCCGCTGCTGTGCTGGGCCGTGCGTGGAGGAGCGCCACGGCCACCCGCGGACGGCAGGTTGCCACGGGTGTGCTGGTCGGGTTGTTGTTGGCGCCGATCGGAATTGCCGCCGTCGGCGGGTTCGCCACGGCCGACGAGATTGAGCCGGAGGGACTTGCTGCCGGGCAGATGATGGACCTGGGGCAGGTAGAGGTCCGGGTGGAGCACTTCTTCGTCTCCGACCGCGTGTACACCTCGGGGCTCCCCGAGGGCGCATCGGCCTGGTTCGGTCTGGTGGCCGAGGTGGTGAACCCCCGGCCGGAGGAGGTCGTCATGCACCGGGACCTGTTTCGCGTACCTGCTGCGAATCCGTTGCAGGACGAGCCGAGCACGACCCTGATTGCCAGTGACGCCGGCATTCTCGTCATGCTCGAACCCGATCTGCCGCAACGGGTGGTGACGCTCTGGCCGTTGACAGATCCGGCCCCGCTCGGCGATGAGATCACCGTCGAGGCCTATCCGGTCGCCGCGACGGACAGCTTGTTCTTCCCCGGAGACATTCTCTGGAGCACGCAGCCCCTGCAGGCCGTCGTCACCGTACCCCTCGGTGAGGTCCCGGCGGACCTGCTCGAGGAGGAGCAGTGATGCGCCGCCGTCTCACATTGCTCGCCGGCGTCGTCCTCGTGCTCGCCCTCGGCCTGGGCGTGAACACGGTGACCGAGCACACGAGCCCGTCCGGGTCGGTGGCGACCGCGTTCGGCCTGGGGGAGGACGCACGTTTTGGCACCTTCCAGGTGCACGTGCACGGTGCGCGCGCCGCGGCCGCACTCGACCATGACGGCGAGGAGGTGGTCACCGCCGGGGTCTGGGTGATTCTCGACATGTCCTTCGCCACCACCCATGAGCCGGATCGCGTGCATGACGTCGGAGTGCGGGACTCCAGCGGCCGTACCTTCACCACCTCCTCACGATCCCCCGGCAACGGCTGGGGGGCGGCGCCGGACACCTGGGTGCGTGGCGAGCTCGCCTTCGAAGTGCCCGCCGATGCGTTGGGCGAGTTCACCGTCTTCGTGTGGCCCACCCTTCGTTCGGACGTCGAAGGCGCACCCATCGGGTACGGCGTCACGCGAGTCCATGTCACCGAGGTCGAGAGCGAGCCGGCCACGCTTGCCGAGCCGGTCGTTCTTCCGGCAGGTGAGCGATGAGCGTTTCCGGCGGCAGGCTCACCGGGCGGCGCGCCGTGGTGGTGGCGCTCATCGGTGTGCTGACCCTGGCGGCCTTCGGCTGGCGGGTCAGCGAGCAGGCACGGGAGTCGTGGTGGCCGAGCAGTGCCCACGAGGCACTCGGGCCCGGTGAGGATTTCGGCGGGATCCAGGTGGAGCTGGCCGGACTCGAACCCGCCGGGCAGATCGCAGACTGGAACGGGCCGTGGGAGCCCCCGGCCGGGTTCCAGGCATGGAAGATCTCACTCGCCGTAGCGACCACGCAGTCCGAGTTCAGCAGCGTGGAGGTCCTGGTGGAGGACGGTCAAGGCAGGCAGTACCTTGCGACGGAGAACGTGCCGTGGGACGTCGAAGGATACGAATGGTCCCTGACTGTGGCGATCCCCGAAGAGGACGATGACCCGATCCCTGGGGTACAGCACCTCCTCGTGCTCTTACCTGCCGATGCCGAGCCGGCGGCGGTACGTATCGAGTCCGCGCTGCTTCTCCCCGAGTACATCCGGCTCGAGGTCGAATGAGGCACGCTGGTCGATCGAGCTAGCGGATCGGCCGTTCGGGCAGCCGCAGGGCCGTCGGAGCGCCGAGCCTGGCCAGGAGCCGGTCCGCGGCGGCCGCGAGCAAAGTCGCGGTCAGCAGCAGGGTCAGCACATCGGCGGTCTGGTACAACGGAGCCCACCATGCGTTCCACCCGGACAGGTCCAGGTCCGGCGTTATCGCCCGGAACACGCCCCACACCAGGTATGGCACTGCGGCGAGCAGCATGTAGAGCAGGCAGAACGCGGCAAGAGGTGCCCAGCCGGACCTGATCATCAGACCGATTCCCCCGACGAGCATCCCGAACCGCCCTTCCGGTTCGCTCACCCGCTCCCAGGCACGCCGAACCCGGGGATCGTCCGCCCGGGTGGCGACCCGTCGCGCGAACGGCAGGCGGGAGGCGGCGACGTCGGTCACCGAGACTGCCTCGGAGGTGCGCACCCCGTAGACGACCATTCCCATCGTCAACCACGCCAACGGGACGAGCACGGCCGTCGCCGCAGCCGCCAGGAGGGTATCCCCAGCGCTGACCAAACCGGCGACCAGACCGGACACCGCCGGGAAGGACAGATCGATCGAGTCCCACCACGCCCCGGCCGCTCGGCCGATGACCCGCGAATGCCACCAGCCACTGGCACTGGCCACGTAGTATCCGAGCGCGTACGCACCGATCACGATCCAGACCAGCTCGAAGTACCCGATCACGATCCGTAGCGCCATCCGCCACGGGGAGTCGCGATCGGACCAGAGCGATTCGCGCTCGCTGAGCCGGGTGCCGACCAGTCGCAGCAGCAGCGCGACGGCCGTGATGACCAGCACCACCGCTGAACTCCCGTCCACCACCCGGTCGGACTGAAAGTCGCCGTCGAGCCCGAGCCGAGCGATGTCATCACTGACTCCCTCGTATCCGTAGTAGCGCAGATCGTCCTTGAGTCCTTCGCCACTCTCGTACACCACCAGGAAGGGCACCAGCACGCTGCCCAGCGCGGCGATGAGATCGCGGACGAGGTTGCGCGAGCGTTCCCGCCGCCGGAGAACCAGCAGGATCGCCACCGTGCTCAGCAGCGTGGAGAACGGCACGAGAGTGAGGGTCAGCATGCCGGGCACCGGGCCCAGCCGCCCCACCACAACGGAGAGGTCCCGCAGATACAGATGGGCCGTGACCCCGACCAGCGCGAGTACGAGAGCGGGCAGCCAGTGCCGGCGCAGCAGTGCCGCCGTCGTGACGATCAGGGCCAGCAGTTCCACGCCGAGCGCTCGGAACGTGAACGGGTCCCCGGCACGTGCGACGGCGCCCGTGTCAGGCGCAGCGGGAGTGGGCATACGGGTGAGGATAGCGAGCGACGACGCCTGGCTCCGGCACCACGGTGCCAGAGGAGGCAGCGGTGACCTCCGCCGTCAGGAGCTCGGCAGACGTTCCGCCAGCCAGGCGAACACGGAATGCTCGTAGGACGCTCGAACGGCTGCCACGGACAGCGCCAGGTCGTGCAGCCCGCCCTCGAACCGGCGCACGGTGACATCCACGCCGAGCTGCGGGGCGCGCTGCCAGATGTGGCGCACGTCGAGCACGCAGTCCGCACCGGCCAGGTCGGCTGCGGTGGGGCGGGCCGGGTGGCCGCTGCGCGCGGAGGTACACACGAGCACCGGCACCTGGACGTCGAGACCACGTGCCACCCGGGCGTGCCCGCGCCGCACCGCCCGCAACCACGCGGCGTACACCGGTACGTCTTCGATCGGCTTCCAGGTCAGGTCGTACTCCCACTCACCACCGGTGGAGGTGTGCAGGCTGCGCCCGTACGGCTCACCCAGGGTGCTCACCCGCAACCGAGGCAGCAACGGCCCGACGGCGTCCAGCACGCGAGTGGTGATCACCCGGTTCACCCAGGAGGAGTTGAGATCGAACCACGGGCTGTTCAGCACCAGGGCATCGATCGCGCCCGGGTGGTCCGAGGCGTACAGCGAAGCGATCAGCCCACCGGTGGAGTGGCCGAGGAGTACCACCTCCTGTGCGCCAGCAGCCCGGATCTCGCCCAGCGCCAGGCCCACCTCCTCGTCGTAGACGGCGAGGTCGGTGACGAAGTTCGGGGTGCGCCCCGGGCGGATGGAGCGGCCGTAATCGCGCAGGTCCAGGGCGTAGAAGTCGTACCCCGCCTCGGTCCAGGCTCGAGCATGGTCGGCCTGAAAGAAGTAGTCGGTGAACCCGTGCACATACAGCACCGCGCGCCGTCGCGAGCCTGCGCCCCGTTCATGCACCAGGGTGGCCTCCGGCGCTGGGAGGCCGGTGTCCGGGAGCAAGGTCAGGGTTCGCTGTACCCAGTCGTCGCCAAGAATGTCCGGACTGCTTGTGCTCACAGCACTGACTCTATGCCGAGAATTCCAGGTGGTGCTGAGGGTGCCTCAGTGTGAGGCGCCGGCCAGCACGTCGGCCACCGTCGGCGGTGCGGCCGGCGCCGGTCCGCACCCGGACCCCGCGGCCGCAGTGGCCAGCACCGACGGCGCCCCCACATCGGCGTGCAGATCCTGCAGCAATGCGATCGCCTCAGGCAACTCGCGCTGATCATCCTCCGGCTGCCAGCGCCCGTTCACCACGGCGTAGGAGGCCTGCGGCCCAGTGGTCAGGTACTGCTGCACCCCAGCGATCAGTCGGTCCACGTGCTCGGCAGTGGTGCCCAGGCCGATACTCGCCCGCAGCCCTGCGTCCAACCCCTTGGCAGCGAGCAACGGGTGGGCGCAGAAACGGCCGTCCCGCACCCCGACACCGTGCTCGGCGGAGAGGTACGCAGCCACCAGACCGGCGTCGTGCCCGGGCAGGCTGAAGGAGACCACCGCCGTCGGGTCTGCCGAATCGGGCCACAGGTGCAGCACCTGCACTCCCTCGATCGCCTCCAGCCCGGCCACCAATCGGTCCCGCAGGACGCCGTCGTGGGCGGTGAGCTCCTCCGTCACGGATTCGAGCTGGGTGCAGGCGACACCCAGAGCGATCGCGCCGATCACGTTCGGGCTACCCGCCTCGTGCCGCTGCGGCGCCGGCTCCCAGGTGGTCTCCTCAGCGGTCACGTTGGTGACGGCACCGCCCCCGGCGAGGTAGGGGGTACCGGCATCGAGCCAGTCCCGGCGGCCCACCAGCGCTCCGGCGCCGTAGGGCGCGTACAACTTGTGCCCGGAGATCGCCACGTAGTCCGCGCCGGTGGCCTCGAGGGAGAACGGTCGGTGGGGGGCGAGCTGGGCGGCGTCCACGGCCACCCGGGCGCCGGCACTGTGCGCGATCTGGACCACGTCGCTGATCGGCAGTGCCTCCCCGGTCACGTTCGAGGCACCGGTCACCGTCACGAGGGCATAGGCGGTGCGCGCCAGGGCGTCGGAGAGTGCAGTGAGGGTCTCGGCCACGGTGTTGCGTGCGGCCAGCACGTCCGCGCCGTGACGCTGCCATGGGAGCAGGTTCGCATGGTGCTCGATGTCGAGCACCAGCACCCGGCCGGGCACGCAACCGCCGAGGAGGTTGAGTGAATCGGTCGTGTTGCGGGTGATCACCACCACGTCATCGGCGCGGGCGCCGGTGAACCTCCCGACGGCGATCCGGGACTGTTCGTACAGGGCGGTGGACACCTGCGAGAGGTATCCGGCGCCGCGGTGCACACTTGCGTACAGCGGCAGGGCCCGCGTGACGGCGTCTGCCACCGCGGCCAGGGCGGGTGCGCTCGCGGCATAGTCCAGGTTGGCGTAGCCGATCGCGGTCTCGCCCTCGCGGGGCACGGTCAGCGGAACGATCGTCTCGGCGCCGACGAGGGGAAGGACGGGGTTCTCAGACATGGGCTCCTCCGGTGGTCGTCGGACCCCGTGGGTCCGCGCTTGCCGGGCGCCACCTCGGCGCCGGCCTGGTCGTCACCCGGGGCACCCCACCGCGGTTGGAGGGTTGCCGGCCAGCAAGCCGGGGCTGAACGCTGGCACTCATGACCTGGCGTCTAGGATGCCACAGACGCCGTGGCTCGGGCGCCTGCGTCTCACCCAATGTCCAGCACGCCTGCCGGAGGGGAAGCCATGACCGGTGCTGAGCACCTGCTGGCCATCGATCTGGGTACCAGCGGGGCGCGCGCCGGCGTGGTCACCGGGACCGGGGACGTGGTGGCCACGCACGCCACCTCATGGTCGGTGCAATCGCCACGGCCGGGCTGGGCCGAGCAGGATCCGAACGAATGGTGGGCGCATGCGGTCGAGGCGGTCCGCGGCGCCATGGCGGGCGCGGGCATCGGCGCGGACGCGATCGCGGGACTTTGCGTGGACACCACCAGTGCGACCGTGGTCGCGGCCCGTCGCGATGGTGTGCCGCTGCGCCCGGCCATCCTCTGGATGGACCTGCGAGCGGTCGTCGAAGCGGAGCAGTTGACGGCGGCCGGCGCCGGGGCGGGGTACTCCGGTGACCGGCCGGTCTCCGCCGAGTGGGGCTTGCCGAAGGTGATGTGGGTGCGGCACAACGAAGCAGATGTCTGGGCCGAGACTGAGGTGATCTGTGACTGCGCGGACTGGCTCGTGCACCGGCTCACCGGGCAGTGGACCATGTCGGTGAGTCACGCGGCCGCCAAGTACTTCCACGACGGCACCCGCGGCGGGTGGCCGGAGGCGGTGTACGGGCCGATCGATGGTTCGGACATCCTTGCCCGGTTTCCGCCCCGGGTGCTTCAGGTCGGGGAGGTCGTCGGCCCGCTCACGGGGGCGGCTGCCGAGGCGCTTGGCCTGCGCACCGGCACGCCGGTGGTGGAGGGAGCGGTGGATGCGTACGCCGCAGCAGTCGGCCTGGCCGTCGTGCGCCCCGGACCGACGGCGTTGATCACCGGGTCCTCCCACGTGGTCATCGCGCAGACGGAGCAGCCCGGGCAGCTGCGTGGCCTCTGGGGCGGTTTCACCGATGCGATCGTGCCCGGTCAGTTCACGATTGAGGGCGGGCAGGCAGCCACGGGCACGATGGTCGCGTGGTTCAGGCGGGCCTTGGCCGGCCACGCCGCCGCCGAGGCGAAGCAACGGGGCTGCGATGTGTATGACGTGCTGAACGAACAGGCCGCGGGTGTGCCGATCGGCTCGGAAGGTCTCGTGGTGCTGGACCACTTTCAGGGCAATCGGAGCCCGCACACCGACCCGTATGCGCGTGGCGTGATCCACGGCCTTGGCCTGCACCACAGCGAGGCGCACGTGTACCGGGCCCTCCTTGAGGGCATTGCCTACGGTACGGCGGAGGTGCTGGGCGTGCTCGATCGCCAGCTCCCGACGTCCGGAGAAGTCCGGGTGACGGGTGGACCGGCAGCGAGCCGGCTGTGGATGCAGATTCAGGCCGACGTGCTGGGCGTCCCGCTCACCTTCGGTCGTGCCCCGATCGGGTCCCTCCTCGGCTCGGCCGCGATCGCCGCCGTAGGCGTCGGGCTGTTCCCGGATGTGGATGCCGCGACTGAGCAGATGGTGCATCTGGGCGAGGTGCTGCAGCCGGACCCCGAGGCTCACGAGGCCTACCAGTTCCATGCAGAGCAATATCTTCGCACGTACCCGGCTCTGCGGGAGATCCTCGAGCTCGGGGCCATGAACCGTCCCTAGGGCGCGACATCGTGGCGCCTTCGGCAGACGCCTTACCCGCTCGGGGTGGTGAGCACCACATCCCTTACCCGGAGGGAGTGTCGCCGGGGACTCGCCGTAAGGGGGCCGCCGGGGAGGGGACGTGATCACCCCATGCCGCGATGTCAGACCTCAGCGAGAGAGTGGGCTCATGCCAACGAACGAGGAGCCCACCATGAGCATCCACTACGACCAGTACCACGCCGAGATGGCCGACCGCCGCGAGCGGCTGCTCACTCAGCTTGCTCCCGGGCGCACCCGCCGCCGGCTGAGTATCCGCCGACTGGTGGCCGAACGCTCCGACGCCCGGACCGCCCAACTGGGCCGCACCCTCGCCCCTGAGGACCTGGAACGACGAGCCTGACGTCTGCCGTGCATGACACGATGACCCTCGTGGCACGAGTCGGGTCGGAGATCGCGTTGGTGGGGCGCACGGCGGAACTCGCTCGCTTGGAGGCAGTGTGGCGTCAAGCGACCGAGGGGTCGGCCGGCGCCGTGCTGCTGCCCGGTGAAGCGGGGGTGGGCAAGTCCCGGTTGGTCACCGAGCTGGCCGCCAAGGTCACGCATGAGGGCGGCACGGTGCTCACCGGCCACTGCGTGGGCCTGGGGGATGCGGCACCCCCGTACCTGCCTGTGGTGGAGGTACTCGAACAGGTACGGGAGATCGACTCCTCGCTGGTGGCCGACGCTCCCGCGTTGGCGACCTTGGTGGCGCGTGGCGGTACCGAACGCGCAGCCGATCAGCTCCAGGTGTTCGATGCGTTTCTCAACGTCCTCACTGGCCTCGCCGGGCGTGCACCGGTGCTGTTGGTGGTCGAGGACCTGCATTGGGCAGACGCATCAACCCGTGATCTGCTCACCTTCCTCCTCGCCAGGATGTCCCACGAAGCTCTCGCCGTGGTGCTCACCTACCGCTCGGATGAGTTGCACCGGCGGCACCCGTTGCGGCCGATGGTTCTTGAGCTGGCGCGGATGCGACGAGTGGAGCGCATCGACCTCGAACGCTTCGGCCCGGAGGAGACGCGCGCGTTCGCGCAGGCGCTGGTCGCGTTGGACGGAGTCGAGCGCACCGCGGACGACATCGAATGCGTCGCACGCCGATCCGAGGGCAACGCCTTCTTCGCCGAGGAACTGCTGGCGCACACCGGCGAGAACGGCTTTCAGATGTTCCCCTCGAGCCCCCTCGCCGATGTGCTGCTGGGCAGGATCGAGCAGCTCGGCGCTACCGCCCAGCACGTGGTGCGAGTGGCTGCGGTGGCCGGGCAGAGCAAAGTGCGCCAATCCACTTTGGCCGCCGTGAGCGGGCTGAATGAGGACGACTTGGAACGAGCGTTGCGCGAGTGTGTCCAGCGCTATGTGCTCGTGGTGGGAGAAGACGGTGCGCTGGCGTTCCGGCACTCATTGCTGCGTGAGGCCGTGTATGCCGACTTGCTGCCGGGAGAGCGCGCCCGCACGCACGCGGCGTTCGTGCGCCTGCTCGGTGATGTGCGAAGCGCCGGCTGGCGGGGCGCTCAGGCTCATCACGCCACGCAGGCCGGTGACCTGCCGACGGCGCTGGTGGCGCACATCGACGCCGCCCAGGAAGCCGAGGACGTGGCCGCCACCGCCGATGTGCTCAACCATCTCGAGCAAGCCTTGGCCCTGTGGGACGCCGTCACGGACGCGGCCGACGTGACGGGTACCGACGAGCTGACCCTGATCATGCGCGCCGCGGACGCCGCAGTGGCCGCGGGCCGCACGGAGCGCGCGACCTCCTATCTGCGCTCGGCGCTGGCACTGACCGAGGCTGGAACTGATCCGGTGGCGCGTGCAGCCGTGCTCCGCCGGCTGGCCAAGGTCCATTTCGCCGAGGACCAGTGGGAAGCCGGGGCGCAGGTGATCGCCGAGGCGTGGGAGCTGATTCGCTCCGAACCGCCGAGCAGGGAGCGGGCGTGGGTGCTGTCCACTCTCTCGATCGGCGCGCCATCCCCCCAACACCGCGCCTGGGTCGAGGAAGCCGTGCAGAATGCGCGCCAGGTGGGCGCTGGAGATGCCGAGGCCGATGCGCTGATCTCCCTGTCGTACCTGTTGTTGCACGAGGCCAAGGACACCGAGGCGATGGCGGTGCTCGATCAGGCTCGGATCCGGGCCGCCGAGGTCGGGGCGTTCGAAGTGGAACTGCGGGCACACTTCAATCTCACCGTCGGTGAGTTCGAGCGAGGAAACGTGGCGCTCGCGGCCGAGCATGCGCGGCGCGGTCTGGCGCGAGCACGCGAGGAAGGGCTCGTGTGGGCCACCTACGGGAGAGAGCTCGTCTGGCTCGCCATCCAGGTGCTGTACTCCGCCGGTGACTGGGATGAGGCGGAACGGCTGGCGTCCCCGCCGGGTGAACAGGCGCCGGACTGGCTGACCGGGGTGATCACCTGCTCGGCAGCGCTGCTCGCGGCGAGCCGGGGACGAGGAGAGGAAGCTGACCGGTACCTCGAGGCGGCTGATGTGCTCACCACGGTGGAGGATGAACAACTGAAGATCGCCGCCTATGCGAGCGCTGAGCGCGGGCTCTGGCAACAGCGCGCCAATGAGGTGGTCGCGGTGCTACAGCGAACGGTGGACCGGGTGCTGGCCACGGAGAACCGGCCGCCGTTGCACCTGCTGAGGATTGGCGCACTGGGGGTGAGTGCTGCAGCGGATGTGGCCGCGCAGGCGCGGCGCCGGCATGCGGAGGAAGCGGAGGAGGCGGCGGTCCGCGCGGGCGAGACGTTTGCCGCCGTGGTCACCAGTGCATGTGCTGAAGGTGCACCTCGAGGCGCCGTGATCGGCCCGGAGGGTCTGGCCTGGGTGGCACGCTGCGAGGCGGAGACTGCCCGGCTGCGTGGTGTCGACTCCCCCTCGCTCTGGTCTGCCGTGGTGAACGCGTTCGGATACGGTGACCGGTACCAGGAAGCCATTGCCCGATGGCGCCTCGCCGAGGCACTGCTCGCGGCTGGAAAGGCCCCTGACGCTGCGGAGGATGCGGCCGATCGTGGTGCTGCCGAACTCGGTCAGGCGCTGGTCGTCGCCCGTGAACTGGGAGCAGCACCGCTGGCCACCGTGCTGGAATCACTGGCCCGTCGGCACCGGATTCCCGTGCCGGGCGTCCGTCTGGTCTCCACAGATCTGCTCACCCCGCGGGAGCGGGCCGTGCTCGAGTTGGTCGCACAGGGACTGACCAACCGTGCTGTGGGCGAGCAGCTGTACATCAGCGAGAAGACTGTCAGTGTCCACCTGACCCGCGTGATGGCGAAGTTGGGTGCGCACAGTCGAACGGACGCCGTCGCGCGGGCGATCACCGACGGCCTGATCGCGGGCTGACCGGGGATCGCCTGGCCGACCTGGCTGCGGGATGGCCCCTCCGGTGGTCTCAGGCAGGATTGCCGACGGCGTAGCCGACCACGTACCGAGCCGCACCGGGTGCGACGATCCTCTCGTGGTCCTCGTCGGCCCCGGAGGCATCATCCGTGCCGGTCAGTCCGGCGAGGTGCAGCATCCGGGCATCTACGGCGCCACCCATGGGGTAGCCGACCAATCCGAGTGCTGCGGCTGCCAGCGAGAGGTTCTGTAGCGCCGCCCCAGCTTCCAACAGGGCGAACCGGCCGCCACGCTCTCCGTACTTGGCGAGCAGGGCCCGGGTGTCCGCGAAGAGGCCGACCACTGCCGCCGGAGGTGTGATCGCGTCAGCGCCACCGAGATCGTCGATCAGATCCGCCCAGGCCGGGCAGCCACCCACCGGGGTGAGCATGTGGACGACCGGATCGTGCTGCAGCACGCGTCCAGGTCCACGGTCGGTAGGCCAGGTCAGGGTGATCCCACGGATGGTGTTCAGTCCGCCTGCTGCCGGATTCGGCCGGCCAGAGGTTCCTTCGGCCAGCACAGAGAGTAGGCGGCCGAGATCGCGGTCCTCGAGGGGCTCGGCGGAGAAGGCCCGTACGGACCGTCGCTGGTCGATCAGCTCGGCGAATGAGCCGTCCAGGCGCTCAGCTGACTGCGGCGGGCTCGGTCGTGACCACGGGTCCTGCGCTGGCTCGGCTGGCACGTAGGCGGCGATCCGGTCGAAGAATGCCTGCCGGTTTGCCGGGGTGATCGCCGATGCTGTCCAGAAATCCTCGAAATGTGGCGTGCTCATGGCGTCACGGTACCTGCGGGGCGTGCCGGTCGCGGTCCGCTGCCGCTCGGTGCGCTGCCGCTCGGTGCGCGGACGGTAGGTGGTTCGCCAGAGTGGGTGCGTCCGGCGCAGGTGGTCAGCCGAGTGGGTGCGGCATCGGTGCCGGGAAGTCGCCCGGCGTTGCCCACGGGTAGCGCCGCGCCACATCGGCGCAGGTACCGCCCAGGTGCGGCCAGCGGTGATCGGGGTGGATCGGTACCAGCTGCGGGCTGAGCACCCGCACCGCGCGGACGCCGCAGCCGGCGAGATCGGGCAGGGTCAACTCGCGATAGAGCAGGTCGATACCGGCAGCATCGAGCCCGGTGATGAGTTCGGCGAGCTGAGCGGCCACGGGCACAGTTCCTGTACCCGGCGTGGCGCGGGTCTCTGGTCCGCCCCACACCGCAAGCGTGTGCCACAGATCTGGCCGTCGGGTGTAGAACGTCGCGTGGTCGTCGAAGGTGTTCACGCTGTCGGGGTGCGGGCCCGCAGCGGCAGAGCTGAGCTGCCCGATGCTTCGTGACAAGCGGCCATTCGGCTGCGCCCCCTGCGCTCCCTGCGCCGTCGGCATGCCGTTCACTCCGACGAATCCGATCCCCTGTGCCCATTCCAGTGCCGCCTTGGCGGCGGCCTCTGCGAAGGTGGATCGGCAAGCGAGTCCGATGCTGTGCCGATCTCGGCCGCCGCGTGGTGCCGTACCCAGCACTGCCGCCACCGGGTGGGGGCTGAATGCCGGGGTCAGGTCGAGCACCGTGAGGTCGAAGGTGCGGTCACTGTGCGGGGCTCGGGACCCGTGCTGGCCCAGGACGGTCAGTACCTCGGCCGGGATCGGCACCCGGCGAGCTGGCACGGCGTGCAGCCATGTGGTCACCAGCGCATCGCGTTCGATGAGCTCCTGCGTGGCGCGAAGTAGGGCGAGCAGGCTCGTCGGCGCGGCGGCGAGCCCGTTCGAGGTGGCCAGGTGCCCGAGCTCAGGATCGTTGCCTACCAGGTTCGCCGGCACCCAGACGGGTTCATTGTCCCGTAGGCGAAACACGCGGGTGACCCGGTCACTCGCGTAACTGGCGTGATGCGGGAAGCCGGGCTGGGCCCGCTGGTCGCGGGTGTGCAGGGAGAAGTCGTCGTGGCAGAGAACCCGCGCCGCCGGTGGCACGGAATGCAACGGGTGCACCGGCAGTGGGAACGAGGCGGCTGCGTACCGTTCCAGCAGCTCACCGATCGCCGCCGCACGTGCCTGCGCAGGGGTGGTGGCGGCTCCGCCTGCTGGAGTGCGCTCGTCCGCCGGACCGTACAGGGCCGAGTACTGCACGATCGGTGGATCGGCCGGTGTGCTGGGAACCCGGCCCACCGACACCGCCGTTCCGCACCGCCAGCCGACGGCGCGGTCCAGCAGCGACCGAGCGGGTCCTGGCTCCTGATCGCGCAGGCCAGACGGATCCGGATGGAGCAGCATCATCGAGCCCAGGGCAGGCTCAATCGCCCATCGGTGACGATTCCGCCGCACAGGGAGCACTGGGCGCTGCGCAGACACGGGCTGCGGCCGGATTCCAAGGAGTCCAGATCGATGGAGACGCACGCGTCCACGAGAGGGAAGCGCCCCTCGACCGCCAGCCGGAGCTGGTGCGCGAGCAGTCCGGCAGCGGCCTGTGCGCCCGCCCCGGAGGCGGCACCAGGAGTGGAGGGCGGAGCCGGGTCACCCCATCGACTCTGCACCCGTCCAGCCAGGCACCCCACGCACGCGCTGTGCCCCGGTGCCACGAACGGGCCCAGGGCGAGAGTGTGCGCCGAGGAGAGATCGCACAGCAGATGCAGATCACCGGCACGTACCAGCTCCCCCGTCAGCTGCGCCGTCGCCGCGAGCGTGGCGGTGGTGCGCACCACGATGGTGACGACGTCCACAGAGCTGGGCCGGCCGCCGTCAGGCTGGTCGACGTGATCGAACAGGCGCCAGCCGTGCATGCGGCAGAGGGCGGCGAACGCAGCCCGGAAATCGGGCGAGTCAGTGCCGGCGAACCTCAGGGCGAGCGCCAGCGGCGAGAGCATAACCGGAGTGCCGAACACGCCGATCGCCCGGAGTTGTTCCACTGCGAGCAGAGCAGCAGGGGAGAGATCTGCCGGGGTGGGCGGTTCCGGTGACCAGCAACCCGCGAGTTCCGCGGCGATGGTGCCGGGGACGTCGTCGACCACCCAGATTTCATCCGGCCCGGCGGTCGCCACGAGATAGCCGCCCTCGTCACTGACCCGCCACCCAGGTGCACCGACGATCGTGCGGGCCCTCGTCGGTGCTGGGGTGATCGGCGTCTTCACAGGCCCGTGCGGCGGCGTTTGCGTCGTGCGGCGCCCACACCGAGGAGGCCAGCGATCGTGAGGAGCGGGATGGCGACGATGCCGGCGATCGCGATGGCGAGGTAGATCCCCTCGAAGGCGAGCAGCCACAGCGTGATCTCACCGACGAATACGGCTGCGGCCAGCGCCAGGACGAGGAGCGGGACGGCGATCGATGGTGACGGGGCTAGTCCCGCACGGCGGTAGCCGAAGACCGCCAGGCCGAGGGTGAGGAGCAATCCGGCGAGCGCTGTGACGATGAAGAACTCGCCGGTGACCGCACCGGAGAGGGCCACCAACAGCCCGATCGGGAGCGCGAGCGCCGCGAGGACGATTCCGCCGGTGCGGCCGGGCCTGGGCTCTGCTGGCATACCGGGTGTGTGCGCCGGTGGAGCGCCGGTGCCGGGCGGCTCCGGCGCGGTGGGCGGGCGCGGCGTCATCTGCGCGAGGAGTAGAGGCAGCGCCACCGAGGCTGCCACCACCGTGCCCGCACAGCAGCAGCAACAACAGCAACCACAGCACGAGGGCGTCGTCGGGCCGCCAGATGTCGCCGGGGAGAACTGGTTCGGCGCACGCAGCAGGGCCATCCGGTGAGCATAGGACAGTCCTGCCCGAACGCCCGGCAGGGCCAGGCCGCTTCATCTGACCACCTGGCGGGACGGCAGCCGGCAACATGACAGCGCCGCCAACGGGACCCTACGATGAACGCTGACCATCCAGAGCAGCTGAGAGATCTGGCTCGATGACGCTGCAGCAACCCATCCGGTGCTACCGCCAGAAACGATGGAGGATTGATGACTTACGCCGGAGACCTCGCCCCGACCGACGCCTGGCAGTACTTGATCGACCACCCCGACGCTGCACTCGTGGATGTGCGTACCCGTGCCGAGTGGTCGTTCGTCGGTGTCCCGAACACGCAGCCGATCGACCGGCCCACTGCCCTGGTGGAATGGAACACCTTTCCCGACGGCGCGCGTAACCCCCGGTTTATCGACCAGCTCACCGAGGCCGGGTACGAGCCGGGCGACGGTAAGCCGCTGGTGTTCATCTGCCGTAGCGGGCAGCGCTCCATCGCCGCCGCCGAGGCTGCCACCGCTGCCGGGTTCGGCCCCGCGTACAACGTGGCCGACGGGTTCGAAGGCCCCACCGATACGGAGGGGCACCGAGGGTTCAAGGGTTGGCGCGCTGACGGGCTGCCCTGGGTGCAGAGCTGAGCGGGGGCGCGCCGATGAGCGTGCGGAGCCCCCGCGTAGCAGGTACGAGGCACGAGGGCCCGCGGAGCGAGGCATCGCAATGCCCAGAGAAGGAGTGGCAGTGAGCGAACCCCGCCCGAGGTCTTCCCTGCCGGACGGGCTCGGCCCGGCCACCCTCGCCGTCCGCGGAGGTCAGCAGCGCACCGAGTTCCGGGAGACCTCCGAACCGGTCTTCCTCACCCAGGGCTACACCTACGACCAGGCAGCTGACGCGGAGGCCGCGTTCCTCGGCGAAGCCGACCGGTTCATCTACTCCCGGTACGGCAATCCGACGGTCTCCGCCTTCGAGGAACGTCTGCGCCTGATCGAGGGCGCGCAGGCATGCTTTTCGACGGCGACCGGCATGTCCGCCGTGTTCACCTCGCTCGCGGCCTTGGTGCAGTCCGGCAGCCGCATCGTGGCCGGGAACGCGCTTTTCGGATCGACCTTCGTGGTGCTCAACGACATCCTCGGCAAGTGGGGCGTGCGGGTCGACTACGTCAACGCGCACCGGATCGAGGAGTGGGAGGCGGCGTTGGCCACCCCGGCTGATGTGGTGCTCTTCGAGACCCCGTCCAACCCGATGCAAGACATCGTGGACGTGGCGGCAGTGACCGAACTCGCACATCGGGCCGGCGCGACGGTGATCCTCGACAACGTGTTCGCCACCCCGATCCTGCAGAAGCCACTCGAGTTCGGTGTGGACGTGGTGGTGTACTCAGCAACGAAGCACATCGATGGTCAGGGCCGGGTGCTCGGCGGTGCGATCCTCGGTACCCGGGATTACATCGAGGGCCCGGTGAAGCAGATGATCCGCAACACCGGCCCGAGCCTGAGCCCGTTCAACGCCTGGGTGCTGCTGAAGGGACTGGAGACCTTGGCGGTGCGGGTGCGGGCGCAGACCGCCGCGGCGCTGGACATAGCGCAATGGCTGGAGAGCCAGCCAGGAGTGCGCGGGGTGCGCTACCCCTTCCTGGACTCGCACCCGCAGTCCGGGCTTGCGAAGGAGCAGATGGCCGGTGGCGGCACCGTGGTGACGCTGGATCTGGACGTTGACGGCTCCCCGGAGGAGATCAAGGCGCGCACGTTCGCGTTCCTGGATGCGCTGCAGTTGGTCGACATCTCCAACAACCTCGGCGATGCGAAGTCGCTGATCACCCACCCGGCCACCACCACCCACTCGAAGATCGCGCGGGAGGAGCGCTACGCCGTCGGGATCAGCGACTCCACCGTGCGCCTCTCGGTGGGCCTGGAAGATGTGGCCGACCTGCAGGGCGACCTCACCCAGGCGCTGCGTGCGCTCTGAGTTCCCGTTTGACCGCGCTCTCGGCGCACTCAATCGACCGCACTCTGCCTGCCATCGACCCCGGCGCGCCACCAGTCGCCCCCTCCCGGGGCCGAACTTTTGACCCCTGAAGCCCCATGGGCCGAATATTCGGCCCATGAGTGGGGCGTCGTACCGGCCGGACGGCTGGTCGCGGTCAGTCGATCACGCCGTAGAGGCGGTCCCCGGCGTCACCGAGGCCGGGGATGATGTACCCCTTTTCGTTCAGGTGATCGTCGACGGCGGCCGTCACGATGGTCACGTCGGCGCGGTCGCCGATGGCGTCCTGGACGGCGCGTAGACCTTCCGGGGCGGCGAGCAGGCACACGCAGACCACATCCCGCGCGCCGCGCTCGAACAAGTACTCGATGCTGGCCACCAGGGTGCCGCCGGTGGCGAGCATGGGGTCGATCACGAAGCACTGCCGGCCCGTCAGATCGTCCGGGAGCCGGTTGGCGTAGGTGATCGCCTCGAACGTCTCCTCGTTGCGCTGCAGCCCGAGAAATCCCACCTCGGCAGTCGGCAGCAACCGGGTCATCCCCTCCAGCATGCCGAGGCCGGCGCGCAGGATCGGCACCACGAGTGGGCGCGGCTCGGCCAGTGTGGTGCCGGTGGTGCGCGCGACTGGGGTATCGATCTCCTCGGCGACGGTGCGGATCTCCCGCGTGGCCTCGTACGCAAGCAGCGTGACGAGTTCCTCGGTGAGCTGGCGGAAGATCGGCGACGGGGTGCGGACGTCCCGCAACACGGTGAGCTTGTGGGCGATGAGCGGGTGATCCGCGACGTGCAAACGCATGGTGCCAATCTAACGGCCATCGCGGACACAGGTTCCACAGTCGGACACAGGCTGCAACGTGGGTCGGTGCGTGGAAGGTGTGTCCGGGCTCGACGAGTCACACTGGGTCCATGACGCACAGCAGCCCCGAGCAGACCCGCATCATGGAGGCGATGGGCATCGCGCTCGACGAAGCCCGTGCGGCAGGCGACGCGGGCGATGTGCCGGTGGGCGCCGTCGTGCTCTCCGGTGAAGGACACGTGATCGGCGTGGGTCGGAACAGGCGCGAAGCCGACGGCGACCCCACGGCTCATGCGGAGATCCTCGCCCTGCGCGCGGCGGGCCAGCACCTGGGCGGCTGGCGGCTGAGTGGCTGCACACTCGTGGTGACCCTTGAGCCATGCACCATGTGCGCCGGCGCGATCGTGCTCGCCCGGGTTCCACGCCTCGTGCTCGGTGCGTGGGACGAGAAGGCGGGGGCATGCGGCTCCACACGCGACGTCGTGCGGGACTCACGGCTGAACCATCAGGTGCAGGTGAGCGGGGGAGTGCGGGAGGTGGAGGCGTCGCGCCAGCTGCGGGACTTCTTCACCACCCGCCGCTGAGGCGCGATGCGGCAAACCCGCCGCCTCGCCCGAGTTCCTGCCCCGAGAGCCACAAGGCTGCCCCGGCTGGCGGGTAGGAGGGTCAGAGGGCGGCGTCCAGGGCGGTGAGGGCCTCGGAGGTGCCGGCGTGGATCCGCAGAGTGGCGAGATGGTCACCCCGGGTCGTGCCCCGGTTGATGATCGCCACCGGCATGTTCTGCTTGTGGGCGGCGCGCACGAACCGCAACCCGGAGAGGACGGTCAGCGAGGATCCGGCCACCAGGAGCGCATCACCGGACTCAACCAGCGCGAACGCCTCGGCGACCCGGGCTTTGGGGACGTTCTCGCCGAAATAGACGATGTGCGGTTTGAGCATGCCGCCACAGACCTCGCAGTCCGGCACGACGAATCCGTCGGTGGTCTCGATGACGGCGTCCGCGTCCGGGGCGATCTCCACATCGCCCACCTCACGGGTGAAGTCGGGGTTGAGTGATTCGAGGCGCTCGTGCATCGCGGAGCGGGAGATGATCGTCGCGCAGTTCAGGCAGATCACCTCGTTGTAGTGCCCGTGCAAATCGATCACCCGTTGTGAGCCGGCCGCCTGGTGGAGCAGGTCGACGTTCTGGGTGATCACGCCCGTGACCAAACCACGTTGCTCGAGGCGGGCGAGTGCTCGGTGGCCGTCGTTCGGGTCAGTACGGCGCAGATGCCGCCAGCCCACGTGGTTGCGGGCCCAGTAGTGGCGCCGGAAGCGATCGTCGGAGACGAACTGCTGGTAGGTCATCGGGGTGCGCGGTGGAGAGTCGGGGCCGCGGTAGTCCGGGATGCCAGAATCGGTGGAGATGCCGGCACCGGTGAGAACCGTGAAGCGGCGTCCGGTCAGGAGCGTGATGAGCTGGTCGACGGCAGGCGCGGAAGTCACGGATCGAGGGTACGTTGGCGACGTGAGTTTGGGCGTTCGGCGCCTCCCCGGGTATTCTGGCTCGCCGAGGTAGCGTGTCCGAGCGGCCGAAGGTGCAGCACTCGAAATGCTGTGTGGGTTAATCGCCCACCGTGGGTTCAAATCCCACCGCTACCGCCATGTGATGAGGGCCCCGCCACGCTTTTCGGCGGGGCCCTCATCACATCTCAGATGGGGGATTTGGGAGGAGCTCGCTCTGGCGAGCGACGGTTCCCACCGCTACCGCTGGGTTGCCGTGTGGCGACGGTTCCCACCGCTACCGCTGGTCCGGAACCGCTCGCGGAGCGGGCTCTCACCCCTGCAGCAACGACTGAGCGCCATCGATCCACACCTCGGTGCCGCTGATGTGAGAGGCAGCGTCGCTGGCGAGGAAGGCGACGAGGTCGGCAACCTGCCGGGAAGTACCTGGTGTGTTGCCCGTGAGCGGTATCGGACCGTCGGGGAACTCCACCGGGATCAGGACGTCCTGATTCTTCTGGTCGGTGTTGTCGTCGATCTCAGTGTCGATGGCCCCCGGGCAGATCACGTTGGCGCGGATCCCACGTGGGCCCAGCTCGACGGCCAGCATCTTGGTGAGCGCGATCTGACCGGCTTTGGACGCGGAGTAGGCGGAGGCGCCGCTGTTGGAGAAAATTCTGCTGCCGTTCACCGAGGACACGACGACGATCGATGCCCCACGACGTAGATGTGGCACCGCGTGTTTGATCGTCACGAACGTGCCGACGAGGTTGATGTCCAGGGTTGAGCGGAAGTCCTCGACGGACAGATCGTCGATGCCCGCCCAGGTGCCATTGACCCCCGCGTTCGCGACCACCACGTCGAGCCCCCCGAACTCGTCGATGGCGACCTGTACAGCCGCCTCGGTCGCGCCACTGTCGCTGACATCGGCCACCGCCGAGATCGCTACGCCGCCAGCGTCCCGGATCGCCTCCGCGACCTCCTCAAGTTCGGACTCCGTCCGGCCCACGAGCGCCACCTTCGCGCCGCGCGCGGCAAGCAGCCGCGCGGAGGCCGCCCCGATACCCGAACCCGCTCCAGTCACCAGCGCCACTTTGCCCTGCATCATCGCTCCCCACGAGTCCCGGCGGACCTGCTACTCGCCAACCTACGCGCGACGGCGAGGGTTCGCCCGTCCGGTCGACCATCGCCATTCCTGCTCCGGCCACCCCGTTCGCCACACTCTGAACCACGGCGTCCCGGTCGAGTGACGCTGCCACTCCCGGGACATGCAGACACCCCCCGCTACCGTTCGGCCCGGGCGATGCGTGCGGCAAGGGCGGCGAACACGAGAGCAAACCCTGCCTGGACGGTGACGGCGACCGCGAACCCGATCGGCAGCGCGGCCGCCGAACCCCCCGGTGCCGCCGAACCCTCCACTGTCGCGGAGGCGACGGCATGGAACAGTCCGCCGAGCAGTGCCACGCCCAGGCCAAGGCCGAGTTGCTGCAGGGTGGTGAACAGCCCGCCGGCGACACCGACCGCCCAGCACGGCCGCTTGCCCGAGCGCGGCACCCGTCATCGTCCACCGGCCCGTGCCACGTTCGATGAGAGGCGTCGCCAGAGCCGTGGTGATGAAGGATGCACCAAAGCCGAGCAGCAGCACGACGGCGCCCCACGCGTCAGCGCCGAAGGCGCCCTGGGTGAGCGCGGCGAACTCGTACAGGAACGCGCCGTATCCGGTGAAGAACAGCAGAGTCATGGCCAGGCCCTGCCACACCGCCGGAGCACGTAGCACGCCCGGCGGAACCACCGGCAACTCCCCACGCCGCTCGGAATTGCGCTGCGACCTGCCGAACAGGATCAGCACCACCCCGGCCGCGGCGAGCATCCCGAGCAACGGCCACGGCCAACCCGCTGCCGGCCCAAGCGTCAGCGGCACCACGAGGAACAGCAGACCCGTCCCGAGTCCGATGGTGCCGAGCAGATCGAGCGCCAGCGGAGCCGATGACCGCGATTCCGGCACGGCACGCAGACCCAGCAGCGCGGCGGCCCCGATCATCCCGGTGGCCGCCTGCACCAGCCGCCACCCCAGATCCGGACCGGCGAACTCGACGGCCGCTCCAGCCATCAGTTGCCCAGCGATGGTCGCGATCCCGCCCCGACGATCCATTGGAATCCACTTCTCGTATCTGAACCTCCGCCGCCGGGGGTTCGATCGCGAAAAGTGGATTCAGATGCGGGGCAAACATCAGGCGAGGCCTCCTCAGTGCGGTACCCGCAGCACCGCGCGGACGCCACCGAGCTCGGAGTCGGTGAGCGTGACGTCCCCGCCCTGGGTGCGCGCGACCTCCCGTGCGATTGCCAGGCCCAGGCCGGCGCCGCCGGCCTCCCGTTCGCGGGCCTCATCCAGCCGCACGAACCGTTCGAATACGCGCTCGCGATCCGATTCCGGTATCCCCGCACCGTCGTCCTCCACGGCCACCTCGCCGTCGTAAATGCGGACCCGGACCGTGCTGCTCGCGTGACGAGCCGCATTATCGAGCAGGTTGCGCAGTACGCGCGTCAGCGTCGAGCTGTTCCCGAGCCCATGCCCGCCGCCCTCGACGAGCGGTTCTGGACCGAGACGCGCGTCCCGCACCGCGTCCCGGACCAGCGCCCGTAGGTCGAGCTCCTCCGTGCGAGCCGGGGCCGATCCCAGCCGGGAGAGCAGCAGCAGATCTTCCACCAGCGCCTGCATCCGGGTCACCTCGTGCCGGAGGTCAGGTACCAGCTCGCTCTGTTGATAGCTCTCTGGGTGCGCGGTGGCCACGTCGAGGCTCGCTCGTAGCGCAGCCAACGGGGAGCGCAGTTCGTGCGCGGCATCGGCAACGAACGCGCGCTGACGGGCCGCAGCCACGTCGAGGGCGTCCAACATCTCGTTCAGGGTGCGGGCCAGCGCCGCCAGCTCGTCATCTGCCGGCGGTACGGGCAGGGTGCCCGGTCCACCGGTGCGAGCCACCCGCTCCGCGCCGCGGCGCAACTCCTCCACTGGCCGCAACGCACGCCCGAGTACGAGCCAGATGGTCCACGCGAGCAGGAGGGTGAGCACCGGAACGATCGCCACCAGCGAGATCGTCAGGGCTCGCAGCAGACCTCGCACCTCGGCCAACGGCATACTCACCACCACGGTTGCCGGCTCCCCGCGGTACTCGGCGGCGAGTACAGCCAGCCGCACCTCATCGTCATAGGCGGTGCTGGTGGTCGTCACCGCCACCTCCCCCTCGCCGGTGCGGGCCAGGAGCGGCGCCGTCTCGCTCACAGGCACTACCGGCAGGGTCCGGCTGGCGTTCGACGACGTAGCCAGCACCCGGCCCTCGGCGTCCAGCAGTTGCGCGATCTCGCCGGGCTCTCCCACCGGAAGGGTGTCCGCGATGCGATCGTCCCTCGCCAGCGCAGCGAGCGTCTCCGCCCGTGCCACCGTGATCTCGTCGAGAGTGGCGACGCGCCCCCGAGAGAGCACAGTGGTCAGCGCCAGCGCGCCGAGGGCGAGCGTCAGGCACAGCAGCCCCGCCGTCAACAGGGTCAGGCGCAAGCGGAGCGGCCGGCCGGATCCGGGCCTCGTCAGTTCGTCCTCGCGCTCATCGTGGTTGGTCCGGTCGGAGCGCTGCGGGGCCTCGCTCCGGTACGTCTCGTGCCTCGTCGTGCCTGCGTGCGGCAGAGCTCGACGGCTCTTCGCGCTCATCCGGGTGCACCGGTCACCCGATAACCTGCACCGCGCACGGTGGTGATCACGCCCCGGCCGAGCTTCCGGCGCAGGTAACCCACGTACTGCTCAACCACGTTGAGATCGTCCCCGGGTCCGTCCCACACGTGGTCGCGTAGCTCCACCTTGCCCACCGGGCGGTCGGCGTGACGCATCAGGTATTCCAGGAGGGCCAGCTCCCGGGTGGTCAGCTCCACCGGCGCACCCGCGAACGTGACCGACCGGCCAGCCGGGTCCAGGCGCAGCGCCCCGACAGTGAGCGTGGGCGGGTGGCTCTCCACCGGTCGCCGCAACAGCGCCCGGATCCGGGCAAGCAGCACCACGAACGCGAACGGTTTGGTGAGGTAGTCGTCGGCCCCGGCGTCGAGGCCGTCGGCCACGTCATACTCACCATCCTTGGCCGAGAGCAACAACACTGGCGTCCAGACCTGCGCCTCCCGCAGTGCCGTCACCACGTCGTAGCCATTACGCCGCGGCAACATGATGTCCAGCACGATCACGTCGTACTCACCCTCGGTCGCGGCCTGCAGCCCCGTCTCGCCGTCGTAGGCCACGTCGACGGCAAACCCTTCGGCGACCAGCCCCCGCCGCAGGGCGCTGACCAGTCCGCGCTCGTCATCGACCACCAGCACCCGCACCTGACCAGTATTCCTCGCGACCTGCGCGGGGTGAGGTAATCGGGGCACGCGCTTCTCAGCGTCGTCTCAGCGACCAACGCGCACACTGGCTGCATGAGCACTTCTCGCACCCTCTCCACTCGCGCCCGATGGGCGGTCCCCGCCGTGGCCGCCGTCGTGATCGCCGGCGCCCTCGCCGGCCCACCCCTGCTGGCTGAGGCTGACGAACCGGCCCTGCCGGAGATCACCCCAGTCGAATTGCTGACCAGCATCGCCGAAGCGGAGCCCGCGGCACTCTCCGGAACTGTGGTGCACACCGCCCGTCTCGGTCTGCCCACCGGCGGGCTCGCCGAGTTCACCGGTGCCGACCCGATCGCGCTCCTGGACGGCAGTACGACGCTGCGCGTGTGGACCGACGGGGCGGAGCGTTCGCGCGTCTCGCTGCTCGGTTCGGCCTCGGAGTACTCGGTGGTGCATGACGGCGCCGAGGCCTGGACCTATTCCAGCACTGACGAGGCCGTCACCCACTACAGCCTGGACGAGGCCGCTCAAGCCCGCTACAACGAACTCGCCGCCGACGCTCGTGCGGGCGACCTCCCTGGCGGCGCGCCGGATCTGCCCACACCGGAGGCTGCGGCACGGCAAGGTCTGGAACACGTCGAGGAGTTCTCGACCGTGACGGTGCTGGAGCACGCACGGGTGGCAGGCCGGGATGCCTACCAGTTGCAGATCACCCCCGAGACCGACGGCACGCTCGTGGAGAAGGTGCAGATCGCCGTCGACGGTGAGACCTTCACCCCATTGCAGGTGCAGGTCTGGAGTTCCGCTGACGCAGCCGCGGCCGAGTCGGCTCCGGCCCTCGAGGTCGGGTTCACCGACGTCACCTTCGCTACCCCGGATGATGCCGTGCTGTCCTTCAGCGCACCCGCCGGCGCAGAGGTCACCGAGGAGACGGTGTCGCTGCCCGCCGAGGCAGGAGAGCACGGACAGCCCGATTCCTCCGATGCGCCGCAGACCGTGGGCGAGGGCTGGGAGTCGGTCGTGGTGATGGATGACGTCGACGTCCAAGGCTTGCTCGCCGGAGACCCGCAAGCCCTCGCCGATGCGGCCGGATCGCACCCGATGCCGGGATCGGACACCGGAAGCGAGTTGATGGAGGAGTTCATGTCCACCGATTCCGACGGTCAGCCGGGTCCGCCGAGCCTCGACGCGGCCGCCCTGTTCGAGCAACTGACCACCGAGGTGCCGCAGGGCCGCGTGCTCAGCACCACACTGCTGAGTGTGCTGATCACCGACGACGGTCGCGTCCTGGCAGGTTCGGTGCCGGTCGAGACGCTGCAAGCGATGGCGTGAGCAGTACCCGGACGCCGTCCTCGCCCACCGCCTCACCCACCCCCGGTGACGCGGTGGGCGCTCGTCGTGCTGCCACCACCGGACGCACCCGAGAACCAGACGCCAGCACTGGCGCTGACGGATCGGACACTGCCGGCGCGGGCGTCGATCTGGCGATCCGCACCGAGGGTCTCACCAAGCGGTTCAGATCCGGTCAGGTGGCCGTCGACGGTATCGACCTGCGGGTCCCCCGAGGGTCGGTATACGGCTTCCTGGGTCCGAACGGGTCGGGCAAGACCACCACGATCAGGATGCTGCTCGGGCTGATCGGCCCGAGCAGCGGGCAGGCGTGGCTCTTGGGGGAGCCGATGCCCGCGGCCGGCCCCGCAGTACTGCCCCGGGTGGGCGCCCTCATCGAGGGCCCGGCATTCCACCCGTCACTCAGTGGTCGGGCGAACCTCGTCCGGCTGGATGCGTGTGATGCCTCGGCGCCGCCGCACCGCAACGCCCGCATCGATCACGCGTTGGAGCGGGTGGGCCTCGGGGCCGCGGCACTGAAGCGGTACCGCCAGTATTCGCTGGGGATGAAGCAGCGGCTCGGTCTGGCGGCGGCGCTGTTGCGGCCACGTGAATTGCTCGTGCTGGACGAGCCGACCAACGGACTCGACCCGCAGGGGACCCGGGAGGTGCGCCGGTTGGTCGGTGAGCTCGCCGAGGCAGGCACCACCGTGCTGGTCTCCTCGCATCTGCTCGCCGAGATCGAGAACGTGTGCACGCACGTCGGGATCATGAGCGCAGGCGCCCTGGTGCTGCAGGGCGAACGCACCAGCCTCACCTCCCTCGCCGATCGCCGCGTGTGGGTGCGCACCGAGTCCGAGCATGTGGCGGGCGCCGCACGGGTGCTCACCGCTCTGGGGCTGGACGAGGTGATCATCGAGGGAGCCGAGTTGCACGCCCTCCTCGCAGACGTGCGGACCGACGACGTCACACGCGCCCTGGTAGCCGCGGACATTCCGGTGCACGGCCTGTCCGAGCGCACCCCGACGCTCGAGGATGTGTTCGTCCGGTTGACGGGGGAGGGTTTCGATGTCGCGCGCTGAGAATGCCACCCTGCCAGCGGGCACCACGACGACGTCCCGCACCACCGGGGGGATGCGCCGCCTGCTGGGAAGTGAACTTCGGCTCGTGTTCGGACGCCGCCGCAATGCGGTGCTTCTCGTTGGTCTGGCGCTGGTGCCGATCCTGCTCGGCCTGGTCGTCTTTCTCGCTCAGGATTCGGTTGTCGGTTCACAAGGTCCGGGGTTCGTCGGGCGCATCACCGGCAACGGGTTGTTCCTGGTGGTGGCTGCGCTCTTCGTGTGCCTGCCGTTCCTGTTGCCATTGACGATCGGCATCGTGGCCGGGGACACGATCGCCGGTGAAGCCGCCACCGGGACCCTGCGATACCTGGTCACCCTGCCGGTGCGGCGCACCAGGCTCCTGCTCGTCAAGGCCGCGGTCGCCCTGTGCTTCGCTGCCGCGGCGGTGGCGGTGATCGCTCTCACGGGGTTGGTCACGGGCTGGCTGCTGTTCGGGATCTCCGACCTCGTGTTGCTCTCCGGGGACACCATCGCTTCGGGAGCGGGTTTGCTCCGGGTACTCGGTGTGGCCACCTATGTGGCGATGTCGATGAGTGGTCTCGTGGTGGTCGGTGTGCTCCTGTCCACGCTCACCGAGACGCCCGTGGCCGCGATGGCAGGCACGGTGACCGTTGCCGTGGTCTCCGCCGTCCTGGACAGCCTGCCGCAGCTCTCCGCCATCCATCCAGGTCTGCTCACCCATCACTGGTTCGACTTCGCGGAGTTCCTCCGCCTCGACGTCGACCCGGCGGCGCTCGCGCCCGGGTTGGTGGTTCAGGCGGTCTGGGTGGTGATCGCCGGCACCATCGCCTGGAGCCGGTTCACCACCGCCGATATCAGTTCCTGAGGGGCGCGCCCCGCTCGATCTGAACCTCTTCTTCGTACCGGAACCTCCGCCGTCGGGGGTTCGATCATGAAAAGTGGGTTCACACGCATGAGGTGCCCCTCAGCTCGGCGGTTTCATCTCCTGCACTGCCGATCGCAGCATCTCGATCATCCGCATCGCCTGGTCGACATTCGCAGGTTGAGGCGGCACCGGGGACCACAACTCGTCGTCATCGGTCACCGGTGGCGCCTCCCCGACGATCTCATCGAGGTCGGTGAGCAGGACCCCCTTGGACGCGTCCCCGGACAGGGCTGCCTCGATGCCCGCCACGTCCAGCGCCGCCGCCGAGGCGATCAGGGTGGCGTTCCCAAACCGCGCGCCATGCAGCACCGAACCCTGGATGATCATCCCCACGTGCGCGAACTGCTCTCGCAGGGTGGCCAGCTCGCGCCGAGTGAACTCCATCTCGGGCCCGGCCACCGAGTTGATCACCAGCACACCCTCGTCGGTGAGCACCTCGCGCGCGGCAGCGAAACACTCGCGTGAGGTGAACGGCGGCGGGATCCGGTTCCCCGTGAAGATGTCGAGCACGACGGCGTCCAGGTCACCTTCCGTCGGTGCGTCCAGCCATGCACGCGCATCGCCGACCTCAAGGCGCACCCCGGCCGGTACGCCGAATCGGCTCCGCACCAACTCCACCAGCATGGGGTCCAACTCGATCACCACCTGCTGCGCATCGCGTCGCCGTGCGGCGATCGCACGCGGAAGGGTGAGCAGACTGCCACCCAGATGCGCGGAGCGAGCCGGCAGCACTTGCCCTAAGGCGGCGAGCATCCACCGCACCGAGGTCAGCGCCGGTGGAGCGGCCGGATCGCCGACATGCGCCTGACGGACGCCATCGATGCTCAGCGACCAACCGGACCCGTCGCGGGTGAGCACGGCCTCACTGCCATCGCCGTAGACGACCCGTTCCGCCGCGTGCGCATCATTTTCCGCCTTCGAGGGCGGCCCGGATGGGGACATGTGCCCGATCCTGCCAGAGGCCTCTGCCGGTACCGTGTGCTCGAGCATGTGTGGCCGGCGAAGAGCGGGAGGAGCCCAGGTGACGATCTGGGAGGTCGAGGACGATGAGAAGGCGATCGAAGGACTCGACGAGTTCGGTCGACCTGACCCTGCCTACGCCGCTGCCCTCGGCCTGATTCCCGCCCCGCTGGGCCGGCGTGCGCTGGCGGCGGTGATCGACGCTGCCTGCTATCTGTTGCTCCAGGTACCCACCTGGGTCTTCGCGCTGCCGCTGGGCCTGAAGTACGTCGACGCCAGAATCAGCTGGTACGGCTTGGTCAACCACCCGCAGTTCATCCTGGCCGTGGTCATGATGGGCATCTCGTTCGTGCTCAGCATCGCCTACTGCATCGTCCAGATCGCGTTGCACGGACGGAAGGGATTCACGATCGGCAAGGTCATCATGGGCCTGCGATCGATCAACGTGAAGACCCTGGAGCGGCCCGGCTTCTTCCGGATGCTGCTGCGGTCCGCCGTGATCTGGCTCTCCGCACTGGTGGTGGTCGGTCCGATCGTGTTCCTGCTCTCGCCGCTCTTCGATCCGGAGAAGCGCGGGCGCGGGTGGCATGACATGGTGGCCCGGAGCTGGATGGTGGACGTGCGCCACGGCCTGCAGCCCTACGACGCCAAGCGGATGCGCATCGCACGCAAGACCGTCACGGCAGCACCGATCGCCCGGCCGAAGCCGATGCCCTCCCTGGCGACTCCTGCCGATGCCGGTCAGCAGCAGATCTACCGGCCCGGGGCGCGAGTGAGTGCCGGAGTGCTCGGGGTGGCGCGCCCGCACGGCGAAGGACCGCGCCCGGTGGTCGGACTCAGCGGCACCGAGGAGCAGGTGATCGCCCCGGAGTCGAACGCTGCGCCGGTGCCCGGACGGCCGGTCATGGGTGCCTATCGTCGGCCCAGCTCCACCGACGAAGCCGGCGGGGCGGCGTACCCGGCCACAGGTTCTGCCGACCTGTCGACGCAGGCGGCTCAGGCGGCCACGCCCGACGGCGTCCCCTCGCCTGGTCCGGTGCCCTCGCCAGGCCCGCTGCCCTCCGCAGGGCCCGCCACCTCGCACAGTCCCATCAGCTCACCCCCGCCCGCTCCTGAGCCGCCTCTGGTCAGCGGCGTGCCCTGGAGCGCTGCGCCCCCGTCGCCCTCATCTGGCCCTCACGAGGTCCGCACCGGTTTCGCGCTGGTGCTCGACACGGGCGATCGGGTGGTGGTGACCGAGGATGTGATCGTGGGACGCAACCCCTCGCCACCCGGTACTGCCCCGGCGGCGCGGCGTCAGGCGGTCCCCGATGACACCCGGTCCGTCTCGAAGACGCACTTCCTGGTGCGCGCGGCCGAGCAGGGCATCGTGGTGCTGGACCAGGGATCGACGAACGGCACATCGATCGTGCATGACGGCGTCGAACGCGGGCTGCCCCCCGGGCAGCCGGGCCTTGCCCTCGTGGGCGACACGGTACGGTTCGGAGAGCGAACTGCCGTGGTGGCGCGCGCGTGAGCACAGCCGGCGGACCGAGGCGGAAGATGGGGCGTGAGGCGTGAAGGTCAAGCTGACTCTGCATCGGCAGGGGGTGGCACCCGCAGACATCGTGGTGACCGCGGATTCCACCGCGACGGCCGCGGATGTCGCGAAGTACATCGCCGAGTCGGACCCGGCCCGCACCATCATCGCCGGTGAACAGGACGTGCTCACCCTCGCTGTGGCCCCGCCGACGGCGGACCGATTCGAACCTCTGCAGCCCGACGTCCCGATCGGCGAAGCGCCCATCGGGTCCGGCTTCGCTGCGTCCGTGCTCAACCTGGGCGCCCAGCAGACCGGCACCTCCTCGGCCCGGTCGAGGAACGCCGTCGGGGTGCTGCGAGCCACGGACGGTCCGTTGCGTGGGCAGGAGTTCCCGCTCACGATGGGCCACGCCTCGATCGGGCGGGACCCGGCGAACAGCATCGTGCTCGCCGATCCGATGGTCTCCAAGAGGCACGCCCGGATCGAGGTGAGTGGCTATGTGGAACTGGTGGACCTGAACTCCGCCAATGGCGTGCTGGTGGACGGCGAACCGGTACAGCGGGTGCGCCTCGTTCCCGGGAAGTCGTTCGTGATCGGCGGGACCACGCTGGTGCTGTACCTGGCCAGCGATTTCGACGGAACAGCCGAAGACCCGGTGCTGGAACGTGGCGGCGGGTTGCTGTTCAACCGCAGCCCGCGGGTGGAGGTGCGTTACCCGGGAGTGGAGCACCCGCCGCCGCGGATGCCCACAGAGGCAGTCCAGAAACTGTTCCCCTGGGTGATGCTGGTGGCGCCGATCATCATGGCGCTCTCGATCTACTTCATCACCGATCGCCCACGGGCGCTCCTGCTCGTCTTCATGACGCCGCTGATGGCCGTGGGCAACTTCATGAACCAGCGGAACCAGACGGGCAACAAGCGCAACCACGAGATCATGCTCTTCGAGCGCCAGTACGAGGAACTCGAGGAGACGCTCTACCGGGCGAAACCGGAAGAGGAGCAGGCCCGCAACGAGGAAGTGCCACCGGTGGCGGAGGTCTTCGAGCACGCGATGCGCCTCGGACCATTGTTGTGGACGCGCCGGCCCGAGCACTGGAACTTCCTCGCCCTGAGGTTGGGCATCAGCCGGGCACCCTCACGGAACTCGATCGCGGACCGGGACTCCCAGGATGGCCTTCCCGAGTACATCCATCGGGTGGACCGGCTCAAAGAGCGGTTCCGCTACGTCGATCGGGTGCCCATCCTGGACTCGTTGCGGGATGTCGGCTCGGTCGGCGTGGCCGGACCCACGGGGCCCGCCTCGGATGCCATGCGCGGGCTGGCTGTGCAAATTCTCGGTCTGCACGCTCCGAACGAGGTGGTCGCCGTGGCATTCACCGATGCCGAATGGGCCGGTGAACTCGACTGGATCAAGTGGTTGCCGCACACCACGAGCGAGACGAGCCCGTTCAAGGATCTGCCGCTGGCGGACTCGGCGCCGGCCGCGAACGCGCTGCTGAGTGCACTCGAGGAGTTCGTGCTGCGGGCCGGTTCCCGCCCGGATCCTCGTGGACCGTTCGCTGAGCGATGGAACCCGATGACCTACGGCACGGACGTGAACCGCGCCGCGGAGCAGATGAAACGGACCCAGCCGATCAATGTGGTGGTGTTCGTGACCAACGATGCCCCCGTGGACCGGCCCCGCCTCGTGCAGGCATTGGAGCGGGGGGCCGACGTCGGGGTGCATGCGGTATTCGTCTCGCCCACTGTGGAGTCGCTGCCGGCCACCTGCCGCAGCTACGTGGACGTCACGGCCGGTCTCGACGACGCCACCGTGGGGCTGGTCCGCAACGGCGACCGGCACGATCACATCGAGGTCGAGGGCGTCTCCAACGCCTACATGCACACCTTCGCGAAGCGGCTCGCCCCCGTCGTGGATGCCAGCACGGTGGTGCACGACGCGTCCGACATCCCGAACTCGGTCATGTTCCTCTCCCTCGTGGGTGCCGACGTTGCCGAGGACCCGCACGCTGTGGTGGACCGGTGGCGGCAGAACAACACGATCATCGACCGCAGCGACGCGCCCCGGCCGCGGCTGAAGAAGTCCGGCAACCTCCGGGCGATCGTCGGGCAGGGCGCCAGTGACGCGATGACCCTCGACCTGCGCACCCAGGGCCCGCACGCACTCGTGGGCGGTACCACCGGTGCTGGGAAGTCCGAGTTCCTGCAGGCGTGGGTGCTGGGCATCGCCTCCGCGCACAGCCCCGATCGGGTGACCTTCCTGTTCGTGGACTACAAGGGTGGCTCCGCATTCGCCGATTGTGTGGAACTGCCGCACTGTGTGGGCCTGGTGACCGACCTGAGTCAGCACCTCGTGCGCCGGGCGCTGACCAGCCTGCGAGCCGAACTGCACTTCCGCGAGCACCTGTTCAATCGCAAGAAGGCGAAGGATCTGCTCGAGTTGGAGAAGCGGCAGGATCCGGAGTGCCCGCCCGCACTGGTGCTCGTGATCGATGAGTTCGCCGCCCTGGCCAGCGAGGTGCCGGAGTTCGTGGACGGAGTGGTCGACATCGCTCAGCGAGGGCGATCCCTGGGCATCCACCTGATCATGGCCACACAGCGCCCGGCCGGCGTGATCAAGGACAACCTGCGCGCCAACACGAACTTGCGGGTGGCGTTGCGGATGGCCGATGAGGCCGACTCCAAGGACGTGGTGGACGATCCCATCGCAGCCACCTTCCCGCCGTCGATCCCTGGCCGGGGAATCGCGAAGACGGGCCCGGGGCGTCTGGTGCCGTTCCAGTCCGCCTTCGCCGGTGGTTGGACGGGACAGGACGAGGTGATCTCCGCCGAGGTGAAGGTGGCCGAACTGCGGTTCGGATCCACCGCCGAATGGGAACCCGATCGACCACCCGAGTCCGATTCCCACGACGAGGATCTGGGTCCGAACGACCAGAAGCGGGTGGTGAGTACGCTCATCCGCGCGGCCGATGCGGCCAACCTGCCAGTGCCGCGCCGCCCGTGGCTGGATGACCTGCCGGCGGTGGTGGACCTGCGGTCCCTGGCGGCCGAAGGAGACACCCGCGTGCTGCTCGGACTCGCCGATCTGCCGGCGCACCAGCGGCAGGATCCGGTGTACTTCGCTCCCGACCGGGACGGCTCGCTCCTGGTGTTCGGGACGTCCGGCTCGGGCAAGTCCACGGTGCTCAAGACCCTCGCCACCGCCGCTGGGATGCGGCCCGACCTCGGCGCCGCCGAGGTGTACGGACTCGACTTCGCCTCCGGTGCCCTGGGCGTGCTGGAGAAACTGCCGCACGTCGGATCGATCATCGATGGTGACGACGCCGAGCGGCTGCAGCGGCTGCTGCGCACTCTCGACGGGGAGCTGAGCCGCCGGTCTGAGGCGTTCTCGGCCGCCAACGCGGCCAATCTCTCCGAGTACCGGGATCTGGTCGATCCTTCGATGTCACGGATCATCTTGCTCATCGACAACTATCCGGAGTTCAAGAAGGAATGGGAGATCTCCTCGGCGCGTGCGCCCTTCTACCGGATGTTCATGAGGATCCTCGGTGAGGGCCGCCCGCTCGGTGTGCACGCCGTCCTGACGGCCGACCGTAGTGGTGCGGTGCCCACGGCCGTGGTCTCGAACGTCTCTCGCCGGGTGATCTTGCGCCTGGCCGATCAGAACCAGTACTTCATGCTGGGTGCGCCCAAGGATGTGCTCGACGACCAGTCCGCACCGGGGCGCGCCGTGGTGGACCGGAACGAGGTACAGATCGCCGCACTGGGTGGATCCACCAACGTGGCCGAACAGACCAAGGCGCTTGACGAGCTCGCCGCCAGCCTGCGCCAGCGCGGTGTGCCGGAGGTGCGCGAGATCGGGGCACTGCCCACGCACATCGACGTGGCCCAGATGCCCGACTCCCTCGACGGCCTGCCCGCAATTGGGATCGCCGATGACACCTTGGCACCACGCGGGTTCGACCCGATCGGGTCGTTCACCATCACCGGCCCGCCGCAATCCGGCAAGACGAACGCGCTCCGGGCGTTCGTCACGGCAGTGGAGCGGTTCGATCCGGACGTGCGGCTCTTCCACTTCGGGAGTCGGCGGGCGCAGCTCACCGAGTTCCGCGACTGGGTGCGCAGTGCCGTGCGGCCCGACGACGAGAAGGACCTCGCCAGCGAGCTTGCCGAGATTGTGGCGGATGAGTCCGTAGCTGGCCGGATCATGATCGTGGTGGAGGATATGCCGCACCTCGCGGACGGGCCCGCGGATCGGCCGATGCGGGCGCTCCTGCAGGCGCTCAACAACAGCGATCATCTGCTCGTGGGGGAGGCGGACATCACTCGCGCCGGCGGCGGCTCCGGCGTGCTCGGCGAGTGGAAGTCGCCCCGCCAGGGGATCGCGCTCAAACCTGACACCTACGACGGTGACACGCTGTTCAAGGTGCCCTTCGGCCGCGTCAAGCGCACCGACTTCCCGGACGGACGAGGCATCTTCGTCCAGGCGGGCAAAGCGGTGACCATGCACCTGCCGTGGGTGGATGAAGGGGGTGCGGGCCGCCGTCGTGCGCCGCGGCTGCAACGGTCCGACGCCGAGCGGTGACGGCGGGAGGAGCCGTGGGGACCGCATGGGCAGTGGTGCCCATTGAGAAGCCCGAGGGGTGTCCATAGAGTCTGTCTCGGGTGATCCAAGTAGGGGCCCGAATCCGATACGTAGGAAGGTTGGGATCGATGACCGACTTCGGTGCAACGTACGACGAGATGGAGTCGTGCGCCGACAAGCTGGACGACGGCAAGGACAGCATCGACTCGGCGCTCGAAGAGTGCCAGGGCTATGTTGACGAGCTGGTTGAGGACGGCTTCAAGACGGAGAAGGCGTCCGGCAAGTTCAAGGACGGTTACGACGAGCTCACCTCGGGCCTCAAGGACGCGTCTGAGGGCGTGAACGACATGGCACAGGCCCTGCGCGACATGGCGCAGTCCATCCGCGACCTGGACGACCAGCTCGCTGGCGGCTGATCTGCCACGTGGGCTGTGGGGCTGGCCATCGGGCCGGTCCCACAGCCTTCTTCTGGCCCAGGGCTGGGGCAGTGGCACATTGTTGAGCGGTGACGTGGCAATCGCGATCACCGGAGGCAGAGCGAGGCGTGAGGAACCGGGGCCGTGGCTGACATCTACATCTCACTGGACGAGTTGCGGGAAGTGAGTACCCAACTCGGCGACATCGTCGAAGAGTTCGAGAACGCGACCAGCAACTCCGAAGCGTTGGAGGCCGCGATCGGCAACCCGTTCGGCGAGGGCAAACTACGTTCCGAGGCCCGAGAGTTCGAGGAGCGGTGGGACGACAAGCGCGGTGACTTGAAGGAAGCACTCGTCAAGGTCCAGGAGCACGTCGACGGAGTGATTGAAGGCGTGCAGCAATGGGACGCGGAGACTGCGATCGCTCTCGAGCCGGAGGAGTGAGACCGATGACCTTGCGAAACGAAGGAACACGTCGATGACATTCATGCCGCCGTCACCGCGCTACCGGACGATCCAGCATGTCGAGGGGAACGCGCAGGAGATCATCGACCGCGGAACTGCCATCGAGACCCTCGGCGGGCAGATGCGGGAGAGTGCCGGGGTCCTTGAGAGCATCAAGAACCGCGCCACTGACCAGCAGGGCAAAGCGATCGACAAGCTACGCGAATCGATCGGCGAATCCCATCAGGTGCTGAGCGAAGCGGCCGCCCTCTACGAGCCCGTCGGACCCGTGATCCGGACCTACGGCGATGCGCTCGCGGACGTCAAGCCAAAGATTGACGCTCATGCCGACGAGTGTGAAACGTTGTGGAGCACGTTCGTCTCGTTGCCGCCTTACGGCACGATGGCCATGCCGCGCGGGACCGGCGGGTGGAATCAGCCCGACGAGGACAGCCCGGAGGCAGAGCAGCAGGCTGAGGAGGACGCCGCCAAGCGGGAAGCATACGAGGCGTGGGAGTCCGAGGCGATCGCCTTCGACAACGACTACGACACGTGGGAGACGGCCTACGACGAAGCGGTCGAGAACATCGGCGACGAGATGGCCGATTCGATCAAGGACAGCTTCTGGGACAACTGGGGCGACTTCATCAAGGGTTTCCTGAGCTGGGCCTCGTTGATCCTCGGCATCGCGGCACTGATCATCGGCGGTCCGATCCTCGCAGCGCTCGCCCTGCTCGCGGGTCTCGCGTACCTCGCCGTCACCCTCTACGAGTACTCCGAAGGGAATGCGAGTCTCCTCGATGTGGGCCTGGCGGCCCTCGGTGTGCTGCCGGTCGGGAAACTCGCGAATCTCACCAAGGCCCTGCATTTCAACAAGGCGGCATTCGCGTCCGTGGGTAAGGGCATGCTCGGCAACTTCGCCAAGCTGAAAGGGCCCGTCTTCCAGGTCGCCGACGACAGTCTGGTGGGCTTGTGGCGCAGCGGGGGAGCCAGGGCTGGAATCACCAAGCTGCTCACCGGCGGCAAGGGATTCGACGATGTCTGGGCGTCCCACCGGGCCTTCTATCAGGTCAACGATCCGGTGCGGTACTTCAACTCGGTGCGCAACCTGGCTGCCCTCGACTTCGGCCTGAGTACGGCCGGGAATGTGCTCGGCCACTACGGTCGGGCAGCATCTGCGACGCAGTTGACGCCACTGCCGGACCTGCCGAAGACTCCTGGCTGGGTAGGCGTGGGTCTGTGAGAGGGGAGAGGTGATGACTGCTTCCGCAGTGCACACACCTTGGACTGTGGACGTCGTGGACGATCTGCAGATCCCAGGCTGGTTCTATGTGCCGGCAGGGATGAGCGCCACCGAGGAGTCGGCATGGCTCGCCGCCTGCTTGGACGAGTTGCCCACCGCGATCGGTACGGCCGGCCTCGACGGTGCCGAACTTGGGCCCGAGGATGTGCTTCCGATCCTCCGCGAGGCACTGGAGGTGCGGTCCACCTCACCATCACACGGGATCTTCCAGGTGTGGCCGACCCGGGCTCCCGCGGCAGTGACCTGTCACATCACGATCCTGGCACGTGCTGACGCCCCTCGATGGACCGAACTGGACGCCGTGGTGCACGCAATTGAGGCACCACACATCGGCCCGGGGCTGCAGTGTTCGATCCGGGGAACCGTCGATCGCGATGGTGTCTCCATCGAGACTGCCTCGGTGCACCTGGTCTTCGATGATGGTGAGACCACGCTGATGCTCAGTATCAACGAGTCAGTTGCCGCCCTCGTCGCACTCGCGCTGCCCGGGCTGGTGGCGTTGATGGAGTCCATCCGCTTGGTCGGCCCGGAGGGCGCGTCGTTCCGGTCGAGGGCACCGTCGGGCATTGTGGAGGATCCCCCGTGGCAGATTGAGGAGGACCGGTGAGCACGACAAGCCTGCGACAGGACCTGGGCGTGCGCCCGGACCCCGAATTCGAGCTGGACCTGCCGCCGGGCTGGTCACGGCGTGAACCTGACGATGCGACGCTGCAGAGCATGCTCTCCGACCTGAAGCAGCGACTCATGCAGGCGCACCGGCCAGACATGTACGCACAGATGAAGACGTTGATGGAGCAGTCCTTCGACGATATGCGTCGCGGAGGGGTCCTCGCCTTCTTCTCGGCGACCGATCCCGGACCGGACACGCTTTTCGTCCCATCATCGATCAACGCTTCCATCCTCACCGCGGAGCCGGGCAGATCCCTCGACGATGTCGCCCGAACGCTGTTTCGCGACCACGGAGCCACCCCGCTCTTCGGAGACAAGCGCACGTTGCGGGCGGAGAAGGAGAAGACGGTGCGAATCGGCACCGACACGCTGATCAGCCACTCCGTGGTCTACCTGACGCCCGTTCCCGGTGCGAAGCGCCGCCGTGCGCTGCAGCTGATGGTGGCTTTCGCACGCAAGCCGGAGACGGCGCCGGACGACCCATGGCTCGACTCGATGCGCGTGCTCTTCGACTCGTGCGTATCCACTCTGCGTTGGCGAGCACCCCATCCGTCATGATGGGACTGGCCGTCAGCACATTCAAGGAGATCCGTGGGTCAGTCAAGTGAGTCCGTCGAGGAGTGGGCGCGCACCGCACATTTCCCGTTCCCGATCCGCTGGGGTGCTGTCGAGGACGCCATCCTCGATCGACGTCCGCCACCGTTGGAGGATGAGCAGGGTCAGGTAGGGCGGGCGATTCTCAAGGCGATCGTCCTGCTCGTGGCGATCGCGGTGTACGGAGCCGGTGCAATCGGGCTCGCCGCTATCGCCTTGGGTTCCAGTGCGGCGAGTGGCATCGGCAGTGACTCGTGGCTCAGCCTTGCCCGGATTGCCTTCCTGGTCTCCTTGGTGGCACTCATGACCGTGCTCGCAGTGTGGTGGAGTGACGGCCGGCGCCGTGGGCCCTGGGACGTCCTCGCCGCCGGGTGCACCGCCTTGACCGGCTCGGGTGCGACGCTCATTCTCTTGGTCGGGCGGGGCGAGGTCGGTGGCCTTGGCGCGCTCACGATCGTGGCTGCGCTGGGTGGCTTGGTGGCTGTCATCGTGCTGCTGGCCGCCTCGAGATCTCGGACGGTCGGGCGTCGCCGCTGGAGCATCGATCCGATGAAGGACCGGCGATACCTGGCGGCACGCCAGAGAGTGCTGGCTGTGCTCGAGGAGCGCGGTCTGACGCAGGAGTTGAGCGAGGGTTCGCGCCAGCAGTTGAAGAACATGCCACTGGGAACGTGGCACCAGCTCGACCGGGCGCCAGGAGAGTGAGCATGTGTGCTCGCCCCTCATCCCGAATGGTGGCGTCGTCGGAGGCCCAAGGGAGGACGACGTCGAGAATCGCACGTGTGGGGGAGACATCGCGTGTTGCGCAGCAGCCGTAAGCCACGAGCCGTCGCCGGTGGTGTGGTGGCTCTCGCGCTCACCGCATGTGGCGGCCCGGCACTTCCGAACACGGTCATCGTCGGCACGACCGTCACGATCGGCTGGTCGCAGCAGCTGACCAGCACGAACGTGGCGAGTTCCGGTGGTCACACCGCAGGCAACGAGGACGTTGCGGCGCTCACGCGTTCCCAGTTTGCCGAGTCGGTCGAGGGCGTGGACGTGATCGACGAGAGCTTCGGCACTGTCGAGGTCACCGCGCCCGAGGGATTCACGGTCCGATATGACCTCGCCGAACCTCAGTGGTCGGACGGTACTCCCGTGGACGCGGCAGATCTCCTGCTCGCCTGGGCAGCGGGATCGAACGCCCTCGCACCAGAGGAGTTCGATTCGGCTGAGGTCACCGCTGACGATGGCACGGTCGATGTGCCGGCGGGCACGCCGTGGTTCGATTCACGCCGCACGGGTCTGGCCGAGAGTTCCGAGATCCCCGAGTACGACGAGTTCGCCCGGTGGATCGAGGTCACCTACCCCGAGCCCGTGGTCGACTGGCAGAGGGCAGTGGACGTCGCGGTCCCTGCTCATGTGGTGGGACAGCTCGCGTTTGAGATCGAGGACCCCATGGAGGCCAAACAGGCCGTCATCTCCGCGATCGTGGAGGCGGACACCAGCCGGCTGGCCACGATCGCGCGGGTGTGGAACTCCGGATTCGAGCTCGGTGATGGCGACGGCAGCGCGATTCCGGAGGAGCTGCTCCTCTCCAGCGGGCCCTACCGCGTGGATCAGGTGGACCAGAGCCGACCCGATGCGCAGCACGTGAGCCTGGTCGTGAACCCGGAGTACACCGGGTTCCCCACACCCGAGTACGAACGCCTTGAGCTTACCCAGACCACCGTCTCCGACCCACTGACGTACGTGGGTGAAACGCTCGACGTCGTGCAGGTTCCACCGACAGCGCAGAACCGGGAGACGATCGACCAGCTCGAACGCCTCGACTATGGATTCTCCACCAGTCATACCGGCGCCTACTGGGCGCTGGTCCTGCGCACCGATCGGGGGGAGTTCGCCTGGCAGAGCGCGCGTGAAGCCTTCCTACGCGCCGTGCCGCACCGGGAGGTGGCCGGCGCTGGCGCGGGGCCGTGGTCCTCAGAGCAGGAGGCCACGAGCGTGCTGTTGTTCCCGCCTAACACGGACGGGCACCAGATCGCTCGCGAGGACGCCGGATTCGAAGCCGCCTTCACGCGGTCGGAGGACGAGGCGATTGCCGATCGTGAGGCGGCCGGGGTTGAGAACGGAGCACGCGTGTGCCTGTTGTTCGACTCCGGCGAGGAGTACGCCGCTAACGCCTACCGCGCCTTGCGGGCCGGGGTGAGCGAAGCCGGCTGGGACGTGCGTGATTGTGGCACTGACGACGTCGGCCCTGCGCTCGGAGAGGACGACTGGGACGCCGTACTCACTCGTATCCCCATCCCGGAGTCACCCGCGGACATTGCCGCGCAATGGGGCACTGACGGTGCCGCGAACTGGAGCGGTACCGCCGATGACGACCGGGATGCCATGATCGCCGAGCTCGAGCACACCGCGGACCACTACGAAGCGCGCGATCTTCGCGTTCAGATCGAGGCGTCCATCGTGGCCGAGGCGATCGCGATGCCGTTGGCGATGGACATCGTCGCGACTGTGTCTGGCCGCGGCATTGAGATACCTCCGCCGCAGCCGGGGCCGAGCGCATCCCTCACCTCCCGTGCGGTCGACTGGACCGCTCCACAGGAGTGACCCGGACGCGAGGGAGTGCGCTGAACGAAGCACCAGCAGATCACGATAGAATAACGACGGCGACGTTCTGGACCGTGTGGCCCGTGCTGTTCGTTGAAGTAACTGGAGACATTACCGGGGGGTGAGTCGAAAGGAAGCAGTGCGCCATGGAGGAATCCGAGAAGGGCGAATCTGTCGCCGCAACAACCAGACAGCGGATCCTTGTTGCCGCGCTTGCGGCCTTCGCCGAGGACGGCTTCGACGTCGGTCTCCGCGCCATCGCGACGCGGGCAGGAGTGACGGCAGGGCTCATCACCCACTACTACGGATCCAAGGCCCGCCTGCGCCAGGAGTGTGACGCATACGTCCTCGAGCTGGTCGAGCAGGACCTGCCGCAGGCCTTCGATGCCCGTGCACTGCAGCAGCGGCTGATCGATGATCCAGCGATGCTCGTGCGCTGCGTGCATTACTGCATGCGAGCGTTTGCGGAGGGCTCACAGATGTGTCAGCAGTTGCTGACGATCTCGGTGGACCACACCAGGCGGATGATCGCCTCGGGCCTCGCGGCGGACTTGCTCAAACCCAGTGCGGATGAGGAGGTGCGGGCGCTGGTGGTGGTGCGCGTCACTGTGGGCGTGGCCATGCTCGATTTCGCGATCGACGCACCCTCGGATGCCCAGGCCGTGGGCGACTTCCTGCGGCAGATCTGGCGCCACGTCCTGCTCCCGATGGCGCGCTCGACCAATGGTGCGCACTTCGATACCGATCCCGATCGAGGGGGCCTCCTGCAGCGCGCGTCGTTGCGAGTGAGCGCCTGAACGGCCCGGGGAACGGCCGTTGGCGGAGATCGGAACCTACGCGCGCCGGTGCCGCCTGGTGAAGTTGCTGAGCACCCGCGGTGCGAGCGAGACGTCGGCGTGGCGTGCGGCCTCGGCGATCTCCTCCATCGCACCGCTTGGGTAGTAGCCGTGCCGGTCATAGACCGCGATCCGCGTGAGTAGTCCATCTGAATCGAGCTCAGGGTGGAACTGCGTGGCGTACACATTGGCGCCCACCCGGAACATCTGCACCGGGCACGTGGCGGACGTGGCGAGAAGGGTCGCGTCAGCCGGCAGTACGGTGCACGCCTCCTTGTGGCCGACGAACGCCTGGAAATGATCCGGGACGCCGTCGAGGATCGGATCCGCGCGCCCCTCCGCCGTGAGGGTGATACTGGTGGCGCCGACGACTTCGCCGTACGTGGTGTCCACCACGCCGCCCCGGTGCACACCCAATGTGGCCACGCCATAGCACGCGCCAAGGAACGGGAAGTCGCGCTCGATGATCTCGTCCAGGAGAGCGCTGAGTTCTGTCTCCACGCGGTGCTGTACCGGTGATTTCAGCTCGTCGGCGTCGGAGGCGTTGAAAGGGCTTCCTCCGACGATCACACCGGAGTACTCGTCCAGGTCGAGTGCGGGCAGCGGGTCACGTTCGAGTCGATGCCGGACGAGCTCGCCCTCGGTCAGATTTCCGTAGCGAAGAAATGCTGAGTGCTCGGCGGCAGCGGCAGCATCCTCTGCGCGTGTGGCCAGCAGGAGGAAGGGCTTCATCGTCATCCGAACAGCCAGAATGCCGCGAGGATGAGCGACCAGGTGGTCACGGCCAGGGCGCCGATCACGAGTCCGGTGGTCGCCAGCCCGAGGCCGCGGACGTTGGTCCGGCGGATGTGTCGCAGAGCCACGATGCCGAAGATCACGCCGCCGAAGCCGAGGGCGAAGGTGGGCACGCCCAGGAGTCCGAGAACGAATGCGGCGATCGCGAAACCAGACATAGGCGCCGGTGAGCTGTGGTAACCGGGCCCGGAAAAGGTGGCGACCGGGTCGGGCAGGGGGAGCGTGTAGGAGTTCACGAAGGGTGAGGCCCCCCGGTGCTCCTGCTCGAGACTCATCTCATTCCTCAGCCGAGCTGGACTCGTCAGTCGGTTCCGGTGTCGGCAGCGGCGTGCACCCCTGGGGGATCGGAATCTCCACCTCCGGGTCGATGTCGATCTCGTCAGCCGAGCGCAGAGCCTCGTAGGAGGACCCGAGGATCACATCGATCGTCTCGTCGGTGCGGGAGTCGACCTCGATCCGTGGATCGGTGAAAAGAACTCCTGCGGTATACGCGGCGGCCAGGCCCTCCGGGCCGGAGACGATGCGGACGACTCCCGCGAACGGGGACTCGGCATTGGCCTGGCGACCGACCGCGACGCCACGTTCTCCCAACTCGGCCGATGTATCCGCCGCAAGCCCGGACCGTGAGGTGCCATTGAGGACGTTCGCGGAGATCTCCGTGAGCGGGACGTATGTTGCACCGTCCGGTGGGCATGGGCCGGCATCGTCGCTCTCTGTGGACTCGGGTTCGCTGATTGCGATGCTCACCGGAGAGGGGAGGATTCCCACCCATACTGCCCCAGCTGCCAGGCCGACCACGAGCATCGCGGCGATGAGCGTGCCGAAGATGACCGTCTGGCGCTGCTGCAGGTGACGGCGTCGGGCGGCTCGTGCCTTGGCTGGGGTGCTCACAGAGAGAACCTAACGGACTTCGGCGGACAGGTCAGAAGATGACAGTGCACGCATCACAACTCCAGGACGCGAGCATGCAAAAGATTGCGCTGTTGCAACGCGGCGCGCAACGCCCGATGCAACCCGTCCTCAAGGTAGAGCGCCCCGCGCCATTGCACGACGTGCGCGAACAGGTCGCCGTAGAAGGTGGAATCTTCGGAGAGGAGACTGTGCAGATCGAGCGTGGCTTTGGTGGTCACCAACTCGTCCAATCGAACCTGACGCGGTGGGATCTCGGCCCAGTCCCGGGTGCGATGGCGCCCGTGGTCGGGGTACGGGCGGTCGTCGCCGACGGACTTGAAGATCACAGAGATGATCCTAGGTGAGCCCACTACGGATGCGCCTCCATCCAGAGGTGGACCGGTGCACCTCCACCCAAAGGTGGATCCGGGTCCGGACTCCGGATGGCCGCCGCTGCGCCGTTCGCCCGCCGCCGGTGTGCTGGACCAGCGATCAGGTGTTCAGGGGAGGACGGCGACGGCCTCGACTTCGATCAACAGGTCAGGCTCGCCGAGGGCCGCGATGCCCACGAGGGTGATCGGGCGAACGAGGTCGAGACCCAAGCGCTCTGCCGCACGTTGGGCGCCCTCGCCGAGTTGCGCCATCTTCTCTGGTGCCCAGTCGACGACGTAGATCGTCAGTTTGGCGATGTCGGCGAAGGATCCGCCCGCGGCGGTCACGGCTTCATGCACATTTGAGTACGCCTGTTCCGTCTGCGCCGCGAGGTCGCCCGCGCCCACCGGGTGGCCCTGCGCATTCCGCGCGACTTGGCCGGAAATGAAGACCAGCCTGGACCCTTCGGCGATCGATGCCTGGGCATAGACCTCGGGCTGGGGCAGGGTGGGTGGATTGAGCAGCTGAACGGGCATGGCGACCTCCGGTGGTGAGTAGTGAGCTAATTCCATAGCGGCGCTATAGAATCGTCAAGTGGTCCGACCCGCTCGCCCCGAAGTCCGCCGTCAGCTGATCGAGCGAGCCGCAGGGATGCTCGCTCGCCGGGAGAAGATCAGCCTGCGCAGCCTGGTCGCTGGGCTGGGGGTATCGACCATGGCCGTCTACACCTATTTCGACGGGATGTCAGGACTGCTTGGCGCCGTGCGTCAGGAGGGCTTTACTCGACTTGCCGATCGCCTCGCGGAACTGTCTCCGACCGATGACGCCGTCAGTGACCTAGCTGCCGCCGGAGCCGCGTATCTGGAGTCGGCCAAAGGCAGCCCCGATCTCTATGCGCTGATGTTCGACGGTTCGCTGCCGTTGCCGGACCGCAGAGCGGCCGATGCCACTCTTGCTTATCTCGTTGGCGCAGCTCAACGAGCCATTGAATCTCAACGTTTCGAACGCACCACCGATGCCCGATCGCTGGCGAACGAACTGTGGCTGTTCGGCCATGGCGCCTGCATGCTTCTCGTGACCGGCGTGCTGTCCTTCGAGCGGATCGAGCCCATCGTGACCACAGGACTGGTACACCTCTATCGAGCCGCCGGAGACGAACCTGAGATGGCCGAACGCTCCATGCTCAACGGGTGGTCACGTGGGGCTTCGCGGTGACATGCGACGGTGGTCTCGAGGTCGGCGAGGTCGCTCCTTGGCGCGCGCAACTAGGTCAGGGCGGTGTGGCGGAGCTTTTGGAAGCGGAAGGAGCCGCGGCCGGCCGCGGTGGCTTGGGGAGTGAAGCGCGCCATCGCGCCCCGGGGGGCGTGCGTCTCGACGCGCTCGCGCAGGCGGAGGATGGGGGAGCCGCATGTCCTCGCTCCGCTGCGGCATGCTCCCGAATCCACAGTGTCCGAGAGGCGCAGAAGCCCCCAACCGAAATGCGTGGCTGAGGGCTTCTGCGTCTGGCGGAGGATGGGGGAGCCGTCGTCGCTCGTCCCTCGCTCCTCCTCCCGAATCCCACAGCGTCCAATACGGGTCAGAGCCCCAGCCGAAATGCATGGCTGGGGCTCTGACACGTGGCGGAGGATGGGGGAGCCGTCGTCGCTCGTCCCTCGCTCCTCCTCCCGAATCCCACAGCGTCCAATACGGGTCAGAGCCCCAGCCGAAATGCATGGCTGGGGCTCTGACACGTGGCGGAGGATGGGGGATTCGAACCCCCGAGGGCTTGCACCCAACACGCTTTCCAAGCGTGCGCCATAGGCCACTAGGCGAATCCTCCAGGCGTCGTCCAGGGTAGCGGCTCGGGAGTGGCCAGGCGAACTCGCTGGCTGTGACGACGCCGACACCTCCCCGTGCCGGGCACTCGAAGGTGAGCGGTACAGTGGTCTCAGACCCCTCGTGTGGCGTCATCTCGCTGAACTCCCCCAGGGCCGGAAGGCAGCAAGGGCAGGCGGGCTCTGGCGGGTGCGCGAGGGGTCCTTTCATGTCCGGACATGGATCCTCTGGGCACGATGTCGGTGCGGGCGCCTATTGTGAGTCGGGTGAGCACTGCGTTGTACCGCCGCTACCGGCCCGAGACGTTCGCCGACGTGATCGGTCAGGAGCACGTCACCACGCCATTGATGGCCGCGCTTGAGAACGATCGGATCACGCACGCCTACCTCTTCTCCGGCCCCCGCGGGTGCGGGAAGACCACCTCGGCACGGATCCTCGCGCGGTGCCTGAACTGCGCCGAAGGCCCCACCTCAACCCCGTGCGGCCGGTGTGACAGTTGCACCGAACTCGCCCGCGGCGGGCCCGGTTCACTCGATGTGGTGGAAATGGACGCGGCGTCTCACGGTGGCGTGGACGACGCCCGCGAGCTGCGCGAACGAGCGGCCTTCGCTCCGGCGCGCGATCGTTACAAGGTGTTCATCATTGATGAGGCGCACATGGTCACCCCGCAGGGCTTCAACGCCCTGCTCAAGCTGGTGGAGGAACCTCCAGCGCACGTGAAGTTCGTCTTCGCCACCACGGAACCGGAGAAGGTGATCGGGACGATCCGCTCCCGCACGCACCACTATCCGTTCCGCCTGGTCCCACCAGACCAGCTCACCGGCTACCTGGAGACCCTCGCCACGGCCGAGCAGGTCACCGTGGATTCGGGAGTGCTACCGCTTGTTGTCCGTGCTGGGGGCGGGTCGGTGCGTGATTCGCTCTCCGTGCTCGATCAGCTCATCGCGGGGGCGTCCGACGGCGCAGTCGGCTATGAGCGTGCCGTCGCCCTGCTGGGGTTCACCCACGCGACGCTCCTTGACGACACCGTGGACGCTCTGGCCGCCCGAGATGGCGGCAGCTTGTTCCGGGTGGTGGACCGCGTGATCGGTACAGGCCATTCGCCCCGCCGGTTCGTTGAGGACCTGTTGGAGCGACTCCGCGACCTCATCGTGGTGCGCGCGGCCGGCGAGAACGCTCAGACAGTGCTGCGCGCGGTACCCATGGACCAACTCGAGCGGATGCGGACCCAGGCCGCGCACCTCGGTGAGCACACCCTTTCGCGGAGCGCGGACCTGGTGAACGAGGCGCTGACGGAAATGTCCGGAGCCACCTCACCTCGACTCCAGCTCGAACTGCTCTGTGCTCGCCTGTTGCTCCCCGCAGCCGACGACGCCGCGGAAGGTTTCGGGGCACGGCTGGATCGCCTCGAAAGCGCCGTGACCGGCACCGCACAGGCTGCGCCGCGCTCGGCTGCGCCAGCGCCGCCGGCGCAGCGCCCAGACGCCGCGACCGAACCCGCCTCGCCGCCAGCACCCGCTGAAGCAACCTCAGCGCCAGCACCCGCCGAAGCAACCTCAGCGCCAGCACCCGCTGAAGCAGCACCGGTACCCGCTGAAGCGGCTCCAGCCACAGCAGCCCCCGAACCAATGCCAGCCGCAGCTGAATCGAGCCCGCCTAGCGCATCGTCGCCGGACGTCGCTGCCGATCACGTGCCCATGCCCGAGCATGAGGTCGGACGAGAGGCGCCTGAGGATCCCCTCTCGCCGGCGCCGCCCACGGCGCACGTACCCGAGCCGCAGCCGAATCCGGAGGCGCAGACCAGTGCAGACATGACCGCCGATCAGGTGCGGCGACGTTGGCCCGAAGTGCTGGAAACGCTCGCACGGGTCAAACGGACCACCTGGGCGCTCATCTCCCAGGACGCCCAGGTCGTCGACGTTACGGCCTCCTCGCTCACGCTCGGATTCTCGACCTCCGGCCTTGCCTCGACGTTCCGCAACGGCCCGCACTCCGACTTCCTCGCCCGCGCCCTTCAGGAAACTCTGGGGCTGACCGTCCGGATCGAGCCGACCGTGGTTGACGGATCTGCCACCAGTACCGCCCCGGCATCGTCGGCCCGGCCTGTCGCGCCTCCTGCCGCATCTGCGGACTGGGGCGCACCGGGAGGGTCGCCATCACGCGCGGCACAGCCGCCGAAGGAGCCGACGGCGCGACCATCGACGCCTCCACAGGGCACGAGTGGGCCCCCGTGGGATGAGCCCGGGCCCGATACTTCCGAGGCGGACGACGCCTCTGATGCGGAGGGTGACCCAGCGGGTGATCCGGTCGCCGCTGCCTCCGTTGCACTCCCTGACTCTGCACAGCCTGACTCTGCACAGCCCAGCGCGGACTGGAAAACCGCCCGCCCTGCCGCTGGACGCGAGCCGATCCCGCCGACGCCGCAGCCGGAGGACGACTGGCCCGAGCTGCCGCCGGATCCGGCCGCGGGACGTGACGACGTCCCCCTGGCCGAACCGCCGGAGGACCCCTACGCCCCCAGTGGCTCAGCCACTGCAACCTCGCCCGGGGCCTCCGCTCGCGAGCAGGCGTTCGAGGCCGCACGGCAGGCGACCACCTCTGCCCCCAGACCAGACACGGCAGGTGAGATGCCGCCGGCCACGGATGGGCCGCCGTCGGCGTTCGACGAGGACGTCCCAGATCCGGACGACCCCGATATCGAATCGACCGGGCTGGTGGGAGCACCGCTGGTGGCCCGCCTGCTGGGGGGAACTGTGATCGACGAGATCGTCGAACATCCCGACGGGAGTGAGCAATGAACGCCTACGACGGCGTGGTGCAGGAGCTGATCGACGAACTCGGCCAGCTCCCCGGGGTCGGCCCCAAGAGCGCCCAGCGCATCGCGTTCCACATTCTCTCCGCCGATACCGAGCGCGTGCAGCGTCTCGCCACCGCGCTCACCGAGGTGAAGGCGCGGGTTCGATTCTGCGAGGTCTGCGGCAACGTCGCCGAAGAGCCGCGCTGCCGCATCTGCCGCGACCCACGCCGCAACCCCGCCCTGCTGTGCGTGGTGGAAGAGGCCAAGGACGTGGTGGCCATTGAGCGCACCCGCGAGTTCCGCGGCCGCTACCACGTGCTCGGTGGCGCCATCAATCCCATCGACGGTGTCGGCCCGGACGATCTACGCATCCGCGAGCTGATGACGCGCCTTGCCGACGGCGAGGTGGAGGAGATCATCATCGCCACAGACCCGAATGTGGAAGGTGAGGCCACGGCCACCTACCTCACCCGGATGCTGCGCCCGATGGGCCTGATCGTCTCCCGACTCGCCTCCGGCCTGCCCGTGGGTGGAGACTTGGAGTACGCGGACGAGATCACCCTCGGCCGCGCATTCGAGGGGCGGAGGAGCATCGATGTCTGAGCAGCTGGACCTGGACTCTGACCTGCGAGTGTTGGGCACCGCCACTGCCGGAGTGTCCGAGCGTTATCTGGAGACCGTCCGTGAGGTGGCCTCGGGAGCTAGCCCCGAGGCGGCGATCCCGCTCCTGCTGCTCGCCGTCTCCGATCTCACCGCCGCCGGGGCACGCTTGGGGGCGATCGTCGATGTGGTGCCGGCGGCGCGGTTCGAGCCCGACGACGGCCCGGACCCTGACGTTGAGCCGATCCGGCTCTCCCTCGCGAACCTGCTCGAGGGGATCGATGAATACCACGAGGTCTCCGACCCGCTGGTGTCTGCTGACGTCAGTCTCGGTTGCCTGAGCAACGACCTCGCCGATGTCGCCCAGGCGCTCATGGTGGGTCTGAAGCACCACCGCGCCGGGCACCCCTCTGAGGCCCTGTGGTGGTGGCAGTTCTCCTACCTCTCCGACTGGGGCGAGCGAGCCGCCAGCGCCACCCGTGTGCTGCTCGGCCTAATCGCGCACCTGCGACTCGATGTGGACCCGGACGTGGCGGGGGAGGCCGAGTTCGACGCCCTGCACGCGGGCCCGTGACACCGCCCACGCCCTGACGCGATTCGGGCCGGGGGCGTGAGAGTGGAAGACTCACCGCGTGCCCGAACTCGCGTTCCTCGACGCCTCGCTCACCCTGCCCGGCTCAGCGGGCCTGGAGATCACCGTCTGGACCCTGTTTCTCCTTGCCCTCGCGGGCCTCGCCGCAGGATTCGTGGATGCAGTGGTCGGCGGGGGCGGCCTGATCCAACTCCCCGCACTGCTGCTCGTGCCGGGGATCAGCCCGGTGCAGGCGCTCGCCACGAACAAGGTCGGCTCCATCATGGGCACCTCCACGAGCTCGATCACCTACTACCGGCGCGTCCACCCCGACCTGCGCACGGCGGCGCCGATGGCGATCGCGGCGCTGATGGCCGCCGTCGGGGGAGCGGCGCTCGCTGCGAACATCCCGGCCGAGGCCTTCAAGCCGATCATCATCGCGGTGCTGATCGCCGTGGCGATCTACACCGTGGCCAAGCCGAAGGTCGGCGCGGATACTGCGCTGCGCTGGTCCGGCAATCACCACTACGGCATGGCGATGCTCGTGGGCGCGGTGATCGGCGCCTATGACGGGCTGCTCGGCCCGGGCACCGGGAGCTTCCTGGTGATCGGTCTGGTCAGCGTGCTCGGATATGCATTCCTCCCAGCCACCGCATTGGCCAAGATCGTGAACTTCGCCACCAACCTCGGGGCGCTCGCCTTCTTTGTTCCCCACGGTGCGGTGCTGTGGGGGATCGGGCTCGTGGTCGGCCTCGCGAACATGTTCGGCGCCTACCTCGGCGCCCGCACGGCAGTGGCACGGGGGAGCCGATTCATCCGGATCGCCTTCGTGATCGTGGTGGCGGTGCTGATCGTCAAGCTCACCTGGGACGTCGTCCACGGCCGGTGACGACGGACCGCACGTCGCCACGGCGTCCGGCCAGGGCTACTGTGAGGTGAGTCATATCGAGATCCGGACGGGCCGCCACCGGTTCCCTGGACGGCCTTTACCATTGATTGTCCAGTTCTCTACCCCCCGGAGCGCCCAGTGGCACTCATTGTCCAGAAGTTCGGCGGATCCTCCGTCGCTGATGCCGACAGTATCCAGCGCGTCGCCAGACGGATCACCGAAACGAAGCAGGCCGGGAACGATGTCGTGGTGGTGGTCTCCGCCATGGGCGACACCACCGACGAACTGCTCGACCTGGCCGAGAAGATCAGCTCCGCCCCGCCGTCGCGTGAGATGGACATCCTGCTGACGGCAGGTGAGCGGATCTCCATGGCCCTGCTCGCGATGGCCATCCATGAGCTCGGTGTGGATGCGCAGGCGTTCACCGGGCAGCAGGCAGGCATGATCACCGACACCTCGCACGGGAACGCCCGCATCGTCGACGTCAGCCCGAGCCGTATTCAGGAGACCCTGGCTCGTGATGCGGTCGCGATCGTCGCCGGCTTCCAGGGCGTGACCGAGGAGACGAACGACGTCACCACACTCGGTCGAGGCGGGTCCGACACCACCGCAGTGGCGCTCGCGGCCGCACTGAACGCCTCGGTGTGCGAGATCTTCACCGACGTGGACGGCCTGTTCACGGCCGATCCGCGGATCGTCCCCACCGCCCGCCGGATCAACCGGATCAGCATGGAAGAAACGCTCGAGATGGCCGCGCACGGCGCGAAGATCCTGCACCTGCGGGCCGTTGAGTACGCGCGCCGCTATCAGGTTCCGATCCACGTGCGCTCCTCATTCTCCGCGCATGACGGCACTCTCGTCACCGACAACGAAGAAGAAGGATCCATGGAACAACCGCTCATCTCCGGCGTCGCTCACGATCGGTCCCAGGCCAAGATCACGGTGCTCGGCGTTCCGGACGTGCCCGGCAGTGCCGCGCAGCTCTTCGAGGCCGTGGCCGCCGCCGGCGTCAACATCGACATGATCGTCCAGAACGTCTCCGCGCATCACTCGGGCGTCACGGACATCTCCTTCACCCTGCCGCACGAGCAGGGGGAAGCCGCGCGCGCTGCGCTTGCTGCACTTGCGAACGAGTACGGCTACCAGGAGGTCCAGTACGACGACGGCGTGGGCAAGCTCTCCCTGGTGGGTGCGGGCATGCGTTCGCATCCGGGTGTCTCGGCGCAGCTCTTCGCTGCCCTGCGGGACGCCGGGATCAACATCGAAATGATCTCCACCTCGGAGATCCGCATCTCGGTGGTCACCCGCAGTGAGGACCTCGACGAGGCAGTACGGGCCGTGCACTCCGCGTTCGGGCTGGACGCGGCCGAGGTCGAGGCCGTGGTCTACGGCGGATCGGGGCGCTGACATGGGACTGAACATCGGAGTTGTCGGCGCCACCGGGCAGGTCGGTGCCGTCATGCGGCGCCTGCTCGTCGAACGGAACTTCCCGGCAGACAGCGTCCGCTTCTTTGCCTCGGCGCGTTCGGCCGGCACCACCCTGGAGTTCAAGGGTGAGCAGGTCGTGGTCGAAGACGCCTCCACTGCGGACCTGAGCGGTCTCGACGTGGCGCTCTTCTCCGCCGGGGGATCCACCTCGAAGGCCCAGGCGCCTCGCTTTGCCGAGGCGGGGGCCGTCGTCGTGGACAACTCCTCGGCGTGGCGGATGGACCCGGACGTACCGCTCGTGGTGTCCGAAGTGAACCCGGAGACCATCGACGATGCGCGCAAGGGCATCATCGCCAATCCGAACTGCACCACCATGGCGGCGATGCCGGCCCTCAAGGCGCTGCACGCGGAGGCAGGCCTGCAGCGCCTGATCGTCTCCACGTACCAGGCCGTCTCCGGTAGCGGTCTCGCCGGAGTGGAAGAACTCGAGGGTCAGGTCCGCGGCACCGCGGACCAGGACATCGCTGGGCTCACCCACGACGGATCCGCCGTGCGCTTCCCGGACCCGGTCAAGTATGTCGCCCCCATCGCGTACAACGTGGTGGCCCTTGCCGGAAATCTGGTTGACGACGGCTCCGGAGAGACCGACGAGGATCAGAAACTGCGCAACGAGTCCCGCAAGATTCTGGGCCTGCCGGAGCTACTCGTCTCGGGTACCTCCGTCCGTGTCCCGGTCTTCACCGGTCACTCGCTCTCGATCAACGCCGAGTTCGAGCGGCCGATCGCACCCGCCCGGGCTGAGGAGATCCTCGCCGAGGCGCCTGGTGTGCGGGTGGCCGATGTGCCGACGCCGTTGCTCGCCGCCGGTCAGGACCCCACCTTCGTGGGCCGGATCCGTCAGGACCCGGGTGTGCCGGAGGGGCGTGGCCTCGCGCTGTTCATCTCCAGCGACAACCTGCGCAAGGGTGCGGCGCTGAACGCCATCCAGATCGCCGAACTGATCGCCGCCAAGCAGTAGCAGGCTCCTGGATCCGGACTCGACGTCCAGTCCAGGTCCAGGCTGCACACCACGCGGCCATCGACCGGATCGCTCGTCGATGCGGCTGTTCATCACAGCCCATCGACGAGCGATTTCTCATTGGCGCGGTGGCGTCGTGATGGGGAGGGTGAAGCTCAGCGGGTTCGCGCGCACCAGGGCGAGGGCGCGATGCAGCGCGCCCGTGCGGACCACATCCGCCCCCAACTCCGAGGCGACGATGGTCGGGAATGGTGGATGGGTGTACTCCTCGAGCAGAGTGGTCGCCTGCGTGACCACCGGTTCGGAGGCGGGCGCGATGGCTCCGGCTACGACGATCCGTTCCAGATCGAGCATGGTCGCGATCACCGCACACACCCGCGCCAACCGATCCGCCAGTCGTGCCACGATCTCGGTGGCCACTGCATCCCCGTTCAGCGCTGCCGCGAAGACGTGTTCGGCATCCGGACCCTCGCGACCCGCGCGCAGCAACGCGGAATCGCGTGGCACGGTACCTGCCGACACGGCCTCGCGCACCATGTCACGGGCCACGTAGCCCAGTCCTTCCGGCCCGCCCACGCCCTCCACGAGATCCAGCAGGCGTAGCTCACCCGCGCCACCGGTTCGGCCGCGCAGTAACTCACCGTCGACGATCAGCCCCGAACCGAACCGTTCACCGGAGAGCAGCACGCCGAAGGAGGTCAACCCGCGGCCTGCCCCCACCGCTCCCTCGGCTACGGCCGCGAGGTTGGCGTCATTCTCGACCACGACCGTTCGGCCGGGGTGCGCGAGGACATCACCGAGCCCGGGGTTCATTCGCGTCCAGAAGTCGTGATTCGCCGGCGACGCGCCGCGTGCATCAGTGGGTGCTGGCACACCGGCCACAAGGACCAGCACGGCTTCTGGTGAGACGCCTGCGTGCTCGAGCGCCTCCTCGACGGTCGCCAGCACTGTGGTGCGCCGCAACGCCGGATCGGTCTGCTGCTCCGAAAGCACACGCTCGGCAGTCCCATGTTCGGCACCAGCCAGGTCAGCCACCGAAGCGGTCACTCGGTGCCAGCCGGCATCCACACCCACCACGTAGCCGGCGGCGGCGTTGAACGCGTACCGGCGGGCCGGCCGTCCTTTGCTGTAGGCGCCAGCACTACGTGCATCGGCGAGTTCGATGATCCAACCGCTGGTAGCCAGGTCGTCACACAGGCCGAGCACAGTCGAGCGGGTGAGACCCGTGGTGGCGATCACGTCACTCGCAGTGAAAGGGACTCCGTCCCACGCAGTGTGGAGCACCGCGGCCGCATTCGCGCGCCGCAGCACCTGCGACGAACTCACGACGGCGGTTGAGGTCACCCCTTGACTGTATCCGAGATCTGGGCCATGATCAGGCAAATAAATCTAGTAACTAGATTTAGATGACGCAGCAACTTCATCTCGCCCGGCAGGCGCACAGTCGCACCACGTCGGGCTGCTGGCAGCCAAGGAGACAATGACGTGCCTACCTCTTGCTCATCGCCACCGCCGGGCCTGTCCCGCAGATCGTTCCTGGCCGGAGCCGGCCTCGCGAGTGCCGGGCTCACGCTCGGTGGGTGCGGTTCCAGTGCCGAAGCCGCGGAGATCACCTTCTATCAGTCCAAGCCTGAGGTGATTCCGTACTTCGGTGACCTGGTGCATCAGTTCGGGACGGAGCACCCGGGCGTCCGTGTGAGGCACGACTCCACCTCGAACCTCTCAGGCGGCTTCGTGCGTAGTTCACCTCCGGATCTCGGCTGCCTCAACTACAACTTCGAAGTGGCGCGATTCGTGGATCGAGGGGCCCTTTCCGACCTCAGCGACCTCCCGGCGGCCGGTCGGATCAACCCTGACTTGCAGCCTCTCGTCGAACTCACGGCCAACTACCCCGGCCGGACCAGTGTGCTGCCGTACTCGCTGATGATGGCCTCGGTGCTGTACAACAGGGAGATTTTCGCCGAGCACCGGCTCGAGGTGCCCACCACCTGGGACGAGCTGATCGAGATCTGCGAGACCCTGAGCGAGGCCGGCGTGACGCCGATCTACTCCACCTTCGCCGACCCGTGGACCGTAGGTCAGGGACTCCTCGACTACTGCGTCGGCGGCATGGTGGACGTCTCCGGATTCTTCACCCAGCTGGCCGAACAGGGCACTGAGGTGGGACCGGATTCGCCCGTCTCATTCCAGAAGGACTTCGCCGAGCCGGTCCAGCGCATGCTGACCCTCGCCTCGTACTCGAACGATGACGCCGCGAGCCGGGGCTATGGCGACGGCAACCTGGCCTTCGCAGGCGGGGAGGCAGCCATGTACCTGCAGGGACCCTGGGCGCTGACGGAGATCGCCAAGACGAACGAGTCGATGGACGTGGGTGCCTTCCCGTTACCGATGACCGACAGTGCCGACGATCTGCGCGTGCGGGTGAACGTGGACCTCGCGCTGTGGATCCCGGAGATGTCCTCCCACCAGGCCGAAGCGCGAGAGTTGCTGACCTACCTCATGCAGCCCGAGATCATCGATGCCTACAACGAATTCGCGAACGGGTTCGGAGTGACCACAGACGCCCCCGACGTCACCAACCCCACCCTGCAAGAGTTGCAGTCCTTTTACGACGACGCCGCGTTCTACCTCGGGGCCACGCAACTCATCCCGCAGTCGATCCCGGTGCACAACTACGCCCAAGCGCTCGTGACCGGTTCCGACCCGGACCAGATCCTGCGCACGCTCGATGCCGACTGGGCGCGCCTCGCGTTCCGTTCCTGATCTCGAAAGGACTGCCATGGCAATCCCTGCACTCTCGCGCACGGGCCGCAAGGCCGCGGTCACGGGCCGCGCATCGGCTCCGCAGTCGCGCCCACGACGTCCGGTGGACCGGACCTTCTACCTGTTTCTTCTGCCGTCACTGGTGCTGTTCACGCTCGTGATCACGCTGCCTGCAGTGATGGGCATCTTCTACAGCTTCACCAACTCGATCGGCTTCGGTGAGTTCGAGTTCGTGGGCCTGATCAACTACATCGCCATGTTCTCTGACCCGGCGATTCGCGCCTCGTACGGATTCACGATCGGCTTCGCGCTCGTCACGGTGATCGTGGTGAACGCGGTGGCCTTCCTGCTGGCGATCGGGCTGACGTCGAAGATCCGCGGGAAGGCAGCGCTGCGGACGGTCTTCGTGCTGCCCATGGTGGTCTCCGGAATCATCATCGCCTTCGTCTTCAACTTCCTCTTCTCCAACTCACTGCCTCGACTCGGCGCCGCGATCGGCTCCGATGTGCTGGCGCAGAGCATTCTGGCCAACCCGGACCTGGCCTGGATCGCGATTGTGCTGGTCACGGCCTGGCAGGCGATCCCCGCCACGATGCTCATCTATATCGCCGGGATCGTGGCCATCCCTGGTGAGGTCTACGAAGCAGCATCGCTGGACGGGGCCTCACCTTCGCGCCAGTTGTTCACCATCACGCTTCCGCTGGTGGCCGGCTACGTACTCATCAACATGGTGCTCGGCTTCAAGAACTATCTGAACGCCTACGACATCATCGTCGGCCTCACCGACGGCGGCCCGGGAACTGCCACACGGAGTGTGGCGATGACGATCTTCTCGGGCTTCACCGGTGGCGACTACGCCTACCAGATGGCTAACGCCGTCGTGTTCTTCCTCATCGCCGTTGCCCTGGCGATGCTTCAGCTGCGGTTGACCCGCGGGAAGGTGTCCGTCTGATGACTACGAACGCGGTTCAATCGACGACCTCAACACAGCCAGCCCCGCGAAAGCGCAAGGAAGGCCGCGAGCGAGCAAACATCCCTGCCACGGTGATGCTGACAATTGCCTCCCTGGCCGTGCTCGTTCCGCTCCTGGTGACGGTCTCCATGGCCTTCAAGACGACCGCACAGGCGGTCGACGGGAACGCCTTCTCCCTGCCGAGCCCGGCCAGCGTCGCCGGCCTCGTGCAGGCGTGGCTGATGACGAACTTCCCGCGCGGGTTCGCCGTCTCTCTGTTCGTCTCGGCCGTCACCGTGGTGGGGGTGATCATCCTCAGCGCGATGGCTTCCTATGCGATCTCGCGCAACTGGGAGCATCGCGTGTTCCGCTATGCGTTCTTCTACCTGCTCGGCGCGATGTTCCTGCCGTTCCCGGTGCTCGCGCTCTCGCAGGTCAAGCTCACCGGGATGGTCGGGCTGGACAACCCCGTGGGGGTCGCACTCCTGCATGTGATGTTCCAGCTCTCCTTCAGCACGCTGCTGTTCACCGCATTCCTGCGCTCGATCCCCGAGGAGCTGGAGGAGAGCGCCCGACTGGACGGAGCGACCACCCGGCAGGCATTCTGGAGGCTCATTTTCCCCCTCCTGGCACCGATGAGCGCCACCGTCGGGATCCTTGCGTTCCTGCACTCCTGGAACGACTTCATGATGCCGTCGCTGATCACTTCGGACCCCTCGTGGCAGACGCTGCCGGTGCTGCAGAGCATCTTCCAAACGCAGTTCAGTAACAACTACAACGTGGCGTTCGCCTCGTACATGATGTCCATGGCTCCTGCGATCGTGGTCTATCTGTTCACGCAGCGATGGGTCATGTCAGGCGTGACGCAGGGTGCCATCAAGTAGGCCCGAGTACCCCCGGCGGCCCAGTGTGCCGCGGACTCCGCGGTCATCCCCACCAAGAGCAGAAGGAAGATCCACCCCCATGACGAATACCGTGGCCAGCGAGCCAGACGTTGCGGCGCTCTCTGCCGACGCCACCTGGTGGCGGCAGGCCGCCGTCTACCAGATCTACCCCCGAGCGTTCGCCGATTCCGACGGCAGCGGGCTGGGTGATCTGCGCGGAATCACGCAGAAGGTGCCCTATCTGAGCGCTCTCGGCATCGACGCCGTGTGGTTGAGCCCGTTCTATCCCTCGGCCCTGGCCGATGGCGGGTACGACGTGGATGACTACCGCGGCGTCGATCCCAAGCTTGGCACCCTGGCCGACTTCGACGAGATGGTCACTGCCCTGCACAGTGCCGGGATCCGGTTGATCGTGGACCTGGTCCCGAATCACACATCGGACCGGCACGAGTGGTTCCAGGCGGCTCTCGCAGCACCGAAAGGGTCGCCGGAACGCGACCGGTACATCTTCCGGGACGGGAAGGGGACCGACGGCGCAGAGCCGCCCTCGGATTGGGGATCCACATTCGGCGGACCTGCCTGGCACCAGGTCGAGGACGGGCAGTGGTATCACCACTTCTTCGCCAAGGAGCAGCCGGACCTGAACTGGGCCAATCCTGAGGTCCGAGCGGACTTCCTGCACACGCTGCGCTTCTGGTCCGATCGCGGGGTGGACGGGTTCCGCGTGGATGTGGCCCACGGGCTCGCCAAGGATCTGCCCGAGGAGTTGCCCAGCCAGGCTGAGCTCGATGCGATCCCGGTGGACGGCGATCACCCGATGTGGGACCGCGACGAGGTCCACGAGATCTATGCCGAGTGGCGTGAGGTGTTCAATTCCTATGACCCGCCGCGTACGGCGGTGGCCGAGGCATGGGTGAAGGCCGATCGCCGCTCCCGGTATGCCAGCGCGGACGGGCTCGGGCAGGCGTTCAACTTCGACCTCCTCGAGGCCGACTTCGACGCTGAGCAGTTCCGCGAACTGATCACCTTCAACCTGGAGCTTGCCGAGCGGTCCGGTTCATCCACCACGTGGGTGTTCTCCAACCATGACGTTGTGCGCCACGCCACCCGGTACGGCCTTCCGCCGCGTGGTGAGGACGAGCAAAAGGCCGGCCTCGCCTGGCTGCTCAGCGGTGGCACCGCACCGGTGCTCGATGCCGATCTCGGCCTGCGCCGGGCCCGGGCGGCGACCATGCTCGAACTCGCACTGCCCGGATCCTCCTATCTGTACCAGGGGGAGGAGCTGGGACTGCACGAAGTGGCTGATATCCCCGCCGAGCAGCGCCAGGATCCCACGTTCTTCCGCACCGAAGGCGCCGAGATCGGCCGGGACGGGTGCCGGGTGCCGCTGCCGTGGACCACAGCAGGTCCGTCGTTCGGCTTCGGTTCCGCGGCCCCGGACCTGCCGCAGCCTGAGTGGTTCGGGCCGTCCTCGGTACAGGCGCAGGACGGGGTGCCCGGTTCCACGCTGACGCTGTACCGGGAGGCGCTCGCGCTGCGCCGCGAGTTGCAGACGCAGGAGAGGCTGGAGTGGCTCGAGACTGGAGACGAGCAGGTCCTGGCCTTCCGCCGGCCGAATGGGTGGGTGAGCGTGACGAACTTCGGATCGGCCGCCGTCGGCCTCCCTCATGGTGAGGTCCTGCTGACGAGCGCAGACCTGACGGCGGATGGCCAGCTTCCGGGCGCCACCACCGCCTGGCTCCGCCAGTCCTGACCCCACCCCCTGCCGCCCCCACCCTCACCAGCCGAGCGCAAATCTGTGCGGCTTCTGCTCGGAAAATGCCGCACAGATTTGCGCTCGGCCAGAGTGCTGCAGGGCATGTGTCACGCGGGATGTCGCTGTGTCCACAACCCCACGTGGGTGGGTCACCCGGGTGATCGGCGATGTGGCGATGATCGTAGATGACCAAGAGCATCCCAACCCCATTGTATGAGTGCGCCCGCCGGCAGGAGGGGCTCATCTCCACCGCTCAGTGCGACGAGTACGGGGTGTCCGGTGACCGCCGGTCGCGACTTGTCGTTTCGGGTCGCTGGCGACGGGTCACCCGCGGCGTCTACGACACCGGAAGCATCGATGATCCGACAGGCTGGGAACATCGGCGACTCCGGCCAGTGTTCCTCGGCCTTCTTGCCTACCCCTGCTCGGTAGCCGTCTCCGGGTGTGCGCTTGCACTACACGATATCTGGGGACTTCCCATCGACCTCGCCCCAGAAGTGGCGTTGCCGCGCGGTCACTGGGCACCGGCTCGCGACTCGATCAGGGTGCGGCGGTTCGACAATGGCATGACGACGACCGTCGCGCGAGGATGCCCGACCGCGACGGTTGATTTTGCCCTAGCCCAGGCGATCTGCGAGATGACACGAGCATCGGCGCTCAGCGTGCTGGACTCGGCTCTCCACCAGGGACGGGCCGACGCCGCAACATTGCGTCGGGTGAAGACGCTGGTTCGCGGCAGGCGTGGGGCAGCACGGACACACGAATACTGGGATCTCGTGGACGGTCGCGCCGAGTCCCCGTTGGAGACGCGAGCCCGTCTCATCTTCCACGATGCCGACGTCGCACCGGACGAGTTGCAGGTGCCGTTGCGCAACGCCGACGGTGCGGTGATGGCCTATGGAGACATGGGGTGGCGGCTGGCCGATGGTACCTGGCTGATTGTGGAGATGGACGGTCGCGAGGTCCACGCGGCTCCGGAGGCGGTCTACCGAGATCGTGCCCGGCAGAACGAGGTGCTGGCAGCAGGACGCACCCTCTTCCTGCGCTTCACCGGAGCCGACCTCGGTCGCCATCAGACGATGGTTGCCCAGGTGCGGCGGAGCCTGGCCCGCGGAACCGCCGCAGTCGCCGCCTAATGCGGCCGCCGGACGCAAACCTGTGCGGCGTTTTCCGAGTGGAAGCCGCAGTAGTTTGCGCTCGGCAGGTGGGGGAGGTCTCAGTAGGTGGGGGGAGGTGCCAGGGTCAGGCCGGGAGATGGCGGGTGGCGAATTCCAACTCCGCCCGCATCTGCCGCACCCGCTCATCGTCCACTGCGGACCCGTGCCCGGCGTCATAGGTGTACAACTCCACCTCGCCGCCGTGCGAGCGCAGCATGTCCACGTAGTTCTCGATCTGCTTGAACGGGCAGCGCGGGTCATTCTTCCCGGCCAGGATCAGCACCGGCGCCCGTACCTGCCCCACGTAGGTGATCGGCGAGGAGTCCGTATAGGCCTGCGGTACCTGGCTGGGCGATCCGCCGAACAGGGACCGGTCGAACGCCTGCAGCGCGTCCATCTCGTCTGCGTAGGCGCTCACGTAGTCGGCCACCGGCACACCAGCGATACCGAGGGCCCAGCGATCCGGCTGCGTGCCCAGCCCGAGCAACGTCAGGTATCCACCCCAGGAGGCTCCGGCGAGGATCGACCGCTCCCGGTCCACCACCCCGGCCTCGGCCAGCGCCTCGTGCACGGCAGCGATGTCTTCCAGCTCGGTGTGCCCGACGCGGCCCTCGAGTGCATCGCGCCAGGCATTGCCATACCCGGTGGATCCCCGGTAGTTCACGCTCAGCACCGCGTAGCCGTGATCCACCCACGCCGCGGCATAGGGGCTGAACGAGTCCGATTCGTGCCAGGTGGGCCCGCCGTGCACTTCCACCACCACGGGGAATGGCTCGCTGCCCTCCACCGGCCGACGCAACAGCGCGTGCACCCGCCCGGCTGGACCCTCGGCCCACACATCCTCCACCGGGACCGAACCCGGCACCCGGTTCTCGCCCAGCGTGATCAAGGTCTTGCCCGTGCTCGCCTCGATGACGTCCCTGGGCTCGGCCGCCGAGGAACGGGCCAGCCACACGTCACCATCGGGACGAGCCGTGGCGCCCGAGACGGTGCCGGTGGTCGATCCCACCTGGTGCACCGACCCATCGGCCAGGTCGTACCGGTAGGTGAGTGTTCGGGCCTCGTGGTCCATCGCGATCAGCAGGGACCGGCCGTGCGGGTACCACTGCGCGTCGGCCACTTCCCCGGGCAGACCCAGATCGACTGGCCGCACACCCGAGGTGGCCACGTCCCAGATCAGCAGGCCGGCCACGTCCGTGCGTTCGTGGCGTACCAACAGGCGAGTGTCGCCGGGAATCGGGGCAAAGTCCAGGGCGAAGAGTCCGTGCCCGGGGCCGTCGTCGAGGTCGGCGAGCGTGGCTCCGGTGTCCGCTCGCAGCACGCGCAGTGCCGGGTGCCGGGAGTCGCCACGTTCTGAATGCTCGAGTGCGACGAGGTTCCCGTCCCGGCTCAGCGCCGCCGCCTCGGCCGGCTCCGTGTGCGCGTACAGCAGGCGCGGGCTCGTCCCTGCGGCCGCAGGCCCCACATAGAGCGCGTGCACCTGGGTGCCGAAGTCACCACTACGGCCCACGACGACGGTCCCGTCCTCGGCGAGGAGGAGCCCGGCGTCGTAGGCATCCGGCAACGGGATAGGACGTTCGGCGCGCGTGTAGGCGGGGGAGCCGAACGGCTGGCGCCGCCACTGGCCGAACTCATCGCCGTCGGTGTCGTCGAACCACCAGATCCAGGTGCCGAGCGGGTCGATCGTGGCATCAGTTGTGCCGTTCGTGCGCTCCGTAGCGCGCACCAGGGTGCGCGTGGACGGCGTCCAGGAGTGCACTTCCAGGGTGCCGCCCACACTGGCAACCACCACGGCACGGTCCGGTGCTTGCGCTGCCCACTCGGGCAGGCCGACCCGGCGCGCGCGGAACCGTCGTTCCCAGTCCGGCGGCGGCCAGGCCGAGGGCCCCGGGGAGAGCGTGGTCATGAATTGCGCCGGAATCGCACCACGGTGGCGGCAACGGCGCCGATCACCCCGAGCGCAATGACCGCAAACAGGGCGATCCGCCCGGCGGATGGGCCATCGCCTTCGCTCTCGTCGGAGGTGCCGGTGTCCATGCCGTCCGCAGGCGTATCGCTGGGCTCGGCGGAGTCGCTGGCGGCGTCCTCGTCAGAGGACTCAGTGATCTCTTCGGAGGGCTCCTGGTTCGCGGTCTCCGCCTCGGATGTCTCGGTCGGCTCGCTCTCACCACCGGCCTCACCTTCGGAGCCGGTGACCCCCAGTCCCTCCTCGGCCGTGAAGGTGAGCTCGCCGTCGATGGGATGCCCGTCGGCCGAGACCACGCGCCAGATCACCACGTACTCACCGGCCGGCAGATCCGCGACCAGCCGCTGGCGGACGTCGGGACCATCCAACTCGGGCTCACCGTCGGTGACGTCGGCGCTGTCCGGCCCGGTGATCTCGATACTCGTGCCCATCTCGAGGATGTCCTCGTTGAACGTGAGCAGCAGCGACTCCGGCGCCGTGCTGAGCGTGGCGCCATCCTCCGGATCAGAGGAGATCAGCGCACTGTGCGCGGCCGCCGGAGATGCGGTGATGGTGCCCAGCAGGCCGGCCGAGAGGGCAGCCAAGGACAGGGTGAGGGCGGCGCGGAGCGTCCGCCGAGGAGCGCTGCTGCCGGGTCGAGAGCCGGAGTGTACGGACATGACCTCAGCCTACGGCGGCTCGGGGGTGGCACGGTCGTGAGCGCCGTCACTCGTTCCGCCTGTGCGCCGCTGCCCACCCTCCAAGGCACCTGGGCGACTGGGCAGTGGGCGCGCGGAGAGGAGTTCGATATGGATACATTGCCATGAGTACCGCAGGCAACGATGGGCGCTCCGGCCCGCATCCTCTCGCCCGCTAGCACTCTCTCCGGAAAGGTCGACGATGCCGATCACTCATGAGGTCCGGCCCCGCGCCAGCGCTGAGGGCCTGCCACGCACCGAGCAACTGGCCTGGAAGTTGGCTGAGGTTGCCTCCGATCCCGCGCCCGTTCCCGGTGATGTGGTGGACATGGTGATCAATCGGATCATCGACAACGCCGCCGTCGCCGCTGCCTCGCTGCTGCGCGAACCGGTGGTGGCCGCCCGGGCACAGGCGCTCGCCCACCCCTACTCTGCCGGGGCCACCGTCTTCGGGCGCAGTTCCGACCTTCGCGTCAGCCCGGAGTGGGCCGCCTGGGCGAACGGCGTGGCCGTGCGTGAGCTCGACTATCACGACACCTTCCTCGCCGCCGACTACTCCCACCCGGGAGACAACATCCCCCCCATCCTCGCCGTGGCGCAGCACACCGGCGCCAGTGGTGCCGATCTCGTCCGGGCGATCACCGTCGGCTACCAGATTCAGGTGGATCTGGTAGCAGCGATCAGCCTGCACAAGCACAAGATCGACCACATCGCCCACCTCGGCCCGAGCGCCGCCGCCGGTATCGGTACCCTGCTCGGCCTGGACGTCACCACGATCTTCCAGGCGATCGGACAGGCTCTGCACACGTGCACCGCCACCCGCCAGTCCCGCAAGGGGCAGATCTCCTCGTGGAAGGCCTACGCCCCCGCGTTCGCAGGCAAGGTGGCGGTGGAGTCGGTGGACCGGGCGATGCGCGGGCAGAGTTCACCGGAGCCGATCTATGAGGGCGAGGACGGCGTGATCGCCTGGCTGCTCGATGGCCCGGACGCGCGCTATCAGGTCACTCTGCCGGCCCCGGGGGAGGCGAAGACGGCGATCCTGCGCACCTACACCAAGGAGCACTCGGCCGAATACCAGTCCCAGGCGCTCATCGATCTGGCCCGCCGGTTGCACCGCACCCACCCGGAGTTGACCGACCCGACGAACGTGGCCGGCATCGTGATCCACACTAGTCACCACACGCACTACGTGATCGGTTCCGGCGCGAACGATCCGCAGAAGTACGACCCGAATGCGAGCAGGGAGACCCTGGACCACTCGATTCCCTACATCGTGGCGGTCGCCCTGCAGGACGGCGCCTGGCATCACGAGGCTTCCTACGCCCCTGAGCGCGCCGGCCGGGCGGACACGGTGGAGCTGTGGCGCAAGATCACCACGGCTGAAGATCCCGAGTGGACTCGGCGCTACCACAGTGAGGATCCGGCTGAGAAGGCGTTCGGGGGGCGGATGGAGATCACCCTCACCGATGGGCGCACGATCGTCGAGGAGATCGCAATGGCCGATGCGCACCCCCTGGGCGCGCGGCCGTTCGCCCGAGCCCAGTACGTGGAGAAGTTCCGCACGCTTGCCGACGGCGTCTGTGAGCCTGAGGAGATCTCTCGCTTTCTCGAGTTGGTCCAGCGCCTGCCCGAGCTCACCACCGAAGAGGTGGTGGGCCTCACCGTGGCCGCACGCCCCGGCCTCCTCGGCACAGTGCGTAACCCGAAGGGACTGTTCTGATGGCCCGCACCGATCGCGAGAAGGGGCACTGATGCTGCACGCACAGAGCACACCGGCGGCCAAGCGTGCCCGGTTGCGCGCCGACCTCGCTACGGGCCGCTTGCTGCGGTTTCCTGGGGCTCTGAACCCCCTCAGCGCCCGGCTGATCGCGGAGAAGGGCTTCGAGGGCGTCTACGTCTCCGGCGCCGTTCTCGCTGCCGACCTGGGCCTGCCGGACATCGGCCTGACCACATTGCCGGAGGTGGCCATGCGGTCGGGGCAGATCGCCCGGATGACCGACCTGCCCACGATCGTGGATGCGGATACCGGATTCGGTGAACCACTGAACCTCGCACGGACCGTGCAGACTCTCGAGGACGCAGGCTTGGCGGGCTGCCACATCGAAGACCAGGTCAATCCCAAGCGGTGCGGTCATCTCGAAGGAAAGTCCGTGGTGGACCTCCCCACGGCCGTCCAACGGATCGAGGCGGCCGTGAAGGCCCGGCGTGACCCAGACTTCCTCCTGATGGCACGCACCGACGTGCGCGCCCTGGAAGGGGTGGGGGCCGCCGTCGAACGGGCGAAGGCCTACGTGGATGCGGGGGCGGATGCGATCTTCGCCGAGGCGATGCGTGACCAGCGTGAGTTCGAGGCGATCGCATCCGCGGTGGACGTGCCTGTGCTGGCGAATATGACCGAGTTCGGCAAGTCCGAGCTCCTCACCACCGGTCAGCTCGCCGACGCCGGGGTGCAGATCGTGATCTACCCGGTGACTCTTTTCCGGCTCGCCATGGGCGCTGCCGAGGCAGGCCTGGACGAGATCGCCGCCGCCGGCTCCCAGGTGAACCTGGTGGAGCGGATGCAGACCCGCACACGCCTGTATGAACTGGTGGACTACGCCGGGTACGAGGCATTCGACGCCTCCGTCTACCGGGGCCCGACGAACTCCTGACTGAACTCCTGACGCAGCTATGCCGACAATGAGGAGGACACATGACTGACATGCACAAGGGCCTGGCAGGCGTGGTGGTGGACACCACCGCGATCTCGAAGGTCAACCCCGAGACCAACTCGCTGCTCTATCGCGGCTATCCCGTGCAGGAGCTGGCCGAGCACTGCTCGTTCGAGGAGGTCGCCCACCTGCTCTGGCATGGGGAGCTGCCCGGGCCGGACGAATTGGCCGAGTTCGAGAAGCTCGAGCGATCACTGCGCCCACTCGATTCGCGCACGCGAGAGCTCATCGACGCCTTGCCGACGACGGCCCATCCGATGGACGTGGTGCGCACGGCAGTCAGCCAGTTGGGCACCTTCGATGACACACTGTTGCAGCCGGATGGGCTGACCGACCGCACCCTCAACGAGGGGCGCGCGATGTACCTCTTCGCCCAGCTCCCGGCGATCGTGGCCTACGACCAGCGCCGCCGCCGCGGCGAGGATCTGATCGAGCCGCGCGCGGATCTGGGCTACTCGGCGAACTTCCTCTGGATGACCTTCGGGAGTGAACCGGCGCCGGCGGTGGAGCAGGCGTTCAACGTCTCGATGATCCTGTACGCCGAGCATTCATTCAATGCCTCCACCTTCACGGCGCGGGTGATCACGTCCACGTTGTCGGACCTGTACTCGGCGGTGACCGGGGCGGTCGGTGCGCTCAAGGGACCGCTGCACGGTGGTGCGAACGAGGCAGTGATGGCCGTCTTCGAGGAGATCGGCGATGCCGAGAAGGCTGACGAGTGGCTGGAGGCCGCCCTCGCCGAGAAGCGCAAGATCATGGGATTCGGGCACCGCGTCTACAAGAACGGCGATTCCCGCGTACCCACGATGAAGGCGGTGCTGGACGATCTGGTCGAGCACTCCGGCAGGCAGGATATGGGCGATCTCTACGCTGCCCTTGAGCAGGCGATGACCTCGCGCAAGAACATCCTGCCGAACCTCGACTACCCGGCTGGCCCCGCCTACCACCTGATGGGCTTCGATACGCCCACCTTCACACCACTGTTCGTTGCCTCCCGGGTGACCGGGTGGACCGCCCACATCATGGAGCAGTTGGAGGCCAATTCTCTGATCCGGCCGTTGAGCGAGTACGTCGGCCCGGAGCAGCGGGAAGTGCCGCCGGCCTCGTGATCCCGTGCCGAACGCACACGCGTGCGGCCCGCCACCGGTTGCTCTCGCACAGGGTGGCGTTCGGCTGAACGGCGGACGGGGCGAGCTGACAGGGTGGTGTAGGGTCTCAGCCATGCATTCGGTTCGTTGGTATTGGTTTGTGTCGGCTCCGGCCGCCGCGACCAGCTGACGCGCGCATCCGGAGCCGACCAGGGCGTGGACCATGAGGTCCGCGCCCTTCGCCATTGAGGCGGGCGCTCCGGAGCATCGGTGAGTTCGCCTCCACACTGTGAGGAACCACTGATGACCACCACTCCCACCGCCGAACGGACTGCCGCGGACACGGGTGACCTACGGGTGCGCCGCATGGATCCGCTCCCCACCCCCGGCGAAGTGCTCGCCGAGCTGCCCCTTCCCGCCTCGGTGGCAGAGCTCGTGGCCAGCGCTCGGGCCGATGCCGCCGACGTGCTCGCCGGGGCCGATGACCGGCTGCTCGTGATGGTCGGCCCGTGCAGTGTGCACGATCCGGTCGCCGCCATCGAGTACGCGAGCCGGCTGGCCAGGGTGGCCTCTCGGTTCAGCGACGACCTCGTGCTGGTGATGCGGGTCTACTTCGAGAAGCCGCGCACCACCACCGGGTGGAAGGGCCTCATCAACGATCCTGGCCTGGACGGCTCCTACGACATCCCGCGCGGCTTGCGCCTGGCCCGGCAGGTGCTGCTCGACGTGCTCGCCGAAGGGGTGCCGGCGGGGTGTGAGTTCCTGGAGACCACATCCCCGCAGTACATCGCGGACACGGTCAGCTACGGCGCGATCGGCGCCCGCACTGTGGAATCGCAGGTGCACCGCCAGCTCGCCTCCGGGCTGTCCATGCCGGTGGGGTTCAAGAACTCCTCCGACGGCGATGTGCAGGTCGCCGTGGACGCCTGCGTGGCCGCCGCCGCGCCGCAGGCATTCCTGGGTGTGGATACGCAGGCGCGGGCCGCGCTCGTGGAGACGGCCGGTAACCCGGACTCGCACGTGATCCTGCGTGGCGGGCGCCGCGGACCGAACTACGGTGCCGAGCACGTCCGTGCGGTGGCGGAGCGGCTCGCCGGCGTCGGCCGGGCCGGTGTGATGGTGGACGCCAGCCACGGAAACTCCGGGAAGGACCATGTGCGCCAGGCGCAGGTGGCCGGTGAGATCGCCGACGCTGTCGCTGCCGGGGAGCGCTCCATTGCGGGGGTGATGCTGGAGAGCTTCCTCGTGGAAGGGCGCCAGGAGCCGGCGCCGAGCGGGTTGATGTACGGCCAGTCGGTCACGGATGCGTGCATGTCTTGGGAGGTCACTGAAGGCGTGCTCGAGCGTCTTGCGATCGCCGCTGCCACCCGCCGCCGGGTGTGACGGGCTGTCTCTCTGGCTGGCCGCTCACCTCTCACCCGAGCGCCAACCCGTGCGGCGTTCTGAAACACACGCCGCACGGGTTGGCGCTCGGCACTATGAGGGGCGGCGATACGGAGGCGGCGGCTTGGGTCCCTTCGCTACGCTGCCGCTGTACGAGTGTTGCCCGGGGCCGGCCGCGTCGGCACGTGAGTCGGCATCACGAGTTGGCCACAGTCAGAAGGAGAGTAGCCATGACCACAGTGTCCGCACCCGAACCCGTCGCGTCGTTCATCGAGACCGTCAACGCCCACGACGAGGACGGCTTCCTCGATGCGTTCGCTGCCGACGGCTTCGTCGATGACTGGGGCCGGATCTTCACCGGCCGCGCCGAGATCAAGGGCTGGAGCGACAAGGAGTTCATCGGCGCCACCGGCGTGCTGACTCCCACGTCGGTGACGGTCGATGGTGACATCGTCGTCGTCATCGGAGATTGGCGCAGCACCCACGCGAACGGCTTGTCCCGCTTCGAGTTCCGCACCGCAGGGGACAAGCTTGCCTCGATGACCATCCGCGAGGGCTGAGCTCTGCGGCGCATGCGCCGAGTCAGAGTCCCCTGAGTCCGTCGAACCCGCTCCGCACCTGAGTGCGGCCCGTCCCCAAGGCTGCCCATGTCTGTTCTCGCCCGCCCACAGGAGCGCCGCTCCGAAGTTGGCCCCGCCGAACTGTTCTTCGATCTCGTCTACGTCTTCGCGATCATCCAGCTCTCCCACCTGCTGCTGCACCACCTCTCCTGGCATGGCGCGGCGCAGACCGTGATCGTGTTCGCCGCCGTGTGGTGGGGGTGGAATTACACCGCGTGGGCCATGAACTGGCTCGACCCGCGGCGCACCGCAGTGCATCTGATCACCGGGGTGCTGATGCTCGCCTCCCTCGGGATGGCGGTGGCGATTCCGAGCGCCTTCGGCGACAAGGCGTGGCTCTTCGTGGCCTGCTACCTGTTCGCCGGCGTGCTGCGCCCCGTGGTCATGATGGTGGCTTTCCGTGGCCAGCAGATGGCCACGAACTACCGGATGCTCCTGCTGTGGACGCTGGGTGCCGGCATCTTCTGGGTGGCGGGCGCCGTCGTCGATCCGGATCTGCGGCTGTGGCTCTGGTTGGTTGCGGTGCTCGTGGATTACGCGGCGCCGATCGCGAACTTCAAGGTACCCGGGGTGGGCGCGGCCCCGATGCATCTGTGGGACACCGATGCCGAGCATCTCGCCGAGCGTAATCGCCTGGTCTTCATCATTGCCCTGGGTGAGTCAATTCTGCTGATGGGCGGTGCGGTGGTGGACGAGGGCGTCCTCACGGGCTCACTCGCGCTCAGCCTCTTCCTCGGCTTCGCCGGCCTGTTCGTGCTCTGGTGGAATTACTTCGCGCTCGCCGGTCACGATGTGCACGGGGGTGACACCTCGACGGCGGCCCTGCGCTCCGCCTTCGCCTACGCCCACGCGTTCATGGTGCTGGGCGCCATCCTGTTCGCCGTATCCGTGGAGCTGCGCCTTTCGCATGAGCACCTCACGCCCACGGTGGTGATCGTGACCGTGGCTGGTCCGCTGGTCTACCTGGTGGGCAACCTGCTGTACCTGGGTTCGCGGTTCGGCCGGTTCGCCCGATCCCGGTTCGTGGCGATGGCGGCGTTGGTGGTGATCGGTATCGCGGGCGTGCTCACCGCCGATCAGTTCCCACCGATCGTGCTGAGCCTGGCGGTGCTCGCCGTCACCGGGTCACTGGCAGCTCTGACGGCGTACGGTCGGCGTTCGGCCTGACCCCGCCCCGCACCCCACAGCACACCACGCCCCACACGCAGAGCTCAGCGTTCGGGAGGGCGATCAGCGGATGAAGCGAGTCCCCGCGGCCGGGTCGTAGGCGAGCGCGTCGGCGATGCGCTGCCGAGAGGACTCCTGCAGATCCGCGGGTAGCGCATCCGGGGCGAACCAGGCCACGTCGAGCGACTCGTCGTCGCCCACGTGGGCCTCGCCTGAGATGTACCGGCACAGGAAGGTGAGATCGAGGTAACTGGCCTGGTCCCCGTTCGGGTAGGTGATCTGCTCCCCGCTCATCACCGAGACCAGCGCGTCCGCCTCGGCCCGGACGCCGGTCTCCTCCGCAACCTCCCGGATCGCTGCTATCGCAGGCTGCTCACCCGGATCGAGGATTCCGCTGATCACGGCCCAGCGCCCGGTATCGGCCCGCTGCCCCAGCAAGATCCGGCCCTCGGGATCGAGCACCACGGCACTCACCCCGGAGAGCCACAGGGGTGCGGTGCCCACATGCCGGCGCAGTTCGAGGACGAAATCTGGGACTGGCATGGACCGATCCTCGCACGGGTGCCTCGCGCCACCGCGCCTGTCGCTGTCATTCGAATCCACGTGCCCGGTTCGAATCCGCTACCGAGGGCGCGCAACGGGATTCAAACCTGGGAAGGGGATTCCTACGGTGACGCGGTCTACGAAAGGCGCGGGCCGCCGTCGTGGGCCACTACGATCTGGCGGGGCCACGAGCGTGGCCCGCTCGGACGAGACGAGGGAGAACTGTGCCCACCTGGACGGTGTACCGGGACGGAAAGAGCATCGCGCCAGGAGAGGTGGTGGCGCCCAGGCAGCGATTGAGTTGGCCGCGCACCATCGGCATCGGTGCACAGCATGTGGTGGCGATGTTCGGTGCCACGTTCCTGGTGCCGTTGCTGACTGGGTTCCCGCCGGCGACCACGCTGTTCTTCTCCGCGATCGGGACGGCCGGGTTCCTGCTGATCACCCGCGGCCGGGTGCCGAGCTACCTGGGGTCGTCTTTCGCGTTCATCGCCCCCATCGGTGCCGCGACGGCGTCGCAAGGGATGGCCTCGGCCCTCGGGGGAGTGCTCGTGGTCGGTGTGTTGCTCGCCATGGTAGGCCTCGTGGTCCATCTCGCCGGGGCGCGCTGGATCGATGTAGTGATGCCGCCGATCGTCACCGGCACGATCGTGGCACTGATTGGTCTGAACCTCGCCCCTGCGGCCTGGGACAACGTGCAGTCTGCCCCCGTGACGGCGGTGGTCACCATCGCTGCCATCGTGCTGATCACCGTGCTGTTCCGGGGCCTGCTGGGCCGGTTGGCAATCCTGCTCGGTGTGCTGGTGGGCTATGCGGTCGCAGTGGTTCGTGGTGAGGTCGGCTTCGACGCCGTGCAGGATGCCGCCTGGGTGGGCCTGCCGCAATTCACCGCTCCGCACTTCGAAGTCGCGGTGCTCGGGCTGTTCGTGCCGGTGGTGCTGGTGCTGATCGCGGAAAACGTCGGCCACGTGAAGTCCGTGGCCGCGATGACCGGTGAGAACCTCGACGATGTGATGGGGCGCGCACTGCTGGCCGACGGTGTGGCGACGACGCTCGCCGGCGCCGGCGGCGGTTCGGGTACGACCACGTATGCCGAGAACATCGGCGTCATGGCGGCCACCAAGGTGTACTCGACGGCCGCGTACTGGGTGGCGGCAGGAGTCGCGCTGTTGCTGAGCCTGTCCCCGAAGTTCGGCGAGCTGGTGGCCACGGTGCCGGTCGGTGTGCTCGGCGGTGCTGGCACAGTGCTGTACGGCCTGATCGGCATCCTCGGCGCGCGCATCTGGGTGCAGAACAAGGTCGACTTCTCCGACCCGGTGAACCTCACAACCGCGGGCATCGCGCTGGTTGTGGGGATCGCGAACTTCACGTGGGTCGCCGGGGATATGACGTTCGAGGGTATTGCTCTGGGCACGGCCGCAGCGCTGGGGATCTACCACGTCATGCGTGCTGTCGCCCGGTGGCGGGGCACGTCGGCGGAGCCGGTGAGCCCGGCGTCGGCGGCCAGGGAAGGCTGACGGTAGCCTGCGCCAGTCCTGTGGCTACGGCTGCGGCGGGCGTGTGGCACGGCGGGTGACGCCGTCGGTGCCGTGGACCAGATCGAGCAGGTGGCTGAGCACAGTTCCGGCCTGCGTCACGGCACTGGCTCCGGCTCGCTCGACGAGGGCGTACTCCAGTTCGGTCCGAGCCTGGCGACTGTCGGTGACGAGTTCGTGCCCGCGCTCGGTCAGCGACAGCCTCCGGACTCGCGCATCGTCGGCGTCGGCTGCGCGCTGCACGTACCCGAGGCTCTCGAGCTCTCGCACGTACTTGGACGCGGCCTGCTGAGTGACGCCCAGATGAGCCGCCAGCTCGGTCACGGTGGGCCCGCCGTCGATCAGGTGCTGGATGACGTAGCCGTGCGACGTCCGCACGCCCTGATGGCCGAGGCGGTGCAGCCGCTCGAGCAGGTAGTCGTTGGCGGCCGATCCGGTCAGCCAGGCGAGGGTGGCGATGTCGAGGGACGCGGGGTGGACGGCAGGCATGCCTCAGTTTCGCACAACCATGGTTGAGCATTCGTAGATCAACAACTACGGTTGTGGATATGAGAACTCAGAACGAAGCCGATGCGCCGCCGACGACTGCATCCGAGAGTGAGCCGTTCACCGTGCTCCGCAGGCTCCACGAGGCGCTGGAATCCGGAGGACATGGAGAGCAGTTGCGTGAGCTCTTCGCGCCGGAGGCAGAGCTGGTGGAGCGACCGAATGTGCTCAAACCGGATGGAGCCACAGCGACCGTCGGGGACATGATCGCCGCATCCACGGCTGGGGCGTCACTGCTCGCTGTGCAGCGCTACGCGGTGCACGCATGTGTGACAGCGGGGGATGAGGTGGCGGTCCGCCTGACCTGGGAGGGTGAGGTGGCAGCCGACGCCGGCCCGTTCCGTCGCGGGCAGATGCTCACCGCTCATATCGCCCAGTTCGCGACAGTTCAGGACGGGCGGATCGTTCGTCTGGAGACCTTCGACTGCTACGAGCCGTTCGATCGGTAGGCCGGGTGGTGGGAGCCGCCGCTGCGCTCCTTCCGCTCCATTCGGGGTCAAACAATAGAACGCTGGCGAGCGCCCCCTCGTTCGGAGGTGCTCGCCAGCGTTCGTGTGTCGGGGTGACAGGATTTGAACCTGCGACCTCTTCGTCCCGAACGAAGCGCGCTACCAAGCTGCGCCACACCCCGGAGCAGCCTGGCCAGGATAGCGGAGCATCGGCCCTGGAGCGAAACTGGCCGTGTGCGCGGGGTCACATTCGCCCGCATGTGGTGGATCGACGGTGGCGCGATCGGCGCGATCGGCGCGATCGCATCTGCCGCATGGCACGGCAGGCTGGTCAGGTTCGCGAAGTGAGGGTCACCAGGGTGACGCTCGGCCGGCACGCGAATCGCACGGGCGTGTATGGGCTGGTGCCGATCCCGTTGCTCACATGCAGCCATGCAGAACCGGGATCGCCGGCAGTCCCGGGCCACCCGCTGAGCCCACTAGCGCGGCTGGTGTCGAGGTCGCAATTGGTCACCAGAGCTCCGTAGCCGGGCACGCACAGTTGCCCGCCGTGCGTGTGACCGGCGAGGATCACCTCGCATCCGTCCGCGTGCATCGTGTTCAGCACCCGCTGGTAGGGCGCGTGTGCGACGCCCAGCCGCACCGCCGCGCTCGCATCGGAAGGGGCGTCCTCGCGAGCAGGGAAGCTGTCCCGGTCCAGGTGTGGATCGTCGACTCCGACCAGCTCGAACTCGACGCCTCGAACGGTGAGCGTGTCGCGCCGATTCGTCAGGTCTCGCCACCCGGCGGCGGAGAACGCCTTGCCCAGCTCCCGCCCAGGCAGATTCTCCGGGGGTTGATCGCCAGAGTCCGGTCGGCGAGGGTCGGCGAGGAGGTATCGGGCTGGGTTTTTCGCCTGCGGGCCGAAGTAGTCGTTGGAGCCCATCACGAATGCGCCAGGGCGAGTCAGGAGTGGCTCAAGTGCGTGCAGCACCGCGGGCAAGGCGCGGCGGTGCGCCATGTTGTCGCCGGTGTTGACCACCAGATCCGGTTCGAGTGCCGCCAAACTGCGCAGCCATGCGATCGTGCGGTGCTGGCGGGGGAGCAGGTGCAGGTCCGAGATGTGCAGTAGCCGGATCTCCGGCGCCGTGGGCGCCAGGATCGGGATCCGCACCTGGCGCACGGTGTAGGCCCGAGCTTCGAGAAGGGACCAGCCGAGCACACCGAGTCCGACGGCAGCCACGGCACCTACCGCGGTGAGGGCGCCCCGGGCGGGGCCTGACGGAGTTGAGGAAGACATCACCAGTGGTCGGTGTCAGTCGTCGTCGTTGTTGCCGCGACCATTGCCATTCCCGCCGCCATTGCCGTTTCCGCCGCCATTGCCCGAACCGCCGCCGTTGTCATCGTCGTCGTCATCGGACTCGTCCTCTTCCGGTTCGGCCCCGTTGCTGATGATCAGCCCCACGGAGGATCCGGGGCGCAACTGCGATCCGGCCCCTGGATTGGTGCCGATCACGTTACCTGCAGGCACGCTGTCGCTGTAGGTGGTGGCACTGGCGCGGGGTTGGAATCCGGAGGCGCGCAGCGTGCTCTCGGCGTCACTTTGGCTCATCCCGACCACACTGGGCACCGCGCGGCGCTCACCGTAGATCTCGCGATCGTTCGCTTCCGGGAACTCCTCCACATCCATGCCCTCGGTGGCCTCGGACATATAGTCCTGCCAGATCGGGGCCGCGATGTTCCCGCCATACCAGTACTGACGGGTGACACCGTTGATCGTCTCGCCGATCATCGATCCGGTGCCCTCGGAGTACCCCACCCAGGCAGCCGTGGCGAGTTGCGGTGTGTAGCCCACGAACCACGCGGCGGAGTCGTCGTTCGCCGTCCCGGTCTTGCCCGCGATGGGACGCCCGGAGAGCTGGGCGTTCTCGCCTGTACCACCGGGGCCCGCCACCTCCTGCAGCGCGTAGTTCATGGCGTTCGCGACCCGGGGTTCGAGTACTTGGTTGCATTCCGCGTCCGGCACGGGAATGTCTTCACCGTCCTGGTTCACCACCCGCTCGATCGCGATCGGCGTGCAGTAGGTGCCACCGGAGGCGTAGGTGGCGAAGGCGGCCGCCATGGTCAGCGGTGCCACCTCGTTCGCTCCCAGGGCCATGGACGGCACCACGGCCATCGAGTAGTCCCCGTACGGTTCGTCATAGCCCGGACCGGTATACGGCTCGCCGGGTTCGACTGTGGCGTGGTGGAAACCCATGCGTTGCACCGTGTCAGCAATATCGCACTGATTGAGCTGGTTCGACATATTCGCGAACGCTGTGTTCACCGACTGGCGCGTGGCGTCGAGCACAGTCATCTGCGAGCCGCCGGCACTTTCTAGGTTGGCCGGCTCCCAGGCATTGACATCGACGAACTGCGGCAGACACGTGTTCCAGGAGGAGCGTGGGAAGGACTGGTTGTCAGTACCGTCCACCCGCTCGCTCAGTGAGTGCCCGTCGATGAGCCACTGCGTGAGGATGAACGCCTTGAAGGTCGAGCCGGTCTGGAACCCTCGCGATCCGCCGTGGGACTGGTCGGTGTTGAAGTTCACTTGCGTCGCGCGTGGGTTGTCCTCTGTGGCCGCGCCGTACGGGGTGTTCTGCGCCATCGCGAGAATTCGTCCGGTGCCCGGTTCGACCGTGGACGTGGCGGTGGACACGCCCGACTCATCGTCGATCGGGATGTTCTCCACCAAGGCGTCGTAGGCGTCCTGCTGCATGTCCGGGTCGATCGTGGTCTCGATCCGCAGACCGCCACGGACCAGGAGCTGATAACGATCGGCCTGGGTCTCACCGAACTCCGGACTCCGCAGTACCTCGGCCCGGACGTAGTCGCAGAAGTACGCCGCTGTCCCTGCGGTGGCGCACCCGTTCGGGGTCCGTTGTACATCGTCGCCGAGCATGTCCTCGATCGGAGTGGCGACGGCTTCGTCGAACTCCTCCTGGGTGATCTTCTCCTGGTTGAGCATCAGCCGGAGCACTGTGTCGCGGCGAATCTGTGCGTTCTCCGGATTGACCACCGGGTTGTGCTTGGCCGGATTCTGGGTGATCCCGGCCAGTAGTGCGGCCTCGGCCACGGTGAGTTCGGCGGCGCTGTGCGAGAAGAAGTACCGGGAGGCGGCCTCCACGCCGTACTGCGACGGGCCGAACTGCGCGATGTTCAGGTACCCCTCGAGGATCTCGTCTTTACTGCGTTGCTGCTCCAATGCGATCGCCAGCTTCGCCTCACGGAGCTTACGGCCGAGGGTAGGTGCGGTGGCCGCGGCGATCGCGTCGGCATCTTCGGCGCGCCGGCCGGCCTCGATCAGCACGTTCTTCACGTACTGCTGGGTCAGGGTCGACCCGCCCTGATCACTCATACCGAGCACGTTCTGGACGGCGGCACGCATGATCCCTTCCGGGTCCACCCCGCCATGGTCGTAGAAGCGCTGGTCTTCCACGGCCACCACGGCCAGTTGGACGTTCTCGGAGATCCGATCCATCGGCCGCACGATTCGGTCCTCGAGGTAGAAGCGCGCGAGCACCGAACCGTCCGAGGCCAGGATCACGCTCTGCTCGGAGAGTTCCTCGCTGCCCAGTTCAGTGGGCAGTTCGTCGAACATCCGCGTGGCGGCGTCGGTGGTCGCACCGAGGGCGGCCACGGCCGGCATGACGAAGCCCGCCGAGAGCACGCCGCCTACGCCCGCGACCATCAGGAACGCGAGGAACATGGAGACCAACTGCGCCACGTTGACCGTGCGAGAGGTCGCTCGTGAAGGAGGAGCCATACCCCAAGAGTACGTTGCCCGGCTGACCCGTGGCCCATCTCGACTTTCGTTGTGGCCGGATTCGAGATATAACGCTCGTGGCGACTGTGATCGCTGACGTTGACAGCAAGGGTGGGCCTCGGGGGAGGTCAAGTAGTCAGCTTGACTCGCTTTTGAATCGGTCACGCCACTCAGGGTGGAGAGGTGTACATGAGCATCAGGTTCGATGAGGAATGGACGCTCAGGGCGGCGTGCGCGGCACGATCGCCAGATGAACTGTTCGTGCAGGGGGCAGCACAGCGCGAAGCGCGCGAGATCTGCTTTACCTGCCCGGTGCGGTTGGAATGCCTGGTGGATGCGCTCGACAATCGGATCCAGTTCGGGGTGTGGGGAGGAATGACCGAACGCGAACGCCGGGCATTGCTGCGCAATGAGCCAGATGTGGACTCATGGCGGATCGCGCTGGGAGAGCTCGATGACGAGGAGCTGGACACGTTCATCGGGACGCGGCGGTCGAAGGCGCGCCGATGGGTGGCAAGTAGCGGCGTCTCGTAGGATCGCGGCATGACACGCTGGGAGTACGCGACCGTACCGCTGATCATCCATGCCACCAAGCAGATCCTCGACCAATGGGGTGAGGACGGCTGGGAACTCGTCCAGGTGGTGCCTGGCCCGGACAACAACGGGCTGGTTGCCTACCTGAAACGAGCGAAGGAGTGAGCGCCTCCGCGCGTCTGGCCGAGCTTGGTATCGAGCTGCCCGACGTCGTCCCACCGGTGGCCTCCTATGCACCGGCCGTGCAGTGGGGCACCCTGATCTACACCTCCGGCCAGGTGCCGTTGGTCTCCGGGGCCCTTGAGCATGCCGGCAAGGTGGGCGAGGGTGAGGGCCTGGTCAGTGAGGCTGACGCCACGGCGGCCGCCCGCGTTGCCGCACTCAACGCCGTCGCCGCGGCCGCATCGCTGGCCGGCGGCGTGGATCGGATCGTCCGGGTGGTCAAAGTGGTCGGCTTCGTCGCTTCGGATCCAACATTCACGGGGCAGCCCCGGGTGATCAACGGGGCCTCGAACGTGCTGCAGGACATCTTTGGTGAGGCGGGCGTGCACGCACGGTCCGCCGTCGGAGTGGCTGTGCTCCCACTGGACGCACCGGTCGAAGTGGAGCTCATCGTCGAGGTAAGCCCCACGTAGACGAACGCCCTGACGACCGGCCAGGCGGGCCGTCGTCAGGGCGTTGGTGTGGGTGTCAGCGGGCGCGGTGGGTCAGCCGGTCGATATCCACCAGCACCACCGTGCGGCCCTGCAGCTGGATCCAGCCGCGGTTGGAGAATTCGGCCAGTGCCTTGTTCACCGTCTCGCGGGTGGCTCCGACGAGCTGGGCAAGTTCCTCTTGGGTGAGGTCATGGGTGACCCGGAGCCCGGAATCGGTGCGCTCACCGAACCGTCGACCCAGGTCCAACAGCGCCTTCGAGACCCGGCCGGGCACGTCGGAGAAGATCAGATCGGCCACCTTGTCATTGGTCTGCCGTAGCCGCATCGCCAGGGAGCGCAGCAGATGCTGGGAGACCTCGGGGCGCGCGTCGAGGATCTGCAGCAGGCCCTGGTGGCTCAACTCGACCAACTCGGTGGTGGCCAGGGCCGTGGCCGTGGCGGTGCGCTTGCCCGGGTCGTACAGGGACACCTCGCCAAGAATCTCGCCGGGGCCGAGGATGGCGAGGAGGTGCTCACGGCCGTCGGGGGCCATGTGCCCGAGCTTCACCTTGCCGGAACCGATCACGTAGAGCCGGTCGCCGGCGGAGCCTTCGTGGAAGATCTCCTCACCGCGACGGAACGTGAGTTCTCCGGTGCGTTCGCGAACCGCGCGATAACTCTCATCGCTCAGCTCAGCGAAGAGCGGGGCGGATCGAACGACAGCCTCGTCCATCTCAGGATGTCCCTTCAGTTGCTGTGAGGTCAGCCACAGTCTGCCACTCTTCGGCAGGTGGGCACGTCCGCAACGCTGCGTAGGCTGACCATGTCAGTCACGAACGCCGCAGTTCAGGAGGAACTCGAGTGCGCGCAGAACCGCTCCAGATCGACGAACTCCTTGGCGAGGCGTACCCCGATGCGCACTGCGAACTCGACTATCGCACACCGCTGGAGCTCCTCGTGGCCACGGTGCTCTCGGCCCAGTGCACGGACGTGCGGGTGAATCTCACCACACCCGCCCTGTTCGCCCGGTTTCCCGATGCCGCTGCCTACGCCGGAGCCGATCGCAGCGAGTTGGAAGAGCTCATCCGGCCGACAGGATTCTTCCGGAACAAGGCCGCCGCCGTGCAGGGCATCGGTGCCGCGCTGGTGGCCGAGCACGGGGGAGAGGTTCCCTCCACTCTGGAGAAACTGGTCGCTCTCCCAGGCGTCGGCCGCAAGACCGCCAATGTGGTGCTCGGCAACGCCTTCGACGTCCCGGGGATCACCGTGGACACCCACGTCGGCCGGCTCTCCCGGCGCCTCGGATGGACCACGAACACCGATGCGCTGAAGGTGGAACGGGACTTGATGGAGCTGTTTCCGGCCGAACGCTGGGTGATGCTCTGCCACCGCCTGATCTTCCACGGCCGGCGTACCTGCACCGCCCGCAAGCCCGCCTGCGAAGGATGTCCGATCGCCGACCTGTGCCCGTCCTATCCAACGGGCGAGCCGCCGGCAATGAAAGTAGCAGTGAAGACAGGCGCGAAGGCCGCTGGAAAGGGACGGAACAGACAAGCGAAGAAGTGAAGCAACCTTTTCGGTCACTCAGGCGTGTTCCGGAGACGATGGAAGTCGCTTACCTCGGCGGCTCACTCGAGCTCGTCGAGCCATCCGATCAATAGCTCACTGACCTCCTCCGGCGCTTCCTCAGGAAGCCAGTGCCCGGCGCCGTCGATCGTCACCCGGGAGTAGCGGGCGTGCGTGTAGTCCCCGTCCCGCCGGTATGAGCTCGAACTGAACACCGGGTCCGCCGAACCACGCACAGACAGCACCGGAACGCCGATACCGGTGGTCACCTGCGCACGGTACTGCTGGCCGTCCACGCGAGGGGTGGACCGCAATGACCAGCGCAGCTGCTCCATCGCGCTGTGCGCCACGAACGGCAACTGCATCGCCTGCGTGTACAGCTCCACGGACTCCGGCTCCCAGCCGGGCGCTCCCCACGCACGCAGGAGGCGAGCGACGCCGTCGGAACGGGTGAAGGACCGCTCCGGGAACCACGGCACCTGGAACTTCGCCAACGTTGCCAGCGTCCCCGCCGGCGTGACCCGCACCGATGGCGTGTGCAATGGCACCGGGTGCGGGGCGCCCAGCACTGCGATCGCGCGGGTCACCTCCGGTGCAATCGCCGGCATCGACCAGGCCACCTGGCCGCCGAGGCCGTGCCCGATCACGACGGCGTCGCTCGCCCCGAGCGAGCGGATCACCCCGCGTACGTCCGCCACCATCGATGGGGTGTCGTGACCCGAGGGAGGTTTGTCGGATCCCGCGTAGCCGCGCAGGTCCATAGCCGCCACCCGGTAGCCGGCGGTAGCCAGCGCGGGGAGCTGCGCACGCCACGCCCACCAGAACTGCGGAAAGGCGTGCAGGAGCACCACGAGGGGAGCATCGCCGTCATCGGGGCCGGCCAGGGCCAGGTGGAATCGGCCTCCGTTAGCGGCCACCATCCGGTGGGTCCAGGGCCCAGCGGCCAACACGATCGCAGGGTCAACAGTCACGAGAGGCGACGTTACCGCGCCGACCGGCGCGGCAAATCATCCCCGAGAGGGACAACTCCCCGTGGGCCAAGCGCCCCTGCCTCATCCGAAAGTGGGGCAACGGTGTAGCCGGTTTCGCGTTCAGTACCGGCCACACCGTTCCCCCACAGCAGCGGGGAAGCGGGTCAATCCTGGCTGGAGCTGCCCTGCATCCCGGTGGAAATCAGGTCCATCACCGAACTGTCCGCGAGGGTGGTCACATCGCCCACCTGACGGTTTTCGGCCACGTCCCGCAGCAGCCGGCGCATGATCTTTCCCGAGCGGGTCTTCGGCAGCTCCGCCACCACGAGGATCGAGCGCGGCTTGGCGATGGGGCCGATCTCGGAGGCGACGTGGTTGCGCAGTGCGGCGACCACATCGGCCCCCTCACCCACCTCATCGGCCTTCTCCTGGGCTTCGCCGCGCAGGATCACGAAGGCCACCACGGCCTGGCCGGTGGTCTCATCACTGGCGCCCACCACGGCGGCCTCGGCCACCCACTCGTGCGAGACGAGGGCGGATTCGATCTCCGTGGTGGACAGGCGGTGCCCCGAGATGTTCATCACGTCATCCACCCGGCCGAGTAGCCAGATGTCGCCGTCGGCGTCGTACTTGGCACCGTCGCCGGCGAAGTATGTGCCGGGGAAGCGGGACCAGTAGGTCTCCTTGAACCGCTCCTCATCGCCCCAGATGCCGCGCAGCATCGAGGGCCACGGCTGGTCCAGCACCAGGTAGCCGCCGCCCCCTGGACCGACCGGCTGCCCGGCGTCATCCCAGATGCTCGTCGAGATACCCGGCACCGGCACCTGCGCCGAGCCGGGCTTGGTGGCCGTGACGCCCGGCAGCGGCGAGATCATGATCGCGCCAGTCTCCGTCTGCCACCAGGTGTCCACGATCGGGGCCTTGTCTCCACCGATCACCCGGCGGTACCACATCCACGCCTCAGGGTTGATCGGCTCACCCACACTCCCCAGCACCCGCAGGGTGCTCAGGTCGAACTTGCCCGGGATCTCCTCACCCCACTTCATGCAGGTGCGGATCGCCGTCGGGGCCGTGTAGAGGATCGTGACGCCGTACTTCTCCACGATCTCCCACCAACGCCCTTGGTGCGGGCTGTCCGGGGTGCCCTCGTAGATCACCTGGGTGGCACCGTTGATGAGCGGGCCGTAGGTGACGTAGGAGTGCCCGGTGACCCAGCCGACGTCGGCCGTGCACCAGTACACGTCCGTTTCCGGCTTGAGATCGAACACGTTCCAGTGCGTGTAGGCCGCCTGGGTGAGGTAGCCGCCGGTGGTGTGCAGGATCCCCTTGGGCTTACCGGTGGTGCCGGAGGTGTAGAGGATGAACAGCGGGTGCTCGGCCTCCACCGCTACGGGCGTGTGCTTCTCCGGCGCCTCGGCGAGCGCCTCGTGCCACCACACGTCCCGGCCGTCCGTCCACGCCACGTCCTGCTCGGTGCGGCGCACCACCAGCACGTGCTTGACGTTCGTCTCGCCCTTGGTCAGCGCCTCGTCCACGGCGGGCTTGAGGGCGCTGGGCTTACCGCGGCGGTATCCGCCGTCGGCGGTGATCACAGCGCTCGCATCGGCGTCGATGATGCGCGAGTACAGGGCCTCGGCGGAGAAGCCGCCGAAGACCACCGAGTGGGCGGCGCCGATGCGGGCGCAGGCCAGCATCGCGATCACGGCCTCGGGGATCATCGGCAGATAGATAGCTACCCTGTCACCCGTCACCACGCCGAGCGACTCCAGGGCGTTCGCGGCCCTGGAGACCTCACGCTGCAGCTCGGCGTAGGTGAGTGTGCGGGTATCACCCGGCTCGCCCTCGAACAGAATCGCGATGCGGTCACCGTTGCCCGCCTCCACGTGCCGGTCCACGGCGTTGTACGCGGCATTCAGGCGGCCGTCAGCGAACCAGCGGGCTGTCGGGGCACCGGAGAAGTCGAGCACCTCGGTGAACGGGGTATCCCAGGTGAGGTGGCGGCGGGCCTGCTCGGCCCAGAACTCCAGGCGGTCGGCCTCGGCGCGGGCGTACATGTCGTCTTTGGCGTTCGCTGCCGCGGCGAACTCCTCCGAGGGCGCGAAGGCGCGCGTCTCGGTGAGGAGGTTCTCCAGGGCGGGATTGTGGTCAGTCACTGTTCCTCCGAGCAACGGCTGTGGTGCATGGCTACCCGCCCAGCCTATGCCCAGCGCCGCCCCCCGTGTAGGCGAGCACAGACGACGGCGGCCGGCCCCCGCCAGGGGACCGGCCGCCGTCGACGGGGTGCTGTGCTCAGCTCTCCACTGCGATCTTCCGGCGCTCTTCACGCCGGCCCTGCCGGCGTGCGCCGTGCGAGATGATGCCGACGAAGATCAGCACCACCCCGTACAGCAGCAGCCGCCCGGCGTGGCCCTCGGTCACCAAGTGATCGAAGACGTTCTGCCCGAACTGGCCCAGCCGATCGAAGACCGTGGCCTGCTGGTCCAGGAAGTCCTGCACGATCACCGGAATGGCGAGGAAGGCAGCCCCGATCAGCGTGCCGATAGAACCGACGATGATCGGCCCCACCGAGGACCACCGTGCTGCGATGAGCAGCACCACCGTGCAGACGATTCCACCGGCCAGCTCAAGCAGACCGGCCACGTTGACCGCTTCCAGGTTGCGGTCCAGCGAGAAGGAGACGCGCTCGCCACCGTCAACGAGCAGGTACCACGCGACCGGCGCGAAGACGATCGCGATGAGGATGCCCCACCAATGGGCGGCGGCGCGTGATTGCGGACCCTCATCCCAGTCACTGAACGGGTCATCGGACTCGGGCGTGGTCTCCACCCGGGTGGTCGTCGGTTCCACGCGCGTGTGATCGGCGTAGCCGCCGGGGGCAGCTGGCGAGGTCACGGGAGGCTCCTGGTCAGGTGTAGCAGTTCCTCGCCCGAACCGGCGTGCGCGCTGCTCGCGCAGCACGGCATCATCCTCTTCGGTAGGGAGTTGGCGGGTTGGCGGTTCCGGATCGACGGCGCGTGTGTGCGCTCCCGTGCCGGTGCTGCTGCTGGCCGGCGGGGTCGCCGTGGGCTCCCGGTTCACCACAGGCTCCGGCGTCTCAGGCGGCGCTGGGGACGCCGGGTCGGTAGGGAGCGGTCCGGCAGTGCCAGCGTCGGGCGCTACGCCGGCGGAGGAGTCCGCACGGTAGCGATCGGCTCGGTCGGAATCGGCAGCGGGCGCGCTGCCGGCAGGACTCGCGGGGTCGGCCGCCTGGGTGGTGTCGGCGGCCGCACTCTCATCAGGTGCAGCGTTCGGGTCGCGTTCCTCGCGATCGTGCGGGGGGACGGTACTCACGGGATCCTCCAGTCGGCGGGTGCGTTCACCGTATCGATGGTGACGCCTGCGAAGCGCCGTGGCACGCCGAAAGAACGCCGGCGTGACCATTGCGTGTCCGGGTGACGGCGGATCTCGGCGCCGGTATCCACAACTGGTCATCGGTTGCGCTTCTGTCCACAGCCCCCTCAGGTGAGCAGGCGGTGCGTGCCGTCGCTCGCTCACGCTGGATTTCCGGCGGAGGGAGAATCGATGAGTCAGGACCTGCAGGCGGTGGCGCTGCGTTCCGCAGATGCTGCCGTGATCGACGCGGTGCGCGAGGTGGTCACCCTCGCCGACCAGCCCGTGGTCGTCTACGCCCCGGGCGCGCCACCACCGACCAGCGCACGCCTGCTGCTGGACAGTGCCGGTGAGCGTGGCCACGAGGATCCACCCTGGGTGCGCCCCGGCGCCAGAGCAGCGTGGGTGAGCGCCGGACCGGCGACTGAGACCGGGCACGGGCAGAGCGATGGCCGGATGATGTCCTTGCCGGGAGAGGCCGAAGCGCTCCTCGCGCTGGTGCGCACAGCCTGCCGGGACCGGCGGGCTCAGGTGCTGGGTGTGGTGGGTGCCAGGGGCGGTGCCGGCGCCTCGTGCTTTGCCGCCGCGCTCGCCACCGTGTGCGCCGAGGCAGGCCTCGGGGTCGCGCTTGCTGATCTGGACGGTCGCGGGCCGGGAATCGACCTCCTGCTCGGGATCGAGCACATCGGAGGGCTGCGCTGGGCCGATGTGGCCGACGACCGGGGCGCGATGCCACAAGAACCGCTGGCAGGCGCGCTGCCGACCTGGAATGGCGTGCACGTCCTGTCCACGGACTGGCGCGGCGGACCGGCACCCACCGCCGGGGGAGAGGTGCTGGAGGCGCTCGCGGCCGGGCACGACGCTCTGGTGCTTGATCTGCCACGTACCCAGAACGCGTGGGCCGACGCGTGCGACGTCGTCTACGTGATCACGCCCTGCGATGTGATGAGCGGCGCCGCTGCCCGAGCGCTGGTGACGTCCTGGCAAGGTATCGACCTGCGGTTGGTGGTCCGCGGACCGGCCCCCGGCGGACTCACCCCGGCGGAGCTCGCGCAGGCATGCGGTCTCCCGCTGGCACTGAGCATGCGGGAGGAGCGGTCCCTGGCAGCCGCGATCGAACGCGGTGTGGCCCCAGGCGAGTACCGGCGTGGTCCGTTGCGTCGCGGTGCACGCCGGGTGGTCGACGAACTCGATCTGGTCTCCTGATGGCGCACCCGCGCCGCGCCCTCCCACGACCCGCTCTCCAGCGGTCCACTCTCCGGCCGTCCCCGCCCCCATCTCTTGGGGGTGGCTCGGATCAGCTCGGCGATGTGCGCGAATCGCTGCTCAACGGTGCCGCCTCGCGCAGCAGCAACGGGCTGGTGGGTCCATCGGAGGTGAGCAGGGCAGTGCGGCGCTCCGCGGGCGTGCGCGGTGACAAGGATCTGCTCTCGCTGGAGCGCACCGCTCGTGCCGAGTTCCTCGGAGCGGGTCCGGTCCTGCAACCACTCCTGGATGACCCACAGGTGAGTGATGTCGTCGTGAACGGTGACGGCAGCGTATGGGTGGACCGTGGCTCGGGATTGCGGGCCGTTCCTGGGCGGCTCCGTGCCGTCCGTGAGCTGGCTACCCGACTGGCTGCGGCCTCCGGCCAGCGTCTCGACGATGCTGCACCGGTGGCCGAGGGGCGCCTCCCGGATGGGACCCGCCTGCATGCGCTGTTGCCGCCGCTGTGCGCCGAGGGGGCGGTGCTCTCGTTGCGCACCATGCGCACGCGGGCTTTCGGGCTGGACGAGCTGCGGGCCTCCGGCATGCTGGACGATCGTAGCGCCCAGGTGCTCGAGCGCCTCGTGCAGGTCCGGGCGAATGTGCTGGTCAGTGGTGCCACCGGCACTGGCAAGACGACCCTGGTGGCGAGTGCGCTGAGCCTGGTACCGCCGGGGGAGCGCATCATCTGCATCGAAGAAGCGGCCGAACTCGCACCGGACCACCCGCACGTGCTGCATCTGCAGGTGCGCCGGCCGAATGTGCAGGGTGCAGGCGAGATCACGCTGCCAGATCTGGTGCGCACCGCGATGCGAATGCGTCCGGACCGGCTCGTCCTCGGCGAGTGCCGTGGCGCAGAGGTGCGGGAAGTGCTGGGAGCGTTGAATACCGGCCACGACGGCGGCTGGGCCACAGTGCACGCCAACGCCGCCCGCGATGTCCCGGCCCGGCTGGTAGCCCTCGGTGCACTCGCCGGGATGTCGCCCGCGACCGTCGCAGTTCAGGCGCGCAGCGCCGTCCATGCAGTGGTGCATCTGGTGCGCCGGGAGGGGCGGCGGCGCTTGACTGAGGTAGCTGTTCTGCGAGCCGAGGGGGCTGAGGGGTTCCGGGCAGCGTTGGCGTTGCGCTGCGACCGTCGCGGCGAGCTCGCCGAGGCTGAGGCGTGGCCGGAGCTGGCCCGCACTCTCGACGATGCCGGGCGATGACGGTGCCGATGACGGAGCTGCTGGCGGCGCTGTTGGTGATGGGTGCGGCAGCGATTCTCACCATCCCGGGCCGGGGAGTACCGCTGCCCGGGGCCCGCGTGTTGCCGCGGCGGCGCAGGCGAGCACGACGACGGCGTGGACGCACACCTGAGGAGCCGGTGGGTGCCCTGCTTGTGGAGGTCGCTGCGCGGCTTCGCACCGGGGCCGCGATCTCAGTGGCCTGGGACCACACATTGCGGAACCGGCCCGATGTGCCCGCGGAACTGGCGGCCCTTGCTCATCCTGCAGGCCGGCCCGGGCCAGGTGCTGCTGGGACATCAGATCGTCGTGGGGTGCGGCGCGGGATCGGGAATTCCGCCGATCGCTCCGGTCCACGTGCCCAGGCCGTGGCTGGTGCAGTGGCGGCCGTGCGTGTGGCCGAGCACCTCGGCGCCCCGCTCGCGGACGTGCTGGACTCGTGTGCGCATGGCGTTGCTGAGGCCGAGGAAGCCGCGAGCGGTCGGCGGACGGCACTGGCTGCCCCTCGGGCGACTGCTCGATTGCTCACCTGGCTCCCCGTGGCGGGCATGCTGATGGGAGCGGCGCTCGGCGCTGACCCCTTGGTGCTCCTGGACGGCAGCTGGGGCACTGTCTGCCTAGTGGGGGGAATTGTGTTGCTGGTGGCGGGGCACCGGTGGACGACGTCCCTGGTGCGGGTCGCTGAGCGCGCCGGGAGTCGGTGATGGTGATGCATGCCGGCAGTGCGGTGCTGATCGTGGTGCTGGCGACGCTCGCCCTCGTGCCGTGGGCGCTCCCGCGACCTCCGCAGGACTACCCCGATGCTGTGTCTCCCGATCACGGCGCGCACGGGAAGAAGGTGCACGGGAAGTGGGGGCGCGGGGGAGCGTCGTCGGCTCGCCCGGCGCGGCGATCTGCCGCCCAGGTCGATGAGGCTGTGCTGCTGGACCTGGCCGGAGCCTCGCTCAGTTCAGGGGCATCAGTTCCGGCCGTGATCGAGGCTTTGGGGCATGCGCTTGACGAGGAACTCGCGGACCCCCTGCTGCGGGCGGTGGCGGCGCTCCGGCTGGGTGCCCCGTGGGACGAGGCATGGCAGAACGGGAGAATCCCGGTACAGGTGGAGTCGTTGCGGGACGCGCTCGGACCGGCGTGGCGAGACGGAGTGGACCCTGCGCCGCTCCTGGCTCAGGCGGCGGTGACGATCCGGGCCCGGCGGGGTTCTCGTGCCCGGGAGGCAGCGGCCCGGCTGGGAGTCCGGCTCGTCCTCCCGCTCGGGTTGTGCCTATTACCCGCATTCGTGCTGCTGGGGTTGGCTCCTGTATTGCTGTCCACCGGTATGAACCTGTTCGGCTGGTGAGCGCCGCGTAGTGCACGTGTCCATGGGAATCGGATTCCCTGAGGAGTTGGCCGCCCGTGGGGAGTGGCGTTCCGCACGCCTCAAGCCAGTTCGACGGCGAGAAATTCGATTCGGGGCCACGCACATTGTGCACACGAGGCACCCGGCGCACTGTTCTCCACAGCCCACCCCGCACCCTCGGCGCGGTGCCGTCGCCGCGTCGCAGCCTGGAGTTCCACGGGGCCACCGGCCCCCGAACGAGAGGAACGTTGATGACTGCACACACGATCCAGGCCCGCCACCGGGGCACACTGACCCGAGGCCGGAGCGTCCGGGCGGCATTGGCCGCGCGGTGGTCGGCAGTCCGCGCTCGGGGCGACGCGGGGATGGCCACAGCCGAGTACGCCATCGCCACCCTTGCCGCAGTGGCTTTCGCCGGGCTGCTGCTGGCGATCATGCGCAGCGACGAGGTCCGCGGGATGCTGCTGGGAATCATCCAGCAGGCGCTCTCCATCGGCGGCTGACGTGACCGGCGTCCGTGCACTTCGAGAGATACCGCGCGAACGTGGCTCGGTCACCGCCGAGCTTGCGGTCCTGTTGCCTGCGGTCGTGCTCATCCTCGTGGCGGTGCTGGTCGCGGCCGCCATCGGAGTGGCGCAGGTGCGGTGCGCGGACGCCGCCCGAGCCGGCGCCCGGGCGGCCGCCGTCGGACAATCCCAGGCGGAGGTGGTCGAACTTGCCCAGGGCGTGGCCGGCCCGGACGCGGTAGTGAGCGTGCAGGAGGACGGCGCCTGGGTGCAGGTGCGGGTGGTCGCCGAGGTGCCGCTGGGGCCGCTCGGCGGACTGCTGGAGGTCTCTGCCGAGCTGAGCGCCCCAGTGGAACCAGGGGTGCCATGACCTCCGAACACCCCGAACAGCCCGGACACCCCGAACACCCTGAACGCTCCGAACGCTCCGGACGCACCGGACGGGCGCATCGCGACGCCGGTTCAGTGACGGTCCTGGTGCTCGGCGTGGTCGCGGCAGCGCTCCTGTGCTTCACGCTCCTGTCCGCGTTCGTGCAGGCCACAGCCGCCCGGGGGCACGCGCAGGGTGTCGCCGATCTGGCCGCACTCGCCGCAGCCAGTGAGGCCGTCGTGGGTGAACCGGACCCATGCCGCATGGCGGCGCTGGTCGCCGAACGCAACGGTGCCTCATTGGTGACCTGCGCCGTCGGGGACGGCCCGCTGGTGGACGTGCGCGTGCAGGTTCCGGTGCACCCGCTGCCTGGGTGGCGAGACGTCGCCTCGGCCGAGGCGCGGGCCGGCCCCGTCGGGCTGTGATTGCCGCCCGCGATCTGAACCCACTTTTCGCGTGTGAACCCGGCGCCGTGCGGGTTCACACGCGAAAAGTGGGTTCAGATGACACGTGGGTTTCAGACGTGGAGCACCCGTCTGGAGACCCTCCCTCCGCACGTGTCGGTTCGTGCTGAGACACTGAGCCGGTGAGCGACCCGGACACCCTCGGCGTGCTCCTCACGCCACGGCGGGTGCGGGAGAGCCTCGTGCATGTGGAGCACATCCCCCCGCGGGAAGGTGCTCGTGGGACCTGGCCCGACTGGGCCGACCCCGAACTCATGGGCGGGTACGTGAGCCGCGGTGTGGCCGCGCCGTGGGAGCACCAGGTGGAGGCCGCGGAGGCGGCGTGGGCCGGGCGGCACGTGGTTCTGGCCACCGCCACAGGCTCCGGAAAGTCCTTGGCGTCCTGGCTGCCGGCGATCAGCGCGGTGCGCGCGGCTACGAGGGAGGGGCCCGGGACCAGTATCGCCGCACTGAACAGGCGCCCCACCGTGCTCTATCTGAGCCCCACCAAGGCTCTCGCGGCCGACCAGCTGCATGGCCTGCAGTCGTTGCTGCGTGACGCCGCGATCCGCGATGTGCGGCCCGCCACCTGCGATGGAGATACCCCGAGCAACGAGCGCGACTGGGTCCGCGACTACGCCGACCTGGTGCTCACGAACCCGGACTTCCTGCACTTTTCGCTGCTGCCACGGCATCGTCGCTGGCAACGGTTCCTGCGGGGTCTGCGGTTCGTGGTGGTTGACGAGTGCCACGCCTACCGCGGCGTGCTGGGCGCACACGTAGCCCTGGTGCTTCGGCGCCTGCTCCGGCTGGCGGCGCATTACGGCGCCACCCCGAGCGCAATCCTCGCCTCGGCCACCACCGGCGATCCCGGGCAGAGTGCTGCCCGATTGCTGGGCGTACCCGCCGAGACGGTCACCGCCGTGACTACCGATACCGCCACCGCGGGCCGGCGCACGGTGGCGCTCTGGCAACCACCGGTGCTCGATCCCGCGGGTGCCTACGAGGAGACGGCAGCCTCCGCGGACGGCACCGCCCCCGAAGCCGGCATAGCCTCCGCCGCAGATGCTAGTCCCGCCGACGCAGCGTCCGAATCGAATGAGTGGCGCCCCAGCGGCACTCCTGAAGACGGCCCGCGCCGATCCACCCTTGCCGAGACCTCCGAACTACTCACTGATCTCGTCCGCGCCGGAAGACGCACCCTCGCCTTCGTCCGCTCCCGGGTGGGCGCCGAGGCGATCGCCGACCAGACCCGCTCCCAGCTGCGCGACCGGGGCAGCGCCGATCCGCACGGCGCCCATGGCGCCGCGATCGACCTCCCAGGGACTGTGGCCGCCTACCGGGGCGGCTATCTGCCCGAGGAACGCCGCGAACTGGAACGAGCGCTGCGCACCGGTGAGTTGCGTGCACTGGCCACGACGAACGCGCTCGAACTGGGTGTGGACATTGCCGGTCTGGATGCCGTGCTCATTGCCGGCTGGCCCGGCACCCGCGTCTCGTTCTGGCAGCAGGTCGGACGGGCCGGGCGGGCCGGTGCGGAAGGTCTGGCTGTGCTGATCGCCAGCGACAACCCGCTCGATGCCTACCTCGTACACCACCCCGACATGATCTTCGGTGCACCGGTGGAAGCCACCGCCTTCGATCCCGGGAACCCGTACGTGCTAGCGCCGCACCTGTGCGCGGCGGCCGCCGAGCAGCCACTGACTGAAGCCGACCTGGAGATCTTCGGTCCGGGCACCTCGGACCTACTGGCGGAACTGGTCGCCCGCGGGCTGCTGCGCCGGCGGAGCGGAGGCTGGTACTGGAACTACTCCCGCCCCGAGGATCCAGCCGCCCTCACCGATCTGCGCGGCGGAGGTGGCGCCCCCGTGCAGGTGGTGGAGGCGAGCACCGGGCGCGTCCTCGGCACCGTCGATGCCGCTCGCGCCGACGCGACCGTGCACACCGGGGCCGTGTACGTGCACCAGGGGCGCACCTTCCTGGTGCAGGACTACTCCGACGACGTCGCCCTGGTCACCGAGAAGACCGTGGGCTACCGCACGCGCAGCCGCAGCGACAAGCACATCACCGTGCTCGAGACGCAGTCCGAGCACCAGTGGGGTCCGGTCCGCTGGGCGTACGGCACGCTCGAGGTGACCGAACGCGTCGTGGGCTACGACCGCCGCCGGCTGCCCGGGCTCGAGCTGGTCGGCTCCTACTCGCTGGACCTGCCCGAACACACACTGCGCACCACCGGCTGCTGGTGGTCCGTCCCAGCAGAGGTGCTCGACGACGCTGGCCTGACACAAGCTGACCTGCCCGGCGCCCTGCACGCCGCCGAGCACGCCGCGATCGGGCTCCTCGGCCTGGTCGCCACCTGTGACCGGTGGGACATCGGCGGCCTGTCCACCGCATTGCACCAGGACACCCTCGAACCCACCGTGTTCGTCTACGACGGTTACCCCGGCGGCGCCGGATTCGCTCAGCGCGGCTACGCCATGGCGGGGCCCTGGCTCACCGCCACGCGGGACGCGGTGGCCGGCTGCCGCTGCGCGACGGGCTGCCCCGCGTGCATCCAGTCGCCCAAGTGCGGCAACAACAACTCGCCACTGGACAAGGCCGGGGCGCTTGCGGTGCTCGGGCTTCTTTTCGACCTTGCCCCTCGGGTGTGACCGACCTCACCCATTTCCTGGTTAGACTCACCGGAACCCCGGGACACCCACCGGGGTCGGTGTTTTTGTTCGTCGAGGAGGACGGATGCTTCAGCTCGGAACCACGAGCCTCGTCATCGTGTCGGTCATCGCGCTGGTTGCGGTCGCATCTCTGGTGTTCGCCGTGTTCCTGCGCCGTCAGGTGCTGGCTGCCGGAGATGGCACACCGGCGATGCAGGCAATCGCCACTGCGATCCAGGAAGGAGCCTCTGCTTACCTGAACCGACAGTTCCGCACCCTGGCGCTGTTCGCCGTCGTGGTGTTCGCCCTGCTCTTCCTGCTCCCAGGTGAGTCCGGTGTGCGCGTCGGCCGGTCCATCGCGTTCCTCATCGGGGCGGGGTTCTCGGCCGCGATCGGTTACCTCGGCATGTGGCTCGCCACCCGCGCGAACCTGCGTGTGGCCGCCGCCGCGTCGGCAGGAACGGGCAACAGTGCCCGCCACGAGGGTGCCAGGATCGCGTTCCGCACCGGTGGCGCGGTCGGGATGAGCGTGGTGGGCCTGGGCCTCCTCGGTGCAGCGGCCGTCGTCCTCGTCTACCGCGGAGACGCTCCCGCCGTGCTGGAGGGCTTCGGCTTCGGCGCCGCGCTGCTGGCGATGTTCATGCGGGTCGGCGGCGGCATCTTCACCAAGGCCGCCGATGTCGGCGCCGATCTGGTGGGCAAGGTGGAGCAGGGCATCCCCGAGGACGACCCCCGCAACGCCGCCACGATCGCCGACAACGTGGGCGACAACGTGGGCGACTGCGCCGGGATGGCGGCCGACCTGTTCGAGTCCTACGCCGTGACCCTGGTCGCCGCGCTGATCCTCGGCAAGGCCACCATGGGCGAGGCCGGCCTGGTGTTCCCGCTGATCGTCACCGCCATCGGAGCGCTCGTGGCCGTGCTCGGCGTGTTCATCACCAAGGTGCGTGGCAGCGAATCCGGGCTGCGCGCCATCTACCGCGGCTTCTACGTCTCCGCCCTCATCGGTGCGGCGCTCGCCGGCGTGGCCGCCTTCATCTACCTGCCGTCCTCCTTCGCCGACCTCACGGGTGTGAGCGAGGCCCTCGCCGATCACGGCGGCGACCCGCGCCTGGTCTCGGCACTCGCCGTGCTCGTGGGTGTGGTGCTGGCCGGTGTGATCCTCGCCGTCACCGGCTACTTCACCGGCACGACGGCGAAGCCCACCCGGACCGTGGCCGCCGCCTCCCGTACCGGTGCGGCCACCGTCGTGCTCTCCGGGATCGGCGTCGGGTTCGAGTCCGCGGTCTACACCGCCGGCATCATCGCCGCGGCCCTGTGCGGGCTGTTCCTGCTCTCCGGCGGGTCGATCTGGCTCGCACTGTTCCTCATCGCCCTGGCCGGCTGCGGGCTACTCACCACGGTTGGCGTGATCGTGGCGATGGACACCTTCGGTCCCGTCTCCGACAACGCCCAGGGCATCGCGGAGATGTCCGGCGAGGTGGACGCCGAGGGCGCGCAGATCCTCACCGACCTGGACGCCGTGGGCAACACCACGAAGGCCATCACCAAGGGCATCGCGATCGCCACGGCCGTCCTCGCCGCCACGGCCCTGTTCGGGTCCTATGCCGACGCCGTCAGCAAGGCGTTGGCCGACCTGGGTGTGACCCCGGCAGCCGAGGGCATGGTGGCCGCGATGCTCAGCTACGAGATCATCTCCCCGATCACCCTCGTCGGCGTGATCCTCGGCGGATCCACGGTGTTCCTGTTCTCCGGACTGGCGATTGATGCGGTCACCCGGGCAGCAGGCGCGATCGTGTTCGAGGTGCGCCGCCAGTTCCGGGAGTTCCCCGGCATCATGACCCGCGAGACCCGCCCCGAGTACGCCCGGGTGGTGGACATCTGCACCAAGGACTCCCTGCGTGAGCTGGCCACCCCAGGTCTGCTCGCGGCCTTCGCACCCATCGCGGTGGGCTTCGGGCTCGGCGTGGGCCCACTCGCCGGTTTCCTCGGTGGCGCGATCGGCGCCGGCGTGCTGATGGCCGTGTTCCTGGCCAACTCCGGGGGTGCCTGGGACAACGCGAAGAAGATCGTGGAGGACGGCCACTACGGGGGCAAGAACTCCGCGGGCCACGAAGCCACGATCATCGGGGACACGATCGGCGACCCGTTCAAGGACACCGCCGGCCCGGCGATCAACCCGCTGCTGAAAGTGATGAACCTGGTGTCGGTGCTGATCGCCCCCGCAGTGGTGGTGATGAGCGTGCCGGATGATGCCAACCACACCCTGCGCATCGGGATTGCCGTGGCGGCTGCGCTGATCGCGTTCGGCGCGATCCTCGCGTCGAAGCTCCGGGCGCCGAAGCTGGAGGTACCGAACGGGGAACCAGCCGAGCACGAGCCAGTCGGCACCCGCTCGTAGCCCGGCACCAGCCTCGCGGCGTGTCTACGATCGGAGTATGTCGATCTCTGCCGTTGATCCCCGCCCAGCCCGCACCGCCCTGGTCACCGGTGCCTCACGCGGGATCGGCCGCCACCTCGCGCTTGCCCTCGCCGGGGCCGGGGTGGAGGTGGCCCTGCTCGCCCGGGATCGTGCCCGGCTGCAGGAGGTCGCCAGCGAGATCGAATCGCGCGGCCAGCGTGCCCTCGTCCTGACGGCGGACGTCACCGATTCGGGAGCCGTCACCGAGGCGGTGGCCACTGCCGAGGAGGCACTGGGGTCGATCGACCTCCTGGTGAACAACGCCGGATTGGTCGATGCCGAAGTCCCGCTCTGGGAGGCGGATCCGCACCAGGTGCACCAGGTGCTGGAGGTCAACGTCTTCGGCGCATTCCTGCTCGCCCGCGCGGTGGTGCCAGGAATGCTGAAGCGCGGCGGAGGCCGCGTGATCGACCTGAACTCCGGCGCGGGCACCCGGGATATGCCGGCCATGGCCGGATACAACATGGCCAAGACGGCCCTGTTCCGGATCGGGGGTGGCCTGCACGAGGCGGGCTACCAGCGCGGCCTGCGCGCGTTCGAACTCGCCCCCGGCGTGGTGGCCACGGATATGACCGCGGCGATGGCGATGCACGAGGGCCGCACCGACTGGACCCCGCCCGAGGCCGTGGCCGAGATCGTCACCGCCCTCGCAGCCGGCGAACTCGACACCCTGTCCGGGTGCTACCTACGCGCTGGGACCGACACGATCGACGAGCTGCGGGCCCGCGCCGCGACCCCGGCGGGCACCACGGAGACCGGCCACCGGCTGGCCGTCACGGACTGGGCCGGCCCGACTCATCGCTGAGCGGGGCGTTCTCGTCTCCAGCCTGCTCGGTGCTCGGGGCGTCCAGGCCGGACCGGCCGCTGTGATCGTGCGGCTTCACGCGGATCAACAGCACCAGTCCCACCAGCAGCACCACTACGATCCCGAGGATCCCCCAGTACTGGGCCTCATCTGAGGTCGTTGCACTGGTGCTGGCGATACCGATCGAGATCGCCACGCCGAACATCGCCGGGGCGAGGAAGCTGACGGCGCGCCCGGTGGTGGCATACAGACCGAACACCTCACCCTCGCGACCGGCTGGGATAAGGCGTGCCAGGAAGGTCCGCGAGGCCGTCTGGGCCGGGCCCACGAAAGCAGCCAGGACCAGGCCGCACGTCCAGAACACGGGACGGCCGCCGTCGTGCAGGAAGAAGATCAACAGCCCCATCACCACCATCGCCACCAATGCACCCATGATCACCCGCTTCGGGCCGATGGCATCGTCGAGGCGGCCGGCCAGGATCGTGGCGATTCCGGCCACCACATTGGCCACCACGCCGAAGATGATCACGTCCCCGGCAGAGAATCCGAACGTGCCCGCCGCGATGATGCCACCGAAGGTGAACACTCCGGCCAGCCCGTCCCGGAACACGGCCGAGGAGAGCAGGAAGTAGATCGTGTTGTGATCGGCGCGCCACAGGCCGCGGATCGTGCCCCAGAGCAGCCGGTAGGACTGGATGAGTCCTGCGTGAGCGCCACGCTGCGTCGGCCGCGGGCCGTCCCGCACAGTGCGCAGCAGCGGGATGGAGAACGCCAGGGTCCACCCCGCGCAGATCAGCATGCTGACCCGCACGTCCAGCCCGTTCTCGCCGGTGATGCCGAACAGGCCCACCTCCGGCTGGATCAGCCCGAGATAGAGGACGAGCAACAGCACGATCCCGCCGAGGTAGCCCATCCCCCAGCCGATGCCCGAGACCCGGCCCACGTTCCTCGGAGTGGAGACGTCGGCGAGCATCGCGTTGTAGTTCACGCCTGCGAACTCGAAGGCGATATTCCCGGCGGCGAGCAGCACCAGCCCCAGCCACAAGTACTCGGTGGAGGGTTGCACGAAGTACAGCGCGGCCGAGGCGGCGATCACCAAGGCCGTGTTGACTGCCAGCCAGAGGGTGCGGCGCCCGGCCCGGTCCGCCCGTTGGCCGATCACCGGCGCGAGCAGTGCGATCAAGACCCCGGCGCCGGCGAGCACCCAGCTCAGGGTGCGCTCCGCCTCCGGGCCAAAGGGATCCGAGGTGATGTAGACCGTGAACACGAAGGTGGTGATCACCGCGTTGAACGCGGCCGAGCCCCAGTCCCACAACGACCAGGCAATCACCGGCCAGGTCAGGGTCCGGTCCTTGGCTGCCCATGGGGGAGGTGCGCTGGTCATAGGCACAACTGTGGCACTCGTAGGTGAGCGGTGGGTGTCCAATCGTCAAAGTCCCTCAACGATCTGGCTACGCTTGAGGCACCGATGTGGGCAGTGGATTCTGGCGAATGGGAAGAGGCAGTGGCGTGCGGACCACGATTCCGGCGGCGAACGTGGACCGGCGGCTCGTCCGCGCCCTGCGTGCCGATCTGACCGATGCCGACTTCACCGTGGATCGGCTGGCCCAGCTGCTCGGCCCGATGGCGAGCGCGGCCATGTCCCGCGAGCAGGTGCTTCCCGCCATCCGATCGGCACGTGCGGCGGGCGCCGACCCGGCCGCGTTGCTCGCTCGCGCCTTCATGCTGGGAGACACCCTCAGCCCGGCTGCGCTCGAGGCGGCCCTGCCCCGGACCGGCGCCGACGGTGCCCTCGCGCTCGGAGTGGTCCACCGCACCGGCGCCAATGAGTGCCGCGGTGCCGTGGATCTGCGCCCCATCGACACCCCGGACGGTGCGTTCTGGCTGACTGCCGATCTCGGTGAGGCGACCACTGGCCGCGCGGTCACGGGCGACCACGTGCTCGGCATGGGCGGTGCCTCCCGCACCCTGGCCGAGCTCACCCTGCGCCGACCGGTGGGCCGCACTCTCGACCTGGGCACCGGCTGCGGCGTGCAGGCCCTCAACGTGGCACCGTTCAGCCGCGAGGTGGTCGCCACCGACATCTCCGCCCGTGCGCTCACCTTTGCCCGGTTGAACGCTGCGCTCAATGAGGTCTCGCTCGATCTGCGCTCCGGGTCGATGCTGGAGCCGGTGGCCGGTGAGCATTTCGATCTGGTGGTCTCCAACCCACCGTTCGTGATCACCCCCCGCGCAGCCGGGGTGCTCGAGTACACCTACCGTGACGGCGGCCGGCGCGGAGATGACGTGGTGCGCGAGCTGATCACGGGCGTGGGTGAGGTGCTCGCGCCGGGTGGCGTGGCTCAGGTGCTCGCGAACTGGGAGGTCCATGAGGGTGAGGGGCCCTTCGACCGGATCGGCAGCTGGCTGACCGAGTCCGGTCTGGACGGCTGGGTGATCCAGCGCGAGAGCTCCGATCCGGCGGAGTACGCCGAGACCTGGCTACGTGACGGCGGTATCACCCCGGAGCGAGATCGGGCCGTCTGGGAACAGGGTTACGCCGCATGGCTGGACGACTTCGCCGCCCGCGGGGTGGACGCCGTCGGCTTCGGGTACGTCACCGTGCACAAGCCCGCCGACGGCGGCCCTTCTGCTGGCCAGATCAGGGCGCCCTGGCATCGGGTGGAGGAGATCACCGGCACCCTCGCGCCCACGATCTGGCCGACGGTCGCCGCGACGCTGGCGGCGAAGGATCAGCTCGCCACCCTCGATGACGCGGCGCTCGCCGGGCGGGCGCTCACCGTGGCGGTTGATGTGACCGAGGAGCGGCATTACCGTCCGGGATCGAGTGATCCCGAGGTGATCGTGCTGCGCCAGGGCGGGGGTGTGGGGCGCACCGTGCGCGCGGATACTGCGCTCGCGGCGGTGGTGGGCACCTGCGACGGCGAACTGACCGTGGCGCAGATCGCTGCCGGGGTGGCCGCACTCACGGATGTGGACCGCGATGCCGTGCTGGACTCGGTGCTGCCGGATGTGCGCGGGCTGGTGCTCGATGGGCTGCTGGTGCTCTGACCCGTACCGCACGACTCAGTGCGCAACCTCGTGGCCTTCCACGCGCGGAATGCGGCCACCACGTGCCAGTCGAGGCTCGTGGGTGGGTGAGCGCGCGTGCGGAGTGTGCGCGTGCTCGCCGCGCCCTCAGGAAACCTCCAGAATCGGAGGCTACTGTGCGCGATGATGGCCACGATGACCCCCGCGAGACCGCCCCACTCGGTGCAGCCCGCACCGCGGCCTGACCCTGCCCGCTACTGGGGTGCTGCGGTGCCGATCATGGGTGCCGTGCTCAGTGCCGGTGGGGTCATCTTCCTGTGGTGGGCATTCGTGACCACCCCCACGGGGCAGCAACTCGATGATGCTGCCGCGCTCGGGGCCTCGTTCGGGCGCGAGACGCTCGAGCCGTTCCTGCTTCCGGTGCTCACCATCGTCTCGATCCCGTTCGTGGCAGCGGCCTTGATCGCGGCCGTGACGTTCGCGATCCTGCAGCGACGCCGGTCGATCGCGATCGGTGCCGTGGTGCTGCTCGGAGGCGCGAATGTGACCACCCAGCTTCTCAAAGAGGTCCTCCCGCGGCCGAACCTGGATGTGACCTACGTGCTGGGGAACTCGCTGCCCTCGGGTCACACCACGGTGGCCGCATCGGTGGCGGCCACGGCCTTGCTCATCGCTCCGCATCGGGTGCGCGGCGTGGTGGCGGTTGCCGGTGCGGGGTATGCCGTCCTGACCGGCCTGGGCACCCTGGTGGGAGGATGGCACCGTCCCTCCGACGTGGTGGCGGCCTATCTCGTGGTGGCCGCCTGGTACTTCCTGGTGGAGGCATCCCGGCAGGTTCGTTCCGCCACGGCGCTGCCACGTGGCTATCGCGCGGCCCCGCCGGTGAATGCTGCGGCAGTGCTCGGTGGTACTGGTCTGCTCAGCGCCGTCTCGTCGGCCGCGATCGGGGCCTGGGTGCTTGCGCAGCTTCCTGATTCGAGTACCGCGATCGCGGACCTCGGCGGCGGCCCGACCACTCTCGCGTACGCTGGTGGCTGCCTCGCCGTAGTTGGCGCGGCGTGCCTGCTGATGGGCAGCATGCTCGTGATGCGGCCCTACCAACGGGATTGACCGCCGTCTGGCCTCCGCCCGCCTGCGCCGAATTGGTGGTGCGCGTCACACAGTTGAAGCCGCGAGACGACGGCACACCCGCACACGATGTAGCGTCTCACCGCGAGAGTCCCTGACGTACTGCCCGGCAGTGCGCACCCGAAGAAGGAAGGTCCGCGTGACCGCATCGGCCCGCAAGCTTGTGATCGTCGAGTCCCCAGCCAAGGCCCGAACGATCGCCGGGTATCTCGGCTCCGGCTTCGACGTCGAGGCGAGCGTGGGCCACATTCGGGACCTCGCCCAGCCTTCTGAGCTGCCCGCGGAGATGAAGAAGGGGCCGTACAAGAAGTTCGCCATCGACGTCGACAACGGCTTCGATCCCTATTACGTGGTCGATGCGGACAAGAAGAAGAAGGTCACCGAACTCAAGAAGCTCCTCAAGGATGCCGACGAGCTCTACCTAGCCACCGATGAGGACCGCGAGGGGGAGGCCATCGCGTGGCACCTCCTCGAAGTGCTCCAGCCCAAGGTGCCGGTCAAGCGGATGGTGTTCCACGAGATCACCCGCGAGGCGATCCAGCGCGCGCTGGCCGAGCCACGTGACCTTGACACCCGCCTGGTGGATGCCCAGGAGACCCGGCGCCTGCTGGACCGTCTCTACGGATACGAAGTCTCCCCGGTGCTGTGGCGCAAGGTGCGCCAGGGCCTGAGCGCCGGCCGGGTGCAGTCCGTGGCCACCCGGATGGTGGTGGACCGCGAACGCGAACGGATGGCGTTCGTGGCCGCCGAGTACTGGGACGTGCGCGGCACCTTCACCGGCGGCCGCGGCGCCACAGCCGGCACCACCTTCGGCGCACGGCTGGTGGCCGTTGACGGCACCCGCGTGGCCACCGGGAAGGACTTCCGCGACGACGCCACGCTGAAGAGCAGCTCGGTGCTACACCTGGACGAGGCTGCCGCGCGTGGACTCGTCACGGCGCTGGATAGCGCCGACGTGACGGTCTCGAACGTCGAGGAGAAGCCGTACACCCGCCGCCCGGCCGCCCCCTTCACCACCTCGACGCTGCAGCAGGAGGCCTCCCGCAAACTGCGGATGAACTCCCGGCAGGCGATGCGGGTGGCGCAGGGCCTGTACGAGAACGGCTACATCACCTACATGCGGACCGACTCGGTGGCGCTGTCCGGGCAGGCGATCACCGCCGCCCGCAACCAGGCCACCGAGCTCTACGGTGCCGATTTCGTCCCCGCCAAGCCGCGCCACTACGCCTCCAAGGCCAAGGGTGCGCAGGAGGCGCACGAGGCGATCCGCCCCGCCGGGGACTCCTTCCGCACTCCGGCGCAGGTCTCCAATGCGCTCAGCGGTGACCAGTTCCGCCTGTACGAGCTGATCTGGAAGCGCACCGTGGCCTCCCAGATGGCCGATGCCAAGGGCTCGACGGCGTCCGTGCGCCTGCAGGGCACCGCCACCGATGGCCGGGTGGCCGAGTTCGCTGCCTCCGGCACGGTGATCACTTTCCGCGGGTTCCTCGCAGCCTACGAAGAGGGCCGCGATGTGGAGCGCTACGACGAGGACGGTGCTGCGAAGGGTGGAAAGGAGACCCGCCTGCCCGATCTGCAGACCGGGGACGGTGTGGCCACCGAGGAGCTGGTGGCCGATGGGCACGAGACCTCCCCGCCGCCGCGCTTTACCGAGGCCAGCCTGGTCAAGGCACTGGAGGAACGTGGCATCGGCCGCCCCTCCACCTACGCGGCCACCATCTCGGTGATCACGGACAGGGGGTATGTCCTGCGGCGCGGTCAGGCGCTGGTGCCCAGCTGGGTGGCCTTCTCGGTGATCCGGTTGCTGGAGGAGCACTTCCCGAAGCTGATCGACTATGACTTCACCGCCGAGATGGAATCCGACCTGGACCGGATCGCGGCCGGGGATGCCGATCGGGTGGACTGGCTGGCCGGGTTCTACTTCGGCCGTGACGGCGCCGAAGGTCTGAAGCATCTGGTGGAGGACCTCGGCGAGATCGACGCCCGGGCGCTCAACTCCATTGAGATCAGCGACGGCATCACGCTGCGGGTCGGTCGTTATGGCCCCTACCTCGAGGGCCCGCCCGCCGAGGAAGGCGGAGAGGCGCGGCGTGCATCCGTGCCAGATGACATCGCTCCCGATGAGTTGACCGCGGCTCGCGCCGAGGAACTGTTCGCAGCAAACGCCGACGGAGACCGGGAGCTGGGCACGGACCCGGAGACCGGGCACACGATCGTCGCCAAGAACGGCCGATTCGGCCCCTATGTCACCGAAGTGCTGCCCGAGCCGGAGCAGCCGGTGAAGGGGAAGAAGAAGCCTGTCAAGGTAAAGCCGCGCACGGCGTCGTTGTTCAAGGACATGGACCTGGGCACGATTGAGCTCGATACGGCGCTTCGGTTGCTCTCGCTGCCGCGCGTGGTGGGTACTGACCCCGAGTCCGGGGACGAGATCACTGCGCAGAACGGGCGATACGGGCCGTACCTGAAGAAGGGCACCGATTCCCGGTCGCTCACCACCGAGGACCAACTGTTCGACATCACCCTCGATGAGGCATTGGAAATCTACGCCCAGCCCAAGCGGGGGCGTGGGGCGAGTGCCTCGAAGGCGCTCAAGGAACTCGGCGAGGATCCGGTCTCCGGTAAGCCCGTGGTGGTCAAGGACGGCCGGTTCGGGCCGTACGTGACCGACGGCGAGACGAACGCCACGCTCCGTGCGGCCGACTCCGTGGACACGCTGACCGCTGAGCGCGGGTATGAGCTGATCGCGGAGAAGCGGGCGAAGGGCCCGGCGAAGAAGAAGGCGCCCGCGCGGAAGGCACCGGCCAAGAAGACCGCAGCCAAGAAGGCGCCCGCGAAGAAGGCGCCCGCGAAGAAGTCCTGACCCGATCGACTGATATGCGTCGCGCTAGGCAGCATGATGTCCAGCGCGACGCATCAGCGTCGGCTCGGTGAGCGCTCTAGGCTGAACCCATGACCAGCCATGACGTGACGTACGGACCTGACCCTGCCGCCGCACCACCGCTACGGTGGGGAATCCTCGCCGCTGGTGGGATTGCCGCGAAGTTCGCCACGGATATTCCCGCTCACTCCTCCGGGTCTGTGGTGGCGGTGGGCTCGCGCAGCAAGGATCGGGCCGCCGCATTCGCTGAGAACCATGCAGTGCCGACGGCGCACGGCAACTACGCCGACCTGGTCGCCGACGAGCAGGTCGAGGCGGTCTATGTTGCCTCCCCGCACTCGGAGCACCTGCAGCACGCGCTGCTCGCCATCGAGGCAGGCAAGCCAGTGCTGGTGGAGAAGTCCCTCACCCGCAACGCCGCCGAGGCCCGCCAGCTGTTCGACGCCGCCGCGGACCGGGGGGTCTTCGTGATGGAGGCCATGTGGAGCCGCTTCCTCCCCCACATGGTTGCGCTGCGAGACATCCTCAACTCCGGTGAGATCGGTCAGGTGCACATGGTCACCGCCGAGCACGGGCAGGATCTGGACCACGTGGGCAACGATCACCGACTGAAGAACCCGGAGCTGGCAGGTGGGGCGATGCTCGACCTCGCCGTATACCCGGTCTCCTTTGCGCAGAGCGTGCTCGGGTCGCCGGACCAGATCAGCGCCCTCGGCACGAAAACAGCGACTGGTGTGGACGAGAGTGAGACGATCACGCTGCGTTACGGCAACCGGGCGCTGGCACTGCTGAGCGCGAGCCTGAAGGGCGCCACCCGGAACGCCGCCACGGTCACCGGCACAGCGGGACGAATCGAGATCGAACCGACCTTCTATGCGCCGACCACCGTGACAGTCCGGCCCCGCGGGGGCGAGCCGCGCACATTCACCCCACCGGTGGGTGGTGGCTTCGAGTATCAGGCCGCCGAGGTGGCCCGGTGCGTCGCCGAAGGCCGCACAGAGTCAGCGGTGCACTCCTGGGCAGACACGATGGCCGTCATGGAGATGATGGACGAGGCACGCCGCCAGCTCGGTGTGGTGCTGCCGGGGGAGTGACCCGGGACCGATGAGCCGAGCCGTCGCGACCGGTCCTGCCGGTCGCGACGACTCGACTCTGCGGTCAGCGGCTGAGGTTCTGGAACTGCCGCACGGCCAGCGGGATGAAGGCGATCATGATCAGGACCGGCCAGATGATGGCACCACCGATGGCCTGTCCCTCGATCCAGTAGGTACTCGAGGTCAGGTCGACCCCAGGAGTTCCGAACAACTCGCGGATCGCCGAGGCGGTGGAGGACACCGGGTTCCACGCGGCCACGGCACCGAGCCAGCCGGGCATCATGTCCGGCGGAGCGAAGACCGAGGAGATGAATCCCAGCGGGAAGGCGATGGCGAACAGGTTGCCGGCACCCTCGGTGTTCTTGACCCGCAGGCCAATCCAGATCCCGACGAAGATGAGCGCGAGCCGGAGCCAGAGCAGCAGGGCGAACGCCGCGAACGTCTCCGCGAGTGAGCCGTTCGGGCGCCACCCGATGGCCAGCGCGATCCCCACGATGACGGCGAGGTCCACCGCCGCCTGGATGATGTCCGCTACCCCCCGGCCGGTCACCACGGCGGAGGACGACATCGGCATGGACCGGAATCGGTCCATAAAGCCCTTCTCCTTGTTGAACGCCACCGGGAAGGCCGTGTTCATGAACCCGAAGGCGATCGTCATGGCGAACATCCCGGGCATGGCGTAATCGACATAGCCGACGCCGGCGCCCATCCCGGTGACGTCCATGGCGCTGCCGAAGACGTAGACGAACATCAGCACCATCACCACCGGCATACCGAGTTGCCAGGCGAACGTCGACGGCTGACGCAGCAGGTGCGTGAACTCCTGCACCACGATGGTCCAGGTGTCCTTGAGCGCCCACCGGACGCGTGCGCCGAGGGTGTCGTCGGTGGACGTGAACGGGCGAATGGTCGTTGTGCTCATGGGGTCTGCTCCTCCTGTGCGATGGGCACAGCCTGGTCGCCGGTCAGTTGCAGGAACGCTTCATCGAGAGTGGGTCGTCGCAGGGCGATATCCGCGAGGTCCAGGTCCGCTGCGCGGATCTCCGAGGCCACCTCCGTCAGGGCCCGGACGCCGTCGGGCACCGGAACGCTCAGGGTGGTGCTGCTGGACGTCGTGTCCGGCGTGAGGCCGGTGACCCGGCTCACCAAGTCCACCGCCTGGACGAGGTCCGCGGGGTCGGCCACGGTCAGCTCGAGCCGTTCGTCACCGATCCGGCGCTTGAGGCCGGCGGGGGTGTCCTCAACGAGATTGCGGCCGTGGTCGACCACGCTGATCCGATCGCAGAGCTGATCGGCTTCATCGAGGTAGTGGGTGGTCAGCAGCACCGTGGTGCCTTGGTCGGCGAGCTGACGGATCGCGTGCCAGACCTCGCGCCGCCCGGCCGGGTCCAGGCCCGTGGTCGGCTCGTCGAGGAACAGCACCTGCGGCGCGAGAATCATCGATGCTGCGAGGTCGAGCCGGCGGCGCATCCCGCCGGAGAACTTCTTCGGCGCCCGGTTGGCCGCGTCAGCCAGGCTGAACTGCTCCAGTAACTTATCCGCGCGCCGCTGAGCCGCGGCTTTGTCGAGGCGGAACAATCGCCCGAACATGACGAGGTTCTGACGGGCGGTGAGTAGATCGTCAACCGTCGTTTGCTGACCGGTCAGTCCGATGGCTCGGCGTACCAGCCGTGGCGTGGCCTTCACGTCATGGCCGGCAACCATGGCGCGTCCTTCGTCGAAGCGCGTCAGGGTCGTCAGGATGCGAACAGTCGTCGTCTTCCCGGCGCCATTGGGGCCGAGCAGACCGTGAACGGTTCCGCGAGGAACGGCGAGGTCGACGCCGTCGAGCGCGACCGTGGTGCCGTAGTGCTTGGTCAGGCCGTGAGCCTCGACCGCGAGGTCGGTTGGTGGCATATCCCCTCCTACTGGGTGCGGTGTACGCTGAAGATACTGCGTGCAGCGTACCCAGTCAAACTGCGTACGCTGCACGCGAAACACTCGCTACAGTGGGATCCCATGTCATCGACGTCACCTGAGGCCGCCCGGAACGAGGCGCACGCCCAACTAGTCCGCGCGCTGGAGTTGCTCTGGAATGGGCACACGCCCGCAGGCCGGGGACCCAAGCCCGGCCTCACCGTGGAGACGATCGTGGACGTGGCCATCACCGTGGCCGATGCCGACGGTGTGGACGCGCTCTCGATGCGCCGCATCGCCCGTGAGCTGGGTGTGGGCACGATGACGTTGTACCGCTATGTGCCGGACAAGAACGTGCTGCTCGCCCTCGTCCTCGACAGGATCCTCGCGCCGTCCGGTCCGTCGCCGCAGGGCCCGCGCACGTGGCGCGCGACGCTGGAGTCGGATGCATGGAGCGGTCGGGAACTGTATCTGCGCCATCCATGGCTGCTTCAGGTCAACATGTCGCGGCCCACACTCGGGCCTGGCAGCGTGGCGGGGCTCGAGCAGACGATGGCCGGACTGAGGGATCTTCCGATGAGCGACAAGGAGAAGATCAACGTCGTCACTGCCGTTGATGGCTTCGTGACCGGAGCGGTGCGCCAGCAGGTCTACTACGAGCAGATAGCAGAAGAGTCGGGACTCGACGATCAGGCCTTCTGGGGCGCGCAGCTGCCGTTCATGGAGGCCGCGATGCAATCGGGGGAGTACCCCGTGATGGCCACGCTCGGTGCGGATGCCTTCGACGGCACGTGGGAAGCGACCTTCGAGGTGGGCCTGAACTGCCTGCTGGACGGACTGGAACTGCGCGCCGAACAGCGCAGGTAGCCAACGCTCGATCTGGCGAGTCAGTGGAACGAAAGATCCGGTCCCGAGGCGACACATGCTCGGTATGGGACGGATCTCGAGGCCACGACCTGGCACTAGGCTCGCACTCAGCCTGCTCGCCGGAGTGTTCGCACTGTCGGGATGCACCCAGGGCGATCCGGCGTCGTCGCGTGAGAGCGAGGAGCCTGCCGGTGCCGTGATGGCCGACTATCCCTGGTACGCCTCGGCCGAGGAGCTCATCGCGGCGTCGAGCCTCGTCATCGAAGGGCACGTGCGGGGCTCGTGGGAAGACGACGTGGATCTGCTCACCGGTCCTAGTGGTGATGATCCGGAAATGAACCCGTGTGCGGGGGTTCCAGACTGTGCAGCAGAGTCGGGTGTGATGCCAGTGCTCATCTACGAGGTGGCGGTGAGCCGGACGTGGTCTGGCGCCGACGAACAGACGGTACTGGTGCATACGCCCCGAGGAACGGCCAGCGACGGCCCGGATCTCACCGTGGGCGAGGAGTACCTGCTCTTCCTCGCCGGGGACGCATCGATCGCCCACCCGCTGAACCCGGACCAGGCCGCCTACCAGGTGGTGGGTGATATCTACGTACCCACCAGCGAAGCCAACACGGTCACCGTCGCCCTGGCCGCACTCACGGGATGAACGTGTCACCGTGGCCCTCGGCGTCCAGTGTGGGCGGGCGCCGATAGTCTGCACTCGTGACTTCCGGACTCTTCATCTCCTTCGAGGGAGGCGACGGCGCAGGTAAGTCCACCCAACTGGCGCGACTGGGTGACTGGATCGAGCAGGCGACCACCCGTGAGGTGGTGCGCACGCGCGAACCGGGCGGGACCGCCGTCGGGAGGACCCTGCGGGAGGTGCTGCTGCATGGGCAGGATCTCGGTCCGCGCGCCGAGGCGCTGCTGTTCGCGGCGGACCGTGCCCACCACGTGGACTCACTGATCCGCCCGGCTCTGGAGCGCGGCGCTGTGGTGCTCACTGACCGCTATCTCGACTCCTCTGTGGCCTACCAGGCAGGGGGGCGCACATTACCGCCGCAGGAGGTGGAGCACCTCTCCCTCTGGGCGACCGAGCACCTGCTGCCACGGGTCACCGTGCTGCTCGACCTGGATCCCGTGCACTTGGCCGCACGGGTCGCGGTGGACCCGGACCGGCTCGAACGGGAGGAACTGGAGTTCCACGTGCGCACCCGCCAGGCGTTTCTCGACAGAGCCGCCGCCGAACCCCGCCGTTGGCTCGTGGTGGACGCCGCACGCCCGAAGGACGACATCGCCGAGGAGATCCGTGACCACGTGGCTCCGTTGATGGAGGCAGCCCGATGAGCGTGTGGACCGAGTTGGTGGGCCAGGACGCCGCCGTGGAGGTGCTCTCGGCAGCCACCACGAACGCAGCCTCGATGACGCACGCCTGGCTGATCACAGGGCCGCCCGGCTCGGGCCGGTCAGTGGCCGCGCGTGCGTTCGCGGCCGCCCTGCAGGATCCGGGAGATCCCGACGGGACCGGGCACGACGTGCGCACCGTCCTCGCCGGCACGCACGCTGACGTGACCGTCTTCGCCACCGAGAAGGTGCAGATCAGTATCAGCGAAGCCCGTGAACTGGTCGGCCTCGCCCAGCGTTCCCCCTCTCAGGGGCGTTGGCGGGTGATCATCGTGGAGGACGCCGATCGGATGACCGAGCGCACGGCGAACGTGCTGCTCAAGGCGATCGAGGAACCACCGCCGCGGACCGTGTGGATCCTGTGCGCACCGAGCCCGATGGACGTGCTGGTCACCATCCGCTCCCGATGCCGGCTGGTGAACCTGCGGGTGCCCTCGGCCGAGGCCGTCGCCGAGCTGCTGATCCGGCGCGATGGCGTGGAGCCGGACCTTGCGCTGACCTGCGCCCGGGCTGCGCAGAGCCATATCGGCATGGCTCGGCGCCTGGCCACCCATGACGACGCGCGCGCCTATCGGGACACTGTGCTGGCCATTCCCTCCACGATTCGGGGCGTGGGTGATGCGGTGCTGGCCGCGCAACGACTCGTGGACGATGCCACCGAGCAGTCGAAGGTGGCCACGACCGAGCGCGACGCGGCGGAGAAGTCCGAACTGATGCGCACGATCGGCGCCGAGGAAGGTGCCCGGATCCCGCCGGCGTTGCGCGCGCAGATCCGTCAGCTTGAGGAGGAGCAGAAGCGCCGATCCCGCCGGGCCCTGATCGACTTGCTGGACCGGGCGATGATCGACCTGCTGTCCTACTACCGGGATGTGCTGGTGTCTCAGCTGGGTAGTGACGTGCCGTTGGTGAACCAGGCTCACGCTGCGCGGATCACCGCGATGGCCGAGCACTCCACGCCCGAGCAGTCGGTGCACCGGATGGAGGCCGTGGGGCTCGCCCGCACCCGGATCGCCGCCGGTGCAGCGCCATTGCTTGCCGTGGAAGCACTCACGATCGCGTTGCGCCCCCAGGGTTGAGGGAGGCTCCTGCTGTGCGGCGGAACGAGCAGGTGGCACCCGTAGACTGCTGAGGTGGTCTTCCGTTCTGCGCGTGCCCGGTCCGCCGCGATCGCTGCCGCCGGTCTCGCGTTACTCACCGCCTGCGCAGGTGCGGCCCCGATGGTGCAGCCCACCGGTAGCACGGTCACGGCCCCGGAAGGACTCGAGGAGTACTACGCCCAGGAGGTCTCCTGGGCCGAATGCGGGGAGAACTTCGACTGCGCCGACGTCTCGGTGCCGCTGAGCTACGACGATCCCGGCGGGGAGACGATCACCTTGGCCGTCAAGGTCCATCGGGCGGTCGATCAGGCGCAGGCGGCGCTGTTCGTGAATCCCGGCGGCCCGGGTGGTTCCGGCGTCGAGATGGTGGAGAACGTGAGCTCCTACTTCGGTGGCGATCTCCTGCGCAGTTTCGACATCGTCGGGTTCGATCCGCGCGGGGTGGGGGAGTCCACCGCCGTGCGGTGCTACGACAGCGCCGAACTTGAGGAGTACTTCTCCCTCCGGTTCGACCTTGAGACCGACGAGGGCTGGGACGACTACGTGGCGGCGCTCACCGACTACGGCGAGGCGTGCGAGGAGAACACGGGCGAACTGCTCGGGCACGTGGACACCATCAGCGCTGCTCGTGATCTCGATGTGCTCCGGGCCGTGCTGGGACAGTCCACGTTGACCTATCTCGGCTTCTCCTACGGGACGTTCCTCGGCGCGCACTATGCCGAGATGTTCCCGGAGACGGTGGGCAGGCTCGTACTCGACGGTGCCGTGGATCCGTCCCTGTCCTACGAGGAGATCACCGCGGGACAGATCGAGGGGTTCGAGGTGGCCTACCGCTCGTATCTGCAGGACTGCTTGGCGGGTGCGGAGTGTCCGTTCTCCGGGGATGTGGACGCGGCGGTGCAGCAGACGATCGACCTGCTGGACCAGTTGGAGGACACTCCGGTCGAGAGTGGGGATCCGGATCGGCCGGCGACCGACTCGGACCTGCTCAATGCCATCACCGTGGCGCTGTACAGCCCAGCCTCGTGGCCGTCCCTGACCAGCGCCGTCGGTGCCCTCAACGAGGGGGACGGCTCCCAGGTGCGCTTCCTCTCCGACTTCGCCATGGAGCGCGAGGACGACGGCAGCTACCCCGAGGATCAGGGTGCATTCCGTGCGATTGATTGCCTGGACTATCAGGTCGAGCTGAACCGGGAGGAGAGTCTGGCCAACGCCGAGGCCAACACCGAGATCTCCGAACTGTTCGGAGAGCCATTGAGTTACGGAGAGGTCGCGTGCGCCACGATGCCGGTGACCTCGGACGCGCAGCGGGACGAGATCCATGCCCCCGGAACGCCGCCGATCGTGGTGATCGGCACCACCCGTGACCCGGCCACCCCGTACGAGTGGGCCGAATCGCTGGCGGAGCAGCTCGACTCCGGGGTGTTCATCGGCCACGACGGCGATGGGCACACCGCCTACGGAGCGGGCAGCGCCTGCGTGGATGAGGCCGTCGAGGCGTTCTTGCTTGACGGTGTGGTTCCCGAGGATGGCCTCGCCTGCTAGCGGCGTATGAGGCTCGCGCCATCTGAACCCACTTCTCGTGTTTGAACCCCCGCCGCTGGGGGTTCAAACACGAAAACTGGGTTCAGACGCCCGCACTGGCAGCGCGTTTTGCCCACCTGCGACGGCGGCAGGTACAGTAGGCCCGGCTCGTCGCCAGACGCGCCCACGCCGCCTTAGCTCAGTCGGTAGAGCGATTCACTCGTAATGAATAGGTCATCGGTTCGATTCCGATAGGCGGCTCCATCAGGAGTGCATTCTGACCGCACGGAGGTAACGTCCGCCGTCGGAGGCAGGTTCCCGCCTCCCTCCGATGCGCGAAGTTCACTCCGAGGCGATCTCACGTCGCGGATTACTCAGGCGCGCCGGGCCAGACCCAGTCAGCCACTTCGGGGATGTCCTGCCCGTGCTCGCGCGTGTACGCCCTGGCGCGCAGCCGGGCATCGGCCATCTGCTGACGCAGCCCGGCCGCTTGTGCGCCGAGTGAGGGCACCCGGTCTATTACGTCCATCACGAGGTGGTAGCGGTCCAGGTCGTTCAGCATCACCATGTCGAACGGTGTGGTGGTGGTGCCCTCCTCCTTGTAGCCGCGCACGTGCAGGTTCGAGTGCCCGGTGCGGCGGTAGGTGAGGCGGTGGATCAGCCAGGGGTAGCCGTGGAAGGCGAAGATCACGGGCGCATCGGTGGTGAAGATCTGGTCGAACTCGCGATCGGAGAGCCCATGGGGGTGTTCGCGTTCGTCCTGCAGGCGCATCAGGTCCACCACGTTCACCACCCGGACCTTGAGGTGCGGTAGGTGCCGCCGGAGTAGGTCCGCGGCTGCCAGGACCTCCAGGGTCGGAACATCCCCGGCGCACGCGAGCACCACATCCAGTGCGTCCCCGGGCTGCTCAGTTCCCGCCCATTCCCAGATGCCCAGGCCGCGCGCACAGTGCGCCACGGCATCATCGAGGGAGAGGAACTGCGGTCCGGGTTGTTTCCCGGCGACCACCACATTCACGTACTGCCGTGAGCGCAGGCAGTGATCGTAGGTGGACAGCAGCGTGTTCGCGTCCGGCGGCAGGTACACGCGCACGATCTCGGACTTCTTGTTCATCACATGATCGAGGAAGCCCGGATCCTGATGGGTGAAGCCGTTGTGGTCCTGGCGCCACACGTGGCTGGAGAGCAGATAGTTCAGGCTCGCAATGGGGCGGCGCCACGGAATCGTGTTCGTGGTCTCCAGCCATTTCGCATGCTGGTTGAACATCGAATCGACGATGTGGATGAACGCCTCGTAGCTGGTGAAGACGCCGTGCCGGCCGGTGAGTAGGTAGCCCTCGAGCCACCCCTGGCACTGGTGTTCGGAGAGCATCTCCATCACGCGCCCCGCTCGTGCGAGATGATCGTCCACCTCGGGCCGCAGGTACCCGGCATTCCATTGCTTATCCGTGGCCTCGTACACCGCCTGCAGTCGGTTGGAGGCCACCTCGTCCGGTCCGAAGAGCCGGAACGTGTGCGGGTTCAGCCGGATCACGTCGCGCAGGTACTGCCCGAGTGTGCGGGTCGCTTCGCCCTCGGTCGCCCCGGGATCGGGAACATCGACGGCGTAGTCGCGGATGTCCGGGAGGAGGAGATCGCGCAGCAGCAGACCGCCGTTCGCGTGCGGGTTGTCGCTCATCCGCAGCCCGCCTGCCGGGGCGAGTTCACCCACATCAGGCTCGAGCCGGCCGTCCTCGTCGAACAGGTCGTCCGGGCCGTAGGAGGCCAGCCAGTCCTGCAACATCGCCAGGTGCTCAGGCTTGTCCTTCGGTGCGGACAGCGGCACCTGATGGGCACGCCAGGAGTCCTCCACCACTGCGCCGTCGATCGTTGCCGGGCAGGTCCACCCCTTCGGCGTGCGGAACACGATCATCGGCCAGGCGGGCCGGTCCTGGGAGCCGGCGTCGGCTTCGGCCTTGATCTGGGCGATGTGGTCGAGCACGTCGTCCAGCAACGCTGCGAACCGGCCGTGGGTGCGGATGGGATCCTCGTCGTCGAATCCGGCGGTAAACAGGTAAGGGGTGTGCCCATACCCGCGCATCAGGTCGATGAGTTCCGATTCGGGGATCCGTGCCAGCACCGTCGGGTTCGCGATCTTGTAACCGTTCAAGTGCAGGATCGGGAGCACCACGCCGTCGGTCTGCGCGTTCACGAATTTGGTCGAGTGCCACCCAGTGGCCAGCGGCCCGGTCTCGGCCTCCCCGTCGCCCACGACTGCGGCCACGAGGAGGCCGGGGTTGTCGAAGGCTGCACCGTAGGCGTGGGAGAGGGCGTAGCCGAGTTCGCCACCCTCATGGATGGATCCTGGTGTCTCGGGAGCAGCGTGGCTGGGGATGCCGCCGGGGAAGGAGAACTGCCGGAACAGTCGGCGCAGCCCGTCCTCGTCGCTGGTGATGTGGGAGTACACCTGCGAGTAGGTGCCTTCCAGGTACGCATTCGCGACCATCCCTGGGCCGCCGTGGCCGGGCCCGGCGATGTAGAGGGTGGACTGGCGCCGCTGGATGATCGCGCGGTTGAGGTGGGCGTAGAGGAAGTTCAGACCCGGCGTGGTGCCCCAGTGGCCGAGCAGCCGCGGCTTGATGTGCTCGGCTGTCAGCGGCTGGCGCAGCAGCGGATTGTCGAGCAGGTAGATCTGACCGAGCGAGAGGTAGTTCGCCGCCCGCCACCATCGGTCGATCCGCCGCAGCGTCTGGTCGTCCGGGCCGGGGCCCTGGGATCGGCGCCAGGTGGCCGGTTGGTCGTGGGTGCTGGTGCTCATTCGCCTGCGCCTTCCTCCCGAGTGCATCGGCCGGAGCAGCCGGCCGCGTATTCCCATCCAAACTCACGTGGATGCGGAGCGCCTCTCAGGGCGCGGTCCTCGCATCACGGCGATCGGGATGCAACGATCGAGCCGCACGCGACACAACCAGGGTGAGACCGCACGTGCACAGGGAGAGGTCCATGATCGATGACGGCGTAGCCGAGCGGGCGGACGCCTCGGGTTCTGCTGCCCCACGCCCTTCTGTGGATCCCGATCCAGGGAGCCCAACGCAGGGCGATCGAGGTGAGGCATGGTTCGAGGACCTGTTCGCTGCGCACGCCCACGCCGTGTTCCGGTACTTCGCACGCCGTGGCGCTCACGGTGATGCTGAGGATCTCGCCGCTGACGTGCTCACCACGGCGTGGCGCCGCCGGGGCGATGTTCCCCGTGGGCACGAACTTGCCTGGCTCTACCGCACGGCCGGTTACGTGCTCGCGAACCACCGCCGCAAGGGGCGGCCGGTGCCCGTGGGAGAGATCGTCGAGGACTCGCTTGACGAGTTGGCCCCGGACCCGGCCGACTTGGCAGTCGCCGATCAGCAGGTCGCCGCCGCGCTCTCGGCGCTCAGCGGGCGGGACCGGCACATCCTGCTCCTGCACGCATGGGAGGGATTGGACGGTGCCGAGTTGGGGCACGCACTCGGCGTCACCCGTGGTGGTGCGGCCGCAGCCTTGTCTCGGGCACGAGCGCGCCTCCGGGACGCGTGGGGCGAGACGGCGTGAACCGCCTCCCAAGCCAGCGACCGGATGAGCTGGTGGTGCAACAGGCCTCCTCGATGTCACACAGGCAGGGTGAAGCCCGCATGGGCGGGATGGAGAGGACGAGATGAACACCGACCCTCGTGATGAGGCAATGGACCGGCTACGCGCGGCGGACCCAGCAGCCGGGTCGACCCCTGATCTGCATGCCCTGCGAGCCGCGGTGGACGCGCGGCGCGGCGATGTCGGCCATGGCGATGCCGAACACAGCGGTGGCGAAGGCGGCGAGGCGCAGCACTCGGCGACCTCGGATCAGCAGATCTCCGATGAACTCGCCCGCCGCCGCAAGCGGAGCCGCACCCCGTGGTTGGCGGCAGCCGCCGTGGGCGCCCTGCTGTTCACCGGTGGCGGGTACGCACTCGGCGTGAATGGCGTGGCCACCGGTTCCGATAATGCGGCCGCATCGGACGAGGCTGTCGAGGATATGGCCGCAGAGGCTTCCGAGGCCGACGGCGCTGCCGAGCCCGGCATGCTGGCGCCTGGCGCCGCGCAGAGTGAAGCCAGTGACGAGGCGCTCAGCTATCCCTCCGGTCAGCGAACCGTGTTCACCGCCTCCGGGTTGAGCACTCAGTCCAGTGCCGCCCACGCCTTCGGTCTGGACGCCACCGGGGTGGCGACCGCGGAACGGGTCGCGCAGATCGCGCAGGCGCTGGGAATGAGCGGCGAAACCACCGAATCCGACGGTATGTGGAGCCTGGGCTCCTACGACTCCGGCGGACCTGTTCTGCGGGTTTACCCCGATGGCACGGTGGACTACTCGAATCCCGCACTGGACCCGTGGCGGTGCGAGGAACTGGCCGAGGGAACGGAACCGGCCGAGGAGGATGGGTCGGGCACGTCCAGTTCGGCCGGGTGCGCAGACCCCACCGGCAGTGCTCCACCGGAGGAGGATGCGGAGAACCTGCTTCGCGAGGCGTTGACCGCGCTGGGGGTGGACCCGGATGACTATGCCGTGGCTGCCGATCGAGGCACTGAGGGGCCCCTGGCCTACGTCACCGCCGCACTGCTGGTGGACGGGGAAGCCACCGGCGTCACCATCGGCGGCGGGGTGAGTGCCGACGGCGTCGCGAACCTCTGGGGATCCCTCGCGGAACCGTACGACCTCGGTTCCTACGATGTGATCTCCCCGCAGGCCGCCGTGGAGCGCCTGATGGACCCGCGCTTCGGTGGCGCCAGCTCCGACGTGATGCCGATGGAGACCGGGGATGAGGATCTCGCCGCGGAGAGTGGGACTGCCGATATCCCGGCCGAGGTGGACCCGGACTCTCCGGTGGAGGGCCCGGCTGGTCCGACCGCTCCGCCGGCACTCGTCGATCCCGGTGCCGCGATCCCGTGGCCCGTCCGCCAGGTGAGCATCACCGGTGCGGAGCTCGGGCTGCAGACGTTGTACACCGGCTCCGGTCGGATCCTGCTCGTTCCCACCTACACCCTGACCGGTGCCGACGCTGAGGGCGAGTCCGGCACCTGGACAGTGATCGCGATCTCCGAGGAACATCTCGACCAGGGTTGAGGGCCACCGCGCCCGGCAGGGAGGGTTCGCGTGGAGGGCGCGGACTCCTGCCGGGGTGCCCGCTGCGTGAGCGGCAACGGAACAGCCTTGCTCGGCGTGGCAGACTGACGCCGTGTCGAGCGTGAGCACCCAGAACGCAGAGTCTCAGAACACTGGCGGGCCGACCGGTGTGGTGGACGCCCTGCGCTCGGCCGTCTCCGGGGAGGTCGACGCCGGTGTGCGCCGCCGCGCCGAGTACAGCACGGACGCCTCCAACTACCGGGTGATCCCCGAGGTGGTGGTCTTCCCGACGAGCACGGAGGACGTGCTCGCCATCCTGCGCGTGGCACGGGAGCACAGCACTGCGATCACCGCACGTGGTGCAGGCACGTCGATCGCTGGGAACGCGGTGGGCACCGGGATCGTGATCGACTTCTCCCGGCACCTGAACAAGGTGCTCGAGATCGACCCGGAGGCCCGCACCGCACGGGTCCAGCCCGGTGTGGTGATGTCCGACCTGCAGAAGGCGGCCGCCCCCTACGGACTCCGGTTCGGCCCCGACCCCTCCACCCAGTCCCGCGCCACGCTCGCCGGGATGATCGGCAACAACGCCTGCGGCCCGCACGCCGTGGCCTGGGGCCGCACGGCCGACAACACGATCTCCCTGGATGTGGTGGACGGCACCGGCCGCCGGTTCACCGCCGGGCGCGGCGATCTCTCCGCTCTGCCTGGACTCGAGGAGTTGGTGCGTGACCGGCTCGCCATGATCCGCACCGAGTTCGGACGGTTTGGCCGCCAGGTCTCGGGATACTCCCTGGAGCACCTGCTCCCCGAGAACGGCGCCGACCTGGCCAAGTTCCTCGTCGGCACCGAGGGCAGCCTGGTCACCGTGCTCGAGGCCACCGTGCAGCTCGTGCCGATCCCGAACGCCCCGGTACTGCTGGCCGCCGGGTACCCGGATATGCCCTCGGCCGCGGACGCTGTGCCGGCGATGCTCGCCCACTCACCCCTTGCCGTCGAAGGCCTCGATGCCGAACTGGTGGAGATGGTGCGCCGGCACCAAGGCGATCACGCGATCCCCGATCTGCCCGAGGGCGCCGGCTGGCTGCTCATCGAGGTGGGGGGAGCGGACAAGGACGAGGCGCTCGCGAATGCGCGCACCATCGCTGCCGACGCGGGCACCGATGCCGTGCAGATCATCCCCGCCGGGCCTGAGGCCGCCGCGCTCTGGCAGATCCGGGCCGACGGCGCCGGGCTCGCCAGCCGCACTCTCGACGGTGCCCAGGGCTGGCCCGGATGGGAGGACGCCGCCGTCCCGCCGGAGAAACTCGGTGCCTACCTGCGCGACTTCCAGCGATTGATGGGCGAACATGGCGTCTCCGGTTTGCCGTACGGGCACTTCGGCGACGGGTGCATCCACATCCGCATCGACTTCCCCCTCGACCCGCAGGACGGCGCAGAGGGTGTCGCGCTGTTCCGCCGGTTCATGTTCGCAGCCGCCGAGCTGGTGGCCGCGCACGGCGGCTCTCTCTCCGGTGAACATGGCGACGGCCGCGCCCGCGGTGAACTGCTCCCGCTGATGTACTCACCCGAGGCGATCAGCACGTTCGAGGCCGTCAAGGCGATCTTCGACCCGGCGGATCTGCTCAACCCCGGTGTGGTGGTGCGCCCGCGGCGGGTGGACGAGGATCTGCGCCGCCCGCACGTGCAGCCGCTGCCGTTGCTGGCCGGGTCCGGCTTCTCCTTCTCTCACGACGGTGGAGACATGGGGATGGCGGTGCACCGCTGCACTGGTGTGGGTAAGTGCCGCGCCGATCTACCGAGTTCCTTCATGTGTCCCTCGTATCTGGCCACCAAGGACGAAAAGGACTCCACGCGGGGCCGCGCACGCGTGCTGCAGGAGATGGCCAATGGCTCGCTCGTGCAGGGCTGGGATTCGCCCGAGGTGCACGAGTCCCTCGACCTGTGCCTGAGCTGCAAGGCGTGCTCCAGCGACTGCCCCACCGGGATCGACATGGCGCAGTACAAGTCCGAGGTGACGCACCGGACCTACCGCGGGAAGGTGCGCCCGATCACGCACTACGCCCTTGGTTGGCTGCCCCGCTGGGCGCGCATGATCACCACGGTGCCGGCCGTGACGAAGCTGGTGAACGCCGTCCTGGGCGTGCGCCCGATCGGCAAGCTCGTGCTCAGCCTGGGCGGGATGGACCCCCGCCGGTCGATGGTCACCTTTGCCGAGGAGTCGTTGCCGCGCTGGTGGCGCAAACGCAAGGCGCCGACGGCGCAAAGCCAGGGGACGCCGTCGGGGACGGCCAGGCCTGAGGTGCTGGTGTGGGCGGACTCGTTCTCGTCCTATCTGGACACCGATGGCGGCAGGGCCATGGTGGAACTGCTCGAGGCGGCCGGCTACACGGTCCGGTTCCCGGAGGCGAGCGCCTGTTGCGGGCTCACCTGGATCTCCACCGGCCAGCTTGACGGTGCCAGGGTCCGGCTGCGCCAGACCATGGATGTGCTCGCTCCGTACGTCGAGGCGGGGATCCCGATCGTGGGTATCGAGCCCTCCTGTACCGCCGCACTGCGTTCGGACCTGCCAGATCTCTTCCCCGATGATCCGCGGGCGCACCTCCTCGCCGCAAACACCCGGACGCTGGCCGAATTGCTCACTGCCGACGCGCCCGTCGGCCCGCGGGACTGGACCCCACCGGACCTCACCGGGACCACGGTGATCGCGCAACCGCACTGCCACCACCACGCGGTGATCGGCTACACCACCGACCTGGAGTTGCTCGAACGCACTGGGGCGCAGGTCACCACATTGACCACGTGCTGCGGTCTGGCCGGAAACTTCGGGATGGAGTCGGGCCACTACGACGTCTCGGTGGCGGTCGCAGAGCAAGCCCTCCTTCCCGCGCTGGCCGATGCACCAGCTGATGCGGTCTACCTCGCCGACGGATACTCCTGCCGCACTCAAGCAGAGCAACTCGCCGGGGTTCGCGGCGTACACTTGGCGCAGTTGCTCATAGGCCCGGGGGCAGTACGGCGTGTGGGTGACGCCGACCTACGCCGTCCTATGTGAGAAGCGGTTATGCCGTCCTTCGCCTTTGATTCCGGACTACTCGTACCTACTGTGCTCGGGCGTCGCACGAGCACACCGCTCACGCCTGAGTTGCGCCGTGCACTGCGGGACTATCTTCTCGACGTGATCGGGGTGGACCTGTTCCCGGTCGCGTGGTCGCAGGAGTCCGATCCGGTGCTCACAGCACTGGATCCCGCCGGTCAGGTGGTCACTGCCGTGGTCTTGGACTCCATCGACGCCGCCGGCCTGGTGCGGGCGCTGGCGCGCGCCGGGGAGACGGCTGCCTCCTCTTGGCTGGCCGTGGCCTCACGCTACCCAGGGGGTGTGGAGGCGTTCCGCCCGGCCTGGGCGGCCTTCCGGGAGTCGCGCCCTCTCGGCGCCCAGCCCGGTCCGCAATTGTTCGTGGTGGCCGGCGCCGTGGATCCGGACGTACTGGCGGCTACGCGGGTGATGCACGGGGTGCGGATCTACTCCGTGGACGTCCGCGATGGTGCAGGCGGTCAGCGGGTGGTGGACGTCTCGCCAGTCCACGTGGCGACGGTGCGAGTGCTCGACCATGACATCGTCTACGAACCGGAACAACTGGCCCTCGCGCAGCAGAGTTATCCGGACGCGGCAGAGGAGACCACGGAGATCCCACCGGTCATCCTCGAGTCCGAGGATGACGATAAACCAGAACCGGAACCGGAACCGGAACCAGAACCGGAACCAGAACCGGAATCGGAATCGGAATCGGTGCAGCATGAGGGGAGCCAGGAACCGCCCTTCGATCCCGACCCGCAGTTGAAGGCAGTCGCTGAGCTGGTGGGCGCACCCATGCCGATCGAACTCCGTGCCGAGGGTCAGGTGCATCTCGCCTCGCTGTCCGGTGCCGGTGCGGTCGCCCTGGCCGGCACGCGGTACGCCACCTTGGAGGAGGCCACCGAGCGCGCCGGGGCCGACCCGGCACGTGCCTGGTTGCTCTGGCAGGTGGCCGGCTTCCCGATGGCAGATGCTCGCGACGAGGCCGCCCGTACCCGGGCACATGATGCGGGTCAGCCACACGGCGGTCAGGCACAGGGCGCCGGTCATCGACCGGGCACCGAACGCGACGCGCCTGCAGGCTCTCGCCGCGCGCGCCGACGCCACCACCCCTAAGCGCGAGTGCTCAACTTCTCGCTCACTGGGTGAGATATGGCCGAGATTGAGCGCACTCGCGGCTCGTCCAGTGCTCTCACAGGAGTGGCAGCACGCTCCGCAGGTCCGGCAGTCCCTCACTCAGGTACTCGGGCCGCAGCGCTCGCCGGGTGACCACGTCGTCCCAGGTGCCCCGACCGGTGGCGGCCTTGATCCAGGTGGCGGGATCGGAGACCGTCAGGTCATACCCGGTCCGCCGGTTCACCACGTCCACCAGTGCCTGCGCCACGAGTTCGCGTGCCCCGGCGTCCACCGGTACCGGTGCGGCCATGGCAGGGGCCAGGTCATATCCGTGCACCACCAGCTCCACGAGCCGGCTGATCACGAAGTCCTGCACGGTAATCGGCCCGCGCCTGGTCCGGATCACGGCATCCGGCCCGGCCGGTGCGAGCGTGTCCAGGTGGGCGAACGCGCGGGCGACCGTCGCATCAAGTCCGCCCAATGGGTCGTGGGCGATCGCGGCCGAGAACTCCTTGGTGCGCCGATCGATCTGTGCCGCATCGTCGGCGTACCCGGAGAGGTAGTCTGCGAGCGGCACTGGTTCGCTGGTGGGATCTGGTTCGGCTGCCGTGATCGCGTCCAGGGCGCGGCCCAGGTGCGCCACCAGGTCGCCCACTGTCCATTCGGGCAGGCTGCTCGGGCTGGCGAGCACCTCGGCTCCGACATCGTCGAGCCGGCCGCGCAGCAGCTCCCACTGGTCGTGCAGCTCGTCCACATACCGGGTCAGGGTCACCATGGCCCCATCATCGCCCACCCCCTTCCGCGAGTGCGCCACTTTTCGCTCACGTTCTGAGATATAGCCGAGATCGGCCGCACTCGCGGCGTCACGAGTGAGCTAGCGTCGGGGGATGAGCACACGGGGTACGAGCACGCGGTGGGGAATCCTCGGACCTGGTCGGATCGCTGAGAAGGTAGCCGCAGACTTCGGGAATGTCACCAACGGGACGCTGGTGGCCGTCGGGTCCCGGTCGGGCGAACGCGCCAGGGCCTTCGCTGAGACCTATGCCGGCCAGGTCCCGATCCGCGCACACCAGGGCTATGACGCCCTCCTTGCCGATCCGGACGTGGACGCCGTGTACATCGCCACCCCGCACAGCGACCACGCTCGCCAGGCCATCGCGGCCATCGAGGCAGGCAAGGCGGTACTGCTGGAGAAGTCCTTCACCGCCACCCTCGACGGCGCCCGAGCAGTTGTCGAGGCCGCTCGCCAACGCGAGGCGTTCGTGATGGAGGCCATGTGGACGCGGTTCCAACCCGTGGTCCTGCGCGCCAAACGACTGGTGGCCGACGGCGCAATTGGCGAGGTCCGAGCAGTCCAGGCCGACCTGGGGGTACGCCGCCCCCTCGATCCGGCCGACCGCATGTTCGCGCTCGAACTGGGCGGCGGCACCCTGCTCGACCTCGGGGTGTATGTGGTCTCGTTCGCGCAGCACTTCCTCGGCGCGCCGGACTCCGTGCAGGTCACCGGGTCGCTGGTGCCCGAGACAGGCGTGGATGCTGAGGCCGGCCTCCTGCTCGGCTATGACGACGGTCGCAGCGCCACCTTGCAGACCTCCTTCCGCCTGCCGTTGCCGGGGCAGGCGCGCATCTACGGCACCCACGGGTGGATCGACATCCCACCCCGGTTCCACCACCCCATCGATCTGGTGCTGCATCGCCACGGCGAGGAACCTCTACAGGAGCACCTGCCGCCGTCGGGAGCCGGTTATGCCGAGGAGTTCATCGAGGTGGGGCGCTGCCTGGCGGCAGGGCTCACCGAAAGCGACGTGATGCCGCTCGCGGACACTCTCGCCGTGCAGGCGGTGCTGCAGCAGGCGGCTGATCGCCTCGGCGTGGCGCTCCACGAGCGCTGAGCGCACTCGATCCCGATCGCGTGCGGCTGTTCACGCTCATACCTCACCAAGTGAGCGAGATGGGCCGCACTCGCGGTGAGGGGGTCAGCCTGCGAGGAACTCGGTCAAGATCGGGGCGAGTTGCTCGTGCTCGATCAGGAACCCGTCATGCCCGTACGGGGAGTCCAGTTCTCGGTAGACCCCGTGCGGGGCGCCGTCGGCGATGCGCTGGGACTGTGACGGCGGGAACAACCGGTCCGAGCTGACCGCGAGCGCGAGGGTGCGCGCCTGGATCGAGGCCAACGCCGCATCCGCACCACCTCGGTCGCGACCGATGTCGTGCGTGAGCATCGATTCCGAGAGGGCCACATAACTGTTCGCGTCGAAACGGCGAGCGAGCTTGTCGGCATGGTGATCCAGGTAGGACTGCACGGCGAACCGCCCTGCCCCGCCGAGCGGATTCTCGCCGCCCTGGGGCAACCGTCCGAACCGCTGGTCCAGTTCGTGCGCGCTGCGGTAGGTGGTGTGTGCGATCTGGCGGGCCAGGCCCAGCCCTTGGTGGGGGCCGTCCCCGGGTTCGGCGTCGTAGTAGTCACCACCGCGGAACTTCGGATCGGCCCTGATCGCGCCCAACTGGGCGTGCGCCCAGGCGATCTGGTCGGCCGAGCTTTGCGCACAGGTGGCAATCGCTGCGATCGCGGCCACCCGCTCCGGGGCGGCCAGGGCCCACTCGAGCACCCGGTGCCCGCCCATCGAGGCGCCGATCACCAACGCCCATCGGCTCACGCCCAGCCGGTCGGTGAGTTCCAGCTCAGCCGCCACCTGATCGCGCACCGTCACGTACGGGAACCGGCTGCCCCAGGGCGTGCCGTTCGGCGCATCGGAGGACGGGCCCGTGCTGCCCTGACAACCGCCGAGCACGTTCGGTGCCACCACGTAGTACCGATCGGTATCGATCGGCTTTCCTGGCCCGACCATGGCTGACCACCAACCGGCACTCGGATGGCCGGGCCCGGCCTCACCAGTGACGTGCGCGTCACCGGTGAGCGCGTGCAGCACCAGGATCGCGTTGTCCCCGGTGGCGTTGAGCTCGCCCCAGGTTTCATACGCCATCCGCACGTGCGGTAGCCGTCCACCGGCCTCCAGGTGCAGCGGCCCGAGGTCGACGAACTGCCGATCACCCACGGGATCGCCCTCGCGCCAGGCGCCAGATGCCGGGATCGGGCCCGCCGGGGCACTGCGCCGGAGCGGAGCGCGGCGAGCCGGCGCGTCACGTCCGACGCGTCCGGCTGGGCCCGGCTCCCAGGTGGTCACGGGGTCCACGGTAGTTCCTCTCGGCCCCGATCGCCTACGACGCCCGCGCAGCAGCCGCCGCGGAGAACCCCTTCTCGAGGTCCGCGACGATGTCATCGAGATGCTCCAGGCCCACGGATAGGCGCACCAGACCGGGGGTGACGGCGCTCGCGGCCTGTTCGTCCGCCGTCAGCTGGCTGTGCGTGGTGGAGGCCGGGTGGATCACCAGCGAGCGAACGTCACCGATGTTGGCCACCAGGGAGTGCAACTCGAGTGCGTCCACGAACGCCTTGCCGGCGGCCAGACCGCCCTCGATCTCGAACGCGAGCACGGCTCCGGGGCCCTTGGGCGTGTACTTCTTGGCGAGCGGGTAGTAGGGGCTGGAGGGCAGTCCCGCATAGTTCACCGTGAGGACGTCCTCGCGCGCCTCGAGGTACTCGGCCACCTTCTGGGCGCTGCCCACGTGCCGGTCCATCCGCAGCGAGAGCGTCTCGATGCCCTGCAGCAGCAGGAACGTGTTGAACGGGGAGATTGCCGGGCCGAGGTCGCGCAGCAACTGCACACGCGCCTTGAGGATGAAGGAGAGATTCACCCCGAACGCGCCACCCTCACCGAGGTCACGGGCGTACACGAGGCCGTGATAGCTCGGATCCGGGGTGTTGTAGTTCGGGAAGCGCTCGGGGTGCGCAGCGAAGTCGAACTTCCCGGCATCCACGATCACGCCGCCGATGGAGGTTCCGTGGCCACCGAGGTACTTCGTGGCCGAATGCACGACGACGTCCGCCCCGTGTTCGATCGGGCGCACCAAGTAGGGGGTGCCCACAGTGTTGTCCACGATCAGCGGGACGCCCACCTCGTGCGCGACGCCCGCTACCGCTTCGATGTCGAGCACATCGCCCTTGGGATTGGGGATCGTCTCACCGAAGAAGAGTTTGGTGTTCTCCTGTGTGGCGGCCCGCCAGGCTTCCGGGTCGTTCGGCTCGTCCACGAAGGTCACCGTGATGCCGAGCTTGGGCAGTGTGTAGTGCAGCAGGTTGTAGGTGCCGCCGTACAGGGACGAACTCGCCACCAGGTGGTCCCCGGCCTCGGCGATGTTGAGGATGGCGAGAGTTTCCGCGGCCTGGCCGGAGGCCACCAGCAGCGCGCCGACGCCGCCTTCAAGGGAGGCGAGCCGGTCCTCGGCCACGGCGGTGGTGGGGTTGGTCAGCCGTGTGTAGATCGGGCCGAGTTCGGCCAGGGCGAATCGGTTGGCCGCCTGATCGGTGTCTTTGAAGACGAACGAGGTGGACTGGTAGATCGGTACCGCCCGTGCGCCGTTGTCGGAGTCGGGTGTCTGGCCGGCGTGAATCTGCCGGGTTTCGAAGTGCCAGGTGTCGCTCATCGCGTCTCTCCTTGTGTCGTGGCTGCCGCCAGGCTACGGCCGGCGGCCGGCTGTCTCACCAGAGATTGTGAAACGTCTCGAATTTCGGACGCGATCCGCACCGACAGCACACGCGTCACCGATCGGGCGCTGGCACGGAGGAGATGAGGCTGATGTGAGTGATGTGACTATTGGGCTTCCTGTTCACAATCGGTCGGATATCGAGTACGTTGGGCCCGGCCCCGAATAGTCAACTCGACACGCCGAGACTGCGTGCTGTCGAACCCGGCGGGGTCGTGCAGGTCAGAAGCGATCGAGGAGCAACACCGTGACAGCACGTACCACCTGGCGACGCCTCGCCGCTGTGCTCGGCGCGGGTGCGCTCTCGATCACCCTGTGGGCCGCCCCTGTCGGCGCCACGCCGGAGATCCCGAGCACAGACGAGATCGAAGAGTCCGAACAGGCCGCACAGAGCACGGCAGAGCAAGTGGCTGCACTCGAAGTCGAGCTCGCCCAGAACGCCACCGCGCGCGACGAGGCAGAGGTTGCTGCTGCGGTCGCCGCGGAGGACTACAACGCCGCGGTCGTGGAGCGCGATCGCGCCGAGGTTGACGCCGAGGAGGCAGCCGAGGCCGCTGAGTTGGCGGATGCCGAGGTGGCCGAAGCGAGCCAGGACGTCGCCCGGATCGCCACCGCCGCCTACCGCAATGGCGGCAATCTGCAGCAGATCGAGATGTTCCTCTCTGCCGAGGGTGTCGAGGACGTGGTGAACAACGCCGCCACCTTCCGGATGCTCGGCAGCAACGCCGACGATGCCTATCAGCGCCTGGATGCCGCCGAGCGGGTATCCGATGTGATGCACGCCAGGTCCGCCGATGCGCTCGCAGAGGCGGATGCGGCGGCGACTGCGCTCGAAGAGGCGTCGCGGGAAGCCAATGCGGCAGCGCTCAACGCCGAGAACGTGATGGCCGAGAGTGAGGCGGAGCGTGACGCGCTGATCGTTCAGCTCGCTGCCCTGCGTAACACCACGGCCGAACTCGAGGCGGAGCGACAGGCCGGTCTCGAGGCTGAGCGGCGCGAACGCGAGAACGCCGCTGCCGCCGCTGCGGTGGGCGCGCCCGCTGCGACGCCTGAGAGTGACGCCGACACGGACAGTCCGTCACGGACACAGGACCGCTCTGACGATGCGTCCGAGTCGGAGACTGGTTCAGGGGCAGGGTCCGGAAGCGGTTCCGGCCAGGGGTCAACACCGGATCCTGAACCGGAGCCACAGCCCCAGCCTGACCCCCAGCCGCAGCCCGACCCAGAGCCCCGACCTGACCCACCGCCGCGGCCCGATCCGGAACCGGAGCCGGAGCCGGAGCCGGAGCCGGAGCCGGAGCCGGAGCCAGAGCCCCAACGACCACCGTCAGGCGGGTCGTCGAGTGCTGGACAGGCCGCCGTCAACTGGGCGATGACCCAGGTGGGTGACCGGTATGTGCTCGGCGCCAACGGCCCGAACGCCTGGGACTGCTCGTCCCTGACCCGCGCCGCCTACAACTCAGTCGGCACCTACCTGCCGCGCACCTCCCGAGACCAGTACCGGGCCACGGCGAACGTGCCGATCGGCCAGATCCGTCCGGGCGACCTGATCTTCTACTCCAGCAACGGCACCGCCAGCGGCGTTTACCACGTAGCGATGTACGCCGGCAACGGCATGCGCGTACACGCCGGGAACCCCTCCACGGGCGTCCAGTACACGACGATGTGGTGGGCCAACGTGCTGCCCATGGCCGGACGTCCCTGACGCGCTGACCTGCCACGTGGTTCGCACACCGCTGCGCAGGACTGAGCGTGTGCAGCGCTTGAGCTAGGCGCTGGGCCAGGCTCGTCGTGCTGAGCACGGCTCGGGGGTGAGCCCGCCGGGGAAGACGACCGCGGCGAACGGATGCTCCGCCGTCAGGAGCTGTCGCGATCAGTGCCCGATATGCGGCTGCGGGTGGGTGTACCCGGTCTCCTCGGCGCGGCGGAAGGACGCGCGGATCTCCTCCTCGGCGGCCTCGCGGCCCACCCAGTGCGCACCCTCCACCGACTTACCGGGTTCGAGGTCCTTGTACACCTCGAAGAAGTGCTGGATCTCCAGGCGATGGAACTCGGAGACATCGTCGATGTCGCTGCGCCAGCTGGCCCGCTGGTCGCCCACAGGCACGCACAAGACCTTGTCGTCACCGCCGGCCTCATCGCGCATCCGGAACATCCCGAGCGCGCGGCACCGGATCAGGCAACCAGGGAAGGTGGGCTCCTCAAGCAGGACGAGTGCGTCCAGCGGGTCGCCGTCCTCACCGAGCGTGCCGTCGACGTATCCGTAGTCATCCGGGTAGCGGGTCGAGGTGAACAACATGCGATCGAGGCGGATCCGGCCCGTCTCGTGATCCACCTCATACTTGTTGCGTTGTCCCTTGGGGATCTCGATGGTGACGTCGAATTCCACAGCCTGTCTCTCCCGCTCTGGTGGTGTACTACCCCTAGTGTGGCCTACGGCGGGGCCTGCAGGTGGACATTGATGCGGCATTCGCGGGTCGGGCGTGTTCATGTCACGACTCAACGACGGCGGACGGGGTGGCAGTGGCGGATTCCAGAGCGCAGCGGCCTCAGGATCGCACGCTCGCACGCGCTGGTACTGGCGCCCGCAGCAGAACCTCAGGGAGCCCGACGGCGGCCGGTCACCCCGCGAGGCCGCCTCGCCACGGCGAGCGAGGGACGCCGTCGGCGGCTGCACGTGCGAAGGCCAGGGATGCCGCGCGCCGTCGGGTGTACCGGCGCCGTAGGCTCGCTCTGCTCTCGGCGTTCCTGGTGATTCTGCTGGGCGGCTACACCGCCCTCGACGCGAACGATGTGGTGCCCGGCGTGCTCACCCGCGAGGCACCATGGCCCGATCCGGAGCCGTACCCACAAGTGGTCGCGGGGGCGCCGGCAGCCGCCCCCGATCGGGTGGCCGGCTCTGCCGAGGATGCACCGCTTCCGCAGACGGACGCGCTCGCGGCGTTGAGCTCGGATCTGGTGGCCTCCGGTGCCGTCGGGCCGTCGCCAGGGCTGCTCGTCACCGACGTTCTCACGGGGGAGGACCTGTACGGCGCTCGGGCAACCGAATCGTATGTGCCCGCCTCCAGTCTCAAGCTGCTCGCGGGCGTTGCGGTCGTGGCCAGCTACGGCGATCAGCACCGGTTCACCACCTCGGTGGTGGACTCGGGCGAGGACGTGGTGACCCTCGTAGCCGGCGGGGACCTCACCCTTGCTGCGGGGGAGGGCGACCCGGACGCCGTGATCGGCCACGCTGGGCTCGCCGATCTGGCCGCCGAGGTGGCGGCAGAGCTCGCGGCCCAAGGCCGCACCGAGGTGCAGGTGGCACTGGACGACACGCTCTTCACCGGGCCTGAACTGGCACCGAGGTGGGGGGACGTCGACCTCTCGGGCGGCTGGGCGATGCCCATGGCCCCGATCGCCGTCGATGTGGGCAGGCGTGAGGGGACGAACGTGCGCTCATCCGATGCGGGGATGGACGCGGCAGAGGCATTCGCCGACGCCCTCGCGGCCGCCGGCATTTCGGTCAGCGGGGATGTCTCCCGGGCGGCGGCACCGGAGGGAGCGACGGTCCTCGGTTCAGTAGAGTCCGCCCCCTTGCGTGATCTTGTCTCGTACACGTTGCAGCATTCGGAGAACATCCTCTCTGAGGTGCTGGGGCGGATGACGGCGGTGTCCACCGGACATGAGGCGAGTTTCGCCGGAGCCGGTGAGGCGGTGCTGGCTGTGCTCGCGGAACTCGGCCTGGACACCTCCGGATCGTCGCTCGCTGATACCTCCGGGTTGAGTTCGGAGAGCGTGCTGACCGCACGACTGCTCACGGATGCCGTCCGGCTCGCGGCTGACGGCAGCCATCCAGAGTTGCGGTCGGTGGTGGATGCGCTGCCGGTGGCAGGTCTCGAGGGGACCCTCGCCAGTCGCCTGGCGGATACGGCAGCAACCGGGACGGTGCGCGCCAAGACCGGAACGTTGCCACAGGTGGTGGCGCTGACCGGGATCGTCACCACCGACGAGGGCCGTCTGCTGGCGTTCGCGGTGCTCGCGAACGACTTCGACCAGGGCTCGGCCTACTTGGCCCGCATCGCCGTGGATGAATGGATCTCCGAGGTGGCTGCCTGCGGGTGTTCATCACCATGATGCGGAACTGATCAGACGCGGAACTTGCGTCGTGATCGTGCCTCGAGACGGCCGCGCCGTGGACGCCGCACGGCGACTGATCGCCTTCTGACCTGGGCAAACGGGGCAATGTCGGTGGTCGCTGAGATGATCTGGGTATGACTTCGACAGCCAGCGGTTCGGTGTTCTCGGCTTCGGCCGGGGGCACTGTGTTGGCTGCTGTGCGGCAGAACCGGATGGCGGCCCGGGCGGTGGATGTCGAGTGTGCTGAGTTGGTCGTGGAGTGGGTGCGTGAGTACGCCATTGATGCTGATGGCTTCGACGGTGGAGCTGGCGCGACAGGTGTGTTCGACCCCGAGGTGGACGCCGGGCTTCCTGGGACCGAGCAGCCGATGCGGCTGGCCGGTCCGGGGGCGCCGTTGGTCTCTGATCTGGGGTTCACCGGGTTAGCGGCCGCGCTCGGGCAATCCAACGAAGCCGCGTTGTACTACGTCGGCTCGATTGTTGAACTCGCGTACCGGTTGCCGCTGTTGTGGGGCCGGGTGCGGGCCGGGCAGATCAGTCTCCACCGGGCCCGGGCAGTGACGCGGTTGACGAAGAAGCTCCCCTTCGCCGGCGCTGGGTGGGTGGATGCTCAGGTGGCCTGGACCATCGGCACCTGCAGCACCAGTCAGATTGAACGCACCGTTGCTGCTGCGATGGAGTCTTTCGACCCCGCACAGGCAGAAGCCGATCGCCTGGCAGCGTTGGAGGGGCGCCGGTTCGATATCCACCTCGACGAGGTCGCGACTCCGGGTGTGGCGGGCTCGGGGGCCATCGTGCAGGTTGACGGCGGGTTGGATATCGCTGATGCTCTCGATCTGGACGCCGCAGTGCGTGATCGCGCCCGAGCCCTCGCCGGGCTCTTGCCCGGCACGAGTGAGGACGTGCGCCGTTCCATCGCTGTGGGCGACCTCGCAAGAGGACAAGACACCCTCCCCCTGACCACCACCGACACCGACACCAGCCCCACCCCGTCAGTGCCGGGCGGGGGAACTGGTCGCACGGTGATGCTCTACCTCCACCTGCCCGCCGACGCTCTCAAACCCGGCACTGGTCAGCCAGTTGACGCCGCGGGCAGTGTGTTCAGCACCGGGACCATCGGGCGCTGTGAGAACACCAAGTCCCCGGTCACCACCGAGCAGGTCCGCACCTGGTGCCAAACGGCGGGGCGGGTGGTCGTGCGACCAGTGATCGATCTGAACGCCCACTACAGCGCCAGCACCTATGAAGCCAACCCACGACTACGCGAACAGATCACCCTGCGTGATGGGCACTGCCGGTTCCCGTACTGTCAGCGCACCGCCCGTGCTGCTGATCAGGACCACACCATCCCCTACGACCAGGGTGGGCCTACCAGTACCGCCAATCTGACCACGTTGTGCCGCCGTCACCATCGAGCGAAAACCCACGCGAGCTGGTCCTACCTGATGATCACCCCCGGGACCTACCTCTGGACAGACCCCGACGGGGTTCAGTACTTGGTCACCACCACCGGCACCTACCTGATCCCCGGACCGGGCCGCGCGAGTGATTCCTCTGAGGGGAAGACAGATCGACCGCCCGGCCAGCGCCCGGGCAGCCCGTTCGGTGTGCTCGACCCGCACGTGGCCAGAGTGCGCGAACGCGCCATCACCGCGATGAAGAAGACATCCGCGGTCACACCACCACCACGATTCCGCACCGATCCACACCGGGACCGAGATACCCGTTCGCCCCGCACCGGTACTACACCGCCACACGAGCACCACCCAGGCCCCGATGTCCACTCACCCGCGAGCACCGATCCAGCTGCGAGCCCTCGCTCACCCGCGAGCACCCACGCACCGCGTGGCGCTGACCCACCCTTCTGAACGCCCCGCCCCGCACCCCGCCGACACCCACCGTCGACGGGGGCACAGGCATGACCGGAGGCGCGCTGCCCGTCCACACCCGCACGGTGCGCCCGCCCGCGCGGGGCCTCGCTCGCTGAGGGTGCGCCGCTCGCCCAGGATCAGGGTGTTTGGCGCGCACGGCGCGTCAGTCGCGGCCGCCACACCGACGTGGTCGGTGGCAGTGGCCCGTAGGGTGGAGCCATGAGCGAGACCGCGAGGAGTGAGAGGGCCATCGATTGGCGACTCGCCACTCGCCGCTCCGCCACCCTGACGCGGCCCGGGCCACACGTGGAACCAGCCGAACGCGCTGAGTTCATCGCTGAGTTGCGCACCTCGGCACAGGACGCCCCCGCACACGTCGGTGCCGTCACCGGGCTGCTCGAGCCGGCACTGCGAGCGGGCACCGGCCCGGTCTACGTGATCGATCGCCCCCGCTGGGCCGAGGCGAACATCGAGATGCTTCGCGGCACCATCGGTGACGTCCTGCCCGCCCCCTCGCGGCCGTGGGGAGGGCGATTCGCGGGCGAAGAGCTCGGCGCGATTCTCGCCCTGCTCGCCTCACGCGTCCTCGGCCAGTACGACCCCTTCACCACACGCGCCACCGAGAACCCGGGCCCTGCTGCGCAGAGTGGCCGTCTCGTGCTCGTGGCCCCCAACATCTGGCACATCCAGAACGAACTCGGGGTCAACCGACGCGACTTCGGAATGTGGGTCTGCCTGCACGAGCAGACCCATGCTCTCCAGTTCGCGGCGGCCCCATGGCTCACTGACCACCTGCGCATGACGATGCGCACCCTGATGACCGCCGTCACGGACACGGACTCCGGCGCCCAGCGCTTGGAAAACTTGCTTCGCGCGCTACCTGACGTGCTGACCGGCCGCCGCAACGGCGCCCCGGCGGGCGCGCTCGTGGACGCGGTGCTCAACGAGCCGGAGCGCGCCGCGATGGCCGAGACGGTCGCGCTGATGTCCCTGCTGGAAGGGCACGCGGACGTGGTGATGGACGCCGTCGGACCACGCGTGGTGCCCACGGTGAAGAAGATTCGCAAGGCGTTCGAGAAGCGCCGAGCTGGCACCGGCCCGATTGACCTCCTGCTCCGGCGCATCCTCGGCCTCGACGCCAAACTGGCCCAGTACCGCAACGGCGCCGCCTTCGTACGCACCGTCGTGGACCAGGTGGGCCACGAGGGGTTCAATGCCGTCTGGAGTGGCCCCGAGGCGCTACCGAGTGCCGACGAGATCGCCGACCCCGCGGCCTGGGTACGGCGCCTCCACGGCTGATGCCAGGACCGCAGCCGCCGGTGGCTCGAGTCCGCCATGCCGTGCGCACCTTCCTGCAGGATCGCATCTCCACTGGTCGGCTCCTCGCCGGCGACCTGCTCCTGGTGGCCTGCTCAGGAGGACCCGACTCGCTCGCTCTCGCCGCGGCCACAGCGTTCGTCGCTCCTCGCCTGGACCTACGGGCGGGTGCCGTGGTGATCGACCACGGATTACAGGAGGGCAGCGCCACCGTGGCGGAAACGGCCCGGGTGGCATGTGCCAGCCTGGGCCTCGACCCTGCCATGACCGTCCCCGTGCACATCCCGGGTGAGCGCCCCGACGGTCCCGAGGGCGCAGCGCGCACCGCCCGATATGCCGCGCTGAACGATTCGCTCATGCGCACCGGAGCAACCGCGGTGCTGCTCGGCCACACCCGAGACGATCAAGCTGAGACCGTGTTGCTCGCCCTCGCCCGTGGCTCGGGCACGCGTTCGCTGGCCGGGATGGCCGCCGTCCGGGAGCCCTTCTGGCGCCCCCTCCTCACCTCGGCCCGCGCGGACACCCACGCCGCCTGTACTGCGCAGGGCCTGCCCGTCTGGCACGACCCGAGCAACGCCGTCGATGGCCCCTGGCGCACCGCCGACGGCGAGCCGCTTCGGCGGAGCGCCGTCCGTCATGTGGTGCTCCCCACATTGACCAGCGCGCTCGGGCCCGGTGTGCCCGAGGCACTGGCCCGCACCGCCGACCTCGCGCGCGCCGACGCGGACCTGCTCGACGAGCTGGCCGAGCAGGCGTACGTCCGGCTCGTGGGGCGTGAGCCGGACGGGTCTCATATCGCCTCAACCGGTGAGCTCAGCGAGGTTCCGACGGCGGTGCGCCGCCGCCTCCTGCGCAGGCTCGCCCTGGCAGCGGGCTGCCAGGGCGGTGCGCTCTCCCACGTCCACACCGAGCGAATGGACGCACTCGTCGTCGGCTGGAATGGACAAGGACCGGTGCATCTGCCCGGCGGGATCATCGCGATGCGGACCTGTGGCAGGCTTGTGCTGCGCGCAGGTCCGGCCCGCCCGGTTCGGTGACTTCGATGGACGCGCCGTGAAGGAGAGTGGAGTGGACGCGACCGATATGGGCACCGACCTCAAAGAGGTGTTGCTCAGCGAGGAGCAGATCGGGGCCACGCTCGATGAGATGGCGGCCCGCATTGATGCCGACTACGCCGGCAAGGAAGTGCTCCTGGTGGGTGTCCTCAAGGGCGCAGTGATGGTGATGGCCGATCTCTCCCGGCGGATGCACACCGACCTCACGATGGACTGGATGGCCGTCTCCTCCTACGGTTCGGGCACCAGATCCTCCGGGGTAGTGCGCATCCTCAAAGACCTGGACGCCGACATCGACGGCAAGCACGTGCTCATCGCCGAGGACATCATCGATTCCGGGCTCACGCTCTCCTGGCTGTTGGCGAACCTACGCAGCCGCAACCCTGCCTCCGTCGAGGTCGCCACACTGCTGCGTAAACCGGACGCGGCCAAGGTGGACGTGGGCGTCAAGTACGTCGGCTTCGACGTCCCGGATGAGTTCGTGGTGGGATACGGGTTGGACTACGACGGCCGGTACCGGAACCTGCCGTTCGTGGGCACGCTCGCTGAGCACGTCTACCAACGCTGATCGATGCGGGCCACACGCTCACGGCTGGGAACCACCCGACTCGCTCGGATGCCCGGCGTACTGCCGTCGGCGAACACATTCACGAGCTGCCAGATCTGTCGTATAGCGTCACCCGGTAGAACTGCTAGCAGGAGGGACCGGGGCGCGACCCCATAGGTGCGATGAACGTCAAGAAACTGCTGCGTGGCCCACTGATCTGGATCCTGATCCCGATCATCGTAATCGTTGTGAGCTTCCAGCTCATGAGCGGTGGCGGTGTGCGCCAGATCGACACCTCGGCGGGCCTTGAGCTCCTCGCCGGGGAGACAGTCGAGCAAGTCGAGATCACCGACGGTCACCAGCGTGTCAACCTCACGCTGAGCGAGCCGTACACCGACGGCGATACCGAGTACGGCACCGACGTGGAGTTCTACTACGTCACCCCGCAGGCCGACACGGTGGCGCAGGCCATTGCGGACAACGACCCCTCCGGCGGCTACAACTCCGTGGTGCCGCAGACCCCGTGGTGGTCCAGCCTCCTGATGACGCTGCTGACGATCATCCTGCTCGTGGGGGTGTTCTGGTTCATTCTCTCCCGCATGCAGGGCGGGAACTCCCGCATGATGAACTTCGGCAAGTCCAAGGCCAAGCAGGTCACGAAGGAGACGCCGAAGGTCTCCTTCACCGACGTGGCCGGGGTGGACGAGGCGGTCGAGGAACTGCAAGAGATCAAGGACTTCCTCTCGGATCCCGCTCGGTTCCAGGCAGTCGGCGCAAAGATCCCCAAGGGTGTCTTGCTCTACGGCCCGCCCGGAACGGGGAAGACGCTGCTGGCACGCTCAGTGGCCGGTGAGGCCGGGGTGCCGTTCTACTCCATCTCCGGATCGGACTTCGTGGAGATGTTCGTCGGCGTGGGTGCCTCGCGTGTACGGGACCTGTTCGAGCAGGCGAAGGCGAACGCCCCGGCGATCATCTTCGTCGACGAGATCGACGCCGTCGGTCGCCAGCGTGGCGCCGGACTCGGCGGCGGCCACGATGAACGCGAGCAGACCCTGAACCAGCTCCTGGTGGAGATGGACGGCTTCGACGTGAATGCGAACGTCATCCTGATCGCGGCCAGCAACCGGCCGGATATTCTTGATCCGGCACTGTTGCGCCCGGGCCGGTTCGACCGGCAGATCGCTGTTGAATCCCCCGATCTGAAGGGCCGCGAGGCGATCCTGGCCGTCCATGCCCAGGGCAAGCCGATGGCGCCCGGAGTGGACCTGCATGCGATCGCCAAACGCACCCCCGGCTTCACTGGTGCCGACCTCGCGAACGCGTTGAACGAGGCCGCGCTGCTCACGGCGCGGACGAACGGCACGATGATCGGTGACGCCGAGCTCGACGAGGCAATCGATCGCGTGATCGCCGGTCCGCAGAAGAAGACCCGGGTGATGAACGAGAAGGAGCGCAAGGTCACCGCCTACCACGAGGGCGGGCACGCTCTGGTGGCGGCAGCGCTGCGTTACACCGACCCGGTCACCAAAGTCACGATCCTTCCGCGTGGCCGGGCCCTCGGTTACACCATGGTCATGCCGAGCGAGGACAAGTACTCCACCACCCGCAACGAGTTGCTCGACCAGCTCGCCTACGCGATGGGCGGCAGGGTGGCCGAGGAGATCATCTTCCACGACCCCACCACCGGCGCCTCGAACGACATCGAGAAGGCCACGGCCACGGCGCGCAAGATGGTCAAGGAGTTCGGTATGAGTGAGCGGGTCGGTGCCATCCGGCTCGGCACCGCCGACAGTGAGGTCTTCCTCGGCCGCGATATGGGCCACCAGCGGGAGTACTCCGAGGACGTCGCCGGGCTGGTGGACCAGGAAGTGCGCCGCCTCATCGAAAGCGCGCACGACGAGGCATGGTCGGTGCTCACCGAGTACCGGCACGTTCTCGACGCGCTGGCACTCGCCCTGCTGGAACGGGAGACCCTGAACCAAGCCGAGTTGGCCGAGGTGTTCACGCCTGTGGTCAAACGTGACCCTCGTCCCGTCTGGCTCTCCAGCCAGGAGCGGACGGTCAGCCAGATCCCGCCGGTGCAGACGCCACGGGAGGTCGCCCAAGGCGAAGCGCCTATGCCGCCGCAGGACGAGGTCGCGGCCGCTGGTGAAGACGGACTCCCGGGGCAGGCTTCTCCACCCACGGAGGCGCCCACACCTCCGGAGGCGCCCACGAGCACACCGGAACCGCCAACCCCGGGCGATGAGCACCGGGATGGGTGAGTACGACGCCGCAGGGGTAGAACGTGCGGTGCGGGACCTGTTGGTCGCCGTCGGAGAAGATCCGAACCGCGAGGGACTCCGGGACACTCCCGGCCGCCTCGCGAAGGCCTACGCAGAGATCTACTCCGGTCTCCGGCAGCGGCCTGAGGACGTCGTGCAGACGTTCTTCGATATCGACCACGAAGAGATGATCCTCGTGCGCGACATCGAGGTGTACTCCACGTGCGAGCACCACCTGCTGCCGTTCCACGGGGTCGCGCATGTGGGATACATCCCGTCGGAGTCCGGCACCGTGACCGGACTGAGCAAACTCGCGCGGTTGGTGGACGTGTACGCCAAGCGCCCGCAAGTGCAGGAGCGCCTCACCACGCAGGTCGCGGATGCCCTGGTGGATCTGGTCGGCGCGCGCGGAGTGATCGTGGTGGTCGAGTGCGAGCACCTGTGCATGTCGATGCGTGGCGTTCGCAAACCCGGTTCACGCACCGTCACCTCCGCTGTGCGGGGCCAGATGCGCAACACCGCCACCCGCGCGGAGGCGATGAGTCTCATCGCGCGCGGTTGAGCATCGCGAAGACGCCACGACGGCGTAGGTAGGGTGGCCACGTGACCTCGCGCACGCTTGACCTGGGCCGCACGCTCGTCATGGGTGTGGTCAACGTGACCCCCGATTCGTTCAGCGACGGCGGCCAGTGGTTCCAGACCGATGTGGCCGTCGCCCACGGCCGTCACCTGCTGGCCCAGGGGGCAGACTTGCTGGACATCGGCGGGGAGTCCACCCGGCCCGGCGCCACGCGGGTTCCGGTCGATGATGAGCTGGATCGCGTGCTCCCCGTTGTGCGCGCCCTCGCTGCTGCCGGCGCCGACGTCAGCGTGGATACGATGCGCGCCGAGGTGGCCGAACGGGCGGTTTCCGCCGGGGCACACATGATCAATGACGTCTCGGGTGGGCTGGCCGATCCCGAGATGACGAAGGTGGTGGCCCGCACCGGTTGCCGCTACGTCCTCTCCCATTGGCGGGGGCACTCCGATGTGATGGGCGACCTCGCCGCATATGACGACGTGACCGCTGAGGTGGGCGCCGAACTCGCTGAACGCGTAGCAGCCGCGCGAACGGCAGGTGTGCGCCCCGATCAGCTTGTGCTCGATCCCGGGCTCGGCTTCGCCAAGGACGGCGTGCACAACTGGGAGCTGCTCGCCGGCCTCGACCGGATCATGGGGCTCGGATATCCGGTCCTGGTGGGCGCCTCGCGCAAGCGGTTCCTCGGTGAACTCCTGGCAGCTCATGGTGCCGAGTCCTTTCCTGCATTCCGGGACCGGGCCACGGCGGCTGTGTCCGCATTGGCTGCCGCCCGCGGGGTGTGGGGAGTGCGAGTACACGACGTCGCCGGTTCTGTTGATGCCGTTCGGGTGGCTCAGGCATGGCGGGAGGCCGAGAATCTCAGATGACAGGGCGGGCACGGAAAGGGCAGGGATGACGACCCCACGGAGAACGGGCAGCGATGCGGCCCTCGACGAGATCCGGCTGATCGGAATCGGCAGCGTCGGGCGGCACGGCGTCCTCGACGAGGAACGGCGGGACGGCCAGACATTCCTCGCTGACCTGGTGTTGGGCGTGGACACCCGCCCGGCTGCAGCCTCCGACGACCTCTCCGCGACGGTGAACTATGCCGATATCGCCCAAGAGGTGATCGCCATCATCGAAGGGGCGCCGGTCAACCTGATCGAGACTCTCGCCGCCCGGATGGCCGATGCTGCACTCGCCCATGACGGCGTCCGCACAGTCGAAGTGACGGTGCACAAGCCCGAGGCGCCCGTGGGCGTGCCATTTACCGACGTCCAGGTGATGATCCGGCGGTCCGCGCCAGATGTGCAATCTGACGACGACGTGGATGGAGCAACGGGGGTGGCGCCGTTGCCGGCAGCTGTGGTGACACCGAGTCCCGCCGACGTCGCACGAGAGCCGGACCCGCAACGGCGCCCCGCGCCGGACCTCGATGCAGCGCCGGACCAGCCTGTGCCGGTGGTGCTCGCCTTGGGCGGCAATGTCGGAGACGTCCGTGGCACGTTGCGCACCGTCGTGGCCGATCTGCAGGAATCGGACGGCCTGACGGTGGAGGAGATCTCCCCGCTCGCCCGCACAGCCGCGGTTCTGCAGCCCGATGCTGTGGCCCAGCCTGACTACCTGAACGTCGTGGTGCTTGCCACCACCACGCTCGCTCCGCGCGAACTGCTCGCGCTCACCCAGGATCTGGAGGCCACGCATGGACGCAATCGCAGCGAGCGGTGGGGTGAGCGCACCCTGGACGTGGACATCATCGTCTATGGCGGCGTGACCTCCAGCGATCCCGAACTCACTCTGCCGCATCCGCGTGCGAACGAACGTGCTTTCGTGCTCGTGCCGTGGGCACAGGCCGATCCGGACGCCTTCCTGCCAGGCCTCGGTGGTGGGCCCGTCGCGGCGCTCGCAGAGACGGCCGCGGACCGGGCCGGGGTGCGTTGGCTGGCTCTTGACTGGCTCGAGGAGCCCAGTTCGGCCGCACGTGCCCAGGCCGCACCCGCACCGGTCGCCGCCCCCGACGCGCGCCCCGAGGGCGAACACGAACCTGATCCGGTGCCTGAGCCTGACTCGGTGCCTGAGCCTGACTCGGTGCCTGAACCTGACCCCGTGCCTGAACCTGCACCCGACCCAGCACCAGCACCAGCACCCTCGCCGGTACCCGCGCCTGAACCAACTCCGGAACCAGAGTCTTCACCAGAGCCTGACGTCAGCGCTCGGGGCGCGGCGTCGTGGAACGACGCTTCCGTCGAAGACGCCGCCGATCTGGAACCCCTGGCTCACGGAGACGATGAGCCCTCCGTCGATCAGGCGGAAGATCCTGTAGCTGAGGAACCGGCCTCCTCGTCCGCCGACGGCCGTGAGGAGGATCGTGCGCACGATGCACTCGGCTGGGTTCCGGACCCCCCTGAGGAGACCCCTTCATTGGCGCCGCGGTGGCAACCACTGAACCGGGACGAGTGAGACGTGATCAGCCGACTGCGCTGGTCCACCCTGGGCGCGATCGCGGTGGTCAGCGGCACCATCGCGCTCGTGGCTCTGCGTTGGTGGGCCACGCAGGGCAATGTTGCCCCGACTGTGCCGTTCCTGCTCGCCGGAGTGCTCGGGGCACTTGCCGCGCTGGTGCTGGCGCTGGGCCTTCGAGTGCGGCGCGCGGTGAGCACCGGGCACCTCGACGATCCCGTGGGTGCCGCGCGCGTGCTGGCGCTCGGCCAGGCGGCAGCGATCACCGCGGCGATCCACTTCGGCTACCTCGGAGCCCAAGCCGCGAACGCGATTCCGCATCTGCAGGCTCCTGAGCCACGCGAACAGCTGGTCCGCACCATAGCGGCGATGGTGGCTGCTGGTGCATTGCTGGCTGCGGGCATGCTCACCCAGTGGTGGTGCCAGGTTCCTGAGGACGACGACGAGAACGAGCCACCTGGCGGTCCGGTACCGGGGTGAGGGTCCACAATGGTGGGATGAGTCCTGCATCCCCGTTCGACGTCGACGGCGCCACCTGGCAGCCGGTGTCGGCCAAGCTGATCCCGGTGCGCCAGATCGCCGCCGCGATCTTTCTCGGAATCCCCTTTCTTGCCTCTGCGGTGACGGCGTACTTCACCCACCCGACCGTGTGGGTGGCCCCAGCCGTCCTCGGGGTGTTGCTGCTCTGGGTGCTCTGGCTGGTACCCCGGCAGGTGCGTGCGATCGGCTATGCGGAACTGGACGACGAACTGCTGATCCGCAAGGGCGTGCTGTTCCGTTCGCTCGTGGTGGTGCCCTATGGGCGGATGCAGTATGTGGACGTCGACGCCGGCCCGATTGCCCGCTCCATGGGGATCGCCCAGGTGCAACTGCACACGGCGTCGGCACAGTCTGACGCATCGATTCCGGGGCTACCCGAAGCCGAGGCGACCCGCCTGCGCGACCAGCTCTCGGCACGCGGCGAGGCCAAGCTGGCGGGCCTGTGACGGACGCGCCGGTGACATCGAATGATCAGCAGCAGGTGCAGTGGCACCGGCTGCACAAGATCACCCCCCTGCTGAACGCCTGGAAGGTCGCGGCAGGTCTGTTCGCAGTGTTCGTCTGGCAGTCCTACGAGAACATCCGGGACATTGACCTGCCGGTGGCCACCCTGCTGCTGATTCTGGCCGGGGTGATTGTGCTCGGTGCACTGCTGGGACTCGGGTTCTCGGCGCTGGCATGGTCGCGGACCAAGTACGGGATCTCGGACGAGAGCGTGTTCCTGCACTCCGGGGTGATCTTCCGCCAGCAACGGCACGTCCGCCTGGACCGGCTCCAGACCGTGGACGTGACGCAGCCCTTGCTCGCCCGGCTCGCCGGCTTCGCCGCGCTGAAGATCGAGAGCGCAGGAGGTGCCGGGTCCAACCTCACCCTGGCGTACCTGAAGGAGGACGACGCTCAACGGCTGCGCAATGCGCTCCTGGCGCGTGCTGCGGGTGTGCACGTCGGGTCTGCACCGGCCGCGGCGGGAGCTGGAGCGGCCGAGGTGGCCGGCGGGCCGGAACCGGCCGCGATCCCCGAGGCGCCTGAGCGGCATGTCGCCACCCTCACAGCAGGACGGCTGATCGGTTCGCTCGCGCTTTCCGGCGGGCTCGTCGGCATTCTCGTGGCGATGGTGGCGCTCGTTGTGGTCACGATCAGGACGGGTAACGTCGGAACGATCTTCGCCATGGGTGCCCCGTTGCTCGGTGGTGCCACGTATTTCTGGGGCCGGTTCGCTGGTGAGTTCAACTTCCGCGTGGCCACCTCCCCGGATGGCATTCGCGTACGGCAGGGGCTACTGGAGACGAAGGCGCGGACTGTGCCGCCCGGCCGCGTACAGGCCGTCCACCTGGCCCAGTCACCCTTGTGGCGATTCAAGGGCTGGTGGCGTATCACCGTCAATATTGCCGGTTACGGGCAGGAGGAGACGACCGGTTCGGTGCTGTACCCGGTAGCCACGGAATCTGAGGCCGCCTACCTGCTCTCCCTGGTGCACCGGGACTTCGGCGATCCGCGCCCATTGGAGGTACTGCACGCCGGTCTGGTGGGCACCGAGAGTGATGAAGGCTTCGGTCACACGCCCCGCCGCGCCCGCTGGCTGGACCCGTTGACCTGGCGGCGTACCGGTGTGCGCCTCACCGAGACCGCGACGCTGCTACGGACTGGCAGGTATTGGCGCACGCTGACCCTGGTACCGCACGAGCGGGTCCAGTCGCTCGGCCTCGAGCAGGGTCCGATCGAACGCCGCCTCGACCTGGTCACCGTGGCCGTGCACTCCACGCCGGGGCAGATTGTGCCCCGAGCCCACCATCAGGATGCCGAGGCAATGCGCACCCTGCTCGCCGAGTTGGCCGAGCGAGCCCGTCACGCGAGGCACAACGCCGGTCCGGAACGGTGGATGTCCACGCGGGCGCCGAGGGCCGCCTCGGAGTCGGATCCGCGTTCGGCGTTTGCCGGGGTGCTTCCTGCCTCACCACGGGTGGATACCCCAGCGCAGAGGTGAGCGCCCGAGGCACTGCGTGGCTGCTGGAAGAATGACCGGGTGAGTTCTCGTCCAGGCCGGCTCGGAGTCGGCGTGATCGGTGCGGGGCGCGTCGGTGCCGTACTGGCCAGCGCGCTGCGCGCGGCCGGCCATGCCATCGTCGGTGCTAGCGGCTCGTCGGAGGAATCCCGGGACCGGATCGACGCCCTGCTGCCGCACGTCCCTGTTCTGGACGTGCAAGACATCGTCGAACGCAGCGAGTTGGTGCTGCTGACTGTTCCCGACGACGTCCTCCCCGGCCTGGTCTCCGGCCTCGCCAGGCTCGGAGCGTTCCAACCCGGTCAACTTCTCGTGCATACGGCCGGGCGGTTCGGCGTGGACGTCCTTGCCCCGGCGCGCGCGGCCGGATCGATCCCCCTGGCCATCCACCCCGCGATGACCTTCACCGGTACCAGTGTGGATCTGGGGCGCCTCGAAGGAGCCCCATTCGCCGTGACGGCCGACGCGCCGGTCCTTCCGATCGCGCAAGCGCTCGTGGTGGAGATCGGGGGGGAGCCAGTGGTCCTCGCCGAGAGCGCCCGGCCGTTGTATCACGCTGCCCTCGCGCACGGTGCGAACCACCTCGTCACACTCACCTCCCAAGCGATCCGGGTGCTTTCCAGCGCAGGCGTCCCCGAGGGGGGCACACTGCTCGCTCCCTTACTCGGCGCAGCCCTGGACGGGGCACTGCGCGGTGGGGAGACGTCACTGACCGGGCCAGTGGTGCGCGGAGATGCCGGCACCGTCGCCGACCACCTGAGGGCATTGGTCGACCTGGCCTCGCAAGACCCGAGCCTGGTCGACATCCCGGAGACCTACGCCGGGCTCGCCCGGGCCACCGTGCAGCGATGCCTGGCAACAAGACGGATCACCGAAGCCACCGCGGGGCGCCTCCTGGACGCTCTCGAACCTGGAACCCCACCCTCGGCTCTGGGCGCCCCGGAGGCAGGAGCCCGCGGTGCGAGCACCCCACCCGAGGTCATCCACACTGTGGCCCAGCTCCGGCAGCGACGAGAATCGTGGACGGAACCGGTCGCCGTCGTGATGACCATGGGGGCTCTGCACGAAGGCCATCTGGCGCTTGTGCGCCGTGCCCGCACCCTGGCACCGAAGGTGCTGGTGACGATCTTTGTGAACCCCTTGCAGTTCGGAGCGGGCGAAGACCTTGACGCCTACCCGCGCACCCTCGATACCGATGTGGCCGCCCTGAGCGCCGAGGGGGTGGACCTGGTGTTCGCACCGCCGGTGACCGAGATGTATCCCGATGGTGATCCGCAGGTCACGTTGACGGCGGGCCGGATGGGGCAGGTGCTGGAGGGGGAATCGCGGCCCGGCCACTTCGACGGGATGCTGACGGTGGTGGGCAAGCTGCTGCATCTCACTCGTGCGGATGTGGCGTTGTTCGGGCAGAAGGACGCTCAGCAGCTGGCCCTGGTACGCCGCCTGGTGGCGGACCAGAACCTCCCGGTCCGGATCGAGGCCGTGCCCATTGTGCGTGAAGGGGACGGGTTGGCAATGTCCAGCCGCAACGTGTATCTCGACGAGGAGGAGCGGGTGGCCGCGCTCGTGCTCTCGAGGGCGATGCGGGCCGGCGCGAGCGCTGCCGCTGGCGGGGGGAGCGTGCGGGACGTCCTCGCCGCCGCCCAGCGTGAACTGGACGGCGCAGACAGTTGCGTCCAGCCCGTCTACCTTGCGCTCGTGGATGAGGAGACGATGGAACCGGTTCGCGCCGATGACCCGACGGCGCAAGTAAAGCCCGCACTGCTCCTGGTTGCGGCTCGGGTAGGGAATACCCGGCTGCTCGACAACGCTGTGATCGTGTGGCGACCGCAGGGAGAGGTATGACGACCGGACTATTACGACCGATGATGGTGGGAAAGATCCACCGCGCGACGGTGACGCAGGCCGACCTGAACTACGTCGGCTCCATCACCGTCGATGCTGATCTGCTCGATGCCGCTGATCTGCCCGAGGGGCAACAGGTGGACGTGGTGGACATCACCAACGGCGCCCGGCTGACCACCTATGTGATCGCGGGCGAGCGAGGTGCTGGGCAGATCTGCATCAACGGTGCTGCGGCGCACCTGGTACATCCTGGCGATCTGGTGATCGTCATCGCCTACGGGTTGCTCCCCGATGCTCAGGCGCGCACTTATGAACCACGGGTGGTGCACGTGGACGCACGGAACGCGATCACCTCGCTCGGTCATGACCCTGGCGAGGTGGGGCCCGGTAGTGGCCTGGCTTCGGCTGCGGTGCCCTGGCACTCCACGTGAGCCATCTCACCGCTTCGTCGGACCCGGGCGGTCGTTACGATGAACCGGTGAACACCGAGAACTCTCCCCAGCCCGCCGCCGCCCCGGACGCCGACGTCCCTGAGCAGGTTCGGGTGCGGCTGGAGAAGCGGGCGCGAATTCTCGCTGACGGCGGGCAGGCCTACCCGGTTGCGGTGCCCGTCACGCACACCGTGGCCCAGGTTCGCCAGGCCTATGACGGCACCCTGGAGGCCGGTGCGGAAACTCAGGACGTCGTCGGCGTGGCCGGCCGGGTGGTCTACCAGCGAAACACGGGCAAACTGTGCTTTGCCACATTGCAGGACGGTGCCGGCCACACGCTCCAGGTGATGCTCTCCCAGCGGGAGGTCGGCCCGGATTCGCTCGCCGCCTTCAAAGCAGACGTCGATCTGGGCGATCACCTCTTCGCCCATGGCCGGGTGATCGTCTCGCGTACCGGTGAACTCTCCGTGTTCGCCGATTCATGGCAGCTTGCCGCCAAGGCGATCCGGCCGCTTCCGGTGCTGCACAAGGAGAGTTCCGAGGAGAACCGGGTGCGGCGCAGGCACGTGGACTTGATTGCTCGCCCGGCCGCCCGGCAGATGGTCCGCACTCGCGCCGCAGTGATGCGCTCCCTCCGGGAATCCTTTTATCAGCGGGACTTTCTGGAGATCGAAACTCCGATGCTGCAGACCATGCACGGAGGCGCTGCGGCTCGCCCCTTCATGACGCACATGAATGCTTTCGACATCGATCTCTATCTGCGGATCGCGCCCGAGCTCTTCCTCAAGCGAGCCGTCGTCGGTGGTGTTGAGCGAGTATTCGAGATCAATCGCAACTTCCGTAACGAAGGTGCCGACTCCTCACACTCGCCGGAGTTCGCCATGCTCGAGGCATATGAGGCCTATGGCGATTACGACACGATGGCCACGCTGACCCGCGATCTGGTCGTCACCGCCGCTCAAGAGGCGCTCGGCACCACTGTGGTGGCACTTCCGGACGGAAGTGAGTACGACCTCGGGGCGCCCTGGTCCGACATCCAGCTTTACCCATCGCTTTCTTCCGCGTGCGGCGAAGAGATCACCCCGGAGACGTCGCTGCCGGAGCTCGTTGCCCTGGCTGATCGGGTGGGGATATCCCTCGATCCCAAGACGGTGACGCACGGCAAGGTGGTCGAAGAGCTGTGGGAGCATTTCGTTGGCCACGACCTGTATTCCCCCACGTTCGTCCGCGACTTCCCGGTGGACACCTCGCCGCTGACCCGGGCGCACCGCAAAGACCCCGGTGTGGTGGAGAAGTGGGACCTCTACGTGCGGGGTTTCGAGTTGGCCACCGCGTATTCTGAGCTTGTCGACCCGGTGATCCAGCGCGAACGCTTTGAGGAACAGGCACGGTTGGCGGCACGAGGGGACGCCGAGGCGATGCAGGTGGATGAGGAATTCCTCCAAGCGATGGAGCACGGTATGCCACCCTCCGGTGGAATGGGTATGGGAATCGACCGACTCCTGATGGCCATCACTGGCCAGGGAATCCGGGAGACGATCACATTCCCGCTCGTGAAGCCGCTGTCATGACCATGGCTGAGGTCCTCACCGCGATCGCCCCTCCGCTCGGATTGGCGATCCTCTTCACCGTGGCAATTCGGGCCATCGTGCACGCCGATCGTCGAGAGCGGAAGGCTCAGGCACGCGCTGAGGCCATGGAGAGCTCGGAAGGTCCCCACCCAGAGGCACCCAGTTCTTGATCTATTGTCTTTGACAATGCGCACCGGGCGTGCAAATGTGTCTGTTGCACCATTCTCACCCGTGCAATCGAAAGGTTTGGCGACCATGGCCCAGAAGGTCCGCGTTCTGCTTATTGACGACATTGATGGTTCGGACGCTGAGGAGACCGTGACGTTCGGGCTCGATGGCGTGACCTATGAGATTGATCTGAACGCCAAGAATGCGGCGAAGCTGCGCGATGACCTTGCTTCGTGGGTCGGCGCAGGGCGGCGCTCCGGTGGCCGTAAGTCCACCGGGCGCAAGGCCGGCGGCGCACGCTCCGGCAGCTCGGATGCGCAGAAGATCCGTGAGTGGGCGAAGCAGAACGGCTACAAGGTCAGCGAGCGGGGCCGTGTCTCCGCTGAGATTCGTGAGGCCTACGCCAAGGCGCACTGATCCTCCCGCGTTTCCCGAAGCATGCCATGGCACTCCACCTCTAAGGTGGGGTGCCATGACTGCGTCGAGGCATATCTGTATCGGGACCAAGGGCACACGCTCGGGGCACGGCATCTGGCGATACCAGCACCGCTCGGGATCGCCATGGGGAGAACGGCCGCCTGAGCTCTTGGTCGAGACCCCAGCGTCCAGCTTCATCGCCTTTCATCCGTCGGCGGAACGGCTCTACGCCGTTGCCGAGGGCGGCGATGGGGCTGTCACGTCCTTCGACGTCGGCGCGGCCTGCGCACTGCAGCCCACCGCAACCGTGCGCACCGGCGGGTCGGCGCCGTGCCACCTGCTGGTGCACCCCTTCGGAGAATGGCTCTACGTGGCCAACTACGCCGACGGGGTGCTGACTGCGATCCCGCTCGATGAGGCCGGTGACGTCACCGAGGATGTGCTCACCTACCACCATGCCGGCTCGGGTCCGCACCCGGAGCGCCAGGATGGCCCGCATGCCCACTTCGCCGCGATCAGTGAGAACGGTGCCTGGTTGATCGTGACCGATCTGGGCACTGATCAGTTGCGCGCGTATCCACTCGACGAGGGTCACCCGATCGACGAGCCAGTCCTGACCGACCTGCCACCCGGGTGCGGGCCGCGGCACGTGGTCGTCACGCCCGGCTTCGTCTACGTGAGCGGTGAACTCAGCGGTGAGGTCCTCACCCTTGAATGGGATGAGGAGCACGGGCGCGGACGGGTGCTCGATCAGCGTGCCGCTGCCACCAGGCCAGGGGAGCACCTGCTCTCCCACATCGAGCGGTATCAGGACCGGCTCTTCGTGGGCGTGCGCGGCTCTGACTCACTCTCCACCTTCGCCATCCGGTCTGACGGCATCCCTGAACTGATCGGTGAGGTCGCCACCGCGGCATGGCCCCGGCACCTCGCCGTCGCCGAGGGTGCTGTGCTCGTGGCAGGCGAGGAGGCCGATGTGCTCGCCGTTCACCCCATCTCGGACGGTATCGCCGGTCCGGTCGACGCCGAGTTGCCCGTTCCCGGGCCGATGTGCGTGCTGCCGCTGTGACGGCTACTCGCCGAAGTCGCCGAGCCCAGCTCGAGTGCGGCAGACTGGAGCCATGACGTACACCCTCATCCTGCTCCGCCACGGCGAGAGCGAATGGAACGCCAAGAACCTGTTCACCGGCTGGGTTGATGTGCCCTTGTCCGAGACCGGAATCGAGGAAGCCCGCCGCGGCGGGCAACTCCTCATTGACGCCGGCGTGCTGCCGGATGTGCTGCACACCTCGATGCTGCGACGTGCGATCACGACGGCGAATCTTACCTTGGACGCGGCCGACCGGCATTGGATTCCGGTCAAGCGCTCCTGGCGTCTCAACGAGCGCCACTACGGCGCGCTGCAGGGCAAGGACAAGAAGCAGATTCGGGACGAGTTCGGTGAGGAGCAGTTCATGACCTGGCGGCGCTCCTACGATGTGCCGCCGCCGGCGATCGAAGCGGGTTCGGAGTTCTCCCAGGATGCTGACCCGCGGTATGCCGGTGAACCGATCCCGGCGACTGAGTGCCTCAAGGACGTCCTCGCCCGCGCGCTGCCCTACTGGGACTCCGCCGTGGTGCCGGACCTCAAGGAGGGCAAGGTGGTGCTGGTAGCCGCGCACGGCAACTCGCTGCGTGCCATCATCAAGCACCTGGACGGGATCGACGATGAGACGATCGCCGGGCTCAATGTGCCCACCGGGATCCCGTTGCTCTACGAACTTGACGAGAACCTGAAGCCGCTGACCAAGGGCGGGCGCTACCTCGACCCGAAGGCAGCCGAGGCCGCCATCGCCGCAGTCGCCAACCAGGGCCGCTGAGCGTCACTGCACGACGCTGAGCAGCACCGCACACGACACGCAGGGCGCCGAACTCACCAGGAGTTCGGCGCCCTGCGTACGTGGGGTGCCGGGTGCGGCCAGGCAGTTAGTCGGTGGGCGCGTCCAGTTCGCCGGTCACCAGGTAGGAGATGCGCTGGGCGACGGAGACGGCGTGGTCCCCGAATCGCTCGTAGAAGCGCGCGAGGAGCGTGACATCGACGGTCTGCGGGACCGAACCGGTCCAGTCCGGGGCGAGCGTCGTGGTGAACGTGCGCTGGTGCAGTTCATCCAGCACGTCGTCCTCCCGCTCGATCGCGGAAGCGAGTTCGAGGTCATGGCTCTCCAGGAGCGCCACCACATTGGCGGCCACGCCGTTGGCGGCCGTGGCCAGCTCGGCGAAGATCTCACGCGCCTGCTCGGGAAGCGCCTGGTCCGGGTAGCGCATCCGGGTCACCTGGGCGATGTGGCGAGCGAGGTCACCCATCCGCTCGATCGAGGCGCTGATCCGCAGACCCGAGACGATCACGCGCAGGTCCGTCGCCACCGGCTGTTGCCGCGCGAGCAGCGTCACGCAGCGTTCGTCGAGCTCTCGCTCGATGCTGTCGATCGCATCATCAGCCGCGATCACCTGCTCCGCCAACTGCAGGTCGGCCGTTTCCAGTGCAGTGGAGGCGTCGCGCACCGCAGCCTGCACCTGCCGTGCCATCTGCAGCAGGCCTTCACCGACCTGACCTAGCTCCTGCTCGAAGATCGCTCGCACCCTCGTCCGTCCTCTCATCGTGCGCCCGAATGGGCACGTGCAATGTCACAGCCCACTACACGCGAGTTCCTAGAGTCTCATGGCTGGGTGAATACCTGGTGCCCGGAAGGTGAACATCGACGCACCCGGGACGCCGGCGTGCAGTCGTGCTCCGGCGCGCCGTCTAGTCTGGCGCGTGTGGACCAGGCGTGGCTGATCGTGGCAGTCGGCGTGCTCGGCCTGTTCGTCGGGGCGAGTGCGGCGCTGGCCTTTCGTGTGTCCGAGCGCAGCCAACGTGGGACTGACTCGAGTGAGCCGGCACGAATGGGCCTCGACGACGATGTTGCCGCACTGCTCGCGGCCCTGCGCTCGGATTCTGTGCTCCTCGGGCCCTCAGGAGAGGTCCTCCGTGCCGCGCCGGCGGCATACAGCGCCGGTCTCGTGCGCAACGGGGCGATCGCCCATGCGCCGCTGGAGGAGTTGATCGAGGAGGTGCGTACCTCTGGGCGCAGCCGGGACGAGCAGATGATCATCCCGCGCTCGCAGGTGCCGGGCTCGGATCGGCTCGCCTTCGATCTGCGTGTCGCACCGCTGACCGGCGGGCGGGTCCTGGTGCTTGCCGAGGACCGGACGGCGGAACGCCGGGTGGAGGAGGTGCGCCGGGACTTTGTGGCGAATGTCTCCCACGAGTTGAAGACGCCCGTGGGTGCGATCGCCCTGCTTGCCGAGACCGCCGCCGATGCTGCCGACGATCCCGATGCAGTCCGCCACTTCTCGGCCGGTATGCAGCGCGAGAGTATTCGCCTGTCCGCCCTGGTGCAGGAGATCATCGAACTCTCCCGGCTCCAGGCGCCCGAGCGCGAGGTGGATTTCGTTGAGGTCCCGCTGGATGCAGTCGTGGCCGAGGCGGTGGATCGAGTGCGCGTAGAAGCCGAGGCACGAGATGTGACCGTCGTCGTCGGTGGGCAGCGCGGTCTACGGGTGCTCGGCGATCACGCACTGCTCGTGACCGCCTTGCGCAATCTTCTCGACAATGCGCTGCGCTATTCACCCACCGGAACCCGCGTGAGTGTGGGTGTGCGGGAGTCAGACGGCATCGCGGAGATCGCCGTCGTGGATCAAGGCGTGGGCCTGTCTCCCGAGGACGCTCCCCGCGTCTTTGAGCGCTTCTACCGGGTGGACCCGGCCCGCTCCCGAGAAACCGGAGGCACCGGACTGGGGCTCTCGATTGTCAAGCACGTGGCCGCCAACCACGGCGGCGAGGTACGCGTGTGGTCGACGCCGGGCCGCGGTTCCACCTTCACCCTACGGATCCCCGCAGCTGAGGCCGCGCAGGATCCCGCCAGTCAGCCTGCCACTGCGCCCGACTCGGGCGCGGAAGGAGAGAAGCCGTGACCCGTATCCTGCTCGTCGAGGACGAGGACTCCTATCGTGAGCCGCTCACGTACCAGCTCACCCGGGAGGGCTTTGAGGTGATCGCCGTGGCCACCGGCTCCGATGCGCTCGTGGAGTTCGACCGCTCGAGCATCGATCTGGTGTTGCTGGACTTGATGCTGCCTGGCTTCTCCGGCGTGGAGGTGTGCCGGGAACTGCGCCAGCGCAGCAGCGTGCCGGTGATCATGCTCACCGCGAAGGACAGTGAGATCGACAAGGTGGTCGGGCTTGAGATCGGTGCGGACGACTACGTGACCAAGCCGTACTCGTTCCGGGAGCTGCTCGCCCGGATCAGGGCGGTGCTGCGTCGCGGGGGCGACGGTAGCGGTGAGGTGGACGAGCCGTCCGTGCTCAGCGTCGGCCGGGTCCGGATGGACACAGACCGGCACGTGGTCACTGTGGGCAGCGAGGAGGTGGCGCTGCCGTTGCGCGAGTTCGAGCTGCTTGAGCTGTTCCTGCGCAATCCTGACCGGGTGCTCACCCGCGGTCAGCTCATCGATCGTGTGTGGGGTGCCGACTACGTGGGCGACACGAAGACGCTGGACGTCCACGTGAAGCGGATCCGGGCGAAGGTGGAGAAGGATCCGGTCCAGCCGCAGGTGCTGGTCACCGTTCGCGGACTCGGCTACAAACTCGTCTCCGAGGGCTGAGCGGATCGGACCACTCAGCTGCTCGCCGGGTCGCCGTTCTCGGCGGGCAGGTACTCGTCATAGGGCGGGATCGCGCCGTCCAGCACCGGGACGTCGAGTGACGTCGACCCTGCCTCGGGTGCGGATACCTGCATCTCCAGCACGGCCCCGGGCGGCACCGCCACGGCGGGGAGGGTGACGTCTTCATGGTCCGGTCCGAGCAACAGCGTGGCCCCTGCATCGACGGACAGGACGAGCCCGCCAGAGACGCCCTCTGCCGTGAGGGTGACCTCAGTGGGTTCGGCACCGTCATTGACCACAGCGCCCAGCACGGCGCCGGCGCCGCCCTCGGAAGCGCTGAGCACCATGAGGTTCTCCACCCGGATCGACTCACCCAGGTCAGCGCGAACGCCGTCACTCGGTGCGTACATCTCCATGGTGGTGATCGGGCTGCATGCGCCGGCGCCCAGGGCGGTGGTGGCGGCTAGTGCCAAGACAGCCGCGAGACGACGGGTGCTGCGAGCCACGGGATCTCCTTGAGGTGATGCAGACGGACGATCTAACCTTAATGCCTGGCGGCTCGTCCTTGATGTCGCGCAGATGCGTTCACATCTCCTCCACATCGTCGTGGCTTCGCACGGGAGCCCCGCCGCTGTAAACGGCGGGCCAGAGCGGTAAACCGCCGGTCTGTGCGTGGTAAACTTGACTCTTGCGAAAGGGGAGTGCCAGCACATGACCTTCACAGTCGGCGAGACCGTCGTCTACCCGCACCACGGGGCGGCCCTCATTGAAGAGATCTCCAAGCGAATCATTCGGGGGGAGGAAAAGCTCTATTTGCGGCTCAAGGTGGCCCAAGGCGATCTGACCATCGAGGTCCCCGCGGAGAATGTCGATCTTGTCGGCGTGCGTGACGTCGTCGGTAAAGAAGGCCTGGAGAAGGTCTTCGAGGTACTCCGCGCCCCGTATACCGAGGAGCCGACGAACTGGTCCCGCCGGTACAAGGCGAACGTTGAGAAGATCGCCTCGGGTGATGTGATCAAGGTGGCCGAAGTGGTGCGCGACCTTTCCCGCCGGGATGCCGATCGCGGCCTATCCGCCGGTGAGAAGCGGATGCTCGCCCGGGCCCGCCAGATTCTCGTCTCTGAGCTCGCTCTCGCCGAGCACACCGAAGAGGAGAAGGCCGAGGCCATGCTGGACGAGGTCCTCGCCTCCTGACCACATCGTCGCCCCGCGCCGGGGTGGTCCTGACGGCGGCCGGATCCGGAACACGGTTCGGCGCCACTGTGCCGAAGGCGTTGGTGCCCCTGGCAGGGCGGGCGTTGGTCGCTCTCGCGGCCGAGCGGCTCGCCGCCTCCGGGGTGGTCGCCGAGATCGTGGTGACAGCACCGGCCGGACATCTGGACGAGGTCCAGTCGGCTGTGCTCGCCGCGACTCAGACGTGGGCAGACCTCCGAGTGCAGATCGTGGCCGGTGGTCCCTCCCGGCAGGCGTCCGTTGCCGCCGGGCTGGCTGCCCTCGGGCCGACGGCGGAGGTCATCTTGGTGCACGACGCCGCCCGCCCGCTCGCCTCACCTGCGCTGATCCGGCAACTGGTCGCCACGGTCGACTCCGGTCATGACGCCGTGATTCCCGCGGTCCCCGTGATCGACACCATCAAGGAGGTCGACGACGGCGATCCTCCCGTCGCCCTGCGAACGGTCAACCGCTCGGCGCTACGTGCGGTGCAGACGCCTCAGGCGTTTCGCGCCCATGTGCTGCGACGGGCCCACGAGGTCGGCGCAGCCCAGGCGGCGGATGAGTCGACGGCGGTCAGTGACGATGCGGGACTCGTGGAGGCGCTCGGGCTCCCGGTGTACGTGATTGCGGGGGAGCGGGCGGCGATGAAAGTGACCACTGCCCACGATCTGGCGATCGCCGAGTTGTACCTGAGGGAGGGGGCATGACGATCCCACGCACCGGGATCGGGGTGGACGTGCACGCGTTCGCCACCGACGGTTCCACCGGGCTCGCACTCGCAGGGCTGCACTTTCCTGACGAGCCCGCTCTGGTGGGGCACTCCGACGGCGATGTGGCCGCTCATGCGGCTGCGGACGCACTGTTCAGCGCTGCCGGATTGGGGGATCTGGGTCAGCAGTTCGGTACCGCTGATCCGCAATGGGCCGGTGCCGCGGGGGTGGTGTTGCTCGGTGAGGCCGCGCGCCGGGTGCGTGGCGCCGGGTTCGAGATCGGAAACGTCGCCGTGCAGGTGATCGGCAGCCGCCCGAAACTTGGCCCAGTCCGTGCGCAGGCGCAGCAAGCGCTGTCGGAGGCTGCGGGCGCCCCAGTCACCATCTCGGCCACGACCACGGACGGGCTCGGCTTCACGGGCCGCGGCGAGGGATTGGCCGCGATCGCCACCGCCCTCGTCGTGCCACGAGAGCGCGCTCACCCCACCTGACCCACCCGGTCCAACCCACCCCGCCCTGGCGCGAGTGCGCAGCATCTCGCTCATCTGGTGAGATATAGCCGAGATCGGCGGCACGCGAGGCTCACCCAGTGTCGATGAGGGTGCGCAGGAGGCGTCGTAGCTCGTCCTGATCGTCAGGGCTCAGCCGATCGAACATGGTCCGCTGCGCCTCGTCGCGCGCGCGTTCGATGTGCTCGACCAATCCTCGGCCGTCGTCGGTCACCTGAACGAGGACGGCGCGACGGTCCTCGGGGGAGCGCACCCGCTCGATAAGGCCGCGCTCTTCTAAGGTGTCCACCACCTCGGTCGCGGACCGTGGTGCGATGCGCAATCGCGCGGCGAGGTCGGAAACCCGACCACCGTCGTCGGCCATCGCGGTACGCAGGGCCATCGCCTGGTGCGGCGAGAGCCCCCACTCCTCGAGCGACTGTGCCCACGCCCGGCGCGTCTGGTGCGCCGCGTAGAGGAGCAGTTCGTGCAGGTCTGCATCGGGGTTCGGTGGCTCCCGGTGGCGATGTGACCAGCCTTTCATCTCTGCAGCCTACCGCGGCACCAACATAATGAGGTACCCTCACTATATATCTACCTCAGTATTCTCCAGTTGAGAGGAGGGTGCCCATGCGTGGCGAACCACCGACCCGCATCGACCCTCGTGACCAGGCCCAGCTGAGCAACCATCCCGTCTCGGGACGCCGCGTGCTCGCCCTGTTCCGCCCACATGCCCGCGGGCTCACTGCCGTCCTCACCCTGATCGTGGCATCGTCCGCGATCGGACTCGCGACGCCGTTCCTCACCAAGCATCTGATCGATGAGGCGATCCCTGATCAGAACGTTCGTCTGCTCGCCGTGTTGGTGGGCGCGATGATCGCGGTGGCCGTGATCTCCAGCGTGCTCGGGGTGATCCAGACCTGGCTGTCCACCACGATCGGGCAACGGGTCATGCACGGCCTGCGGACCGCCGTCTTCGCTCGCCTGCAACGTCAGCCGCTAGCGTTCTTCACGCGGACCCAGGGCGGTGAGGTGCAGTCCCGCCTGACCCATGACATCTCCGCCATGCAGTCCGTGGTCACGACGGCGGCAACCTCCGTTGCCTCGAACGTCACGGTGGCCGTCGGTTCCGCCATCGCCATGGTGGCGCTCAGCTGGCAGCTCTCCTTGTTCTCCCTCGTGGTGTTGCCCCCGGCGATCTGGGCCACGCGCAAAGTGGCCAGCATGCGCCGGGAGATCACCGCGCGGCGCCAGAGTGCGCTCGCTGGCCTGCATAGTCAGGTCGAGGAGTCGCTCTCGGTCAGCGGCGCGTTGCTCGGCAAGACCCTCGGCGCCGGCCCGGCACTCACCGAGAAGTTCACGCAGAGCTCGGAAGAACTGCTGGACCTGGAAGTCCAGTCCCAGCTTGCCGGCCGCTGGCGGATGGCCACCACCCGGATCGTGTTTGCCGTCATTCCGGCGTTGCTCTACCTGATGGCCGGCCTGCCAGTGACCTCGGACGGCATCACGATCGGCACCCTGGTGGCGTTCGCGGCCCTGCAGGCAGGACTGTTTCAGCCGCTGATGGGATTGCTGAATGTCGGCGTGCAGGTGGTCACCTCGATGGCCTTGTTCAGCCGTATCTTCGAGTACCTCGACCTGTCCGTGCCGATCGACGACCCGACCGACCCGGTGCCGGTCGATCCGGCGACCATGGCCGGCGGGCTCGACCTGGAGTCGGTGACGCTGCGCTACCCCGGAGCCGACCGCGACGCGGTCATCGGCCTGGACCTGCACGTGCCGGCAGGTTCGCACGTGGCGCTGGTGGGGGAGTCCGGTGCCGGGAAGAGCACCGTGGCCGCCCTGTTGGCGCGGCTGCACGATCCCGATTCGGGTGCGATTCGGATCGACGGCATCGACCTGCGGGAGATGGCCCTGGCCGACGTCGCCCGGCTGGTGGGGATGGTCTCCCAGGAGACGTATCTGTTGCACGCCAGCGTGCGGGAGAACCTTCGCTACGCCCGGCCCGAGGCCACCGACGGCGAGATCGAGCAGGCGGCCCGCGCCGCCCAGGTGCACGAACTGATCGAGTCGCTCCCGCAGGGGTACGAGACCGTGGTGGGCGCTCGCGGGTACCGCTTCTCCGGTGGGGAGAAACAGCGCATCGCGATCGCGCGCACGCTCCTGCGTGATCCGAAGGTGCTCGTACTGGACGAGGCCACCAGTGCCCTGGACAACGAGACGGAGCGGGCCGTGCAGGATGCACTCGATGTGGTCAGCCGGGGGCGCACCACCCTCACGATCGCGCACCGGCTCTCCACGGTGCGCGATGCCGACCTGATCGTGGTGCTGGATCACGGGCGGATCGTCGAGCAGGGCACGCACAAGGAACTCATGCAACACGGCGGTCGCTATGCCTCGCTGCTCGCACGCGCTACCCGAGTGCCGGTCTCCTCCTGACACCGTGAAGCGGCACACCGAACTCGGCTACACCGCCACGGTGCACCGCGCCCAGAGGGTCACGGATACCCCGGCACGAGGCGGCCGGGGTGGAGCTGATGCCCATGCTGCAGACAGCCATCGACGAACCGGCCCAGGGGCCAGTCCAGCCGGACCGCGGGCAGCGCGGACCGTCCATCTCACTCGCAATCAAGGAGGAGATATGTCCACCACGCCCTCACCGAGGTGACCTGAACGGCTTGTCCCCCCGCTATCGAGCAGGTACATCCGATGAATCTCGTCGGAGCCTCGACAAGCCACGCGGCACGAGTCTATGGTTCACCATAGAAGGACTCATCGACATAGGGGAAATCATCCACCAGCACGGGGCCCGTCGAGCATTGGCGATCACCTTGACGACATTCCTCATAACCCTTGGGGCGGTCGTGGCAACTCCTCAGCCAGCATCAGCCATCGAGATCAAAGATCATTATTGCTTGAACTACTTCTATTCGACGGCGACATATGAAGCGCGGGGTCACTCTCTGATGCAGGCACAGCCCGACTGGATCATGTTCTGGTGTCACCAGCGAGATGGCCAGACGAAATGGTCGATGCGAGTTTCCGTCGATAACGGCTTCGGGTGTCGTTCAACGGATCTGGTCCTTCAGTCGGATCGCTCCGACCGTAGCGACCGAACCGAGGCAGTCACTCTATTGTGCGGATAGCAGACCTCAGCCACTGCAGTCCCGCAACGTCGGTACGCGTTCGGGGCGAGTTCCCTCCCCTCTCTCACCGTGATTCCATCACGATCTTGACCGAGCCCGAGTTCCAGAGTGTCGGGGTCCCGATCGCTGATCATGCCGTGTCGTCGTGGGCCGCGTCGCACGCCCGGCAGGTCGTGGTGGCCGGTCACGTCGAGTCGGGCACCATCGTCCCGCGGTCTATTACGCCCGCGGTCGGCCCCGCGAATCAGCTACAGGCAGACTTAGAGTCCCTCAGACGGAGAGTGGCCGAATCTCGGGGAAGTCGACCGTCGACATCTTCGGTGCACCTGGATGAGGCTTACGATGCGACCTCGGCACTTAGGGGCGAAGGTCTCGTGTTAGCGACTACCAAACTACGCTATAACGGCTACTCGAGTATTGCTGTGTCAACTCCTTACCCCTCAGTCGTCGGAGAGCGGCTGCAGGCGGAAATCGCAGATGGCCGGGTCGTAGTCCTCAGCAGTCGCTGGGACACAGCGGAACTCAACCGGGCGCGAGATGCTGCGAACCTAGTTCACGGCGGCGATTTGATCGCCATTGGAGAAGGTATCAATGATCGGGGAGAACTCTACGTCTCAGTAAAAACGGTCAGTAACTCTCCCAAGCTTCGGCGGGCAAGGGAATTGCTGACCGAAGGGGTACTGCAAGTAGACGAGTGGATCACGGCAACTTGACACGACGGGCAGACGCGAGATCGCCTAGCAGTCAAAACATCGATAGGGGACGATCCGCGTACCTACGTCACGCATGGTTGGCGTCCCACGGAGTGCGCGGCCGCCCCTCGGTTCGCAAACGTGACCCGCCGATCCGAGATGCCTAGGGATACGTCCCCCAAAGTGTCTCAACGTATCTCGTGGCCGTAGGCAGACGCCTGGACCGCCGTACGTCGGTCGGGGGCTGGTTGACTCAGGCCGGCCCTCGGTCAGAACAGTGTGGTGCCGCGCGATTCCAGGTCGAGCAGGTACCGCTTGGCGGGCATCCCGCCGCCGTAGCCGGTCAGCGACCCGTCTGCGCCGATCACCCGGTGGCACGGCACGATGATCGAGATGGGGTTCCGGTTGTTCGCCAGACCCACGGCCCGAGCAGCGCCGGGCTCCCCGACGATCGCGGCAATCTCACCATAGCTGCGCGTCGTGCCGTAAGGGATGGTCAGCAGCGCATCCCAGCAGCGTCGCTGGAACGCGGTGCCGCGGGGGTTGATGGGAATGTCGAATACCGTGCGCTCCCCGGCGAAGTACTCCTCGAGCTGGGCGACGGCCAGGCTGAACGACCCCGGATCCGGCCGGGCGTCCTGCGCGAGGGAGACGGTGGTGTGCCCGGGGTAGAGGAGACCGGTGAGGCTCTCACCGTCGCTGAGCAGCACCATGTCCCCGATCGGACTAGGCAGGTCGTGTCGGAAGATGGTGGTCATCGGGCCTCCAGCTGAGCGTGCCGCCACAGATGATGGGCAGCATAGGTGCGCCAGGGAGCGAACTCCGTACCGCGCGGGTCTGCCGGGGCGCCGCTGAGACCCTCGGCCGTTCGGCGCAGCACCAGGTCGGTGCCGCAGTACGCATCCGGATCGCCGAGCGCGCGCATCCGCACATACTGTGCCGTCCACGGCCCGATCCCGGGCACTGCGAGCAAGCCGGCCTCAACCTCGTCGGCACAGATCCCACCGCCCAGATCGAGCACGTCCAGATCCAGCCCGTCCAGGACGGCTTGGGCCAGGGCAAGCACCGCCCGACGACGTCCGGCCGGCATAGCGAGCACAGTCAGCACGTCGTCGTCCGTATCGATCGCCGCCACCTGGGCGGGCGTCGGGAACAGGTGCGTCAGACCGCCGTCGGCCTCTGGCAAGGGTGTGCCCACTGCCCGTACCAGGCGGGCCGTATGGGTGCGTGCCGCTGCCAGCGAGACCTGCTGGGCGAGGATCGCCCGCAGGGCGACCTCGAAGCCACCCGGATGTTGTGGCGCACGCAGGCCCGGCCGAGCCCGCACCAGCGGCCCCAACCACGGATGGCTGCCGAGCCCTTCGAGTACCTCGGCCGGGTCGCGGTCGAGATCTGCGGTGCGTCGCAGTATCGCCACAGCGTCCGCCTGGTCGGCGGGGTCGCTCAGGTGCACTGTGGCGTGCAGCCCGGGGGCATCCGGCTCGGGGCGGTGCAGCTCAAGGATTCCCGGGCCATGGGCAAGGTGGACCGCCCGGCGGTACCGGACGCCGTCGATATCCTCCACTCCGGCAACGGTGCGGGCTTCCAGATACGCCCACAGCGCCTCCCCGTCGAAGGGAGGCGTGAGGGGGAGTTCGGCGAGGGTGATGTACACGCTGTGCATCGTGCCAGGCCCCACTGACACGCAGGCGGCAGCAGTCGAATCACCGGACGCGGCCCAGCCGTCAACCGCCGTCTGGGCCGCGTCCGATGGCGCTCTCAAGCGCTCGCGCGGGTGATGAACTCGATCTGCTCCGGGCTCGGTCCACCGTGATCGCGACGGATCGTCTCGGCATTGTCCTGCTGCATCGTGTAGAGCGACTCACGCATCTGCGCATCACCTTGGTGGAACTCGTGCAACAGGCCGTGCCACTCACGGGCGAGGGCGCGTCCGTCCTCACTCGTGGGGTCCACACCGGCGTCGATCGCGTGCTGGACGCGGCCGATCAGGTCCGGCCATGCGGCTTCTACGGCGGTGATCCGTTCGCCGTCGGTCTCCTTCCGCTCGGCAAGTGCCGTGAGTTGCTCGGGGCTGAAGTGCTTCTGGACGGTCTCGTCCACGATGATCACCTTCCTGATCAGATCCAAGAAGTCGTCAGAGGAACGGCCGGACGCCGTCGCAAGAGTTGCCTCGAGTCCGTCCCGGAGCCGGCGTAACGCAACGATCTGCGCCTCGACGGCGGCCAGGTGCCTGGTCAGTACCTCACCGACCTCGGCTGAACCGTTGAGCAACGCCCCGGCCGTCGCCAGGTCGACCCCGAGACGGCGCAGCGCAAGTACCTGGTACACGCGCTCGACGTCGGACTCGGTGTAGAGCCGGTGCCCAGCCGATGTGCGTGCCGTTGGCACGATGAGGCCGACGTCGCCCCAGTGGTGCAGGGTGCGCACCGTCAGGCCAGTGACCCGCGACAGCTCCCCGACCTTCCAGGTTCGATCCTGCCCCATGAGATCCTCCTCCAGCTTCACCGGCGCTCTCCGCGCCGGCATCAGGGACGCTAGATCCTCACGTCGCGTGAGGTGCAAGCCGTGTGCGGAATCTTCTCAGGCCGGGTTCGCGAGATCGATGCTCCGCGCACGGTGCGATCGTGCCGGCGGCTCTCCGGCCGGTGCATGGCCGCTAAACTCCTTAGGTGACTGTCCGCCTGCATGATTCCGCCACTCGCGAGGTCCGCGACCTCGTGCCCCGTCAACCGGGCCGAGTAGGGATCTACCTGTGTGGCGCCACCGTCCAGGGCGCGCCGCACATCGGGCACCTGCGCTCGGCCATCGCTTTCGACATCCTCGTCCGCTGGCTCCGCCGGACCGGGCTCGAGGTGACGCTCGTCCGCAATGTCACCGACATCGACGACAAGATCCTCACCAAGTCGGCTGAAGCGGGTGTGCCGTGGTGGGCCTGGGCGCACCGGTTCGAGCGGGAGTTCGCCTCCGCCTATGCCGCCCTCGGCGTCCTCCCGCCTACGTACGAGCCGCGCGCCACCGGTCACGTCCCCGAGATGATCGAGCTGATCGACCGGCTCATCGAACGCGGGCATGCGTACACCGGCAGTGAGGGCAACGTGTACTTCGACGTCCGCTCCTGGGGCAAATACGGGGCGCTCACCCGCCAGCTCCTGGAGAACCTCAGTGCCGAGGAGGATGACGCCTCGGATAAGCGGGATCCGCGGGACTTCGCCCTCTGGAAGGCCAGTAAAACCACTGATCCTGAGGGCGCCTCGTGGACCACGCCGTGGGGTCGCGGCCGGCCCGGCTGGCACCTGGAATGCTCGGCGATGGCCCGCAAGTACCTCGGCGAGGGTTTCGATATCCATGGCGGCGGGATCGACCTGCGGTTCCCCCACCACGAGAACGAGCTCGCCCAGTCCCAGGCGGCCGGCTGGGACTTCACTCAGCTGTGGATGCATAACGCCTGGGTGACGGTGAGCGGGGAGAAGATGAGCAAGTCGCTCGGAAACTCCCTCACCGCCGATGCCGTGCTGGAACGCACCACACCAGTGGTGCTCCGGTACGCCCTCGGCGCCGTGCACTACCGTTCCACGCTGGAGTTCACCGATGCCACACTCACCGAGACGGCGGCCGCGTGGGAGCGCATCAGCCAGTTCATCGCGCGCGCGGGCGAACGCGTGGGTATCGCCGCGGCCGACGAGGTGGACGCTGCGGCGCTCCCGGAGGCCTTCGCCGCCGCCCTGGATGACGACCTGAACGTCTCCGCGGCGCTCGCGGTGGTGCACGAGCACGTCCGCCTCGGGAACACGGCACTGGCCGAGCCTGCGGGGAGCAGGGATACTGCCATCGCCGACGGCGTACTGACCGTGCGAGCGATGCTCGCCGTGCTCGGGCTGGACCCGCTCGCCGCGCCCTGGTCGAGCAGCGCAGCCTCCGACGGCGGTACGAAAGAAGCGCTGGCCGTGCTGGTGGACGCCGTGCTCACCGAGCGCGCGCAGGCGCGCGCCGCCAAGGACTTCGCCCGAGCGGACGCGCTGCGCGATCGTCTCGTGGAAGCAGGGATCATCGTCGAGGACTCCCCGGACGGCGTCCGGTGGAGCGTGAAGGAGGCCACTGGTGGCCGGTAATTCCAAACGTCAGGGAGCCGTGCGCAAGCCCGGCAGCAAGAAGGGTGCCCAGGTCGGCACCGGCGGCCATCGCCGCAAGGGCCTGGAGGGCAAGAAGCCGACCCCCAAGGCCGAAGACCGCCCCTACCACCCGGCAGGGAAACGCAAAGCCGCCGCCGAACGCGAGGCAGCCAAACGCGGGCCCGCCAGGGCCCGCGGGGGCTCAACCGGCCCGAAGACCCACGAGATCGTGGCGGGCCGCAATGCCGTGGTGGAGGCACTGCGTGCGCAGATTCCGGTCACCACGGTCTACCTCGCCACGGGCATCGACTCCGATGACCGCACCCGGGAGATCCTCTCTGCTGCGGCTGTCAGGACCCTGCCGGTCCAGGAGGTCCGCAAGCCCGAACTGGACCGGCTCACCGACGGCGCCTCGCACCAGGGCGTGGCCGTGGAGGTGCCGGCCTACTCCTACGCGGAGCCGGCCGACCTGCTCGATCTCCCCGTCAAGGCCGGGCGTGCGCCACTGATCGTGGCGCTCGATGGCATCACCGACCCGCGCAACCTCGGTGCCGCGTTGCGCTCGGCTGGGGCATTCGGGGTGGACGGTGTGGTGGTGCCACAACGCCGGTCGGCCAGCGTGACGGCTGCGGCGTGGAAGGTCTCCGCGGGCGCCGCCGCCCGGGTTCCGGTGGCTCGCGCCACGAATCTGGTGCGCGCTCTGGAGGATTACAAGAAGGCGGGCTGCTTCGTGGTCGGCCTCGACGGCGGCGGTACCACCGCCATCGCGGACCTCGAGCTCGCGACCGAACCACTGGTCCTGGTGCTCGGCTCCGAGGGTAAGGGGCTGGGCCGGCTCGTCCAGGAGACCTGCGACCTGATCGTCTCGATCCCCATCGCTGCCAGCACGGAATCCCTGAACGCAGGTACCGCCGTCGGGATTGCGCTGTATGAGATCGCCCAGGCGAGGCGGTCCGCCTCGGCCTGAGACGGGCTCAGTTCTCGCCGTCGAGGATGATCTCGATCACCGGGTGCAGCACGTCGGGACGGATCGTCGGCAGTTGCAGGGTGAGTGTGCCCGGCGGCTGACCACCGGGGGTGGTGTTCCATGCCTGCTGCCCCGGGTCGAACTCGGTACGGGCGACCTCGGAGCCATCGTGCAGGAACCGGGCGAATCGGACCTTGCCCGCGAGGCCCGGCAGGTGCACGTGTCCAAAGGCCCAGGTGAGCAGATGCAGGTAGAGCCTGTCGTCCCGACGAGTCAGCGCCGTCCCGGGCGGGGGTGGTACCTCGGACGGCCCGGCACCGATCACGGACTGCGCATGCAGATCCATCCATGTGCCGATCTCCGCGAGCGTGGCCGAGTCCTGCGGGGTGAGCGCGCCGCGACCGTCCGGTCCGACGTTGAGCAGGAGGTTGCCGCCCTTGGCCACCGAGTCCACCAGCATCCGCACCAGCAGATCGGCGGACTTGAACTCGAGATTGTCCCGGTCGTATCCCCACGATCCGTTCATGGTCTGACACGCCTCCCAGAGCACGGGAACCCCGCCTGAGGTCATCGGCCCATCCGGTTGATACTGCTCCGGCGTGACCAGGTCCCCGCCGATCCCGAGACGATCGTTGACGATGATCCCGGGCTGCAGCTCGCGTGTGAGGGCGAGGAGCGCCTCGGCGTCCCAGTCCTGCGCCCCCTTGCCAGGTAGACCGTTCATGCCGTCGGGGTAGGTGAAGTCGTAGAACAGGTAGTCGACCGGTCCGTACCCGGTGAGCAACTCGCGGACCTGGGCGTGGAGATACTCGCGATAGCGCGCCATGTCCCGGCCGGAGTTCAGCTCGGTGAGGTCGCCGTCCTCGCGGCGAGGGTGGTGGCAGTCGATCGTGAAGTCCGGGTGGTGCCAGTCGATCACGGAGTGATAGAAGCCCACCCGTAGCCCTTCGGCCCGGCATGCTTCGGCGAACTCGGCCACCAGGTCCCGTCCGCATGCCTGCATGCTGGTGTAGTCCGAGACCCCGGAGTTCCACAGCGCAAACCCGTCGTGATGCTTGGTGGTCAGCACGGCGTAACCCATCCCGGCCGACCGCGCTGCGCGCGCGATCGCTCGAGCGTCGAACCGGTCCGGGTCGAACACCTGCGCATACCGTTCGTACTCGTTCAGCGGGATCTGCTCCCGGGTCATCACCCACTCGTGCCGAGCGGCAACGGAGTAGAGACCGAAATGGACGAACAAGCCGAAGCGGGCGGCGGTGAACCAGTCGGTCTGTGCGAGGGTCATGACGGCGTTGTCCTCTCACCGAGGCACGATCGCCCCGATACATCGGATGCTTCATGGGGAAGAGTCGCCCGAGCATGGGCGTTGGTGCGTGTTCGAGCCGACAAACATCCTACCCATGGTGAGGCGCCTTCAAAAGGTCACTGTTCGCTCGCACGGCGTGCAAGAACCCTGCACGTCCGGTAGGTAGGCTCTCGGGACATGAGCACGTCGACGTCGTGGCAGCGGCACCAGGGGCAGATCACGGCACCCGATGCGCGGGTGCTGCGCACTGCGGGATTCCTTGACGGTGCCCTCGTGGTGGCCATCCTCGAGGCCGACCCGGAAGAGCAGGCCGCAGTCTGGGTGAGTGTGGCCACCGACCCGGAGCAACGGGTTGCCGTGCTCGGTCCGGATGCGGAGACGGTGATCCCGGGGCCGCCGCTGCAGGAACTTGCGGAGGCCCTCGCACAGGAGTGCCAGGGCACTGCCATCTTCGGCGATGTGATCGCTGTGAACCAGCCGGAGGGCGAGACGGAGGATCCGTTCGAACCCCACCTGGACGTCACCAGCGTGCCCGAGCGCACCGTGGTGTTGCTGCACGGTGGCCGAGAGAGCGCCGAGCGTCTGGCCACCTCCCTCGGGGCCACGGTGCATGCCGTGCTCGGCGAGGTACCGGAGCTGGGCGAGGATAGCGACCGCAGTGAAGGGGCGGGTAGCGCCGATACGCCAGAGACCCCTGAGACCGCCGACCGCGAGAGCATCGACCGCCATGCGATCGCCGTGCTCCTGGTCGATGCTCCCGGAGTGGAGGAGCTGGACTTCACCGGGCAGGCCTGGCCCGCCGTCGTGCTCGAGCGCCGCACGATGTACCCGGCGGTCACCGCGGTCAATGGCGCAGCCCACACTCATGTGTGGGGTCTGGAGCGAGCCATCATTCCGGGCGGGGGAGTGGCCCCTGCGTTCGCCGAGCAGGTGCTCGGTCATGAAGCACTCGCCGACGGCGTCCTGGCGGCTCTCCCGGATGCCGACCGTGATCGGGTGCTCCATGCCCTGCGTGGCCCGGAGCTGGCGCCATTGGTGGGCGCCCTCGGCCTGCCACAGGATCTGGTCGAGCCGCTGACGGCCTTCCTCGATGGCGAGACCGACGCGACAGATGTGCCTGGGGCGCAGGAACTGGAGCCCGTGGGCCTGTCCGAACTGGTCCGGCGCCGTGCCCGGTTGGCAGCCGACGACGCCAGGAACGCCGCACTGCAGGCACGCGAGGATGCCCGGGAACGGACCCAGCATGCGACGGAGGATGCGTGGCGCCGCGCCCAGCAAGCGGCCGAGGACGCCCGGACCGGCGTGGCGGCGTTCGCCGACGCGGCGGAGCAGCCGGCACGGACGTGGGGCCCCTATGCCCTCGCCGCCGTCGAGACGGTCGCTGGTGCGGTGCTGTGGCGGCGCTCGTCCCGCCCGGGCACGAAGCGTGGTTGGGCCGTGACCGGCAAAGTGGCCGCTGCGGTGCTCTTCAGCGGTGCGCTGGCGAACGTCGGCGCCGCGGTCTGGCCGCGACTGCGCGGCGAGGGGTGAACCGGGACCGCCGATGGCCGTGACCATGCGGCAGGTGGCTCAGCACGCCGGTGTATCCCTGAAAACGGTCTCCAACGTCGTCAACCAGTACGAGCACGTGAGTGCCTCGATGCGCAGCCGAGTGTTGGCTGCCATCGACGAGCTCGGGTATCAGATGAACGTGACCGCCCGGAACTTGAGCACGGGGCGCACCGGAATGCTCGCTCTGGCCGTGCCCGAGTTACAACTGCCGTACTTCGCTGAGCTCGCCGATGCCGTCATGGACGCCGCCGACGAACTCGGGTACACGGTGCTGATCGAGCCGACTGCGGGCATGCGCACCGGCGAACTCGATGTGCTCCGCAGTCCGCGGCGCAGTATGAGCGATGGGCTCATCTACTCCCCGACCGCCTTGCGCGACGCCGATGCGGCGGCCCTGGCGGTGGACTTCCCGATGGTCCTGCTCGGTGAGCGCGCACTGACCTCAGACGTCGATCACATCGTGATGGCGAACGAAGCAGGTGGGCGAATGCTCACCGAGCACCTGCTCGCCCAGGGGTGCCGGCGGATCGCGATCATCGGCGCACATGATGCAGAGGTCGGCGCCGGGTCGCTGCGTTTGCGCGGTGTGCGCGCCGCCCTCACGGCCGCGGGCCTCGATCCAGACGATGTCGTCTCCTCTGGTTCGCAACGCTGGTCGCGGGAAACGGGCCGGGGTGCCGTGGCAGAACTCCTGACGCGTGGAGCGCAGTTCGACGGACTGCTTGCGCTCAATGATGCGATGGCTCTCGGTGCCATGCGCGCGCTCTGGGAGGCGGGTGTGGAGGTGCCCGGCCAGGTGCGGGTGGCCGGCTTCGACGATATCGAGGAGTCCCGGTATGCGCGCCCATCCCTGACCACGGTGAACCCGGGGCGGGAAGAGATCGCCCGGACCGCCGTCCGGCTCCTGGTCGACAGGATCGAGGGGCGCGCCACGGGAGTGTCCGAACATCAGGTACCGGCCACGCTGGTGGTCCGCGAATCCAGCCGCTGATTCGCCCGGGAAGACTCTTGACAGCTGGATCTCCTTCGGAGAGAATTTACACCGGTGTAAACCTATGATCGCGAATGCAGACGGCGCACTGGAGCGCCGGGACGGAGTCGACATGAAGAACGTCAAGCGAACGATCAGGCTCGGGGCGCTGGGAGTCGCCGGCATCCTCGCTCTCGGTGCCTGTTCGCAGGGCAGTGCTGACACTGACGCGGACGAGGGTGATGTGACGATCCGGTTCGCCTGGTGGGGTAACGACGAACGCGCTGAGATCACCAACGCCGCCGTGGATGCCTTCGAGGCGGCCAATCCGGACATCACGGTGGAGACGGAGTTCATCGATTTCAACTCCTACTTCGACCGCCTCGCCACGGCCACTGCCGGAGGCGATGCGCCGGATGTCATCACGATGGGCGGCGCCTACCCTCGCGAGTACGGCGATCGCGGTGCCCTACTCGATCTGGCAGAGGTCTCGCAATGGCTGGACCTGAGTGTGCTGGACGAGAGTGCGCTCGCGAATGGCTACTTCAGCGAGACCCAGTACGGAGTTCCGACCGGTGCGAACACCTTCGGGGCCATCATCAACCGGGACATCTTCGAGGAAGCCGGCATCGCGCTGCCGGACGAGGAGAGCTGGACGTGGGACGAGTTCGCTGATCTCGCGGTCCAGCTCAGCGACGCCACCGACTCCGACACCTACGGCGCCGAGGACCCCACGGCGGCTGACATGCTCGATGCCTATCTGTACCAGCGTACGGGGCAGGGCTTGTACACCGAGGACGGAACGCTCGCCGCGCCTGCCGAGGTGATCACCGACTGGTTCACGCTCACCACGCAGTTGCGGGACACCGGCGGAACGCCGTCAGCCAGTCTGACCTCTGAGCTGAGCACCCAGACGGCACCGGAGCAGAGTCTGCTCGGCCAGGGCCGGGCAGCGATCGGGTTCGGCTGGTCCAACAGCATCGGCGCTCTCCGGGACGCGTCGGGCGATGACATCGTGCTGGCACGATTGCCTGGTGACACGGGCGAGCACGGCTCGGGTATGTGGCTCCAGGCCTCGCAGCTCTACACGATCAGCTCAGGCACCGAGCACCCGGAGGCGGCGGCACGGTTGGTCGACTTCCTGGTGGGCAGCACCGAGGCGGCCGAGCACATCGGCACCGACCGGGGCATCCCCTCCAACCCCGAGATCCGTGAGTTCCTCGCCGCCGAAGGACTGGAGGAGAATACTCAGATCGAGTTCGACTTCATCGAGAGAGTGAGCGGATTCGTGGATGGCCACTTCGTGATCGGGCCTACCGGTTCAACCGAGACGGCGCTGATCGTGGACCGACTGAACGACCAGATCCTGTTCGAGCAGATCACCCCGGAGCAGGCAGGTCAGCAGTTCGTCGACGAGGTCACGGCGGCAATCTCCTGAGTGAGCGGAGGGCAGCGGCGGTGATCGATCGGCGGGCGCTCATCGACCGGCACCGGATCGAGGTGGACGGGAGCGACCAGCGTGCACCGTTGAGCGTGGGCAACGGTGAACACTGCATCACCCTCGACGTCACCGGAACCCAGACCGTACCCGAGCACTATCCGGTGGCCGATCCGGCAGGGGGACGGGCCGGCACCCTCCTCGGTACGTTCACTCAGTGGGCATGGCACGCGACGCCGCGGCCCGCAGGGGCTGATCTGGGCGCCTTCACCCGCGACTACCCCACCGACCGGGGATCGGTGCCCTATGTCGACGCCCCGCCGATGAGTCGCGATGACTCCGACCTGGACCCCGCCTTGCTGTGGCTCCGATCGAACCCGCACCGACTGCACCTGTACCGCATCGGATGGGTCCTCGCTGACGGTGCCGGCCCCCCGCAGTCCGGGCGACTGCGGCGGCCCCAGGTCGACGAGATCGTCGGCACGCAGGAGCTTGACCTGTGGACGGGTGCGGTAACGTCCCGCGCTCGCCTGGCCGGTCATCAGGTCCGGGTGAGTACCGCATGTCATCCGGATCGGGACGCCGTCGCCTGGGTGGCGGAGCTGCCAGCGCAGACCCTGGCGATCGAGATCGAACTCCCCTACGGGTCCGAGGGCTGGAGCGGGGGAGCGGACTGGGATCGTCCAGGTGCGCATCAGACCCGGGTGCGCCCCGCTGGCGGGGGTACCGAGGTGGTGCGCTGGTTCGACGGCGTCCCGCACCATCGGCTCATGCTCTGGCACGGGCGAGAGCTGGAGGTCCGTCAGGTGGAGGAGCACCGGATCGTGCTCGTCCAGACCGGCACCAGGATCGAGTTGGTCATCGAGCCCGTGGCGCTCGGCCGCTCCACCGGCGACCCACTGACGGCGGCCGCCGTCGTGACCGCCGCGGCCGAGCACTGGCCGAGGTTCTGGTACACGGGAGCCGCACTGGACCTGCACGAGTCCACCGATCCCCGCGCGGGAGAGCTGGAGCGCCGCGCAGTGCTCTCGCAGTACCTGACGGCCATCCACGGTGCCGGTTCCACCCCACCGGCCGAGACCGGACTGATGGTGAATAGCTGGCGCGGGCGATTTCACCTGGAGATGCACTACTGGCACGCCGCCCACTTCCCCCTCTGGGGGCGCCCTGAGTTGCTCGAACGATCCATGCCCTGGTACCACCGCATCCTCGACGTGGCCCGTGCCACTGCCTGGCAGCAGGGATACACCGGCGCGCGGTGGCCCAAGCAGGTGGCACCGGATGGCGTGGAGAGCCCGAGCAATATCGGTCCGTTCCTGCTCTGGCAGCAACCCCATCTGATCCACCTCGCTGAGCTCTTGCGCCGTGCCGGTTCCTCGGAAGCCGTTCACCTGCATGCGGAACTGGTGCTGGAGAGCGCCGCCTTCATGGCGGATGTGGTGGTTCCGGGCAGCGCGGGATACGGCCTCGGGCCTCCGCTGGTCCCCGCCCAGGAGAGTGATGCCGACCGTCGTGAGCAGTTGTGCGATCCGCCGTTCGAGCTCGCCTACTGGCGCTGGGGCCTGCACGTGGCGAACCAGTGGCGCGAACGGCTCGGGCTTCCGGCCGACCCACGCTGGGCCGAGGTGGCCGCCCGGATGCGGCCGCCGCACGAACATGACGGTTGCTACACCGCGCTGGGGGTGCCACCGTGGACCACCCGGTCGGATCATCCTGCGCACGTCTACGCGCTCGGCGTGGTCCCTGATACGGGTTACGTCGATCACGCCACCATGCGGCGCACGCTGCATGACGTGCTCAATGACTGGAACTGGGAGAGCACGTGGGGGTGGGACCACCCGGCACTCGCCATGACGGCAGCCCGGCTCGGCGAACCCAGCCTCGCCGTCGACCTCCTGCTGGCCGACCATGCGAAGAACACCTACCTGGTGAACGGGCACAACTGGCAGACGGAGACGTTGCCTGCCTACCTGCCCGGCAATGGTGGACTGCTCATTGCGCTCGCCATGATGGTGAAAGGCTGGGACGGCACAGACGTCCAGACCCCGGGCTTCCCCGCAGACGGTTCCTGGGTCATCCGCCACGAGGGCTTGATTCGGTCGGTCTGACCCTCGCTACGCACGCCTGGCCGTGTGCACCTGGACCGGCAGTTGGTTGCTCGGTGCAACATAACTACACTCGAGCCTGACGTAAACCCTTCGAGGACGAGGATGGCTGTGACGACGCACAACACGCCCGCGCGGCGAGCTCTGGTGGTTCGAGGAGGCTGGGAGGGGCACTCTCCGGTCGAGGCCACCGACCTGTTTCTGCCGTTCCTGCGCGAGAGCGGGTTCGCGGTGGAGGTCCACGACAGTCTGGACGTGTACGCCGATGCCGAGGCGATGGCCGCCACGGATCTGGTGCTGCAGTGCTGGACGATGGGTGAGATCGAGAAGGCGCAGGTGGATGGCCTGATCGCCGCCGTCGCTGCCGGCACCGGCTTGGCGGGGTGGCACGGTGGGATCGCGGACTCGTTCCGCAAGTCCTCCGACTACCTGCACCTCGTGGGCGGCCAGTTCGCGACTCACCCGTCCAAACCCGCCGATCAGCGCAGTGGCGACCAGAGCGACAACTACCTCCCGCACCGGGTGAGCATCACCTCCGAGCACGAGATCGTGGCCGGCATCGAGGATTTCGACCTCGACACCGAGCAGTACTGGGTACTCACCGACGATCTCATCGACGTCCATGCCACCACCACCCACCCGGCCAGAGCTGATCAGCCGTGGCATCGGGAGGTGAGCTGCCCTGCCGTGTGGACCCGGGACTGGGGTGAAGGCCGCATCTTCGTGGCCACTCCCGGTCATTCGGTGGACGTACTGGCGGATCCGCACGTGCGCACGATCGTTGAGCGCGGCATCCTCTGGGCCGCTCGAACCGGGCAGCAGCGATGACCGCCGAAGGCCCACGGTCGGGAGCGTCCAGGAACGTGGTGGGTATCGGGATCGTGGGTCTGGGGAAGATCCTCAGCCAGTATCTCGAGACCTTTGAGCGACTGCCGCATGCCCGGGTGGTGGCGGTCGCGGATCTGAACGCAGCACGCGCCCAGGAGGTGGCCGCGGAGGTTGGTGCGCGTGCGCTCTCTGTTGCTGAACTCGTGGCCGATCCCGAGGTGGACGTGGTGCTCAACCTGACCATCCCGGCTGCACACGCCACGGTCGCGCATGCGGCGATCGAGGCAGGAAAGCCTGTCTACTCCGAGAAGCCGATCGCGGCCAGTGCGGCCGAGGCGATCGGCGTTCTCGACGCCGCGCGAGCCGCCGGCGTCCGGGTGGGCGGGGCCCCCGACACGGTGCTGGGCGCCGGCATTCAAACGGCACGGGCCGCCGTCGACGCCGGTCGGATCGGGACCCCCACCTCGGCGACAGCCACGTTTGCCTGTGCCGGCCATGAGTCGTGGCACCCCAACCCGGACTTCTATTACCAGGCGGGCGGTGGCCCCTTGCTGGATATGGGGCCCTACTACCTCACCACGCTGGTGACGCTGCTGGGGGAGGTGACCTCCGTCGTCGGCGCGGCCCGTACCGCCCGGCCCACGCGCACGATCGGTTCCGGACCGCGGGCAGGTGAGATCATCGAGGTGGCCGTGGCCACCCACGTGACAGGTGTGCTCACGCACGCAAGCGGTGCGCTCTCCACCATCGTGATGAGCTTCGACACTGCGGGAACGGAGTCACCGAAGATCGAAGTGCACGGAACCGGTGGATCCTTGAGCGTGCCCGATCCGAACCGCTTCGACGGCGAGGTGCGGCTGCGCGAGCTGGGTTCGCCCGAATGGGAGGTGCTCGAGCCGGCGGCCGGGGACATCCGAGGTGGGCGCGGGATCGGAGTACTGGACCTCGTCGGTGCCGCGAGCGATGCACACGTGCGGGCCTCGGGCGCCCTCGCATTGCATGTACTCGAGGTGATGGAAGCAGTGCTCGGCTCCGCCGAGACGGGCCAGGCGCTGGCAATCGACTCGCGCGTGGAGCGGCCGGACCCCGTTCCGCTCATCCACTCCTGATGCGTGTGCTCGCCCGAGCGATGAGCCGGTGCGGCACCACCACTTCGGCCGAGGGTGCCTCGCGCTCCGCGCTCTCAATCCGGTCGATCACCAGGTCGACGGCGGTACGTGCCACGGCGCGCACGTCCAGTTGGACTGTGCTCAACGCGGGGTGGGTGTAACGCCCCTCGTCGATACCGTCCCACCCGATCACCTGGACCTGGTCCGGCACGGACTGGTCCAGCTGGCGCAGGGCGTGCAATGCGCCAACGGCGAGGAGGTCGCTGGCGCACACCAGCGCGTCGAATCGTCGGCCGGAGCCGTGCAACTCGCGCACTACCTGGGCGCCGTGTGCGCGACTGTATCGGGGGCTGCTCACGACGAGTTCCTCGCTCCCTCGGGCACCGAGTGCGTCGAGAAATCCCTCGGCGCGGAGCCAGCCGGTGCCGTACCGGTGCTCCGCGTTGGCCCCCACGAACAGCGGGTGCTGGGCGCCTTCCGTGAGGACGTGCTCGGTGGCCTCCCGGGCCGCACGCCGGTTGTCATAGATCACATGATCGAGCGGTGAGCCCGCCACACGCTCCCCGAGCAGAACCAACGGGACGTGACTTTGCGCGCCGGCGATACTGGGCCCGTCGAGGGAGACCGGACTCAGGATCACGCCATCCGCCACCTGGGTATCGAATCCGCGCAGGGCCGCGCGCTCACGGTCGGCATCCCCGCCGGTCTCGGTGATCAGCGCCGTGTACCCGCGCTCGATGGCGGCGGCGAGTACTTGGTGGGCGAGGTCACCGAAGTAAGGCGTGGTGAGTTCGGGGACGGCGAGCGCAATGATGAACGAGCGTCCGTAGCGGAGCTGGCGACCGGCCGTGCTGCGCCGGTAGCCGAGGTCCGCAATCGCCTGCTCCACCCGGAGCCGGGTCTGCGGGCGCACGTTGACCTGGCCGTTCATCACGTTCGAGACCGTCTTCCAGGAGACGCCGGCGCGTTCGGCCACATCCTTGATGCTGGGCGGGCGCTGCTGCTCGGCCACGGCGCCCCCTTCGGTGTGCTTGACGGGTCGTGCTTGACGGTCGATCGGCTCGCGGCCTACCGTAGCGGAACCGGCATTACAACGTGAGAATTCCTGTTCCCCATCGTAAAGGTCATATCGATGAGCGCTGACGCTCCCCGCCATGAACACCCCCGCCCGCAGTTCGTGCGAGACACCTGGATCACCCTCAACGGCGCCTGGGATTTCGAGTTCGACCCAGGCGACTCCGGGTGGGAGCGCGGCCTCCTCGACGCCGCCCTCGGCTCTTCGATCGTGGTTCCCTTCGCTCCTGAGTCCGAACTGTCGGGCATCGGAGATGTCGACTTCCACGAGGCGCTGTGGTACCGCCGCGAGGTGACCATCCCTGCCGACTGGACCGGGTTGCGACCCCAGTTGCATTTCGCGGCAGTCGACCATGACGCCACGGTCTGGGTGGACGGTGCGGAGGTGGTGCGCCACCGCGGCGGCTTCACCTCCTTCACTGCCGACCTCACCGGCCATGCCGAGGCGGGGCAGACCGTCACGGTCACCGTGCGGGCGCGCGATCCCCGCGGCGGGCCGCAGGCGCGCGGCAAACAGGCCACCCGGTACGCCAACACCGATTGCCACTACACCCGCACCACGGGCATCTGGCAGAGCGTCTGGCTCGAGGGGGTGCCCGAGGTGGCGATCCGCCGGCCGCGGATCACCCCGGACGTGGCCGGCGCACGGTTCCACGTGACTGTGCCGCTGACGGCGAACCGGCCCGGCCATCGAGTGCGGGTGCACGTACGTGACTCGGCCGGTGTGGTGGCCACCGACGAGGTGGCGGCCGATGTGGATATGGCGCCGACCGCCGTCGTGACGCTACCCGCTGACCGCGTGCGACTGTGGCAGCCGGGCGATCCACACCTGTACGACGTGGACATCACGCTCCTGGACGGCGAGACCGTGGTGGACCAGGTGGCCAGCTACGCGGGCCTGCGCTCGGTGAGCATCGATGGGCGCAAGTTCCTCCTCAACGGCAAGCCGGTGTTCCAGCGGCTCGTGCTCGATCAGGGGTACTGGCCGGAGAGTCTCATGACGGCGCCCAGTGACGCAGCCCTGGTGCGTGACATCGAACTCTCCCTCGCCGCCGGGTTCAATGGGGCGCGATTGCACCAGAAGGTCTTCGAAGAGCGGTTCCTGTACCACGCGGACCGGCTCGGATATCTGGTCTGGGGTGAGTTCGGCGACTGGGGCGCAGGTGGCCATGGCACTCCGGGGGACCACCAGCAGCCGACGGCGTCGTTCATCACGCAGTGGCTGGAAGCGGTCGAGCGGGATTACTCCCACCCCTCGATCGTGGGCTGGTGCCCGCTGAACGAGACATATCAGCGTCTGCACGACCGGATCACCCAGCTCGATGACGTGACCCGGGGGATGTTCCTGGCCACGAAGGCAATGGATACCACCCGGCCGGTCCTGGACGCGTCCGGGTACTCCCACCGGGTGCTGGAGACGGACATCTGGGATTCGCACAACTACGAGCAGGACCCGGCGCGGTTCGCGGAGCAGGTGGGTGGGCTGAGCCGCGAGGAAGCGCACACCAACCTCCATGACGGTCACACCATCTCCCAGCCGTACAACGGCCAGCCGTATTTCGTGAGTGAGTACGGCGGGATCTGGTGGAACCCGGTGCGGGCCGCCGAGGCCAGCGGAACCAAGCGCGACGATTCCTGGGGTTACGGCGAGCGCGTGCGTGATGAGGAGGAGTTCCACCAGCGATTCGCCGGGCTCACCGACGCTTTGCTGGACGATCCGGAGATGTTCGGTTACTGCTACACCCAGCTCACCGATGTGTTCCAGGAGGAGAACGGGATCTACGCGTTCGACCGTTCGGAGAAGCTGGATGTGGCCCGAGTGCGGGCTGTGCAGGAGCGTGCGGCCGCCGTCGAGAAGGACGGCTGAGCCACGGGGGTGGCCTGAGTGTCGTGAATCGTCGGATCGACGACACCCAGGCCACCCTCGCGCTCGAGTTCCGGTGTCAGACGTCCTCGCCGAGGGCCCGCAGCGTGGCGGTGTCCAGGCCGAGGATCGCCTCCTCGTCGGGCCGGTGCCGCAGGACGGTGTCGATGTAGTGCGGGACCACGTCCGCCATCGGGATGTCGTGCCCGGCTTCCTGGGCCATGAACCACCGGTGCTCGAGCACTTCATGGAAGATCTCGGCCGGTTCCAACTTTCCCCGCAGATCCCGCGGAATCTGCCGGATCGTCGGTTCGAACACGTCCGAGAGCCACTCATGGGCCACGAACTCCTCGTCCTCGCCCAGCTGATCGGTGGCCGCCCGATAGGTGTCCATGTCGTTGAGGAGGCGCCGTGACTGGTTCTCCTCCACGTCCAGCCCGGTCAGGCGCATGAGCCGGCGGTGGTGGTGGCCGGCGTCCACGACCTTCGGCTGGATCTGCACGGTGGTGCCGTCGATATCGGTGGTCATCTGCAGCTCGCCCACGTCGTAGCCGAGCTGGTTGAGCTGGCGGATCCGGGCGGCCACGCGCCACCGGTCGCTGGCTCCGAACTCCTCCACGCTGGTGAGCTGGTTCCACAGTTCGTGGTAGCGGGTCACGATCATCTCGCCCACGGCGATGGTGTCCACATCGTCCACGAGCAACTCCCCGGCCGCGAGGTCCATCAGCTCCCCGATGATGTTCACCCGGGCGATCTCGAGGTCGTACTCGCGCTGGCCGGTGGTCAGGGTGTCGTGCAGGTCGCCGGTCTCCGCGTCCACCAAGTAGGCGGCGAACTCGCCGGCATCCCGGCGGAACAGGGTGTTCGAGAGGGAGACATCACCCCAGTAGAAACCGGTCAGGTGCAACCGCACCAGCAGCACCGCAAGTGCGTCGATCAACCGGGTGGCAGTGTCCGGAGCCAGATACCGGCTGAACAGTGCGCGATAGGGCAGGGAGAACTTCAGGTGCTGGGTGATCAGCACCGAGTTCAGCGGTTCCCCGTCGGGGGTGCTGCGGCCGGTGATCACACCCACCGGAACCACTGAGGGGACGTCCAGCTTCATCAGATCGCGGAGCAATTGGTACTCGCGGTAGGCCACGGACTCGCCGATCTCCTTGACCGCAATCACCCGACCGGAGAGCTTGACGAACCGCACCACGTGGCGAGAGATCCCGCGAGGAAGGGCCGCGAGGTTCTCCTCGGGCCACTCTTCGAGCGCAATGTGCCACGGCAGGTCCAGCATCGCTGGATCCGGCGCGGCGGCGGTGATCTGCAAGGACTGCGGCATGGTCCTAGTGTGTCAGGTTCCGGGTTCGTGCCCGTGGCGTGCATGGAGTGCGAGACGCCGCGACATGCGAACGGGGGCGGACCCGTAGGCCCGCCCCCGTCACGTCATGCTCACTAGCTACTCAGGTCACTCCGGCAGGCGCTGGCCCGTGGCGGAGGAGAAGAGGTGCTTCTGACCATCCTGGATCTGCACGTGCACCGTGTCACCCTTCATCGGGGGGTTCCGCGGCTCGACGCGCACGATCACCTGGGCGTCACCGGCACCGGAGGAGATGTGCTCGGAAGCCTCCTTGTCGAGGAGCTCTCCGTAGACGAAGGCGTCCGAGCCCAGCTCCTCCACCAGGTTCACCTTGATGCCGAACGAAGCCTCGGTGCCCTCGGAGACCAGGTTCATCGCCTCGGGCCGGAAGCCGAGGGTGATCTCACCCTTGTCCTCCTCGGTGATGGCGTCGAGCGTGGTACGGGTGAGCGGGATGTGCGCGCCACCCAGGTTCGCCTTACCGTCGGCCACCTTGAAGGAACCGAGGTTCATCGCCGGGGAGCCGATGAAGCCCGCGACGAACACGTTCTGCGGGGTGTCGTACATGTCGCGGGGGGTGCCGACCTGCTGGAGCACACCGTCCTTGAGCACGCAGATCCGGTCACCCATGGTGAGGGCCTCGGTCTGGTCGTGCGTCACGTACACAGTGGTGACGCCGAGACGGCGCTGCAGCGAGGCGATCTGGGTACGCGTCTGCACACGCAGCTTGGCGTCCAGGTTCGAGAGCGGCTCGTCCATGAGGAACACCTGCGGGTTACGCACGATCGCGCGACCCATCGCCACACGCTGACGCTGACCACCGGAGAGCGCCTTCGGCTTGCGGTCCAGGTACTCGGAGAGGTCGAGGATCTTCGCGGCTTCCTCGACCCGCTTGCGGATGTCCGCCTTCGGGTTGCCGGCGATCTTCAGGGCGAAGCCCATGTTGTCGGCCACCGACATGTGCGGGTACAGCGCGTAGTTCTGGAACACCATCGCGATGTCGCGGTCCTTCGGCTGCACGTCGGTGACGTCGCGGTCACCGATCAGGATGCGGCCGGAGTTGACGTCCTCCAGACCTGCGAGCATCCGCAGGGAGGTCGACTTTCCGCAGCCAGAGGGGCCAACGAGAACGAGGAACTCGCCGTCGGCGACCTCGAGGTTGAGTGCGTCCACCGCGGGGGTCTCTGTCCCCGGGTAGATCCGACTCGCGTGGTCATAGGTCACAGTTGCCATGACTGCTATTTCCCTTCACCGGCAGGTACGTGCCGGACGATCCGTTGTGAAGAGTGTCAGAGTGTCTCCGCTGACACAGCACCAGGGGTCGGCGCCGGACCTATTCTGACACAGACTCACCGGGGCTGGGGTGAGGTCCGCCACACGGCGAGATGGGTGAGTGCGGCTGCGAGGGCTGCCTCGTCCGGGACCCGGTACTGAGCCACCGTCTCGGCCGGACCCACCTTGATTCCCACATCGCCGTGGCCGAGCACTGCCAGCGCCGTCTCGTCGGTGACGTCGTCGCCCGCATAGAGCACGGCCGCACGGACGCCCAGGCGTTCCCGCAGTGCCGTCACCGCAGCCCCCTTGCTCACGTTCACCACGGAGATCTCGGTCACCTGATTGCCGCGCATGGCCCACACCTGATCCATGCTGCCCGGGCCAGTCAGCGCCTCGGCAAGCGCCCGGTCGGCCACATCCGGCTCGAGCCCGCGGGTGTGCAGCACCGCTGCGGCCGGCTTGTGTTCCACCCAGGCGCCCGGGTACGCGGCCGCGATCTGCCCGACGGCGGCCGTGACATCCGCCAGCAGTCCCGCCTGGTCCTCGGTCAGGGAGAACGGCAGCAGGTGCAGTCTGCCGGTCTCGTCCACCTCGCCCTGCTCGGCGCCGTGGCTGCCCACCAACCAGGTACCGGGCGGTGGGCTGGAGAGCTGCTGGAGTTCCTCCACCGGCCGTCCGGAGACCAGCGCGACCTGGACGCTGTCGGCCGCGGCGAGTTCCTCCAGCGCGGCGCTCGCCTCCGGCAGCGGGCGGGCATCGGCCGGGTCCTGGACGAACGGGGCCAGGCACCCGTCGAAATCCAGGGCCACCAGAAGCTGCGGATGCTCGGCGAAGGTGCGCAGCGCCACGGCGAGCGCATCGTCGCTGACGGAAGGAACGCCGTCGGGGGCAGGGCGATGAGGGGCATCGTGATCGCTGGCCGGTCGATCGCGGTGATGCTGCTCCGGGTGCGGCACGCGCATGCTCCTTAGCGGTGAGTGATGTCAGACGTGAGTGGAGCGTTGCGGCATGTTCTGCAGCACCGCGAGGAACTTCTGGGCCCAGCCCTGGACGTCGTTTTCCAAGACGCGCTTGCGGAGGGTGCGCATCCGCCGCCGCTTCTCGGCCGGCGCCATCGTGGCGGCCTTGATCATTGCCGCCTTCATCCCCTCGATGTCATGCGGGTTCACCAGCAGGGCTTGGCCGAGTTCGTCCGCGGCCCCGGCGAACTCGCTGAGCACCAGGACCCCACCGAGATCGGGCCGGGCGGCGACGTACTCCTTGGCCACCAGGTTCATCCCATCCCGCAACGCCGTCACGAGCATCACGTCCGCCGCCCGGAACAGTGCCACCATCTCCTCGAACGGGTAGGAGTGGTGCATGTAGTAGATCGCCGACCGGCCCCAGGAGCCGTGGTCGCCGTTGATATTGCCGACCATCACCTCCACCTCCTGGCGCAGCGTCTTGTATTGCTCCACCTGCTCCCGGCTCGGGCTGGCCACCTGGACCAAGGCCGTGCGTGGCACGGTCATCTTCTTCTCAGCCACGAGCTCCCCGAACGCCTTGATCCGGTGCCGGATGCCCTTGGTGTAGTCGAGGCGGTCCACGCCCAGCATCAGCACGTCCGGATCGCCCAGTTCAGCGCGCAACTGCGCAGCGCGTTGCTCGATCTGCTCAGTGCGTGCGAGCGCATCCACCTTCGCCGAGTCGATGGAGATCGGGAAGGTGCCCACCCGCACATGCCGCTCCGGGCGGTTCCAATGCTGGCCGATGGTGATCCGTTGACCGCGGGTGCCGTGATCGGTGAACCGGCGCACTGCCCGCAGGAAGTTCGCGGCATCTCCGGTGCGCTGGAAGCCGATCACGTCCGCGCCGAGCAACCCCTCGATCACCCGCTGGCGCCACGGCAGCTGACCGAAGAGTTCCACGGGAGGGAAGGGAATGTGGTCGAAGAAGCCGATCCGCACGTCCGGGCGCAGCCGGCGCAACATCTCCGGTACCAGCTGCAGCTGATAGTCCTGCACCCACACGGTGGCAGACTGCGCGGCTACGCCGGCGGCCGCCTCGGCGAAGCGCTTGTTCACCTCCACATAGGAGTTCCACCAGATCCGGTGGAACTGTGGTTCGACGATCACGTCGTGGTAGAGCGGCCAGAGCGTGGCGTTGGAGAAGCCCTCGTAGTACTCGGTCACCTCCTTGGCACTCAAGGGGACCGGTACGAGCTGCATCCCGTCGGCCTCGAAGGGGTCGAGGGACTGGTCGGCGGAACCGGACCATCCCACCCACGCGCCGTCCTGGGATTGCATCACCGGGGCGAGGGCTGTGACGAGCCCCCCGGGGGAAGTGGTCCAGGAGATCTCACCGTCGGCATCGGTACGGATGTCGACCGGGAGGCGGTTGGCAACGACGACGAACTCGTGTGTTCCGCTCATGTTCCTTACATCACTCATCGAGGACGGGCTTCCAGGTTACCGGCGCCGCGCGGGACGGGCAGCCGCACGCCACGTTCACCCATCGGGTGGAGTCTCCCGTTCGGGTGGTGCCCTCCCCGCCTCTAGGCCGCTGGTGGCGTAGGTTCGGGATATGGGCGAGCAGGCCGCTGGCGGAGAACCGATGCGCGAGGTCGGCGGCTACCGCCTGCTCCGCGTGCTCGGCTCCGGAGGCATGGGCACGGTCTACGAGGCCGTGGACGCCGAGGACCGGCACGTCGCGGTGAAGCTCCTGCATCCTGCATTCAGCGCCGACGATGCCGCCCGGGAAAGGCTGCGCCGGGAGGTCGCCACCCTGCATCGGGTGCGCGGCGAGCATGTGGCGCGGGTGCTGGACGCCGAGGCAGATTCCGCTGAGGCGTTCATCGTGACCGAGTTGATCAATGGGCAATCGTTGGAGGAGTCCGTACGCGAGCACGGACCCTTGGATGCCGAGGAGCTCACCGAGCTCGCCGACGGGTTGGCCACGGCGCTGGAGGCGATCCATGCCGTCGGGGTGGTGCACCGTGATCTGAAGCCCGGCAACGTGATGCTCACTGACGACGGCCCCGTGGTGATCGACTTCGGCATCTCCCAGCTCGCGGACGATCCCCGGTTGACCCGCGCCGGAATGGTCACCGGGACCCCCGGGTATGTGGATCCGGAGGTGATGCGCGGAGCCGATCCCGGCCACGTGGGGGATTGGTGGGGGTGGGCTGCTGTGCTCGTGTTCGCTGCCACTGGGCGAGGCCCGTTCGGGCGCGGCCCAGGGGTGTTGTTGCGCGTGGAATCGGGCCGGGTGGACACCGACGGGCTGGCGCCCCGGGTGGCGCAAGTGCTGCGCCGGGCACTACATCCCGATCCGGAGCGACGGATGAAGCCTGCGTCGGTGCGGCAGGCGCTCGCCGATCATGCGGCCGGGCGTGAGGTGACCTCACTGCTGAGCGAATCCGATGCCGCCGCCTTCGGTGCCGGTGCCGCGGCTGGCAGTGTCGCGGCGACGGATCGGCTGGATCCCGACGATCGCACCGATGTGGTGGACGGGTCCTGGGTCGATGACGTCGATGACTTCAGTGATGAGGACGCCTTCGCTGAATCGGTCGGACCGCTTCCGCCGACCATCCCGCCTGGGGCCCCGGGCGGGACTCCCCATGACGCAGGCTTCTCGCACACCGCCGTGATGCCGCAGGGCATGCGGGAGCAGTACCCCCCGACGGCGGCCGGCTGGGATTTGCCGGCGCCCTCGCCTGGGCCTGCCTACGGTATGGCGGGTCAGGGTGAGATGGTGGGCTTCGGTGGGATGCCTCCGGGCGTGGACCCTCCGGTGCCCGGTGCGGATGCCGACGGTGCCCCGACGGCGTGGCCCAGTTGGGCGACGCCGGCACCGGCTCGCAGTGGGCTCACTCTGGCGTGGTTCGCGGCTCTTGCCCTCCTCGGTGCGCTGTACCCCTCGCTCGTGTTGCTCGCTGCCGTGGCCCTGATGATCGTGTTCGGCTCGGTGGGATCAGCTGGGCGCGCACTTCGGCAGCGGCGGATGCGGCGCGGCAAGGGGCGCTGGGACGTGCCGATGGCCACTGTCTCCTACCCTCTGCATCTGGTGCTCGGGATCCTGCTGACGTTGCCCGGGGTGATCGTGGCGGCGGCCGGTGCGGTGATCGTGTGGGTGCTCGGCGCGCAGACCGTGCCGATGGAGTACCTCGTGCCGGTCGCGGTGGCGGTCGCATTGCTGTTGCTGTGGTGGACGCCCTCGAGTGCGAGCGCGCGCGAGGGGCAGCGTTCGGTGCTGCGCCGGATCGCCCCACCGGGAGCGGCGGCAGCGGTGTGGGTGTTGCTCGCCTGCGGGGTGGGCGTGACGGCGCTCGCGATCCTGTTGCTGGGCGGTGGCGTGGTGGAGTGGTCGCCGGCGCCCGCGCCACCGACGGAGTTCTTCTGAGGGTGGCGCCGTCAGCCCCCTCGGCGGAACGCCGAAGCCCGCGTATCCTTGCAGCCATGCTCGGTATCTCCGCTCCCTTCTCGCGCGCTCTCGTGCGCCTGCGAAGTCGCGGTGCCGGCTGGGGTCCGAGTGCCCTCTCCCCGGCGGCGCTGGTCTCGATCCTGACGGGATGGTCGGCGCTCTCGGTGGTGCTCGGCCGGGTACTTCTGCCGGCTGAGTGTGTCCGGGCCGAGGGCATGATCGGGTTCGTTGCCGCGAACCTCGCACAGATGCGTTCGGTGGCCGAATGCCCCGCAGGGACCCTCGGGTACGGCCCGCACACGGCCGCGGTGGTGGCAGGTTTCGGAACTCTCCTGGCCGCTGCGGTGACCGCTCACCTGGCCGCCTCCGGCCTCACCTATTGGCTGGCGCGCGCGGCACGGACCGCGCACGAGGTGCTGGCCGCCCTCGGTACCCGGCTTCCGCGGGCCGTGACCCGCGCCGCGGCCACGCCTCGCCCCCGGATGCGGACGTGGGCGGCCACAGCCGCGCTCCGGTCCATGCTCGTTCAGCCGGTCTGGCGCCGGGGTCCGCCGGTGCTCGTCTGAGCACCTCACCCCCTCACCTCGGACCCGCAGGCCGCTCGAGGCGGCCGGACAAGGACTTTCGCATGGCACAGAACAGCAAGACGACCAAGACTGAGCGCCGCGAGGCGGCGCGCCTGGAGGCCGAACGCCTCCGCAAGATCCATGCCAAGCGCGACAAGCGCAACCGCGGCATCCTGATCGGCGTGATCGTGCTGGTGGTGGCCCTCATCGCCACGGCAGCCATCCTGATCGCCCAGCAGGCCGGCCGCACGCTGCTGTCGGATTTCGAGGGCGAGACGCCAGCCGGCGCCGACCTGCACGGCGGTATCTCCATTGGCGCCGAGGGTGCGGGCTCGGTGAATGAGGGCGCCCCCGAGGTGGACATCTATGTCGACTTCATCTGCCCGTTCTGCGGCGACTTCGAAGAGGTCAACGGGTCAGATGTGGCCGATGCTGCCGCCAGCGGCGATGCGACCGTGATCTACCACCCGCTCAACTACCTCGACGGGGCCTCGAGTGGCACCGAGTACTCCACCCGTGCGGCGAACGCCTTCGCCACCGTAGCCACCGAGGCTCCCGAGCAGGCGCTCGACTTTATGGCGGCGATGTTCGCGAACCAGCCGGCTGAGGGATCCGCCGGTCTCACCGATGAGGAGATCGCGCAGATCGCGGTGGACGCTGGTGTGCCGCAGGAGGCGGCCGACTCCATCTCGGAGGGCACCTACCGCGAATGGATCGCGGTGGCCTCTGATCAGGCGCGCCGGGACGGTATCGGGTCCACACCCACCATCCAGATCAACGGCGACGACTGGGATGAGAACTGGCAGGTTCCAGGCACGCTCTTGACTGCGATTCAGGACGCCGCTTGAGCCGAACCCGCCCCGCCGGTTTCACCCCGGCGGGGCGGGGATGGCAGACTCGTCTCGCCCGGCCTCAGCGCCGGGTGCGCCACCTTAGCTCAGCTGGTAGAGCACCCGCCTTGTAAGCGGACGGTCGTCGGTTCGAATCCGACAGGTGGCTCCATCCCGGTTGCCTGTGGGCAGCCACGACGTACGGTAGGGCCGTGACTGAGACAACCACACCACCTGCTCCTGCCCTCGCCTATGTGATCGCCGGTTCCGAGGCGACCGGCGGTGCCGGCATTCAGGCGGACCTGAAGACGTTCCAGGCGCTCGGTGCCTACGGGTTCGGCACGTTGACCTGCATCGTCTCCTTCGACCCGAAGAACGCGTGGGGGCACCGGTTCGTGCCGGTGGATCCACAGGTGATCGCCGACCAGATCGAGGTCGCCGTGGCCGCCCACGCCCCAGAGGTGGTCAAGATCGGGATGCTCGGAACGCCCGCCACGATCGAGACCGTGGCGGACTCCCTCACTCAGCACACCTGGCGGCACGTGGTGCTCGATCCGGTACTGATCTGCAAGGGGCAGGAGCCCGGTGCCGCCCTGGACACCGACAACGCCCTGAAGGATCGGATCCTGCCACTGGCCACCGTGGTGACCCCGAACGTGTTCGAGGCCCGCACGCTTGCCGGGATGGAGCGGCTCCAGTCCGTGGACGATCTGATCGAGGCCGCCCGGCGCATCCACGCCCTCGGCCCCGCGTACGTGATCGCCAAGGGCGGCGTGGAACTGGAGGGGCCGGACGCCGTCGACGTGCTCTACGACGGAACACAGACCACGGTGGTGAGCACGCCGAAGATCGGCCAGGAGCGGGTCAGTGGTGCCGGGTGCACGTTCGCCGCGGCCGTGACGGCGGAGCTCGCCAAGGGCACCGAGATCACCGAGGCCGTGCGGGTGGCCAAGCAGCTGGTGACCCAGGGCATCCTGGACCGGCTCGCCTCCCACGCCCCGTTCGACGCGGTGCGGATCGTGGCCGGATCGGAGCGTGCGGCAGCCGACCTCGTTCAGGTCCGGACTCACTGACGACCCGTCTACGCTCGCTCCATGCGACCCGAACACCTGGACCTGTTCCGCCAGCCGGGCACACCTGCCGTCCACCCGAGCGGTGCGTGGGCCGTGGTGGCGATTGCGCAGCCCGATACCGACTCCGATTCGTATCGCTCGGCCCTGTGGCGCCTTGAACTGACCGGTGGTGCGCTGCGCCCATTCACCTATGGGCCCGGCGACTCCGAGCCGGTGTTCTCCCCGGACGGGAGGTGGCTCGCGTTCGTGCGCGCCGCCCAAGGCGAGAAACCTCAGCTCGCCCTGTTGCCGTCCGACGGCGGTGCACCCCTCGTGCTCACCGCGCACCCGAACGGGGTGTCCGGGCGGCCGGTGTTCTCGCCGGATTCCTCCCGCCTCGCGTATACGGCCCGGGTCCCCGAGGAGGGACGGTATGGCACTGCCGACGGCGTGGGTTCCGAGGCGGAGGCACCGCGCCACATCACCCGGCTCACCTACCGGATGGACGGGGCGGGGTTCTACGGTGACCGTCCGCAGCACGTCTTCGTGGCGGATGTGCCCGCCGCAGGCAATCCGCTGCTGGACCCGCTGGCCGATCCGCCGGCGAGGGAGTTTGAGCGCAACGGCGGGCCTGGACGCAACGACGAGCCTGGGCGGAACGACGAGCCTGGGCGGAACGACGAGCCTGGGCGGAACGACGAGCCTGGGCGGAACGACGAGCCTGGGCGGAACGACGGACCTGAGCGGAACGGCGAGGCGGAGCGGAACAAGGGCGTTGAGCGGTCATCCGATCCGCTCGGCGTACCCGGCATCGTAGTCACGCAGGTGACCAGTGATCCGGTGGATCACCGCGCACCGGTGTGGACGCCGGACGGTTCCGCGGTGCTGGTCGTGCGGGCGCGTCCTGATGCGATCGCCGGGGACCTGGTGCTGCATCGGGTGCAGCCGCACTCGGCCGGCACGGTGCTCGACGTCGAGACTCTCGTGCCGGGTGCGGCGGCGTTCGGGCCCGATGGTGAGCTGTGGTTGCTGCTCACCGACCAGGGCCCGGACCGGATCGACTTCGTCGGCCGCTCACCGGCGCTGTACCGGGCTCGCTTCGACGGGTCCGCGCTGACCGGCCTGGAGCGGCTCACCGACCCCGCGACGCAGACCCTGGCAGGCGTCCTCGAGCCGGTCTCCGGGGGAGTGCTGCTGGTCGGTGTGGACCGCGGAACCGGCCCCGTGCTCCGGTGGCGTGATGGGGATCTGTCGGTCGCCCTCGACGGCGCTGTGGACGCCTCGGCGGTGGCGGCCGTCGGCACCGATGGCGCCGCCCTGGTGACGGCCTCAGGCGTGAACTCCGTGGGGGACCTGTGGCTGCTCCCAGCTGACGGACGTGACCCGCGGCAGCTCACTGACCTCTCCGCGCGGCTGCGCGCCGAGGCGGGTGTGTTCGAACCGATCGCACTGGAGACCACGGCGAAGGATGGCTACCCGGTGCACGGGTGGGTGGCACTGCCGCCCGCTCCTGGCCCGCACCCGGTCCTCCTCCTCATCCACGGCGGCCCCGCGGCCCAATACAGCCCGACCTTCTTCGACGAGGTGCAGACCTATGCCCAGGCGGGCTACGCCGTCGTGTTCTGCAACCCGAGGGGATCGCTCGGATACGGCGAGGAGCATGCGCGGGCGATCATCGGTGGGTTCGGAGACCGGGACGCTGCCGACATTCTCGCGTTCCTGGATGCGGCGCTGGCGGAACACCCGCAACTCGATGCCGACCGGGTGGGGGTGCTCGGCGGCTCTTACGGCGGGTACATGGCGGCATGGCTGACCACGCGGACCGATCAGTTCGCCGCGGCCATTGTGGAGCGCGGGTTCCTCGACCCGGTGAGTTTCGTGGGCTCAGCCGATATCGGCTGGTTCTTCCCACACGCCTACCTGGGTACCGACCCGGCGCAGATCGCCGCGCAGAGCCCCATGGCGCACGTGGACCGGGTACGCACACCCACCCTGGTGATCCACTCCGAGCAGGATTGGCGGTGCCCAGTGGAGCAGGGGCAGCGCTGGTTCACCGAACTTCGGCTGCGGGATGTGGAGGCCGAGTTGCTGCTCTTCCCCGGTGAGGGGCACGAGTTGAGCCGTTCCGGGCGTCCGAAACACCGGGTGGCACGGTTCGAGCACATTCTGCGCTGGTGGGAGCGGCACCTGCCCGTCGGGTGATCAACGCCAGCCGCGGTTGCGCGGGTGATTGCGGGCGGTGCGCTCGTTGCCTCGTTTGTAGTTGCCGGTCAGTCGGGCCATGAGTTCCTGTGGATCCTCCTGTTCCACCCGGGCCAGGAACTCGGCGGCGCGGTTGCCCCGCAGCATCGTGGCGGGGCGGCCGCGGTGGGTGATCTGCACCTGACCGTTGCGCACGGTGTAGTCGAAGCCCTCGGCGTCAGGCATCGGAGTTGTGCGAGGGAGTGGGGGAGGAACCGGGGAAGGTCACAGGGAGCAGTTCGGGGCGCTTCGGTGCTCGTTCGTCCCCGGAGGAGCGCTTGCGAAGCCGGCGAGCGGCCCACGGGTACACGTCCCGTGCCACCCATGCCGCGTCCGAACGCAGTTGCTGGGTGGCCGGGGTTGCTGGCGCGCGGCCGAGAGGTACCTGCCAGGCGCGGTCCTCAGGATCCAATCCGAGGGCCACCAGGGCGGCATCGGCCACCCGGGCATGACCGAGGCTGCTCAGGTGAATCCGGTCCTCGGCCCACATCCGCCAGTCTTGCAGCGGATGCAGCCCCCAGATGTCGAGTACATGGGCGCCGTACCGGTTCGCGATGGACCAGATGTGGGCGTTGTAGATCGCTACCTTGGGGCGGATCCGTCGCAGCAGCCCGGCGTTACGGGTATCGGTACCGGTGGCCAGGAGCACCTGCGCGCCTTCGGCGCGGGCCGTGCGGACCGCGCGATCCAGCTCGACGGCGAGGCGGTCCGGATCCGATCCGGGGCGCAGCAGGTCGTTGCCGCCACCCACGATGGAGACCAGGTCCGGGGCGGCGCTGAGTGCGAGTGGTAGCTGCTCGGTCAGGATCGGGCCAAGCAGGCGCCCACGGATTGCGAGGTTGGCGTATTCCAGGGGCTCGAGCCCGTCCTCATAGCGCCGGGCGGTGACCCCGGCTGCAAACCGGTCAGCCCAGCCGCGTAACGCACCCGGGGCGTGCGGATCCTCATCCCACAGGCCCTCGGTCATGCTGTCACCGATCGCCACGTACCGCGTCGGTATCACGGGCTTGGTCGCACTCACCCGTCCTTCCTATCTCGAACGGGGTCCGTGCGCCATGTCTTTGCGCCTCAGCGCAGCGTCCAGTCCACTGGTGCGCCACCTTGCTCCGCCAGGAGCGCATTCGCGCGGGAGAACGGCCTGGAGCCGAAGAACCCACGCGAGGCGGAGAGCGGGCTGGGGTGCGCGGTGGCGATGATAGGGGTCTCGCCCAGGAGAGTGCGCAGCGACTGCGCGTCCCGCCCCCAGAGGATCGCCACTAGCGGTTGGTCGCGGGCCACGAGCGCTCGGATCGCGGCATCGGTGACCCGCTCCCAGCCTTTGCCGCGGTGAGAGGCGGGCTCGCCCGGGCGCACGGTCAGGCTGCGGTTGAGCAGCAGCACCCCGGCATCGGCCCAGGCGGTCAGATCCCCGCTGGCTGGCGCCTCAACCCCGAGATCCTCGGTGAGTTCGCGGAAGATGTTCTGCAGGGATCGCGGGATCGGGCGTACGTGGGATTGCACGGAGAAGGACAGGCCCATCGCGTGCCCTGGTGTCGGGTACGGGTCCTGGCCCACGATCAGCACGCGGACCTGGTCCAGTGGGCGAGTGAATGCCCGCAGCACGTGCTCGCCGGCCGGGAGGTAGCCGCGACCGGCAGCGATCTCGGCGCGCAGGAAGTCGCCCATCGCGTGGATATCGGACTCCACCGGGGCCAATGCGGCGGCCCAGCCGGGATCGATGAGTGCGGTGAGTGGGCGCTGCGGTGGGGCTGTCGAGTTCTCCACACGGTCAGCGTACGGCGCGATCGATGCCTGGAGCAGCCGATGGTCAGTATCACAACCCGCACCGGTGAGGTCGAATGACACGCGTGTGGTTTCCCTCTAGGATGAGCGAAGTTGGACACGTTCGAAGCAGGTATCCAGGAGGCATCCGATGGCGGCAGCGCACACGCTCACCACGCCGAGCAGCACGAATGAGATCGGCGAGCTCAGCGAGCGGGACGCAGGGATCCTCGCCTTCGAACGGCAGTGGTGGAAGTACGCGGGAGCCAAGGAGACGGCCATCCGCGACCTGTTCGACATGTCGGCCACGCGCTACTACCAGGTCCTGAATTCACTGATCGACGAGCCGGCCGCGCTCGCCGCGGAGCCGATGCTGGTCAAGCGCCTGCGCAGGATGCGCAGCACGCGCCAGCGCGAACGCTCCGCGCGTCGCCTCGCCTCAGATCTCTGAGCAGTGCGGTCACGCGTTAACCTGCCGCAGTGAGCACACACGATCCCTACCCCTACGACGAGGACGAGTTCGACGTCCAGGGTGCCGATCGCGTCCCGCAGGGTGTCCATCGCGCGCCCGTGTCTCGGTGGCGGCAGGCGTTGCCGTTCCTGGTGGTCCTCGTGCTGGCACCGGTCCTGGCATTCGTGGTGGTGCAGGCGGTCTCCCGTGACTCCACGCCCGGTCCTGCAGCGACCCCGGGTGCGAGTGAGTCAGCGGCCGGTGAGGATGTCTCAGGTGACGCCGGCGCCGGCGACGAACCGTCAGAAGATCCGACCGACGGCGAGGGCGAGACCGATGATCCTTCCGAGGAACCGTCGGATGAGCCGAGTGAGACGGTGGAACTCGACCAGGGCCTGGCCGTCTGGGTCCTCAACGGTGCTGGCGTGGGCGGCTTGGCAGGAGAGACTGCGGGCACCCTGACAGATGCCGGGTGGTCGAATGTGGTGGCTGACGACTACGCCTATAACGATCCGGCGGACTCGACCATCTACTATCGCGACGCGTCGATGGCCGAGGAGGCCGAGGCGATTGGTGCCGAGCTCGGAATCGACGCCCTCGTGGAGAGTGAGTCGGCCGCACCGAACGGTATCTATGTGGTGCTTCGCCCCGATTTCGGGAACTGACGGGGCCAGGGAGATGCACGGCGAACGACGGCGTCCGGTCGCGAAGACGTGGCGCGCTGCCACCGGGTAGCCGGGTCAGGGGCGCGCCTGGTCAGGTCCCTTGTTCCTCCAATGTGGCGAGGGTGAGCAACACGAGTGCGCATGACCACGCCAGAGGTGCCACCGCTGCCGGAGCGCCGTCCGGGCCCACCTTCTCCGGGATCGCACCCGAGGCGGTGCGGTGGTCATCGACCCACGTCAGGTACTGCTCGGCGAGCTGTCGCTCACCGAGCGTGGCCGCCGTCCAGGCGTAGAGCGTGGTTTGCGGTGTCCAGGAGAGGGAGGTCTCCGGCCAGGAGGCGCCCGGTGCCAGGCCTCCGGCGGGGCGTGCCATCTCGCTGATCGATGCGCGCCATGCCTCCCGTGCGCCGGGTAGCGGCTCCTCGAGAAATGGCGGCAGGAGGAAGGCGGTGGCGGCGTCGCGCGCGTGCCGGCCGGGATAGCGTCCGTATCCGCTGGGTCCGAACCGTTCCTCGATCGCGGCACGCAGTGCCTCGGCGGCAGCCGTGAGCTGGTGGGGTCGTTCCGAGTTGCCGGTGAACTGATGCAGGCGGGCGGCTGCCTCGAGGCCGGCCAGCACCGGTGCGGCTGTACCGAGGGTGACCTGTTGCTCGGAGTGCTCCCAGTAGTCGGATGAGGCGGGCGGAAGTGGATCCGATCCGGAGACCTGGTCGAGGAGGAAGGTCGTGGACCGTTCGAGCAGGGGTGCGAACTGGTGCAGCAGGGCCTGCTGCTCGATCTGTGCGGCGGGGGAGCGGCCGGCATCGAGCACCACCTGCTCCAGCGCCCACACGGCCCATCCGGTGCCATCGGTCTGCAGTCCGCGATCATCCGGCGGTAGACCCTCGGCCACCGTGTAGCGGGCATGGAACGAGCCGTCCTCCGCCTGGACGTCCTGAAGGAACGCGAGGATCCCGACGGCGTCCGTGCGGTGCCCGGTCACCGTCAATGCGGCAACTACGAAGGCAGCGTCACGGGGCCAGACGTAGCGCCAACGGGGCATGGAGCCCGCGATCGCACCACCGCCGCCGCTGATCAGGGCGTGCAGGTCGAGTAGGGCATCGTCGGCGAGATCGCCGTGGGGGCCGCCGGTGCCGGGAACCGAGCCGGCACGGAGCCATGCGCGTGTCTCGTCGGCCAGTTCCTCGGCCGCCAGGACGGCCTCCGGTGTCGCGGACGGCCGGGGATCGAGTACGCGTGTGCCGGAGAGGTAGCGGGGCGGCTGGCCTGCTGGGATGGTCGCCAGAGTGCCGTCCGGTTCAATCCCGATGCCTTCCTGGTAGAGCGCCACGTGGTCCACGCGGGTGTGGGGTGCGCTGATCGCCGCCGCGGCCACCAGTGCGAGGACTGTGACGGTGCCGACGAGAACGTACAACGAGCGGGCAGACACGTCCCCGACCCTAGCGATCCGTGCACCCGGCCGGCGGATTGGCGAACCATGGAGACGCCGTTCGATCACGCGCAACGTGCTCATCGTTATCAAGTTGTGACCTTCATTACTTCCTCGATTTACTTGAACGGCCGTAGAGTCACGACTGGCGTCCGGGACACCCGGGCGCCTTGATTTGACCCAAATGAAGGCCAGCGCCCGCCCCGCGGGTGCCGGGCACCATGCACTCAAGGCTCGGGGGAGTTCGTGCAAGCACAGGAGAAGAAGACGCGCCGTAGGGCGCGCAATCGTTGGCAAAGGCCGCTCAGCGTCGCCACCGCAACGGTTGCGGCCGTTGCGCTGGGAGCCGTAGGGCTCTCCGGGACACTGTCGCCGGCAGCGGCGCTGCCGACGGATGAGTCCGAGGCGGAGGGTCGCCTACTCGCCGGTGGAGGTGTCCTCAACCTCAACGACCTCGCTGAGTTGGAGGGTGCCTACAGTGCGTACCCGACGGCGCCCGGTGAGGTGCAGAACCCGCTCACGATCGAGGTTCTGAACGCCCTCGACCTCGACTTCGGCGGCGGCGCTCAGCTGCTCGGCGAGAACGGCGTGCTGGGCGTCGGTGCGCTGGCGCAGTACGCCCGCACCGGTGACGGTGAGGTGCCATTTGCCTCGGCCGGCGCGATCAACGCAGACGGTTCCATCGCCTTCGGCGGTTCGGACCCGAGCCAGAACGCCTATCTCGACCTCGGGCCGCTGCTCGGTGCGGCCGGCCTGGACACGCTGCTGGATGACGCTCGCGTGGAACTCGGTGCGCTCTCCGCATCCGCGACCACCGACGAGGACGGCAACCCGATCGGCGACTACCAGATCGGCGACGGCACGCTGATCCTCACCAGCCCGGCGATCGCTGGGCTCAGTGGCACGCTCTCGGACAGCCTCGACGAGGTGTCCGGCCCGGTCAACGGCCTGGTCGGGACCGGCGGCGTGATCGACACCACGCTCAACCCGCTGTTGGATGACCTGACCGACACCCTCAACTCGGTTCTGGGCATCGTTGGCACGGTTGACGACCTCGGTGTCACCGCCACCGTCGACCTCGATCTGCAGGCGGCGCTCGACTCCGTCCTTGCGGAGCCGCTGACAAGCCCGGACTCGGCTGTCACCATCGACCTGAGCACCGGCGAGGTGAGCGTCGACTTGGCTCGCCTCGTCGCGGACACCCAGGGTGGGACCTACGACGGCACCTTGAACGGCCTCCCGCCGAACACCGAGATCCTCGGCCCGGACGTCATCCAGGCCGCACTTGATGGTGCGATCGGATCTACGCTCGACCAGATTCCGGCGCTCGTCGTCAACGCGCTCACCGATGCCCTGCACGCGGCGGAGCTGAACATCGCGATCACCGGTGAGATCAACACACTCCTGGGTAACGTCGGAACCGTCGACATCCAGCTCTCCGGCACGCTCGGTGACTTCGCTGGTGTGGAAGGCTCGGACGCGCCTACAGTCGATACGTCGGGGACGACCATCATTGGTCTCCCGGTTGGTGACCTACTTGAGCCGATCCTGCAGGCTGTCACGAACACGATCCTGCCCGCGTTGGTCACCCCGATCAGCGAGGCGATCACCGACGAAGGCACGCTCGACACGATCTTCCGTCCACTGGTTCAGGGCGTGAACGATCTCCTTGAGCCGCTGGCAGGCCTGATCACGAACAACCTGATCTCGCTCATTGCCAACGTGCAGGAGCAGCCGGGCGACTTCGTCCACGCGGACGGCTTCGACGACGACTCCTTCACGCAGCGCGCGCTGCAGCTCACCTTGCTGCCGGGCTCCACGGCCGTGCAGGTCAGCATCCCGTCGGCCACAGTTCGACTGGCACCCCCGGACGACGGAGAGGCCAACACGAACGCCTCGGCGTCGGCTGCCGCGTCGGCCACCGCCGATGACGATTCGAACGCCTCGGCTGATGTGGCGGCTCAGGCTGCTGCGCTGGCGGACGCCACGTCGGACGCTTCGGCTGCTGCCGATGTGAGTGCTGAGGCTGCGGCTGCTGTGGCGGCGGATGTGGACTCCTCCTCGGATGCTTCTATCGATGCGACGGTGGATGCGGATGCGTCGGCTGCTGCCGCTGCTGAGGCTGCTGCCGCCGCGGATGCCACGGACGACACCAACGCTGACGCTTCGGCGGCAGCGACGGCGGATGAGGATGCGGATGCTTCCGCTGAGGCAGCTGCTGCGGCTCAGGCGGCGTCCACCGCGGATTCGTCCACGGATGCTTCCTCTGAGGCCACGGCTGATGTGGACGCGGATGCGGCAGCCGACCCGGATGCGGCGGCTGACCCGGACGTCGACGTTGATGCGGATGCGAACACCAACGCCTCGGCGTCGGCTGCTGCATCGGCGGATGCCGATGACGACTCGAACGCCTCGGCTGACGTGGCGGCTCAGGCTGCCGCGCTGGCGGACGCTGAGACGGACGCCTCGGCTGCTGCCGATGTGAGTGCTGAGGCTGCGGCTGCTGTGGCGGCGGATGTGGACTCGTCCTCGGATGCTTCCGTTGATGCCACGGTGGATGCGGACGCCTCTGCTGCTGCGGCTGCTGAGGCTGCTGCCGCCGCGGATGCGACGGACGAGACGAACGCTGACGCTTCGGCGGCAGCAACGGCGGACCAGGATGCGGATGCCTCCGCTGAGGCTGCGGCTGCTGCTCAGGCGGCGTCCACCGCGGACTCCTCCACGGATGCTTCCTCTGAAGCCTCTGCCGATGTGGACGCTTCCGCGGACGACGCCACGGACGCGGATGCGGATGACACGGCAGACGCCGATGACACCGCAGACGCCGATGACACCGCAGATGCTTCCAGCGATGCGGATGGCAGTGGCGACGAGCTCAGTGCCACGGTGCTCTACCAGAGCATCGTCCGGGACACCGGAGTCGAGCAGGAGGCTTACGGCTTCGGCTTCGAGCCGGGTGAGTCGGTCACCGCGACCGTCCACTCCACCCCGTTCGACCTCACGGCGACTGCGAACGACGACGGTGACGTGACCTTCACGTTCCCGATCGACGCTGAGTTCGAGCTCGGCGACCACCACGTGACGATGGTTGGCGAGGTCTCCGGCGAGATTCCGGCAGAGAACCTCGACACCGACTTCGTGGTGACCGCCGTCAATGCCGGTGGCGGTGACGGCGGTGGCGACTCGCTGCCGGACACCGGTGCGGAGCTCGACCAGTTGTTCGGGCTCATCGCTGCGGCGCTGTTGTGCCTGGGTGCAGGGATCCTGCTCTCCGGCCGGAACCGGCGGACCAATGTGATCTGATCCGCATTCGCGGATGAGCACTGATCGGGGTTCGGTCCCGGGTACCTTGGGTATCCCGGGGCCGGGCCCCGATCGTTCACGTCTCCTGGCATCATCGCCCTGGTGGGAAAGCGACAATGACGAGCAAGAACAGCGAGAGCGTCGAGACCGCAAGTGATGCGGGATCGCCCGGCGATGCAAAGCCCGACAAGAGCCCGGCCACTGAACAGCCGCGCACCCCGATGACCACGCTCAAGCGGATCGTGGTGGTGGTGGCCGTGCTGTTCACGGCATGGCACGTGCTCGCTACATTCCTGTGGATCGCGCCCGCCTCCGGACTGCGGCAGATGGTCCCCGGCGAGATGCTACGTGACTACATGATCCCGATGCACGGGCAGAGTTGGAGCGTGTTCGCCCCCGAGCCCATCAACGGTGACTACCGGATGCAGATTCGAGCCACTGTCACCGAGAACGGCACCACGCGGGAGACCGACTGGGTCGACGCGACCGCAGCCGAGCTGGAGATGCTCACGCACAATCTCACGCCGCCGCGCGCGGCGATCACAGCTTCGGAGCTCTCCGGGCGCTTTCGCAATGCCTACTTGGACCTCAACGGAGAACAACAGGACATCGTGGCCCTCGGTTACTACACCGGAGACGACTGGCGCGACCGGATGGGCGATGCCCTGCTCTCCTACGGCAACGAGAATGCAGTCGCTGACTATCTGGAGCTCGAGGAGACCGTGACGGCATATTCCACGCAGGTGGCCTACGCGATGTGGGGAGACGGCGTCGTGCATGTGCAGTTCGTGGTGAGCCGGCAGAACGTGATCCCGTTCGGTCAGCGCAACGAACCTGACGCCGAACGCCCGGCCGTTCAACCAGTCCCCACCGGTTGGCGCGGACTCATCGAGTACGAGGGCCAATCACGCGAACGCTTCGGCGCGATCTTCCGCGAAGCAGTCCGAGAGTCCACCCGATGAGCACGCTGACCTCTGCCCTCACGCGGTTCGTGCGCACGGGTGCACGTACGGTTCGTCCGCTGATGAGTGAGCTCGTCGACACCCTTGCCACGCTGGTCCACAGGATCCTGACCTTCATTGAGACCTGGCTGGTCGGCGGCAAACACGCCCAGTACGGGCTCGCTGTGACGCGCATCCTCCTGGGATTGACCGCACTCGGGCTCCTGGCCACCAACTTCCGCACCCGGTACTACGCCTTCGGCAGCGGATCGGCTTGGAACGGCGAAGCCGCCCAACCACTCAGCGACTTCCCGCAGATCCCCCTCTTCAGCCTGTTCAACCGAGTGGCCCTGAACGACGTCTCGTTCACCGCCCTGTATCTCCTTCTCGCGTGGCTGGCCATCCTCTTCACACTCGGCTGGCGCACCAAGATCGTGCTGCCGATCTTCTTCGTCGGGTGGGTCTCTTTCATCGAGATGAACGATTCTCTCGGCGATCAGGGCGACAACATGTTCCGCATCACCCTGCTCGCCCTCCTCTTCGCCGACACGGCGAAAAGGTGGTCCTTGGACGCTCGACGCCGTGCCGATACGGCCGCGCAGACGGGCCCATGGCTGCTTCGTGCGTGGCGCGGCGCCCCCTTGCTCCCATCATGGGTGACCAACCTCAGCCACAACTTGGTGCTGGTGGCGGTCACGGCACACGTGTGCTTCGTCTACGCCTCCGGCGCACTCTACAAAGCCGGCGGCGCACCGTGGCAGCACGGGTACGCGATCTACAACCCGCTCCAGACGCAGCGTTTCGGCTCCTGGCCCGAGCTCAGCGATCTGATCACCGCCTGGGCGCCGGTGGTCACGATCGTCTCGTGGAGCTCGATCATCCTGCAGATGTGCTTCCCGTTGATGCTGCTGTGGCGCCCCACCCGTATTGTCGGCCTCTTCGGAATCACCTCCTTCCACATCGGCATCGCCGTCCTCATGGGCCTGCCCTGGTTCTCCTTGGCGATGATCGCCATCGACGCGATCTTCATCCGAGACGCCACCTGGCGCTCCGTGACCGACCGGATCGGTCGCGCTTGGCGTGAAGCGCGCGAGGACGATGAATCGCCACCACCGCGGCGAAAGGGCACCGGGCAAGCACGAGAACGCGGACCCACGCGTACACCTGCTACCGAGCGCGTCACCGCGTCGGGCTGAGCGGGATCTCCCGAACCAGGCAGACTGGACCCATGCCACGCACCCGCACGGACGCCGTCGTGATCGGTTCCGGACCGAACGGACTGACGGCCGCCGTCACGCTCGCCCGCGCCGGGCTTGAGGTGACCGTACTGGAGGCACAAGCGATCCCGGGCGGTGGCGCCCGGACACTCGACTCCTCACTCGCCGAGGGGCTGCGCTACGACATCTGCTCGGCCGTGCACCCGCTCGCCCTGGCCAGCCCGGCGTTCGGGGAGTTCGACTTCGCGGCACGCGGGGTGCAGTTGATCACCCCGGAGATCTCCTACGCCCAACCACTGGACGGTGGCCGGGCGGCGGTGGCCTACCGCTCGCTCGGGCGCACCGTGGCGGAGCTGGGTGCCGACGGATCTGCGTGGCACCGCTTCTTTGCCCCACTGGTCGAGAACGCCGAACTGCTGACCGCCCTCGTGCTCGGCAATCGGCGCGAACTGCCGGCCGGAACGCTCACGGTGGACGGGGTGCGGGCCCTCGTTGCGGCGGCGCTTCGATTGCTGGAGCAGGGCACCCCGGCGTGGAACCTGCGCTTCAGGGAGGATCTCGCCCCAGCCCTGCTCACCGGCGTGGCCGCCCATGCGATCTCGCGCCTGCCCAGCCCCGCCGCCGCCGGCACGTCAGTGATGCTCGCTACTCATGCGCACACGGTCGGGTGGCCGATTCCTGTGGGCGGGTCCGGATCGTTGACGGCGGCCCTCATCGCCGATCTGGAAGCGCACGGTGGCCGAGTGGTCACCGAGCATGAGGTGACCGCCTGGCACGAACTCCCGCGCGCGAGGGCCTACCTCGCCGACCTCTCACCGGCCGGGCTGTTGCGCATCTGGGGCGACCGGATGCGACCCTCGGTGCGGGACGCCCTGGCCCGGTTCCGGTACGGTGACGCCGCCGCGAAGGTTGACTTCGTCCTGTCCGGCCCGGTGCCGTGGGCGGACGAACGTGTGGGGCGGGCGAGCACGGTGCACGTGGGCGGCTCCCGCGCGGAGATGGCGTACGCGGAACGCGAGGTCGCGCAGGGCCGCTTGCCGGAGCGCCCGATGGTGCTGTTCTCGGACCCGACTGTGGCCGACCCTGCCCGGGAAGTCGGCGGGCTGCGGCCCGGCTGGGCGTACGCGCACGTGCCGGCATGGAGCGCGGCGGACGTCACGGAGGCCGTCACTGCGCAGATCGAACGCTTCGCACCCGGCTTCCGGGACGTCGTCGTGAGTTCGCGGTGCATTCCCGCGAACCGGCTGGCCGAACACAACGCCAACTACATCGGCGGCGACATTGCCGCCGGGGCTCTGTCGGTAATGCAGGTGGCCGCACGACCCAGGCTCACACTGGACCCGTACGCCACCTCCATCCCCGGCGTGTACCTGTGCTCCCAGTCCGCACCGCCCGGGCCCGGCGTGCATGGGATGGCCGGCTGGCACGCGGCGCGCCGGGCGCTCACCCAGCGGTTCTCCCTACCGACGCCGTCCCTCGCCCCGCACTGACACCTTTACCCGCACGGACACCTCCACCCGCACTGCCCCCCCACCCGCCCACCTCACCCCACGTCGCGAGTGCGGAACTTCTCGCTCACGGGCTGAGATATAGCCGAGATCGGGCGCACTCGGCGGGCGGCGGCGCGGGCGTATCGTGAACAGTTGCCGCGCGTGCTTGCACTCTCGAGCTGAGAGTGCCAATAATGGCGTTAGCACTCTCGCTATGAGAGTGACAATTGTGGTCAGCGAGACGAGGCGCCGAACCGTTGCGTGACGTGAACGCATCGGGTTGACGCCGTCCGTCGCGGGCGTCGCGCCGGCCGTGCCAGTAGCCAGTACCGGAGGATCGAACCGCCAATGGCCAAGCAGATCGCTTTCAACGAGGAGGCCCGTCGCGGGATGGAGCGTGGACTCAACATCCTCGCCGACACCGTCAAGGTCACCCTCGGCCCGCGGGGACGCAATGTCGTCCTCGAGAAGAAGTGGGGCGCTCCCACGATCACCAACGATGGTGTGTCCATCGCCAAGGAGATCGAGCTCGAGGAGCCCTACGAGAAGATCGGTGCAGAGCTCGTCAAGGAGGTCGCCAAGAAGACTGACGACGTCGCAGGCGACGGCACCACCACCGCCACCGTTCTCGCCCAGGCGCTCGTGCGCGAGGGCCTGCGCAACGTGGTGGCCGGCGCCAACCCGATCGCCCTCAAGCGGGGTATCGAGAAGGCCGTCGAAGCCGTGACCGCTGAGCTGCTCAGCTCCGCCACCGAGGTGGAGACCAAGAAGCAGATCGCGGCCACCGCCGGCATCTCCGCCGGTGACCCGCAGATCGGTGAACTGATCGCCGAGGCCCTCGACAAGGTGGGCAAGGAAGGCGTCATCACCGTCGAGGAGTCCAACGCCCTGGGCTTGGAGCTCGAGCTCACCGAGGGGATGCGCTTCGACAAGGGCTACCTGTCGGCGTACTTCGTGACCGACCAGGACCGCCAGGAGGCGGTGCTGGAGGACGCGTACGTCCTGCTCGTCGAGTCCAAGATCTCCAGCGTCAAGGACATGCTGCCGCTCCTGGAGAAGGTCATCCAGTCCGGTAAGCAGCTGCTGATCATCGCCGAGGACGTCGAGGGCGAAGCCCTGGCCACCCTGGTGCTCAACAAGATCCGTGGCACCTTCAAGTCCGTGGCCGTCAAGGCACCGGGCTTCGGCGACCGCCGCAAGGCCATGCTCAACGACATCGCCATCCTCACCGGTGGTCAGGTTGTCTCCGAGACCGTGGGCCTCAAGCTCGACAACGTCGGCCTCGAGGTGCTCGGTACCGCTCGCCAGGTCGTTGTGACCAAGGACGAGACCACGATCGTTGAGGGTGCCGGCGACGCCGACGCCATCGCCGGACGGGTCGCGCAGATCCGCGCCGAGATCGAGAACTCGGACTCGGACTACGACCGCGAGAAGCTGCAGGAGCGCCTGGCGAAGCTCGCCGGCGGTGTGGCAGTCATCAAGGCCGGTGCCGCCACCGAGGTGGAGCTCAAGGAGCGCAAGCACCGCATCGAGGACGCCGTCCGTAACGCGAAGGCTGCCGTTGAAGAGGGCATCGTCGCCGGTGGTGGCGTGGCCCTGATCCAGGCTGCTGCCGCCGCGTTCGCCACCCTCGAGCTCGAGGGTGACGAGGCAACCGGTGCATCCATCGTGCAGATCGCCGTGGACGCCCCGCTCAAGCAGATCGCCGTGAACGCCGGCCTCGAGGGCGGCGTTGTGGTGGAGAAGGTGCGTGGCCTGGAGACCGGTCACGGCCTGAACGCCGCCACGGGTGTCTACGAGGACCTGCTCGCTGCAGGGATCAACGACCCGGTGAAGGTGACCCGTTCCGCACTGCAGAACGCTGCCTCCATCGCCGCACTGTTCCTCACCACCGAGGCCGTTGTGGCCGACAAGCCGGAGAAGGCCCCCGCGGCACCGGCCGGTGGCGATGACATGGGCGGCATGGGCGGCATGGGCTTCTGAGGAAGCCAACACCGCTGAGCTGCTAGGTCAGCACAGATCGAACGAAGGCCCCGGTTCCCGCGTGGAACCGGGGCCTTCGTGCGTCGTGCCCGCTAGGCGTGCAGCTCTGACCGGAGGTTGGTCCGGGCCGCGGCCTCCCACTGCGCTCTCCCGCGCACGGTGTGGAACAGCGGGTCGAGGCGGAGCAGCTGTCGCACGACGGCGGCCCGCCCCGCCGCGAAGTCCGCATCCGTGACGTGGGCGTACTCGGATCGCACCTGCCTCAGATACTCCAGGTACCCCGCAGCGTCCCGGGCGAGAACTGCGAGATCGGCATCCACCAGCAGCGCCGCGTTCGCATCACCGGGGGCAACCTGGTGCGTGGTGGTCACCAGCACGAGGCGCACCACTTCTGCCGTCTCCGCGGCACTCACGCCTGCGCGGGGAAGCGACTGCTCGGCAAGTGCGGCCGAATCACGCTCATCCTGCCCGGCTCGGCCCTGATACACAGCATCGTGGAACCACGCGGCAAGGAGGACCGCCCGCGGCGGCACCGCAGGCGCACAGAGTGTCTCAAGGGCCTCGAGCACATCCAACAGGTGCGCCGTGGTGTGGTACGTGCGATGGTGCTCGTCCCACCGGTCAAGCAGTTCCTCACCCAGGTTCGGTGCCTCCGGCAGCATCCTGTGCCACCGGTCCGCCAGTGCCGATCGCCGGTGCGCGGGGCGCTCCCGGGCAGGGACCCGTAGACCGCTTCCGCGCAGCCGGCGGATCAGCACCCGCGCCGGAACCGGGTCGGCTCCTCGTGCCACAAGTTCGGCGTACAGCCGCTCTGGCACGTCATAGTGGTCCCGGTCGAATGCGCGCTGACTCACACCGGCGGCTGCCGCGAATTCGTGCAACTCGGTCAGCGACGCGTCCGAGACCAGGTGCGAGAACCTCGTCCCGTGCGCAGGCCACATCGGCGGATCGATGAGAAGGGCCACGCTCCCATCGTAGGTTCCCGCTCAGCGTGCAAACATGCGCATCGTGTTCGACTCGGCACCCTCGTACTCGCGCGCGCCGGCATCCAAGGCCATGGAGATCTGCTCCAGGGAGCTCTCCACCTGCTGCTGCGTGGCACGCCAATCCGTCAGCAGGCCGGTGAACGCCGTGGACGCACCGCCGCGCCATGAACTCTGCAGCGCGGTCAGGTGCCGCATCATGTTCGTCACCTCGGTCTGGATCACCACGGCGGAGTTGCGCGCGTTCGCACCAGCGCGGGCCACCTCTGCGCTGTCTACCTCGAATCGAGCCATCTCATCCTCCTCAGATTGCGGCGCGCCGAGTGCGCGCCCGTCGAGGTCGACGCTAGATAGCGCGTGCCGAGGAGCGCGCAATGCCGGGGGAGGGCTGTGGATGAGCGTGCATCGCGGGTCTGCTGTGGGCCCGCTCGAGGGTCAGCGCCGCCGGGTGACCGGGTGGTGCTTGATGGCGGGCATCCTCGGCGGCCTGCTCAGTGAGGGGACGTCCCGGTTGCTCGCGGACCGCTCTTGCGTCTCATCGTCTGTGCGGTCCTCGGGCTGCCGCTTGCGCTCGGCGTCCTCGGATGGACCTGCATCTGCGGCGGGAGCGGAACCCCGGGTGCCGGAATCGGCCTGGTCGGTGTTCTCGCCCGCCTGGTCTGAACTGCCTTCCTCATCCGAGCGTGCTGAGCGTGCGGGCGCGCTCGAGTTGCCCGCCGCGACCGAGCCAGCCGCCGCGTTCGAGCGAGTCCGTAGCGCGGGGTCCTGGCGGCGGTCCGCCTCCGGCTCAGGGCCATCGCCCGCACTCCCGGCATGTTCGCGTGCGCCCTGGTCCGCTGCGTCGCCGCGTGGGTCGGACTCATCCCGCGGGGGGAGCTGCTCTAGCGTGGAGGTCAGCCGATCGAGCTCGGCGGAGAGATTCTCTCTCGCAGCGTCCTCCCATGGCTGGGCCATCGGACTCTTGAACAGCCGGTTCCGGTTCAACAACTTGGTCACGATCGCCAGGCGCGCCTCGACGTAGTCGCGATCTGGAATGTGCCGGTACTCCTCGCGCACTTCTCGGCGGTATGCCTGGTAGCGCTGCGGTTCCGCAGCCAGACCGCCGAGGTCGGCATCGCAGAGGGCCTGGGCGTCGATGTCGTTCTTGGGGGCTGAGTGGCGGGCGATGCCGATGATCAGCGCGGACACCCGATCGACCACCTTCGCGGGCACCCCGAGCTCGGAGAGCTCCCGTCGCGCCAGCTCGGCGGACGCCACCTCGTCGACACCGCCGCGGTGCGCGTACGCCTGACGTGCGGCGGCGTCGAAGGCAGCCCCGTGATACCAGGCCGCGATCCGCACCACGTCAGGGTCGTGGGTCTCTGGCGCGAGTTCGTCCACCCGCGCCAATACGCCGATGAGCCGCTTGAGATTGTGGTGGATCCTGCTCGGATCGGACCACCGCTTGATCAGGCGCTCGCCGTACGTCTCGAGCGTGGCCCGGTCCGCAGTGGCTCCGACGGCCTCCAGGCTGCGCCGCCATGCCGAGAGAACCCATCCCGGTGCGTCGATGACGCCCATCGCGCTCACATTTCCTTGCTCACATTGATCACGGTCACGTCATCGTAGCCCCGTCCGCGGCCGTCGGCCGACCGCACGCGCGGCACTGCACAAGGACCGCTTCGCACTCTGTCCGCAGACTGTCATCAAGCGTTCGGCACGGGCGCGACTACTCTGGATTCATGGCAGCGGGCATCCCAGCGGCAGTGATCACGGTTTCCGACCGTTGTGCTGCCGGCGAGCGTGACGACTGCTCGGGGCGCACGGCCGCCGATCTGCTCGCCGATGCCGGCTACGTTGTGGCGCCGGTGACTGTGATTCCGGACGGAGCGGACGCCGTCGAACGAGCGATCCAGGCCGCGCTGGAACAGGGCGCCCGGCTTGTGCTGACCACCGGCGGAACTGGCCTCTCTCCGCGTGATCGCACGCCGGAGGGGACGGCCCGGGTGCTGGAGTACGAGGTGCCGGGGATCGCCGAGCAGATCCGTCGCAGTGACGCGGCCACTGTGCCCACCTCCATCCTGAGCCGGGGACTCGCCGGAGTGGTCGGGGCGGCGCTGGTGGTGAATGCCCCGGGATCGGTCAGTGGGGTCACCACAGCCGTGCAGGTGGTGCTCGGAGTGGCTGCCCATGTGCTGGACCAGCTCGAAGGCGGTGATCACCCGTGAGCGCAAGGAGCCCCCATGCAGACAAGGTGTACCGGGGTGAGCAACTGCAGGGATCGCGGCACATCGAGCCCGTGACGGTGGCCCTCGCCCAGATCTCACCCACGCCGCTGGACATCGCGGCCCACCACGCCGCTGTCACGGGGTCACAGGACGGTGCGCTGGCCTGCTTCGTCGGCACGGTCCGCGACCACAGCCCGGACGCGGCCGGGCAGGTGGTCCGCCTGGAGTATGTGGCGCACCCGGATGCCCCAGCCGTATTGGCCTCACTCGCTACTCAGGTCAGCACCCGGCATGACGGCGTCACGATCGCCGTCAGCCATCGCACCGGTGATCTGGGCGTGGGGGAGGCGGCCATCGTGGCCTGCGCAGCCTCGGCGCACCGGGCTGCTGCGTTCGACGCGTGCCGGGACCTGGTGGAGACGGTCAAGGCTGAACTGCCGATGTGGAAGAAGCAAGTGCTCGCTGATGGATCGCACTCGTGGGTGGGTGCCCTATGAGTGAGATTAGAGCTGTGGAGGTCTCCGAGGACCTCGCGCACCCGATGGTCGACCGCTTTGGACGCGTCCACCGCGATTTGCGCATCTCCCTGACCGACAAGTGCAACCTGCGCTGTGCCTACTGCATGCCCCCCGAAGGCGTGCCATGGCTGAGCAAGAACAACATCCTCACCACGGACGAGCTGGTCCGGGTGGCCGAGGTGGCAGCGGTACTGGGTATCGAGGAGGTGCGGCTCACCGGCGGGGAGCCGTTGCTCCGTCAAGACGCAGTCGAGGTCGTGCGGCGGATGGCGGCGATCAACGGCGCCACTGCTCCGCTCGAGGTCTCGATGACCACGAACGGGATGGCCTTGCCGCGCCTGGCCACCGATCTCGCCGAGGCGGGGTTGGCCCGGGTGAACATCAGCCTGGACACGCTCAGCAAAGAGCGCTTCCACGAGCTCACCCACCGGGACCGGCTCGAAGACGTTCTCGCCGGTATCGATGCGGCGCTCGCGGCCGGGCTGAACCCGGTGAAGATCAACGCTGTGGCGATGCGGGGCGTGAACGACGATGAACTCGTGGACCTGGTGCGTTTCGCCGCCCGGTCCGGCTGCGAGATGCGGTTCATCGAGCAGATGCCCCTCGACGCCGGGCACATCTGGTCCCGGGTGGCGATGGTGCGTGGCGAGGAGATCCTCAGCCAGCTGGAACAGGCATTCTCGCTCACCCCACTGCCAGGGCGCGGCGCTGCCCCGGCCGAACGCTTCCTGGTGGACGGCGGCCCCACCACCGTCGGTGTGATCCGCTCGGTGACGAAGCCCTTCTGCGGGGCGTGTGACCGGGTACGGATCACCGCCGATGGTCAGCTGCGGAACTGCTTGTTCGCGCGGGAGGAATCGGACCTGCTGGCGGTGCTGCGCTCGGGCGGAAGCGACGATGACATTGCCACGCTCATGCATCGCTGCATCGCCGGAAAGCTCCCCGGCCATGGGATTGATGACCCCGGGTTCCTGCAGCCGGACCGGCCGATGAGCGCGATCGGTGGTTGACCCGCCACTCGGGGTGCTGCCCCGGTTGCACGATGCCCTGGCCGAGTACGGGGCCGTGGCACTCGGCGGCTCGGGCCTGCTGCGGGCACTCGGCATCGATGTACCGGTCAACGACTGGGACCTGATCACCGATGCGGAGCCCCAGCGGGTACGCGAGGTGATTGGCTCGTTGGGCCTGCCGGTCCGTGAGGTCGCCGGAGACAGTGCACAGTTCAGCACCCGCGCACTGTTCCAGGTGAGCGATCCCGGCACGGGGCGAGAGATCGACGTCATGGTGGACTTTGCGATCATCGACGACGGCCGGCCCGTCCCGATTCCGGTGCGCCCCTACCGCCGGTGGCGTGGGATGTGGCTCGCCCATCCGCAAGACTGGGCGCTCGCGTACCGCCTGATGGGGCGAACCGAGAAGGCCGCGCAGTTGCGGAGCTGGCTCGCGGCCACGGACTGAACACGGGGTGAACGACGACACCCGGCGGATGAGACGGCGGCGACACCTGACCTGAGAGTCTGGCAGGTTAGGAGCATGGATACTGCCGCTCTACTGGACCTTCTCAAGGAGACGGCCGCGACCGTCATCACCCCGCGTTTTCGCGCTCTGGCGAGTGAGGAGGTCTTCGAGAAGAGCCCCGGCGATCTCGTCACCGTGGCCGACCGGGAGTCCGAGGTGGTGATCACCGATGCGTTGCGCGCGGCCTACCCGGAAGCGTTGATCCTCGGGGAGGAGGCCACTGCGGCCGATCCGAGTCTTCTCGATGCGTTCGCTACCGCCGAGCACAGTTTCACGATCGATCCGGTCGACGGCACCAAGAACTTCGTGAACGGTTCACCCGACCATGCGGTGATGGTCTCCGAACTGCGCGGATCCGAGGTGGTGCGCGCTGTCATCTGGCAGCCCGAGCACGAGGTGTCATGGGTGGCCGAGCGAGGCGCGGGTGCCTACCGCAACGGCGAGCGACTTGCGGCGCTCACTCGTGACCCGGATCCGGCCCAGGTTCGTGGAGCGACCTCGACGATACTGAGTACCTCCGCTGCCCCGGCTGATCTGCCGCCCATGCAGGAATCCTGGTGGTGCGCCGGGGTGGACTATCCGCAACTGGTGATCGGCACCGTGGATTACCTGGTGTACCGGCGCGACTGGCCCTGGGATCACGCGCCTGGCTCGCTCCTGGTCACCGAGACCGGTGGTCACCTCAGCCGGCTCGACGGCGGCCCTTACGAGCCGCGGGTGGTCGCCGGCTGGTTGCTCGCCGGGGGATCGCAGGAAATCGTCGACGTGGTCAGGCCGCCGATCGCGCGGACGCTCGCGTCTCACGAGTGACTTCCCGTTCGCCGACGACGCGTGTGAGGCAGGCAGCGGCCAGGAGGCACCCGATCGCCAGGACCACGCCGTGGGTGGTCCGTAAGGCCGGGCTCAGGAAGAACTGGGGCAGGTAGGTCACGAGTCCCAACCCGACGAGCGTCCCGGCCGCTCGCGGGAGCGGCCCGTGCGCCCACCACCGCACCGCCAGCGCAACCCCGGAGACGGCCACAGCGAGTAGCCCGGTGCCGAACATGACCGTCTGCACGATGCCACCGCGCACCTGCTCGGACACCGCGGCCAGCCACTGGTCATCGCCGCTGGCGTGCTCGCCGAGAGCCTGCAGGCCGAACGTCTCCGCGCCGAAATACGGCAGTATCAGCACGCTGCCCACCCAGGCGAGCACTGCGGCCACGGTGAGGGCGTCGCGCCGGCGAGGGCCGCCGTCGGCAATCACGGCCGCCGCGAGGGCGAGGCTGAGGGCGATGAATGCGACCATGCCGATCGTGTGCGAGAGGACCCAACCGGTGGAGGCGAAGGTCTCGGCCCGGGTGCTCAACTCCGCATCTGACCATGGCCGCAGTACGGGAAAGAGAGCGAATCCAAGACCCGCGCCGACGAAGGCAACGGTGGATACGGTTCGGGCGCTCATCCTGTCTCCTGATTGTGTGAGCAGTGCAACTCAATGTGACTGGTGCTCTCTGAGCATGTCATACGCGCGCCACCCTGCCAAGCGTGGGCGTCGGCAGCTGAGGGGTCAGTTTCTCGATGAGAGCGCGACGCTCAGCTCGGTGACTTCGCCCACGTCGAACACGACGGCGCGACCACCGGACAGCGGCGGCATCGAGTGCGGTCGATTGGGCGTATATCTCATGGAATGAGCAGGATGGGCCGCACTCGCGGCGGGGGGCGGTGGGTGGGTGGCTGAGGCACGCGCGTGGTCAGCCGCCGGCGAAAGGTGGGAGCACGTCGACGACGTCCGTCTCCTCGAGCGAGGTGGCGTCGTTGGTCACCACCCCGTCCACGAGCAGGGAGCAGCGGGTCAGCACCCGCTCCAGTGCTTCCCCGTGGCGTTCGATCATCAGGGACCGCAGTTCACCCACGCTGTTCGCGGCCAGCGACTCACCGTGCCGTCCGGCGGCCTCGGCCGCCGCGGCGAAGTACCGCACCTCGGTCATGCTCCGGTCTCCTTCTCCCAGCGGCGAGCGAGTTCACCGGCCCTGCCGACGACGTCCCGTGCGGTCCGGGTGGATGCGCTCGACTGAGCGCCCACCGCCAGTCCGACGAGGTAGGCCGTCACCGGTGCGGCAGGGCGATCCACGTGATGGGCCACGTCCCGCGTCATGTCCAGCAGGGCCCTCAGGTCGACCAGCGCAGGATCGACGCCGAGTTCGGCGCACGCATGGCGCACCCACTCCTGGATCGGGGGCAGTTCCTGGTTCATTGCTGCTCCGTTCGCGGTGGGCGCGGGTGCCTCTCCGAGTCTGCCAGATCGGCGCCGCCCGCGGATCGCGCGGCTTCCAGGTCGGCTCTGGTGTCGATATCGGCAACGGTGTCCGGGCTCCCGTCCACCGGAACCAGGTGCAGCGTTCCGAGCAGTCGGCGCAGCGACGCATCGCGAACTGTGGGCAGGTGCGCCAGTGCGGCCTCCAGCGCGGCCCGCCGGTACACGCCCGCGAGCCACTGCCAGCGACCGTCCTGATCACGCAGGCACACGCCGTCGGCGCTCGTATCACCGTCGCGATCGAGTGCGGCGGTCACCGGGGCGAGAGCGGCCACTGCATCACTGGCATGGGGGAGGTCCGCGGCGAGGAGGAGCACCCACCCCGGGCCGGCAGACCCCGCAGACCGGTCCAGCGCTGCCAGGCCCGCCGCCAGCGCTGCCACCGGTCCGCCGAACGGCGGGTCTTCCTGCGTGCGCAGAACGCCCTCCGGTACCGGCAAGGTGGCGGGGCCGACCACCACGATGCGGCGGGCACCGGCACCGGCCTGCAGTGCTGAGGCGAGCAGCGTGCGCCCTCCCACGGTCAGGGAGGGCTTGTCGACGCCGCCCAGACGGGTGCCGCGGCCACCGGCGAGGATGACTGCGTCGGTACCGCTGAGGGCCGCACCGAGGGCTGCACCACTGGTCGGCACTCAGTCCGCCCGGTGCCAGTCGCCGGACTTCCCGCCGGTCTTCTCAGTCAGGCGCACATTCTCGATCATGGTGCCCTTGTCGAGGCCCTTGACCATGTCCACCACGTTCAGCGCGGCCACGCTGACCGCCGTCAGGGCTTCCATTTCCACGCCGGTGCGGTCCGCCGTACGAGCGGTGGCGCGCAACGCGACGCCATCGTCGGTCACCTCGGCATCAACCACCACCCCGTGCACGCCGATCACGTGCGCGAGCGGCAGTAGTTCCGGGGTGCGTTTCGCGGCGGCGATCCCGGCCACCCGGGCCACGGCGAGCACGTCTCCCTTCGGCACCGACCCGTCCCGCAGCGCGGCCACCACGTGCGGGGCGCAGCGCACCAGGGCCTCCGCAGTGGCCGACCGCACGCTCGGTTGCTTCTCGGTGACGTCGACCATGCGGGCGTGCCCGTGGTGATCCAGGTGGGTGAACTCGCTCATCGGTTCCTTCCTTCCGCCAGCAGCTCCACGGTCTCACCCGCGTTCACCTCGGTGACGTCGGCCGGTACGCGGACCAAGCCGTCAGCTGCTGCCAATGTGCCGACCAGGTGCGAACCCGAGCCGCGCTCGCTGGAGGGGCGCACGAGGTAGGCCGGTTGACCATCGGGGGCGTCGCCGTCGTGAGCTATCCGCACCGGCATGAACTGTTCACGCCCGGCGGGGGAGCGCCACCCGGATGTGGCGCGTGCCGGGACCAGGGGGAGGGCCGCCGTCACCGGATGCCCGGCGAGCCGGTGCAGTGCCGGGGCCACGAACACCGCGAACGAGACGTACACGCTCACCGGGTTCCCGGGCAGGGTGAACACTGTGGTGCCGTCGGCGAGGTGACCGAACCCCTGCGGTTTACCCGGCTGCATCGACACCGTGCCGAACCACATGCCCGGTTCCCGGGCGAGGACGGCTTTGACCACGTCATAGGCGCCCACGCTCACCCCGCCGGAGCAGATGATGGCGTCCACGCGCGGTGAGACCTCGGCGAGAACGCGCGCGAACTCGGCTTCGTCGTCGGGGACGGCGCCGATCCGGACCGGTTCGGCGCCGGCTTCGGCGACCAGGCGAGCCAGGAGATAGGAGTTGGAGTCCGGGATCTGCCCGCCCCGCGGTGTGCTGCCCGGGGTGACGAGCTCGGAACCAGTGGAGATCACCGCCACCCGCGGGCGGGGATGCACGGTGAGTGCCCCGTGCCCAGCCGCCGCGGCGGCGGCAATCTGCCGAGCGTGCAGCACAGTGCCGGCGGGCAGCACCAGATCGCCCGCGGCGAGATCCTCCCCGGCGCGGCGTAGGTGGCGTCCCGGTTCTGGGGCGAGGGTGAGGCGTGTCTCGGTGGTGCCGCCGTCGGAGTACTCCACCGGGACGATCGCATCGGCGCCGGCGGGCATCGGGGCTCCGGTCATGATCCGTGCGACCGTGCCAGGGGCCACAGGGTCGGTGCGCACTGCACCGGCCGGGATGTCAGCGGCCACCGGCACAGTGATGGGATGCGCCGCACTCGCTCCGGCCAGGTCGGCGCTGCGGACGGCGTACCCATCCATCGCGGAGTTGTCGAATAAGGGGATCGGCGTGGTGGAGGTGACGTCCGCTGCGAGCACGCGGCCGCCGGCGTCGGTGAGATCCAGCTCGCGCGGGGCCAGAGGCTGGATCGCGCTGAGTACTGCCACCAGGTGCTCGGCCACGGTCCGGGTCATCGTGATTCCCATGCGGTGATGCCACCCTCGAGTACGGAGACCGTGTACCCGTGGGAGGCGAGATCCGTGGCAGCGTGCTCCGCGCGCGGGCCAACGGCGCAATACACGATCACCTCGGCGTCGGCGGGGATCTGGGCGCGGCCGGACTCGGTGAGGGCTTGGGCCAGGGGGATCAGCCTCCCGCCGGGGATGGAGCGCTGCATGTATTCGTTCGGTTCCCGCACGTCCAGGAGGATGAAATCGTCGCGGCGGTGGCGGCGCTCGGTGAGCCGGCGGTCGAGTTCGGCGGGTGAGACGCGGCCGAATCGGGGTCCCGCACTGGCGTCACCGGCGGCCTTCTGGTCGTTGGCCACGTCGAGGGCGGGCTTTTGGCCGGTCTGGGAGCCAGAACCGACCAGATGTCCGCCCCGGGCGGAGGGAGCGGCGGAGCCAGTGCGTGCGACGGCGGCCGGTGAGCCGGCCGGGCGTGGTGCATCCGGACCGGAGCGGAGCGGGAGTTCCGTCCAGCGGGCGTTCAGCGCATCGAGTACCAGGACGCGCCCGAGCAACGGCTCGCCGATTCCCGCGATCAGCTTGATCGCCTCGTGCGCCATCACCGCGCCCACCTGCCCGCACAGCGCCCCGAGTACCCCCGCCTCGGCGCACGAGGGCACGCTGCCCGGAGCCGGCTCGTTCGGGAACAGGGTGCGCAGTCGCACCGGATCGCGGCCGGGCGGCGGTGCGGACCAGAACACCGAGACTTGCGCGTCGAACTGCAACACCGAACCCCACACCACCGGCAGGCCCAACCGGGCGCAGGCATCGTCCACCACGTACCGGGTGGCGAAGGTGTCGGTGCCGTCGAGCACCACATCGGCGCCGCGGAGTAGGGCATCAGCGTTCTCGGCGGTGAGTCGTTCCGGGCGCTTGTCCACGGTCAGGTCCGGAGCGAGCTCCCAGAGTGTGGCGGCGGCGGAGTCCACCTTCGGTCGCCCCAGATCGGAGACCCCGTGGGCGATCTGCCGGTGCAGGTTGGAGCGCTCGACCACGTCATGGTCGATGATCCGCAGTGTGCCGATCCCGGCGGCAGCGAGGTACATCAGCGCAGGGGACCCGAGCCCTCCGGCGCCGATCACGGCGATGGTGGCGTTGCGCAACCGGCGTTGTCCGAGTTCACCGAGTTGCGGCAGCAGGATGTGCCGGGAGAGGCGGTCGGTCTCGGCGCGACTCAGCGCCGGACCTGGTTCGACGAGCGGCGGCAGCGGCATGCTCCTACGGTAGTCGGCCCGGCGATTGCCGGTGGCCTACCGCGGCGGCATCCGCAGGGCACCGTCGAGGCGGATCACCTCACCGTTGAGCAGCGGGTTGGCCACGATGTGGGCCACCAGATCGGCATACTCGCCCGGGCGCCCGAGCCGCGCGGGGTGCGGCACCAGGGCTTCCAGGGATGCGCGAACCTCATCGCCGAGGCCAGCCATCATCGGTGTCTCGAATACGCCGGGCGCAATCGTCATCACCCGGATCGCACTGCGAGCGAGGTCCCGGGCGGCCGGTAGGGTCAGGCTCGCCACGCCGCCCTTCGATGACGCGTAGGCAGCCTGCCCGATCTGCCCGTCGTAGGCGGCCACCGAGGCGGTCATCACGATCACACCCCGATCGCCGTCGCGCGGCTCGTTCTCAGCCATCGCCGCGGCGGCAGCCTCCAGTACGGCGAACGTGCCGATCAGATTGATCTCCACCACCCGCCGGTACTCGGCGAGCGGGAGGATGCCCTGCTTGCCCACGATCCGGCCTGGTGTGGCCACGCCCGCACAGGTGATGGCGATCCGCAGCTCGCCGAGTTCCGTCGCGGTCCCGACGGCGTCCGCCACGTCCTGTTCATTCGTCACGTCGCCAGGGGTGAAGGTTGCGGCCTCGCCCAGCTCCTCGGCCAGAGCAGCCCCGCGGGAGGATGGCAGGTCGAACAGGACGACGCGACCGCCGTCGGCCACCATCCGCCGGGCGGTGGCCTCGCCCAGACCGGACGCCCCACCTGAGACGAGAGCAACAGAGTCGTCGGTGATCTCCATACCCTCGAAACTACCCGCCGTCGCGAAACTCCTCTCGCCGAGTTGGCACGGCACGTGGATACCGCCTCCTGTCTCAAGATCGTGAGAATTTCCTGTTTCCGGACGCAGGTGCGGCGCATACTATGGCATGCATGCCGCATTATCGGGTCAGCGAAGCCGCCGCCCTGCTGGGAGTGAGCGCCGATACGTTGCGCCGCCGCATCGACTCCGGCGACCTGCCCGCGAGCACCGACGATGCAGGGCGTGCCGTGGTGCCGGGGGAGGACCTGGCCCGGTGGGCGCAGGAACGGGCGCGGTCCCCGCAGAGCACGGGGTCCAGCAGCGCCCGGAACCGGCTCGAGGGGCTCGTCACCGCGATCACCGCTGACGCCGTGATGGCCCAGGTGGAATTGCAGTGCGGGCCGTTCCGGGTGGTCTCGCTGATGTCCTCGGAGGCCGTGCGCGATCTCGGCCTCGAGGTCGGCTCCCGCGCCGCCGCGGTGGTGAAGGCCACCACCGTGATTGTGGAGGCTCGGACATCCCGATGAATCTCCGACGGCGTAGCCTCGCGACCGCTTTCGCCCTCACCGTGGGCGGGCTGGCCGCATGCACAGGGGCAACCGGACCAGGTGCCGGCCCGACCGATGTGGCCGACGAGGGTCAGACCCTGACCGTCTACGCCGCCGCCTCGCTCGCCGGCCCGATCAGCGAACTGCTCGCCCAGTATGCCGCCGACCATCCCGAGGTGGCGGTGGCACCTGCCGTCTTCGACGGATCGGCCACGCTCGTCACCCAGGTCACCGAGGGTGCGAGCCCCGACGTGATCGCCACCGCGAACGAGGCGACCATGTCCCCACTCACTGAGGCGGACGTGGTCACCGAACCGGAGTTCTTCGCCACGAACTCGCTCGTGATCGCCGTTCCTGAAGGCAACCCGGCTGACATCACGAGCCTGGCCGATCTCGCCGAGGTGGACACGGTGCTCTGTGCCCCCGAGGTTCCGTGCGGTGATTCCGCCGCCACCCTGCTTGACCTCGCCGGCGTCGAGCTGGAGCCGATCAGCCTGGAACAGAATGTCACCGCCGCTGCCGAGCGGGTCACCTCCGGTGCCGCCGGCGCTGCCCTCGTGTACGCCACCGACGTGGCCGCCCGTGCCGACCAGCTCGACGCCGTGGTTCCAGACCAGGCCGCCGAGGTGGTGAACCGCTACCCGATCGCCGCGCTCACCTCGGCGAGCCAGGCTGGTACCGAATTCGTGGAGCTGGTGCGCTCAGCCGACGGGGCCGCCGTGCTGGCCGAGCACGGGTTCGGCGCGCCATGAGCACCCGTGCGGTGACTCCGGCTGCGAGCGGGGACCGCACCAGCACGCATGTATCCAGCAGCGCGACGACCAGGTCCGGGGTGGGTGGCAGAATTCCGCGGGTACTTCTCGCCCCCGCGGCCCTCGCGGTCGCGCTGCTTACCCTGCCCCTGCTCGCCCTGCTACCCCGTGTGGACTGGGCCAATGCCCCGCAGGCTGTCACCTCCCCGGAAGCCCTCGCGGCGCTGAGCCTCTCCCTACGCACCGGACTGGTCGCCGTCGGCTGCTGCGTGATCCTCGGCATCCCCCTCGCCCTCGTCCTGGCCCGCGCGACCGGGCCGGTCGCGGCCACCCTGCGCGTGCTGGTGACCCTTCCGCTCGTGTTGCCCCCGCTGGTGGGCGGGCTCGCCCTGCTGTACCTGTTCGGCAGGCACGGCTGGCTCGGCCAGGCGCTGGACGTCGTCGGGATCTCCGTGCCGTTCAGTACGGCCGCAGTGGTGCTCGCGCAGACCTTTGTGGCTCTGCCGTTCCTCGTGATCTCCCTGGAAGGCGCGCTGCGCACTGCCGGCACGCGGTACGCGACTGTGGCGGCCACGCTCGGCGCCTCGCGGTGGACCGTGCTGCGCCGGGTGACCCTCCCGCTTGCCGCCCCCGGCCTGCTCGCCGGCACGGTACTGGCCTTTGCCCGGGCGGTCGGGGAGTTTGGTGCGACGGCGATGGTCGCAGGCAACGCCCCCGGGCGCACCCAAACCATCCCGATGGCGATCTACACCGCCTTCAACGGCGCGGGGGTGAGCCGCGATTCGGCCCTTGCGCTTGCCGTGCTGCTGGTACTCGTGGCCCTGGTGATCCTGATCGGCCTGCGGGACTGGCGCCGTCGGGAGGCGTGGTGAGCAAGGAGGCGCTGCACGCTGAGGTCCGGTTGGAGCGAACCGGTTTCTGCCTGGACGTGGCCGTGGACGTGCCGGCCGGGAATGTGCTCGCCGTGGTGGGGCCGAACGCGTCCGGAAAATCCACTCTGCTGCACCTGCTCGCCGGTCTGCTCGCGCCGCAGCAAGGTACGGTCACGCTGGGGAAGCGGCCGCTCTGTGACGTCACTCGCGGGGTCCAGGTGGCACCGGAGCACCGGGGGATCGGGCTGCTCGGCCAGGATCCGTTGCTGTTCCCGCACCTGACCATCACCGAGAACGTCGCTTTCGGGCTGCGCAGTGCGGGCCTGGGCAGGGCCGCTGCACGTACGCAGGCGCACGAGTGGCTGGACCGGCTGGGAGTGACGGGCTTGGGGGAGCGCCGGCCGGCCACGCTCTCCGGCGGTCAGGCGCAGCGGGTTGCCCTGGCCCGTGCCCTCGCCGCCCGCCCCGAGGTGCTGCTGCTCGACGAGCCGCTCGCGGCGCTCGATGCCGAGACCGCACCGGTACTGCGTCAGGCCCTCGGTGAACAGCTGCGCGCTACCGGTACCACCGCTGTGGTGGTCTCGCACGACGTGCTGGACGCCGCACTGCTCGCCGACCAGGTGGCGGTGCTCCACGAAGGAGCGATTGTGGAGCACGGCCCGGTGGCGGAGGTTCTCGGGACTCCGGCTACCCGGTTCACTGCCGCTCTCGTGGGAGTTGCGCTGGTGCCCGGCGTGGTGCGGGACGAGAGCGTGCACACCCGCTGGGGTCGGTGGCCGCTGGCTGAGGTGGGCTCCGTCGCTGGTCCGCTTCCCGACGGCGGCCCGTGCGTGGTGCGGGTGCGTCCGGCTGCTGTGATGGTCGCCCCGGTGAGCGAGGACGAGGTGAGCGGGTGTGAGGGCCAGGTCAAGTGGCTGGAGCCCGCGGCGGGTGGAGTACGGGTGCGGCTGGCCGGGAAGACTGGGGGTCCGGCGCAGGATGACGCAACGGATCACGGCGGCGGAACTGACCTGCTCGCCGACATCGATCCCGCCCAGGTGGACCCTGCCTGGCTGGCTCCGGGAGCGACCGTGCGAGTGAGCCTGGACCCGCAGCGGCTGGCCGTCCGAGCGGTCTGACCGCGTGGAGCCTCGCGCATCGTCCGACCTGGGTGGCGAACCATGACGAGGCGCGCACTGGATCGACGTCGAGCGCGCACGATTGTGGCTATATCTCGCCAGGTGAGCGAGATTGACCGCACTCGCGAAAAGGGAGGAGTCACGCGGTCGTGGGCGGGACAGTGGGTGCCGCCGCAGTTGCGGGTGTGATGGCGGGAAGGCGTACCTCGATGGTGGCGCCGCCGCCGGGCGTGGGGGTCAGCGCCACCGTGCCGCTGTGTGCGCCCACGATGGTGGCCACGATCGCCAGGCCGAGTCCTGAACCGCCGGAGGTGCGGGTGCGGGAGGTGTCCGGCCGGTAGAAGCGTTCGAAGATCCGGTGCGCATCGGCCTCGGGCACCCCAGGGCCGTGGTCGACCACCTCGAGTACGGCGTCACTCCCCTCAACGCGGGTGTGTAACTCCACGGCGGTACCGCTCGGTGTGTGCTGGACGACGTTGCCGATGAGGTTCGTCACCACCTGGCGGAGCCGATCGGCATCGCCGCGGACCAGCACGGGACCGGAGGCGACGAGCGAGGTGGGCCGGCTCGGGTCCAGCGCCCCCAGATCGCCGACGGCATCGTTGGCTATCGCCGTCAGATCCACGTCGGTGATCCGCAGATCACGCCCCTCGTCCAGCCGGGCCAGCGCGAGCAGGTCGTTCACCAGGGAACCCATCCGGATTGCCTCGTTCTCGATCCTGCCCATGGTGCCCGGCAACTCCTCGGCCGGTACCGCACCCATCCGGTACAGCTCGCCGTATCCCCGGATCGATGCCAGCGGGGTGCGCAACTCGTGCGATGCATCGGAGACGAAGCGTCGCATCCGCGCCTCGGAAGCTGCCTGAGCGGCGAAGGAGGTCTCCAGGTTCGCCACCATCGCATTGAAGGACATCCCCAGGCGGCCCACCTCGGTGGTGTCCGGGGCGACAGGGGCGCGGCGGCTGAGATCTCCGGAGGCGACGGCGGCGGCGGTGTCCTCGATGTCTTGCAACCCGCGAAGGGAACGCTGCACGGCGACGTACCCGGCGGCGGCCGCAAGGGTCACCACGCCCAGGCCCACGAGCAGGGTGAACAGCTGCATCCGGGCGAGGGTCGCCGTCACATCGTCCATCGGGAGAGCGACGGCTACGGTGACGGGTGTGTCCTGGCCGACGAACCCGCGCAGCAGCACCATCCGCCACGTCGAGACGCCCTCAACGGATCCGATGGTCTGGGTCTTCCCTGCCAGAGTGTCGAGCTGCTCGTAGGTGACCGACGGGATGTCGGGCACTGCGTCGGTCCCGGTGGTGGCGGGGATGTCCATGAACGTGGAGCCGTCGGCGGCAAGCACGCGCACGTAGTAGGTCGTGACCGGTTGCTCGCGCTCGTCCTGCGGGTCGAACGGCCCACGGTTCTCCAGCAACTGCACGGCGTTGTCGAGATTGTCATCGACCTGGGCGATCAGGGACTGCTTGAGCAGCGTCATCGTCACCACGCCGGTGGCCACGAGTGCCGCCACGAGCAGGGCCACCATGATCAGCACGAGGCGCACCCGCAGCGGCATGCGCGTCAGGACGGTCTCGCGCTGCTGGCCAGGCTCCTGCGCCGGCTGGTCGTGTGCCTCATTGCTCACGGAGTACGTACCCCACGCCGCGTTTGGTGTGGATCAGTGGACCGGTGGCCGCGTCGTCGGTGAACGGGGTGTCGATCTTGCGGCGCAGGTAGGAGATGTAGGACTCCACGATCGCGCCGTCCCCGCCCCAGTTGTACGCCCAGACGTGATCCAGGATCTGTGACTTCGACAGCACGCGCCCGGCGTTCAGCATCAGGTAGCGCAACAGGGTGAACTCGGTCGGGGAGAGGTCGATCTCCACGCCGGCTCGGCGCACCTCATGCGCATCCTCGTCCATCTCCAGATCGCCCACCCGCAGCAGTGCCTCCTCGGACATCGCGGCAGCGGTCTGGGCGCGGCGGAGCACCGCTCGGATCCGGGCGATCACCTCATCCAGGCTGAACGGCTTGGTCACATAGTCGTCCCCACCCACGGTCAGCCCGGCCACCTTGTCCCCGGTGTCATCCTTCGCCGTCAGGAACAGCACCGGCACGTGCGTGCCGGCCTCACGAAGACGCCGGGTGACGGTGAATCCGTCCAGATCCGGGAGCATCACGTCCAGCACGATCAGGTCGGGAGTGACCTTATTCGCCAGGCGGAGGGCCTCCTGGCCGTCCGCTGCCACGGTCACGTCGAACCCGGCGAAACGCAGAGACGCCGAGAGCAGCTCACGGATGTTCGGCTCGTCGTCCACCACGAGGAGCCGCGCCTCGGGGCTCGACGACGACGATGTCTGCATACTGGTCATGTCCCCAGTGTGCGCGCCCGGACTGAAAGTTTCCTGAGAAGTGGCTGCGAGCTCTATGGGTGAGCCCGCAGCCACCCGCTCAGTCGGCCACGTCGTAGAACGAAACCGACTCGAACTCGGCGACGGTGGCCGGTTGGCTGCCGCCCCCGGCGTACAGGCCGACCTGAGGTTCTGAACCGGCCGGCAGGGTCCAGGTTGCCCCCCAGCGCCAGTTCTCACCGTCGGTTGAGCTCGCGCTGCGGTAGCGGAGTTCGCCGGTGTCCGGGTCCGTGCTGTGGTGCAGGCGCAGCCACATGGTGGTCGCTGTGGGCCCACTCAGGTGCGCACCCCAGTCGAGCCGGCCGGCGGTGCTCATCTCCTTGCCGAACTCCACCTGGCGGGTCGAGTGCAGGGCGACGTCCCCCAGGCGCAGCAGGTTGTCGTCGTCGGCGTGCACGATCAGACCTGCCTGCTGGTAGTTGCGAATGGTGTTCTCACCGAGGTCGAGGGTGAGCTCGGTCTCCATGATCCAGTCGCCCTCCGGTGCCTCGCGCAGCAGCAGCGGGCCGGTGTTGCCGGCCCCCACCACGTCCGTGCTGGTCAGCGGCCAGTGCAGGGCACCATCGTCGATGGTGACGTCCTCCTGCTCGCGGACCCAGCTCCATCCCGGCGCCAGCGTGCCCTCGAACTCCTCGGTGAACAGCGCCGCACCCGGCTGCGGGGTGGCGACCGCCTCGGTGACCGGCTGATGGACCTGCGCCACGCTGAGGTTGTCGATCTGGACCGGTCCTTCGGTAGCCGTGACCGCCAGGTGCCGCCGTGGCATCGCTGCGGGGGTCGCCAACCGGACCTCTGCCAACGGATCACCCAGGCGGCTCTCCTCCAGGCGTGCGTGCAGGACTCCGTCGCGGGACTCGACGATCAACGCCGTGAATGCCTCCGGGTCGAAGGTCTCCGGCAGGTCCGTGACCGCGTCGGCCGAGTCTCGTGGGCTGCCCTGCCAGACGCGCAACTCGTTCGCGTCGGCGTCCACCTCGACACCGAGGCTGTGCGGCCCGGCCCGCCTCCACTCCACGGTGAGGCTTCCGGTGCCGTCGGGGAAACGGACGTCGGCCTCGATCCGTGATTCCCGGGGGAGCGGTCGGCGGGACTCGACCCGGGCGGGATCGGCCGTGGGTTCCAGCAGACCCACGGCACCGGCGTCATTGAGCTCCTCCGGGACCGAGCGCCAGCTGCCGGAGACGGTGCGCAGCGAGGTGCTGCTCGCCGGATCGTCCATCGTGATGCCGAAACCGGATCCGGTGGTGGGGCCGGTCAGGGTCCCCTCGGTGGGACCGGCCCCGGCGGCGGCGAGCGGCCATCCGTCGATCCAGTCCAGGCGGTCGATGAAGGTGGGTCGCTCGTTGATGCCTCCGGGCGCATCCAGCCATGCGTCGTCGCGTTCGATGCCGTGGTACAGGATCCAGTCCTGGCCGGTGGTGTCGCTGAAGAAGGCGTGGTGGCCCACGCCGATGACGGAGTTGCCGTTCTGCGCGAGCACTTGGGTGCCGCCCACCCGGGAATCGGCCATGGAGACGCCCTCATGGTCGACGAACGGCCCCCACGGTGTATTCGAGCGCCCGGCGTAGACGCTGTACCCGGTCACCGGACCGGCACAGCAGTTGGCCGAGGATGCGGTGAGGTAGTAATACCCGTCCCGCTTGACGACGAAGGCGCCCTCGTACCGGTCCGCGACCGTCACCTGGACGGGGTCGCCGACGGCGCGTAGCCCGGTCTCATCGACCTCGGCCACCCAGATGCCACCGTGGTAGCCACCGAAGTAGAGGTATCGCCGGCCGTCGTCATCGGTCAGCAGCGCCGGATCGATCGTGTTGAAGTAGCCCCCGTTGCCGTCCGGCCGGGGGTCAACCACGGCTTCGTCGGTGGCCGTCCAGGGGCCATGGGGGGTGGGCGCCGTGGCAGCCCCGATGGCGTAGTTCCATTGCCCGGGATCGGCCACGGTGTCTGTCGCGGTGTAGTACATGACGTACTGGCCATCGACGTACCGGATGTCCGGCGCCCAGAACAGCGACGACTCCGTTGCCCATGTGGGGCGGCTCTCCTCGTCGAACACCTCACCGAGGTACTCCCACTCGCTGAAGTCCTGCGTGCGGGCGATGTGCATGAGACCGAAATCGCTGGGTGCCTCGGTCAATGGGTCGCTGGTCGCATAGAGGTACCAGTAACCGTCCTTCCCGCGAATCACTGCCGGATCGGCGTACGTATCGGAGAAGGGGTCGGAGATCGGGTTGTGCACCTCCACTGACTGCGCGGAGCCGGAGCTCTGCGCCGGCCCGGGCGCTGCGGCGGTCGGAGCCGTGGCCCCGAGAGTCAGCGCGCCGATGCAGGCGAGCGTTGCACCGATGGCAGGTCTGCTTCGCATGGGTCTCCCTTGTCCGGCCGCTGCTGGCGACCTCCTCGACGGCGTCATGCACTCGGTCGAGACAACCCGCCGGGCGTGCGGAGTCGGGGCGGGCGAACCACGTTGTACCCGCGGTGACCACTGCAGCAGACGGCGATGTTGCCTTCGTGGATCCGATTTACAACGGATAACCTACTGATGTCGGCAGGCCCTGGCAACTACCGTGCAAGTGTCGCCGCCGAGCACGTGCTACCCAGCGAAGGGGCCCGAAACTCGGGGTTGATCCGCACAATGGGTCGAATGTTCGGCCCCTGGGCGGCCGGTGAAGCCCAGCCGGTGAAGCCCGAGTTGGTGAAGCCCGAGTTGGTGAAGCCCGAGTTGGTGAAGCCCGAGTTGGTGAACCCGGAGTCCCGGGCCCGTGAGCGGGCGGACCGGCGGCTACAGGTAGTGCGCTGGGTCGAAGGACTCCAACGGGATGATCCGCACGCGCGGCAACGGCACGGTGAAGGCATGGATGTCGTCTTCGAGGTCCACCATCTCCAGCCCGCGCTCGGTCAGTTCGGAGAACTGGTGGTTCACGAACTCCCGGAAGGCAATCAGCCCCACCCGGCGCGAGCCGTCGAGCAGACCCTCCATCTGTGGGAGGAAGTCGCCATCATGGCTGGCCAGCAGCACGTCCCCAGGGCGGTTCCGCAGCTCGGCAAGGGTGCGCTGGATACCGATGTCCACCACCTTCTCGCTGGCGTCCCCGGCCAGCGGGATCGGGTGGTAGCCCATCGCGAGGAGCGCCTGCACGAAACTCATCGGCATCTGCCCCGAGCTCGCGTTCAGGAAGAACAGCGCCGTCACCGGACTTCCCCAGCGGGTGCGGGCGTGCTCGGTGATGCGATCCCAGCGCGGTCGCTCCTCCGGGTTCGGCCGGCGGCCCAATACGCTCATCCCGAGGGTGGCGTCGATGTTCTCGCCATCCACCAGCAAGTAGGTGCGGGGGCCCTCGGGGGTCTGCGACATGGGCCCACCTTAGAGGTTCAACAGAGCGGGACGGTGGATCGAGGGCGAGAGATGGTCCAATACGCGGGCCCGGACCACACGTGTGGTCCGGGCCCGTTACCGCCTGCGGTCGAGGTCAGCCGCCGATCTGGCCTGCAGACCCACCGGACTTCAGCGCGGCGAGGCGGGCGTCCACCTCGAGCGCGTCACCAGAGGTCTCCAGCTCCTCGAACTGAGAGTCCAGCGAGCTGGCGGCGATCTCCGCCCGCCCGGCCACCAGGGCTTCCTGACGGCGGACCTGCTCCTCGTACCGGGAGAGCTCGCTGGTGGGGTCGAGCACGTTGATCGAGGAGACAGCCTCGTGCACCTTGGTCTGCGCCTCGGCGGACTTGGCGCGTGCGGCGAGCTGGTCGCGCTTGACCTTCAGCTCACCCAGCTTGTCCTTCATGATGGCGAGGCCGTTCTTCAGCTTCTCCACCACGTCGTTCTGGGAGGCGAGGATCGGCTCGGCCTCCTTGACCTCACGCTCGAAGCCGACCTGCTTGGTCAGCGCCACCTTGGCGAGGTTGTCGTACCGGTCGGCACCGGCGGTGTCTCCGGCCTGGCGCAGCTCGTCCGCCTTGCGGGAGGCGGCCAGTGCCTTGCTGCCCCACTCGCGCACGGAGGCAACGTCGTCGTTGTAGTCCTGTTCGGCCAGGCGCAGGTTTCCGATCGTCTGCGCGACCGCCTGCTCTGCCTCAGCGATGTTGTTCGTGTAGTCGCGGACGAGCTGATCCAGCATCTTCTGCGGATCCTCGGCGCGGTCGATCAGCGAGTTGATGTTCGCCCGCGTGAGCTGGGCGATACGGCCGAGAATGGTCTGCTTCTCCGTCATTGGACTGGTCGTCCCTTCGGTTGGTCACTGCAATCTGATGGATAGTGGTCAAAGTGCGTGTGCTCGTCTGAATGCTCCGGTGACTGTGTCAGAACCGGCCGCCACCTCCTCGGCGTCCGCCGCCGCCACCGAAGCCTCCGCCGAAGCTCCGCCCGCCGCGTGATCCGCTCCCCCCGAAGCCGCCGCCGAACCCGCCGCCGAAGCCTCCGCCGCCACCCATGGTCCCCCCGAGGATCCCGCCGAGGATGAGGGATCCGATATCAATTCCGGAGGTGCCGCGATGGCCGTACTCGCTCCCGCCGTAGCCGAATCCAGCGCCCCCGTGGCCGCCCATCTGGGCGGACTCCCACCGGCGTACATCGGCATGTGCCTGGTCGCGCGCTTGCGAAGCAGCCGCCCAGGCCTGGTTGAGGTGTGCGATCGCCTGCTGCGGTGCCGATGTCTGCGCCGAACGCGCCTGGGCGAGTAACCCCGTGGCATCGGCCAGGCGGGTGCGTGCCTGAGCCCCGACGGCGCCCCGGTGAGTGGCGATGTAGGCGTTCACCGAGCGCACCAGATCCTCGGTCCGCTGCAGGCCCGTCGGGAGCTTCGCCGTGGCACGCTGGTGCACCTCGGCCTGCTCCCGATGCGGGGCCAGGGCCTCGTCGAGCGCATCCTCGGCACCACTGATCTCGGCGAGCGCGGCGATCGGGTCACCGGTCTCGCGGGCTTCCTCGGCCTGCGCGATGGCGGCGTTCGCCCGGGGCAGCACACCCTGCACTTTCGCATCACCGGCGGCGAGCCGGTCGGCGTCCACCAGATCGGCGCGGATCGAGGCCAATGCGGGGTTCAACTGGGCGCGGGCCTCGGCCAACTGGATGCTGCCCTGGTGTACCGACTCGACCAGTGCGACCGCCTGGCCGAGAGCATCTTCGGCGGTGCGCGCGTAGGCAACAGCACCGGCCCGGTCTTCCTCCGCGAGCCGGGCGCGGCCCGCCTGCACCGCCTCCTTGGCGGCGGCCAGCAGATGGCGCGCCTGCTCCGGTGCCTTGGCCACGGACTCCAGCGCCGTCGCCGGGTAGGTCGCGCGGAGCTGACTTAGCGCGTGCTCGGCCGGGGGGAGGGTGTCGCTGATCTCCTGAGCGCGCTGCTCGATCTCGTCCAAGGATTGCGGCGCCCGCTCCTGCATATTGCGCAGCCGCTCGAACGCCTCAGCCTGCTCATCGAGCGAGGCGTCCGCCGCCTCACACAGAGCGATGATCCGGGTGAACCCCGCGCGGCGCTCGGACTCGTTCGTGCCGGCGGAGCGTTCCATGCTGTTCTGTACGCCGAACGCCTCAGCGAGCTGCTCCTTCGCCTCGTTCACCGTGGTGCGGAACTGCTGGATGGCCTGCAGACCGAACTGGGCCTCGGCGAAAGAGAGCTCTTCTTCGGAACTGCGCACGGAGTCGTCCAGGGCCACCAGGGCGGAACCGGCCCGTTGGCCGAGCTCCTCGAGGGAAAGACCAGCCAGTTGCTCCTCGAGGGAGCCCGGCGGTGGGGGAGGAGTAGCACCACTGCCCGTTCGCACCTGCTGCCCCGCCCCGACGGACGCACGCCGGCGGGAACGCGCCACGGAGCGCACCACGACGATCGCGATGATCACCACGATGCCCACTACGAGCAGCACCCAGATGATCGAACCGGAGCCGCCGGTCGCTTCCTCGCGCATTTCATCCGCAGCCGTGACTCCCGCGCCGGTCCAGTCGTCCGCGGCGAGGTAATCCTCCATCGCGCTCTCAACCGACTGCAACTGGGAGTCGCTGAGCGGGAAGGCCTCCGCCACCGACCAGGCGTACGCGCGGTCGGTCACCGCCACCGCGAAGAGTGCGTCGTTCACGCCCAGGTCGGAGAGTTCAGCGGTTTCGTCCGCCCAGTCCGCGGTGTCCATCCCGTCGAAGGAGTCGATGAACACCACGAACAGGTCCAGGTCGGTCTCCTCAGCGAGCCGCGTGGTGGCATCCTCGATCTCGGCCGCGCCCCCGGAGAGGACGCCCTCACTCGTGCGGTCCTCCACGTGACCTTCCACACGGAACGGCTCCTCGGCCAAGGCGGGGGACGCCGTCAGGGTGGTGCTGAGGCCAAGGGCGGCCAGCAGCCCGAGGCAAGCGAGCAGGCGCGGGAGCATGCGGTTCACTCCATGATCTTCGCTGTTCGTCGGCGGCGATGCAACGAACGCGCGTGGGGAGGAGTCACCGTGCGCATGTGAGGCGGCGATGTGAGCCAGCACACGCATGGATTTCCGGCAGTCCAGGTTGCGGGGCTATCTTGCACGCCGTGACCGAGACCTCTTCCTTCATCGCATCCGACGGCCCGCAGGTGAGCGTGGTGCAGCATCAGGATTCTGTGCCGCCGGGGCTCCTTGGAGACTCACTTGCAGGCCTGCCGGTGCAGATCGTGCGCCCGGACCTCGGGGACGACCTTCCGGAGGTCGCGGACCTGGATGCGCTGATCGTGCTCGGTGGCACGATGGCCTCCATCGATGACCAGGAGCACCCATGGCTGGCGCGCGTGCGTGATCTGCTGGCCAGCGCCGTCGAACAGGACGTGCCGACCCTGGGCATCTGCCTCGGCGCCCAGCTTCTTGCGCTCGCCGGTGGCGGGCAGGTGCAGGTCGCTGCCCCGAGCGGGCCGGAGCGGGGGGTGATCGAGGTGCGGATGCGCCCCGATGCGGCGAAGGATCCGGTGCTCGGGCCGGTGATGGACGCTCTGGGCCGGGATATCCCGGTGCCGGCGATGCACAGCGATGCCGTGACCGTGCTGCCGAAGAGCGCCACCTGGCTGGCATCCTCGCTGCAGTACCCGTTCCAGGCGTTCCGGCTGCGCAGTGCTCTTGGCCTGCAGTTCCATCCCGAGGCGAGCGAGGACATCATGCGGCAGTGGGCCGTGGGTGAGGGTCTCGACGCGGATGAGCTCACGGCGGGGTATGCCCAGCATGGTGAGGGGCTCGCGGTGCTCGTCAGGGAGCTCGGCTCGGCCTTCGCCGCACAGGTGCGCCAGCGCGTGACCGTCTGACGGCGCCTGTCTAGGTCGCGGCGAGGTGCTTCGCGAACGCACCCCGGGAGCCGTCAGCGCATGGTCTGGTCGAGAAACTCCCACACGTGCGCCTGCAGATCAGTGCCGAACGCATGCGGTTCGTCCACGAACACCCCGCGATAGGCCTGCGCCGCTCCGGCTCGCTCGTAGCGTGCGGCGATCGTCTGCTGCGCGGCACGCATCCCGTCGAGAGGAAACAGGGCGTCCTGCTCGCCGTAGCCCACGAAGAGCGGCCGAGGGGCCGCGGCGGCTGCGATATCGGGCCAGTCGGCCACACGACCGATGCCCGGGTTCATCATCATCCAGGTGTGGCTGTGCACGTAGCCATCGAGTGCCTGCTCGAGCGTGGTCATCATGCACAGCACGGCGGCGGCGCGGACCTGATCACTGAGTGCGGTGGCCAGTGCGGCGCGCGCACCGCCGCCGGAAAGCCCGAGCACGGCCACCCCGCCCGACTGCACGTCCGCACGCCGCGTGAGGAGATCGACGGCGATCAGGTCCTCCCGGGCGACCATTCCTCCCCAGGAGGTGCCCAGTACGCCGAGCAGCTTGGCCACGGCGTCCTCATGGGTGCCAGCGTGCGCGTCGTAGACCTCACTCTCGGTCAGCCTGCGACCGGCCCGCTCAGCCTCGGCGAGCTGCAACTGGGTGACGGCGGTGCTCCGGCTGGGCATCGCCGTCACCGGGATTCGCCTGCTGCCCCAACCGAAGGCATCCGGGGCGAGGACTGTGTAGCCGCGGCGGGCCAGCTCATTCGCCACCGCGACCGACCCGTAGCCTCCCGCTCGGATCTGCCGGACCCTCTCGTGCGGCGGCTTCGGCCCGTCCGCCACCTTCTCCTTGCCGTAGTACTTCACCCCGCCGTGGCAGTGCATCATCACAGCCGCGGGCAGCGGACCCGCCTCGCCGGCCGGTCGTAACAGCCAGCCGCGCGAGGGGGCGCCCACTGCGACATCCCACTCCAGCTCGGTGCCCGCCACCCCGTCCCGCTCCCAGCTACCCAGCTCGGTCACCTGTGGCTGCCCGGGCTCAATCCAGACTCCGAGCGTGTCGATCAGGCGGCGCCGGATCTCCTGCCCAGTGGGTGCATCGGAGCCGAACAGCGGCCCACGGGAGCGGGCCAGATCCAGCAGGCCGGGAACGCCGGCGAGGTCGGCGGGTGGGGTGATTGACGTCATCGAAGTCCTCCCATGGGCACTGCAGCCTAGACCCTCTGGGTTGACCGCAGGGGCAACGGCACCGAGGGGGTCAACGTGAGCGGGGATCCTTGAGGGATGACATCGCGTCCATCAGCGTGGTGTGGATGTAGGCCAGCGCGGGTGTGGTGAACGACTCCCACGATTGGTCATCGGTGGCGTCTGCTGAGGTGGTGCCCTCCCATCCCGCGCCGTCGTGTTCCTCACCAGTCGCTGAGGGGTCAGCCTCGGTCCAGGCGGACGCTGCCGGGTCGTGCTTGTAGACCCACCACAGATGACCGAAGGGGTCCGCGAACCGAGAGAGCACGTCGCCCCAGAAGTCGGTGGGTTCGGTGACGATTCGGGCCCCGTGCTTCGCAGCGCGCTCCAATGTGGCTGCTGGGTCCTCCACATAGACGCGCACGAACGCCGGGGTGTATGGCCAGTCAGGCTTGCGGTCGGCGATGGTGATGGTCGAGTTGCCGATCACCAGTTCGGAGTGCAGCACGAGCCCGTCCGCGTCCGTGGTCCGGGCGTCTGGGACCTCCGTGGCATCGAAGACGTCGACGAGAAAGCGGGCAAGGTCACCCGCGTTGTCGGTCATGATGAACGGGTCGACCGTGGCGGAGCCGGCGGGGGTGGGAGGAGCGGTGGGGGTCTCGGACATGTCGTCTTTCCTTCCAATGGGTTGCGATGCGTCACCACCATCTCCCCTCTTGTGGCCACTCGATGTCCGCAAGCTCGCGTAGCGTCAGTGCATGTCCTCCACCAGTGCCCGGGCTCTCGATCTCCTCGGGCTGCTGCAGGTCCGGCGCCATTGGCCGGGCCACGAGCTGGCGCGGCGGCTCGGAGTCAGCCAGCGCACCCTCCGCCGCGATGTGCATACCCTGCAGGAGATCGGCTATCCGATCACCACGAGCCCAGGGACCGGCGGGGGGTACCAGCTCGGTGCGGGCACCTCCCTGCCACCATTGGTCCTGAGCGAAGATGAGGCCGCCGCAACGGTGATGGGCCTGCAGGAGATCGCGACGGGCGCGCACCCCGCTTCCGCGGACGCGGCCGTCAGTGCCATGGCCAAGATCGTGCAGGTCCTTCCCGTGCGCATCCGCGGCCGGATCGATAGCCTGCGCGCCGTCGCGCTTCCCGCGGGCCTTGCAGCCTCGCGAGCTGCCATCAGCGATGTCACCGCGCTGACGACGGTGGCGCTCGCCTGCCGCGACAGCGAGACCGTCTCCTTCTCCTACACCTCCAGCGAACACGTCTCCACCCAGCGCGAGGCCCAGCCGCACCGCATCGTCAACGTCGAGAGCCGCCTGTATCTCGTGGCCTGGGACCTTGGGCGTGCCGACTGGCGCACCTTCAGGATCGACCGCATCGCAACGCCGTGCCGCACTGGCGACCGGTTCGCCCCTCGTCGCCTGCCTGATGACGATCCGGTGGTCTACGTACGCGCACAGATCGGATCTGTGCCCGCCCGGTATCGCGTCCGCGCGACCGTGTTCGGCGCAGCCGCGAGGGTGCAGGCAGAGATTGCGCACTACGGGAGCGTTGAGCCCATCGATGATCACTCGTGCCGGGTCAGTATCGCCGCCGAGTCCTTGGATTGGGCCGCCTTCTGCCTGGCAGCGTCGGGCGCACCGTTCGTGGTCCACGGCCCATCAGAAGCCGTCGAGCACATGAAGGAATGGGGGCGCAGGCTCACCGCTGCCACCGACGGGCTCGCAAGCGCGCCCTCCAGCCATTCGCGCGGAGCGACCGGGCATCCTGCACCGTAGCGTGGTCGAGGACGCTCCCGTCCGCGGAGACCGGCCGTGACGGATCAGGGCATGGCGCGGAACCGATCGGCGTGTTCCTGGGCCCACAGGGCGAAGGTTCGGGCGGGGCGTCCGGTGACATCCTCGACCGTCGGTAGCACGACGCCACTGGAATCGGGCGGGTTCGTTGCCAACTGGATTCCGAACTCCACGTAGTCGGCGTCGTACCCATAGCCGCGCAACCGTTCGCGCTCCTGAGCTTCGGTGAGGGGGACGAACGTGAGGTCGGTGCCGGTCGCCTCGGCGAGGACCCGGACGCGTTCCTGTGGCGTGAGTGCCTCTGGTCCGGTGAGTGGGTAGGTGCGACCGCCGTGCCCTTCCTCGGTGAGGGCGCGCGCGGCGACGCTGGCGATATCGGCCTCGTGGACCATGGCACTCGGATAGGTCGCCAGCATCGAGACGGTGCGGCGCGTCCGGGCTTCCTGCGCCCAGTCGAGCGCATTGGCCATGAACTCCACGGGATGCAGAACGGTCCAGGTGAGAGCGCTGGCCGCGAGAGCCCGTTCGATGCTGGTGCGCGACCAGCCACCGAGCACCGTGGCTCGCCGGACGCCATGGTGTTCAGCGTGGCCGACGATGTCTGAACCGTTGGACAGGTCCTCGAAGTCGTCGCCTCCGAAGGTGATCAGGTGAACCGCATCGACCCCGTCGAACGCACGGTCGAGCGTGGTGGCGTCGGTGAGGTCGCCTTCGACCACCTCCACGCCGGACGGGAACCGGGCAGCGGAAGGGTGACGGGTGAGCGCACGGACATCGTGCCCCTCCTGATGGAGCTGAGAGACGAGGTGCCGCCCGACCTGGCCGGTTGCTCCGGTGATGAGAATGCGCATGTTCATGGGCCCCTTCGCGAATGTGTTCTGCTGCTGATAGCAGCCATCCTCGGCCCCGTTGCGGACACGATAAGTCCACAAGCGCATCAGGTCCGCCCAGGACATCGGTGCGAGATTGCCGCAATAATGGAGTACGTACTCTAGTATTGCCCGCATGGACGCTACGCAGCTACGGCAGCCTCGAATCATCCCGATCGGGTTCGGGATCGCGGTCCTGGTCCCTGGGGTTGGACTCGGGTTCGGCGGTCCGGCCCTCGCCGCATGGCTGGTCGACCTACTCGACAGGTCACCGCTCCCGTCGCCCGGTGTGCTGCAGGTGATCGCCGGGCTGCCGTGGTCGTGGTCGATCCCGATCGGTGTGGCGCTCGGGGCGATCGGAGCGGCCTTTCTCGCGTCCACTATCGTGCACGAGAGTCTGCGCCTGAGTGTGGCGAGCGATCGCCTCGAGTATCGCCAGGAGGACCAGGATGGGTGGATCGACCGCACCGATGTGGCAACGGTTTACCCCGAGGGGAGCAACGTCGTCGTGCTCGATGCATCCGGGCGGATGCGGGCGCGACTCAATGCTGACGGGCTGAATCGCGAGGCAGTCCAGAGCGCGCTGCGCGAGCACGGCTACCCCTGGCGTGATCAGGACCCGTTCGAGGCCGACTATCAGCGGTGGGCGGACGGCAAGCCCGGCTTCACCACGGCCGAGCACCGCCTCATCAGGCAGTGGCGGGAGAAGCGGCGCAAGAACACCGACCGCATGGAGGCCGAAGAGGCGCTGCGCGAATCGAACCTTGTGGTCCGTTGGTGCCAGGACAGCGTGGAGGTTCGTCGAGCGGGAGAGTCGGACCATGGCACGGACAGTCGACCCGCAACGTCATGAGGCGCGGCGGCTGCAGATCATCGACGCCGCCATCACTGTCATCGCTGCCCGAGGATATGAGCGCGCCACCACGGCGGCGATCTGCCGCGAAGCTCGAATCGGATCGGGGACGTTCTTCCACTACTTCCCCACCAAGGCTGAGTTGCTCGTGGCGATTCTGCGTCTCGGCACCACCGAGGCGGAGGATCTGCGCACGCGCCTCAACGAGCAGGACGATCCCGTGGTCGCGTTGGATCTCGTTGTCGAGCAGGCGATCACCGATGCCGAGGATCCGCGGGTGGCGGGTTTCGTGCGCGCTGTGGCCACGGTGATGTCCGAACCCGCGATTGCTGCCGCACTCGAAGCCGAGGAGCAGGCACAGCGGGGGATCCTGGTGGAGTGCATCGTCCGTGCGCAGCAGTCTGGTCAGGTGCGCACCGATCTGTCCGCCGACCGGCTGGCCTCCTGGCTACGGCTGTTGCTGGACGGCTTCCTCGAACAGATCGCCACCGCCCCCGCGTTCACCGCACAGCGTGAAGGTCCGGTGCTACGGGAGGCGGTGCGGGCCGTGCTGACCGGACCGACGAGTGTGCGTGGGACCTGACATCGTCCAGGCTGCCGCACTCGACTCATGACTGTTGATCCGGTCAGCCTGCGGCAACCCGGTCACGGATGATCGCGTGAGCGCCGGGCCCGGGGTGGCTACTGCAGCATGCGCCTGCGGTGCACGAGGGCCGCCAGGCCGACGAGAAGGAGCAGCCCGCTGACACCGAGTAGCGCGCTGGCCCACGGACCGAGCCCCGTCTGGGACAGCTCCGAATCCGCGCCCTGGCTCGCATCGGACCCATCCGCCTCGCCGGCCGCCCGAGCATCGGGCCCACCGTCTGCCGACGAATCCGCTCCGCCGTCATCTGGGCCGTCCGTTGCGTCACCGGTCGTGTCACCGGTCATGTCGCCGGTCACGTCGTCGGTCGTGTCACCGTTCGAGGCACCCGTCGTGTCCACGGTCGAGTCGCCCGTGGGGGTGCCCGTTGGTCCGTCGGTCGGCGTGTCCGTCGGGCCGTCGGTGGGGGGTTCGGTCGGTGTGCCGGTCGGTTCGCCCGTGGGGCTCTCGCTCGGCTCTTCGGTGGGAGTCTCTGTCGGATCTGTGTCACAGCCAGGCGTGGTGAACACGTTGGTGTCCAGGGAGACCTGACCGTTGCGAGCCAGTGCCCGGCCCTCAACGACCGTTCCGGTGGTGACGGAGATCGATGTCAACGCCATGATTGTTCCGATGAAGGTTGAGCCGGTACCCAGCGTCGCTGAGCTACCCACCTGCCAGAACACGTTGCACGCCTGGGCGCCATTAATCAGTGCAACATCGCTGGACGTTGCGGTGATTAATGTGGAAGCGACCTGGAAAATGAAGACCGAGTTCGGGTCACCTTGAGCGTCCAGCGTCAGCGTCCCACTGAGTTCCAGGGGACCGCTGGAGTTGTAGACGCCGTCGGTGAGTGTCTGCCCGACGAGGTCCCCGCTGACCGAGGCCGTGGGGGCGCGGCCCGCTGCGTCGTCGTACGCGATCACCAAGTCCGACTGGGCTTGGGCGGCGGGCGCATCACCGGCGTGCACTGTTCCGCCAAGCGTGCCGGGCGGAAATCCCGTGATTGCAGTGCCCGGACTGACGCCAAGATCAGCACCCAGCGTGGTCGGGCCGGTATTGGTCACCGTCTGGCCGCCGAGTACTGAATAGCTCTGGGCGGTGCCGACTCCCACAGCCGGCGTGGCGGCCGAGGCGGGTAGCGGAGTCAGAGCGATGCTCGCCAGCACGAGCGCGGAAATGACCGCGAGGATACCGATGACCATGGTGCGATGATGTGCGAGACGTCCTGCGATTCCGCGCGTAGACGGGTGAAGTCCCATCGTGCTGCCTTCCATTCGTGGAGTGGCACGCTTCTGGGAAGGGCGTCAGAAATGACGCCCCGAAGCGAGTAATTCTCCGGGAATTGATCAGCAGCGATTAGGCCGACCCCTCGGATATTCACCACGATACGCCGTCGCTGGATATTGCGCCTGGTGTGTGATAAAGGCCCAGGTCACAGGGGTAGTGGTGCCACTTTCATTCATGGAAGAGCGACTGTCGGCGTGGTCGGCTTCATCTCACCCAGGGCTCGAGAGGGAGTCGATGGGCGCGTGAGGCGTCGGTGCCGGAAAGTGCTCACCCGTGGTCAGGCGGCGCCCGAGGTCAGATCCACGGCGTCCACGATGGTGTAGGCGTATCCCTGCTCGGCGAGGAACCGTTGCCGGTGGGCGGCGAAGTCCTGGTCCACCGTGTCCCGGGTGACGATCGCGTAGAAATGCGCGGTGCGCCCGTCGGCCTTGGGGCGCATCACCCGGCCGAGTCGCTGCGCCTCCTCCTGGCGGGAGCCGAACGAACCGGATATCTGGATCGCCACCGCCGCCTCGGGCAGGTCGATCGAGAAGTTCGCCACCTTGCTCACCACCAGGGTGTGCAGTTCACCGGTGCGGAAGGCCTCGAACAGTCGCTGCCGCTCCGGGACCGTGGTGGCGCCGGTGATCACCGGCGCCTCGAGTGCTTCGCTGAGCTCGGTGAGTTGGTCCAGGTACTGACCGATGATCAGGGTTTGCTCACCCGCATGCTTCTTCAGCAGTTCGCGCACCACGGCCGTCTTTCCGGATGCTGTGGCCGCGAGCCGATACCTGTCCTCGGGTTCGGCCATGGCGTAGGCCATCCGGTCGGAGTGCGGAAGGTCCAGGCGCACTTCAGTGCAATCCGCAGGGGCGATGTAGCCCTGGGCCTCGATGTCCTTCCACGGGGCGTCATACCGCTTCGGCCCGATGAGGGAGAACACCTCGTCCTCGCGGCCGTCCTCACGTACCAGCGTGGCGGTCAGGCCCAGGCGACGGCGGGCCTGCAGGTCCGCCGTCATCCGGAAGATCGGTGCCGGCAGCAGATGCACCTCGTCATAGACGATGAGGCCCCAGTCCCGCGCATCCAGCAGATCCAGGTGCGGGTAGGCGCCCTTCCGCTTCGTGGTGAGTACCTGGTAGGTGGCGATCGTGACCGGTCGGATCTCCTTCCGAGCGCCGGAGTACTCGCCGATCTCTTCCGCCGTCAGGGAGGTGCGGCGCACCAGCTCATCCCGCCACTGCCGGGCGCTGACGGTGTTGGTCACCAGGATCAACGTGGTGGTGCCGGACTGGGCCATCGCGCCGGCGCCCACCAGAGTCTTGCCCGCCCCGCAGGGAAGCACGACGACGCCGCTGCCGCCATGCCAGAAGGTTTCCACCGCTTCCTGTTGGTAGGGCCGCAGTGACCAGTCGCCGGTCTCCAGCGAGATGGCGTGCTTCTCGCCGTCGACGTACCCGGCGAGGTCCTCGGCCGGCCAGCCGAGCTTGACCAGCACCTGCTTGAGGTGGCCGCGTTCGCTGGCGTGCACCACGACGGTGCTCTCGTCGAGGCGTTCGCCCACCAGGCCGGCGGTGCGCTTGGAGCGCAGCACCTCGGTGAGGACCGGCACGTCGAGGGCGTGCAAGACGAGGCCATGTGTGGGGTGGGCGATCAACTGCAGGCGTCCGTAGCGAGACATCGTCTCTGCAATGTCCACGAGCAGGGCGTGGGGCACCGGGTAGCGCGAGTACTGGATGAGGGTGTTCACCACTTGCTCGGCGTCGTGCCCCGCGGCGCGGGCGTTCCACAGGCCGAGCGGAGTGAGCCGGTAGGTGTGAATGTGCTCCGGGGCGCGTTCCAGCTCGGCGAACGGGGCGATGGCGCGCCGGCACGCGCCGGCCTGCTCGTGGTCAACTTCGAGCAGCAGGGACTTGTCGGACTGGACGATGAGGGGGCCGTCGGGCATCCGATCATTGTCCCACCCGGTCTGGAGCAGTCGAAACGTGCAAGACGGACACTGCCGCCAGAGCTCGCACTCTCGACCTGGCTAGAATCGCCCCCCATGCGCTGGATCAAGGACAATCGCGTCACCGCGCTCGGCCTCGGCGCCCTGCTTGTGGTCACGATCGTCCTGGTGGTTCTTGCTCTGCGGCCGGTCCAGGCCCCGTCAAGTACCGGTCCTGCCTACACGCCACCGCCCTCCGCGAGTCCTGACTCCGTAGCGACTGAGGATGAGCCGAGCGAGGACCCACGTACCGCCGAACCGACGCAGGATGAGACGGATGCGCCGGAAGAACCGATCGAGCCCGTACCCACAACGCGCCTGCTGACCGCTGCCTCCTCCGAGCGTGCGTGGCGTGCGATGGTGGGCGACTGTGACGACCTGAGCGCCCTCGAGGTCACTGGTGATGGCGGAGACACGTGGGAGTTCGTTGATGCCGGGCTGACTCCCATTGTCCGCGTGAAGGCGCTCGATGAGAACACGATGTTCGCGATCGGTGGGGCAGCGGAGTGTGCCGCGAGCTTAAGGATCACTGCCTCTGCGGGAGCCGACTGGGAGGAATCGAACGAGGAGCTTGGCGGCTCCTGGTACCTCGAGCCCGGGGACCGCAACGTGGTGCATGGGCCCGCTGATGCGGCGGAGCCGTGCTCAGGTGACGTGGTGGACCTCGCCGGACTGAGCGGATCGGCAGCGGCAGTGGTGTGTACGGACGGTGACGTGCTGGAGACCGGCGATGCGGGTGACTCGTGGTCCTCGGTGGGGAACCTGCCCGGCGCTGTGGCGATAGCGCCGCAACTGGACGGTGCTGCGGACTTCCAGGGTTACCTGCTGGCGTCGATCGACCCTGACTGTGAGGGTGTCGCGATCCGGTCGGTGGGTCCCGAGGGTGCCGGCCTGGATGATTCCCCGGCCGGGTGTGCTGAGGTCGGCGAGGTCGCTGCTGGAGACGTCGCAGTGGCCCTCAGCGGTGACGTTGCGTGGCTGTGGGCGGCCGATGACGTGCTGGTCTCTGACGACGCCGGCGCCACCTGGTAAGCCGCTATTCCACCGAGGCGCCCAATCGGACGATATCGGGGTGCTCCTCGACGTACTCGGCGATCCGATCTTCCACGAATGCCTGGGACACCTCCTCGAGGGCCGTGTGGTCGAGGTTCACGATCGATTGGGTCCCATCAGGGCTCCACCCGGTGCCCTCCACCGGGGCACTGATGAAGGTGACATTTCCAGGGCGCAGGTCCCGCATCGAGAGTGCGAGGTCCCGCATCTCGCTGACGCCGAAGCCTTCATCGACGGCCATGTTCTCCGCTGCCACGGTGAGGAGGTCGGTCAGCGCGACCGGATCGGTGAGTACGTCGCGGTTGAAGGCGGCGGCGAGCATGCCTCGCATCCAGTTCTGTTGCCGCTGCATCCGGGAGAAGTCGCCTCCGGAGAGCCCGTAGCGCTGCCTGGTGTAGGCCAGGGCCTGCTCGCCATCCAGCAGGTGAGTACCCGCCTCCAGTGTGGTGCCGCCGGCCTCCAGGGGCTGGGTCAGTGTGATCTCCACGCCACCGAGCTCATCGGTGAGCTCTTGGAAGGACTCGAAGTCGGAGATCGCGACGTGGTCGATCCGGATGCCGGTCAGTTGTTCGATGGTGCCGACCATCAGGCTCGGCCCGCCAAAGGAGAAGGCGGCGTTGAGCTTGTTGTCCCCATGCGAGGGGATGGGGACCCAGGAGTCGCGGGGGAGGGACATCACGGTGACAGATTCGCGATCACCGCTGATCGAGGCGACCATGATCGCATCGGTGCGCTGCGCTCCGTATTCCCACTGCGATGGGTCGCCTGCGGAGATGCGGCTGTCCGAACCCAGGAACAGGATGTTCACCGGCGGCTCGTGGGTCTCGGTGCCCTCTGTGGCCGGGGCTGTGGTGGGCCGGTCATCACCGAGGCTCGCGAACGGGTCGTCGAAGCGTTCGATCCGGCTGTCGATCCGGTGCTGAAGGTAGAAGGCGCCAGCGACGGCGGTGACCACGAGGAGGGCGATGAGCGAGAGCGCGATCACCAGCGCGAGTTTGGTCCGGGACCGGCGGGCCCTGGGCCGGGTGCGGGAGCTCATGGCTGATTATGACTCACGGACGGCATCTGCGATGGCTGTGACGGCTCGGTGAATCTGATCGAAGGATCGCTGGTAAATCGCGCGCTCGCGGCGGTAGGGATCCACGATGTCGTCCTCGGTCGGTGAACTCGGAGGGCGCTGCCCGCGCAGGGCTCCTGCGAGGGGTGAGGCAGCCGTCAGTCGTTCCGCTGCACTTCCTCGCTCCGGTAGCGCCGAGGCATCGATCGCCTCCAGTGCCCGAGCGAACTCGGTGAGTGTGAACGTACGCCGGACGGCGCCGGGCCACAGGTCGACCACAGCGGCGCGATGCTCGCGGGTGAGGGCGAGGATCAGATCGGCCCCCCGCACGGTTGATTCGCTGAGCTGCCGGGCGCTGAACCGCTCGGCGTCTGCGCCCGCTTCGGCCAGCAGGATGTCCATCGGAGGTGAGATCGGCTCGCCAACGAGTGCGTGAGTGCCGGCGCTGGTGACCTCGACGCTGCTATCGAGGTGGACGGTGAGTAGTCGTTCTGCTGCGGGGGACCGGCACACGTTGCCCGTGCATACGGCGAGGATCCGGTACGGAGGGAACGCAGGAGTGCTCATAATCGCTCGTCAACTTTCGAGGAGCCGTCCATGGGCGTCACGTGCGCTGGCGTCCGGCCGAAGCACGCCGGGGCGGAGTTGCCGACGGCTCCTCGGACGTTCTCCGTGCTCGAATCGGCTCGGGATCACCGGTTGGCTCGACGGCGTGCTCCGGCTTGCGCTCGCTCGGTCGCCGGGCCGCCCGCTTTCCCTTGCCCCGGCGCGCCTGAGGTGCTCCCTCTTCGGGGTGAGCGGCGTAGGTGGAGTGGTAGTGGTAGCTGGTGTACCCGTTGGCGTGTTTGCGCCGCACCTTGTTCAACACCAGGCCAAGCACTCGTCCGTCGACCGACTCGAGGGTTTCCAGGGAGTCGGCCAGCTGCGCCTGGTGCACCACGTCACTGCCCACCACGAGAAGCGCGCCACCGGCATTGCCCGCAAGGATGGCGCCGTCGGTGACGGGGAGCAGGGGCGGGGAGTCGAACAGGACGACGTCGTACTGCTCGGTCGCTGCCTGCATGAACTGTTCCATGGTGTGCGAGCCCAGCAGCTCGCTCGGGTTTGGCGGGATCTTCCCTGAGGCGAGTACGTGCAGGTTGGTATTTCCCCATGGTTGAACCACGTCCGCGAGCGTGGCTCGGCCGATCAGCAAGGTGGTCAGGCCCACGCTGCCTTCGATCTGCATGTACTTCGCGATCTGGGGGCGGCGCAGATCCGCGTCGACCAGCAGTACCCGGGCGCCCGCCTCGGCCAAGGTGATCGCCAGGTTGATCGACGTCGTCGTCTTTCCCTCCTGCGGCATCGAGGAGGTGACCACAATGGAATGGGAGCGGTCTGCCAGGTCGAGGAACTGCAGGTTCGTCCGGAGCCGGCGATACGCCTCTGCACGAGGTGAACGGGGATCCACCTGGACCGTGAGCGGGTGCGCCGAGGCGTCGTCGTCATATGCGATCGTGGCCACCACGGACGCATCGGTGACGCGACTGATGTCCGACTCAGTGCGCACCTTGGTGTTCAGAACCTCGAGCAGGAGCGCGAGGCCGATTCCACCGAGCAGGCCGAGCACCAAGCCCAGGGCGAGGTTGCGCGGAGTGTTGGGGGAGGAGGGGCTCTCCGGGGCGGCGGCGGCCGAGATCGTGGTTGCCCGGACGCTTTCCCCCTCATCGCCGTCAGGTGACAGCTCCGTGACGGCGGCACCGAGACCTGCTCCGACTGCGTTGGCGATATCGGCGGCCTGTTGGGGCTCCGCGTCATCGACAGCGATCTCGATGATGACGGTGTTGATGGGAACCGTGACGCGGATCTGTTGCGCGAGCGCGCCGACACCAGTGTTCAGGTCGAGGTCTTCAATGACCTGCTCGAGCACGTACGGTGCAGTGGCGACCTCGGCGTAGGACTCCACCTGGCGTTGTGTGTAGGTAGACCCCTGGGCGAGGTCAGCGACCGAACCGCTGCCCCCGACGGCGAAGAACAGACTCGTGCGGGCCGTATAAGTGGGGGCGGTGGCGAGAGTAACGACTGCGCTGATCGCCAGCACGCTCAACGTGACCGCGACGATCGTGATCCATCGCTTGCGGATGATCGACGCATAGTCCCGCAACTCCACGGAGGCTCCTAGATCGGTGAGAACTATTGACATACTGGCACAGGATTGGTCAGTCCACCGGAAGTCATGTCACGTCGAGGAGGCGCTCGATATGCCCAGAGCCAGGATGGACGTGATCTGTCGCCGCTCTCAGACGCCGTGGGTTCGGTTCGACGCGAACTTGGCACCACCAATCCACGCTTCCAGAACTGGTCCAGTGGACGTTGCTCCGCCCCTCTCGAGCGCGTCACGCGCCGTGGCAGGCGTAGCCGTTCGTGTTGGTGGGAGTAAGAGGCTTCGAATCGGCGGCAGAGGTCGTCGGCGCTGTCCAGGTAGACCACAGATGAGATCCCTGCGAGGGGCCGGCGACACAGTCCCGCGTGCGCTTGGTGCCGCCAATGCCAGCGTTCAAGATCGTTCAGATTTCAGACTAGTCGCCCGAACAGGCCAATGCGCAACGGTGACTCGATGCGCTTTTTCTGGACGAATCGTCGTAGGAGTTCAGCTGGTATGAGATATGTCCTTGTACTTAACCAGTTTGCCTTGCCGCTCGACCAGGGAGGAGGAACTCGGCACGCTGAGCTCTTTGATCAACTTGACGGTTGGTCGGCGTATATCATGGCAGGCAACCGCAACCACTACAGTCAGGACCGGTTCGCCACGACTGATGGCAGGTTTGACCTCATCCCCGTTCCTGCCCAGGCAGGTACGCCTGCTCGGCGCCTGGTGTCTTGGCTGGTGTATTCGCTGCGGGTGTTTTTTCGCAGCTTTCGCCGCCGACCACTTCACCTTGTGTACGCCTCGAGCCCGCACCTTTTTGCGCCCTTGGCCGGCCTAGCCATCGCACGTCTTCGACGCGTTCCGCTCATCGTTGAGGTGCGAGATCTCTGGCCAGAATCCATGGTCGCGGCCGGGGTGCTCCGTCGAGGTGGCCGAGTTCATCGGGCCTTCGCTGAGCTTGAGAAATTCGTACTCAATGCGGCAGATCGCGTCGTTGCGGTGACCCCCGGGTGGCGGGACCATTTCGCATCGCTCGGCATTGAGGAATCACGCGTAGCCGTGGTGCCGAACGGCGCCGACCCATGGGAATCGAGCGGCTACAATCGTTCGACGATGCGCGAACATCTCGGTCTCACCGGCTTCTCAGCGGTATTTGCCGGTGCCCATGGTTCAGCGAATGGGCTCGACTTGATCCTAGAAGCAGCAGGCGCGCTTCCTGACATCAATTTTATTCTCATGGGCAACGGCCCGGCGAAAGCAGTGACCATCGCCCAGGCAGAAGAACAGAAGCTCATGAACGTCGAATTCTGGGACGGCGTCCCCAAGGATTCTCTCATGGAGGTCCTGGCGGCATTCGATGTCGGAATCCACTCTCTCGCGCCAATGTCGGTACTGGAGAAAGGTGCGAGCCCAAACAAGCTATTCGATTACGTTGCCGCCGGCATTCTGGCAGTGAGCAACTGTGACAGCGGATTGCGTCTCGTATTTCCTGATGACAAGTCAGTCATCTTGGGTCCGGCCGATTCGCTCACCGAAACTGTTTCGCGTGCTAGGAACATGGACGATGATGAGAGGAGTCGGCGACTGGAGGTCGGTCGACAGATTCTCGACGAACATTATTCTCGCGCAAATTCTCGGCGCAAGTTGCATGAAGTAATTTCAGGTGTTGTGGGCTCTTCGGGCTCCGGGCCCGGTTGATCGCTGGTCGGAGTTGGCTGGAGTGGAGAAGGCGGCGCAGGGGAAGTCGTGGCGTGAATGGGCGGAAAGTGAGGATATGCCTCGTGCTGCAAGGAGCCCGTTGATCGAGTCATTCGAGGCTTGCAGGGGGTCGAACGTCGACGAACTGGCTGCGTTTCCGGACTAATCCGCAGTTGAGGTGCCATGGGTTAGGAGGCAGCGTATTGAATGACGACGATTTTCACGGGCTGACACCCATGCATAGCCGTTCGATCTGGTCGAACAGCGAGCGCCGGCCCTCCACCACTCGCGCCCACTCCCGGTTGGTGTCGACGGGTACGCCGACTATGCCCGGTGTCGTCAGGGCAGCGGTGAGCGACTCCACCAGCGGCTCCGCGAGGAGTGTGACGCTTGCGCCGTCGGCGGCGAGCTCGCGGTAGACGGGTAGGTCACCGAGCAGCACCGGCGCTCCCGACGCGATGGCCTCGACAACCGTCGTCGACCGCTGATCGGCGCGCGGCACCGACACGACGGCGTCGGCCGCTGCGAACAGATCGATCAAGTCATCGTGCGATTGACGTGGCAGCGTGAGCGTGGCGTCCGTGCGGTGCAGAACGATTCGGTTGCAACTCTCAGCCGTGGTATCGATCTCGACGAGGCGGAGATGCCTCCTTCTGGCATGGGCAGCGGTGAACGCACGGCGGATTTCCTCATGACGGTAGACAGCGCCCAGACCGCGTGGCGCGAGGACGATCAGGTGATGGTCCGACAGCCCAAGGCGGGCACGGATGGCCGTCCCGACGCCCTCGGCAGGCTCAGTTAGTGCGGTCTCCGCCACACCCCACGAGCGGACCTCGGTGGTGACATCGACATCCGGCCAACTTCGCGCGATCGTCGTAGCCATCGCGCGTGACGTCGTCAGCACCAAGTCCGCCCGTCGAAGTATGAGAGAGGCCGCGCGGTGCCTGATGGTGGAACGGGTCGCTGCCGCGACCTCGCTGCCCCATGGGACCACGATGGTACGGGGTGCACGGCGAAGCAGCGCACCTAGCAGCCCGTGGGTGCCGAGGGAGTGCACGATGGAGATCGTGGGGCGCTTGCGCAGCCCCTCCGCAATCACTAGCGGTATGAGACGTCGGTGAGAGACCGCGCTTGCGGCCGTACTGAGCCCGACTGTGCGCACGTCCCAGCCACGCCGACGGAACTCTCCGACCCACAGCGCGGTGTGTGCCGAGGCCTGTGGCCCGACAATGCGGACGGATTTTGCGTCGCTCGCCATTCTTACTCCCTCGTGATGAGCAGTCGGTCGACGGCGAGCATGACGCGGGCGCGAAGGCGAGACCGTAGTCGACGCTCATAGTCGTGGAACCTCCGGGCGTAGATGCCGAACTCCATGCCGTAGAGCTCTTCGAAGACGAGCAGCAGGGCGATGTGGAGCCGGTGGTAGTCGGGTGAGCTCGGTGATCGACCGAGCATGTCGTACCGCGAGTAGTAGCCGATGTCCCATCTCGGCAGCAGGTCGTTCAACCTTCGGGCGGTGCGGGCGGCGGCATCGCCGCCGAAGCGAAGATCGTAGTCGTGCAAACCGAGCAGTGCGAAGCCTGCGCCATTGAGGATGTGCGGCGCTGGTGTGGCCGGACACTCCTCAGGGAATGGCAGGCCATCGGCGTCATACGTGGTGCAGCCGCCGTCCTCGACCGGTCGCAGGAGATGGGCGATGGCCGCGTCGACCCGACTCCGCGCGACCGCCGCCTCGGCGGCTGGCAGCGCATCCGCACTCCTGAGCAGTGCGGACGTCGCGAGGCCCTGCGCCATCGCGGAGGACCATCCTGGCGCGACGCCGTAGCGAGCTACGCGGACCGGATACCGCCAGGAGCCGTCTTCCTGCTGGGCCGCCAGCAACTCGCGCACGGCGGCGGATATTGTGCCGCGGTTCGCCCTTGTGAGACCGTCGTCGAGCTGCAACCGTGCAAGAATCCGGAAGCAGGTGGCGACCGGGTGGAGGAACTCAGCGCCGTCGTCGCCGGGTAGTCGGACCACGAGTGTGCCGGCGGCCAGGTGGGGCCCAAACACCGTGCAGTCGATGGGGTACAGGTCGTCCCACCGGGCCCTTGGTAGCACCCGGTACTGCGTGCCGGAGGCGAGGGCGCGCCGGATGAGGTGCCACAGTCGCGTCGTCATAGTTCGACGGCCCTCTGATAGATCTCTTCAACGGTGGAAACCGTCTTGGTGATGTCGAACATCTCGAGCACGTGCGATCGACCTTGCCCACCCATGTGGTGGCGAGTCTCCGGGTCGTCGGCGAGACGTCGGATGGCTCCTGCGAGGGCGCCGTCATCACCCGGGGGTACCAGCAATCCCGTGCTCCCATCGATAATGGTGTCGGGGAGGCCACCGACCCGGCTGCCGATCACGGGTCGGCGCATCAGGGAGGCCTCGACCATCGTGTAGGACGCTGACTCGCTCAGTGATGGGTTCACCAAAATGTCCATTCCGGCGATGACGTCCGGCATGTCGGTCCGATGTCCCAGAAAGTGCATGCGTCCGCCGTCGACCAGCGGCGCAGCGCGGCGTTCGAGCTCGCGTCGGTAGCTCCCATCGCCTACGAACTCGTCGCCGACGACGAAGAACCGCAGGCGCGCGTCCTGCTTCGCCAGCGAGAGAGCGGCGTCGATGAACACTTCGTGACCCTTGACCCCGATGTTCCTGAACGACTTCAGTCGCGTGGGGTACATGTGCGCGATGAGACCGACGGCGACATCGCTCGGCGTTAGCCCATAGCGGTCACGCAAGGGGGCGCCCGAGGTGGCCGGGTCAAACCGGTCGGTATGACAACCGTAGAAACTGACGGCGGTGTGCCGGGCACCGCGCTGGGCGTAGGTCTCTGCGAACTCGGTGCAGGATCCGACAAGTACCGTGTCCCAGCGCAGCGTCATTCGGTCGATCGCCGCGAGGGGGCGGCTCTGGAGGTGGACGGTGCCGGCAACCTGTGTCACTAGCCGCGGCGAGCGGCGGCCCCGCAGTATTATTCGCGCGAGAATGAAGGACTTGAACAGGTGGGCGTGCACGATGTCCCAGGATCCGCCGCGCATGAGGGCGCCCAGGTCACGGAACGCGCGAACGTGCCGACGCCAGTCCCTTGGGTGATAGCCACGGAATGGGATCACGTGCACGGCGGTCCCCGCCTGCGTCAGCCGCTCCTTGACCGTGCCCTCGCCGGGCACCACGGCCTCGATATAGTATCCGCGCCGAGCGAGCTCCGTGACCTGATCGACGAACCACGATGCCCCGTCGGCCGTTCCGCACACCTGTAGTACCCGCATCATGTCGGGACTCCTTCTCCTTCTGCTCGCGCAGGCCCAACAGGGTCGCGAGCGGGACGATCGTAACCGGCGTGAGCAGCGGCTCACCGAAGATCGAGCACACGGCGGCCGCGGTGAGAGCCAGCACGACGGCGAGGTCGATGCTCGAGCCGCCACGCCGCAGTGCTCGGACACGGCGCCGCCAAGCGGTGGCGACCGCCCCGAGCACCAGGAGGCCGATCGGGATGCCGAAGCCGGCAAGCAACGACAGGTAGGTGTTGTGCACGAACGTGTACCCCGCTGGCCCGCCCTGCTGCTCAATGGCCAGCGGCAGCGCGTGGATCCCGCTGCCGAGCAGCGGCATGTCGGAGATGATGCCGAGTGAGGACTCCCACAGGCTGAGCCGTGCGGACGAGGACGGGTCGAGACTGCCGTTGATGGTCGTGAACTCGATGCGGTCGCGCACGGAACTCGGTATGGCCAGCGTCAGCGGTGTCGCGAGCACAGCGACGGCGACAGCGACGGCGACCCTACGCCGTGTTGCAATGAGGACGAGGAGCATGGCCGCAAGGGCGAGGTAGCCGCTGCGCGAGAAGGTGAGGAGCAGAGCGCCCGTGCACAGGGCGCCCGTGACTAGGTGTAGGGCCGAGCGGGTCTCCGAGAACATCCCCGCCAACGCGACTGCGAGGCCGACGAGGAATACCAGTGCGAGCGCGTTCGCGTTGAGCCACTGGCCGCTCGTCGCCACGTCTACCCAGGCATACCGGGCTTGCGTCCCGAGCCGCGGTACCGCGTAGGCGAGGTAGCCGACCGCGAGAGCGGCGGTTCCCAGCAGCAGCACACGTACCGCGCTGTACGGGTCAAGTCGGCGCGCGACCTCGGTCGCGGTGATCCAGGCGGTGAGGATCGTGACACCGAGGAGGACGAGAACGTCAAGCTTGCCAGGGTGCAGCCAGGCAGTCACCAAGATCTGCAACGGGATCAGCACATGGAGGACGACGAGGAGTGTGCGTGGCTTGGCGGCGGGCTTCGCGATTGGGGTCAGGCTCATGACGAGACCGGCTGCCACGAGCAGACTCGCCGCTAGGTACGGTCCTGCCGTTGAGGTGCCCGCCGTCGCCGCCGTCGCCATCACGAGGAGCAAGGGAACGAGGCGCAGTAAAGCGCGCGAGCCTCGCAGCGGTTCCGCACCGACGCTCACTCGGCCACCCTATCCCGTAGCCGCGCGGAGCAGATGACGACGAACATCGTCGTGTAACCCGCGGAGATCGCCAGCGCCCCGCCGATGGCTCCGAGCGACGGGGTCGCTGCTAACTGCACTCCGACGCTGACGACGACCGCGAGAAGGCTCGCCCACAGGACGAGCCGGTATCGAGAGCGCGAAATGAGGTAGCTCTGGACGACCCGTGCGTAGGAGAAGAGCACGACACCCGGCACCATGATCTGGAGAACCCGCGCCGCGCCGGAATAGTTGGTGCCGTAGAGCAGGGGCACGAGCCACGGAGCGGCTAGCGCGGCCACCGCGCCGACGGCCGCTGCGAGGGCCGCAATCCGGAGGGCGTTGTGGCGCACCGCTGTCGGCGACGTTTCCGAGCTGTAGTACCGGGGCAGCAGCACCGTGCCGGCCGCGACCGGAAGCACGAGCAGGAGATCAGCCACGGGTGAGGCCACGGCGAGGATCCCCACCGCCGCTGTGCCCGACAACGCTTGGAGAAGCGGGACCTGCATACGCATGAAGAGCGCCTGCGAGATGGTGATAGACCGCGTCCGGGAGGCCGTGTGAGCTACCGCGGATGTGCGATCGGTGCGCAGGTCGTGTGGATGGCGGCGGACCACCCACACGAAGCAGAGGAGTGCCACCAGGTATCCGGCGAGAAACGCCACTTGGTATGCCGCGACGCCTGCTTGCCCCACGGCCGCGATCACCATGGTCGCCAGTAGGTAGATCGCGGCGTTCATGAGCGTGCCCGCCACCCAAACCCACCAGCGGCGCAGTCCCAGGATCGCGTTGCCGTAGAGCTGGACGGCCACCACGGGCGGGATCGAGATGAGGCAGATGGCGAGCTGTGGCGTGCTCAGCCCCAAAATGCCGATCCGGGCTAGGAGCACAGTTGTGACGAGCACAACGATGAGGCCGGTGATGACGACGATGCGCCGCATGATGAGCCCGAACACCTCGGCGCGCTGATCCCGATTCGCAGTGCGCAAGGCAGCTGTCTCCAGGCCAGCGCTCACGACGATCGCTGGTACCGCCGTCAACGTGAGCGCGACGGCATAGACACCACGATCCTCTGGCACCATCGACCGTGCGAGCACCACGCCGACCAGCACCGAGAGCGCCATCGCGAAGTAGCGGGACAGCGTAACGCGTGCGATGGCGCGGGGGCTGCCGGAGTCGGTCTCGGTGAGGTGCGCCGGGAGCGGATCGATGTTCGAGACACGGTCCGAGGCAGGTTCGGGTTCGTGGGCAGGTGCGGCGGCTTGGCCCGGGGCATCCCGCCGTCGCGAGCGGCGGGCGATCACCGCGCAGGCACCCCCTTGACGGTCGCGGAACTGGCTACATTTCGTACCACGACTGCCCCGGCACCTATGGTTGCATTTGGTCCCAGGCGGAGATTCTGCAATATGGTTGCATTGGCTCCGATGTAGCAGGAATCGCCGATCCGAACGCCACCCGAGATGCATGCAGCAGGATTTATCCTGGTGTAAGAACCGACCTCAGAGTCGTGTCCTATGGTCACGTTCTGATCGATCTGCACGTGTTCGCCGACGGTGATTTCGACACTCAGCCGGGCCCCGGCGGCAATAACGCACCCGGGCCGTATCTCAACACTGCCTCCGATCGTGGCGTCAGGGTGGATCGCGGTACCGAACGAACACGCCGGTGGTAGTTGCCCGACCAGACGCTCGCGTACCTGCGGGCTACCGACGGCCACGATGACACTGACCGAGGATCCTGCTGCTTCAATTGCAGCATTGATCGCACCTAGATAGGGCGTCTCCGCACGCCGGAGTGACTCGAGCGAGAGGTCGGAGGGAGCGTCGTCGGCTACGCCAAGTAGTCGCCAGGCTGGTCGCACTACGTTGGCGGCTCGGATGATCTCGACCACTTCGCGTCCGAAACCGCCAGCGCCGATGATGATCAGTGGCCGAGGCTGCATCTACTTTTCCACGCCTTCGCCGGCCCGGAACCTCGGCATCGTTGCTTCCCCGGGAGCGGCGATGCCGCGACGTTGAAAGACGCGCAGCGTGGTGAGGCCGAGGATGTGGAGGTCGCGGCGCAGACTGTGCTTGTCCACATAGTCGAGATCGAACGTGAACCGAGCTGACCAACTGATCGCGTTGCGCCCCATGACCTGAGCGAGACCGGTGAGTCCAGGTTTGACCTCGTGACGACGTGCCTGCTCGGGCGTGTACTCATCGAGGTACTGCATCAGGAGCGGTCGAGGGCCGACCAGACTCATATCCCCTCGGATCACGTTCAGTAGGGCAGGTAATTCGTCGATGCTCGTGGCCCTGAGGAACCGTCCGACTGAGGTGAGGCGGGAGGCGTCATCGGTCGCGCCGGAGGGACCCGCTGGGCGCATGGTGCGCAGTTTGATCATCTCGAAGGGCTTCCCCAGAAGGCCTGGTCGTTGCTGCCGGAAGAACACGGGTGGCCCCATGCTCACTCGGACGGCAACCGCAGCGAGCGCCTGGATAGGTGACGTGAGCACGAAGGCGGGGATTGCGACAGCGAGGTCGAGAAATCGCTTGCCGGTATAGCTCATCCTGATGCTCCAGCGAGTTGCCCGGTCAGCTGCTCACAGACTCGGGCGACGTCATCATCGGCCAGAGCCGACCCGCTCGGTAGGGCGAGACCACGCACGAACAGGTCGTCCACTACGCCACTGCCGACGAACTGAGTGCCCGCGAACACTGGTTGGAGGTGCATGGGTTTCCACAGATGCCTGGCCTCGATACCGGAGTCGCCGAGAGTAGCGATGACTTCGGTGACGTCGACGGCGGGATCCTCGACAACCAGCGTGGTCAACCAGCAATTGTCATCCTCATGCGCCCGCCCCGGCTCCTCGCCCAGGAAGCGCACCGGCAGGTCCGCGAGCGCACTGATGTACATCTCCCGAATCTCACGCCGCCGCGCGATCATCGAATCGAGTCGGGTGAGCTGCCCCCGTCCCAGGGCGGCGAGCACGTTGGAGAGCCGGTAGTTGTAGCCAATCTCGGTGTGCTCGTACCACGGCATCGGTTCCCGGGCCTGGGTGGAGAGCTTGCGAGCGTGCGTGATCAAGTCGCCGTCATCACTGAGCAGCATGCCGCCACCGGAGGTGGTCATGATCTTGTTGCCGTTGAAAGACAGTGCCGCGGCCCGGCCGAATGACCCGGCGGCGCGGCCTCGGTAGGTGGCCCCAAGCGCCTCGGCGGCGTCTTCCAGCAGCGGCACGCCCCGCTCAGCAAGGGCGGGCTCGATCTCGGCATAGTCGCAGGCACGGCCGAACAGGTCCACCATCATGGCGGCGACCACTTCCCGGCCCTCGGCACGGAGGGTGTCCACCGCGTCGATCAGCAGTGCTGGATCCACGTTGCCGTCCCCGGCGCGGCTGTCCACGAACACCGGCTCCGCGCCGGTGTAGGCCACGGCGTTGGCCGAGGCGGCAAAGGTCATGCTCGGCAGCACCACCACGGTACCCGGGCGGGCGCCCAGGTGGACCAGGGCCAGGTGCAGCGCGGCGGTGCCCGAGGAGAGCGCCAAGGCGTGGCGGACCCCGACTCGTTCGGCGACCTCGGCCTCGAAGGCATCCACGTGCGGACCCAGCGGTGCAATCCAACCGGAGCGGACGGCGTCGAGCACGAACTGCTCCTCGATCTCCGTGACGTCGGGCTGCGAAAGGAGGATCCGGCTCACGTGATGTGCGCGCTCTCGCGGTGGTGCTCGCGCCCGGGCAGGGCCGGCAGATCGCCCGGATCCAAGGGTGGCACTGCGACGTGACTGATCATCGGATGATGACGCTTCTCCCCATGCTCGCTCTCGTTGAACAGGATCTCGTGCATCTTCTCACCCGACCGCAAGCCAGTGAAAACGATCTTCACATCGGCTCGCGCCTGGGCGATCAATCGCTGGGCAACATCGAGGATCCGCACCGGTTCTCCCATGTCGAGCACCAGCACCTCGCCGTCGGATCCGATCGCGCCGGCCTGGATCACGAGTTCGCACGCTTCCGGGATAGTCATGAAGTAGCGCGTCACGTCGGGGTGCGTCACGGTGACCGGGCCACCCGCCGCGATCTGCGTGGTGAAGGTGTGCAGCATCGATCCCCGTGATCCCAGCACATTGCCGAACCGGACGGACAAGTACGTACCCATCGCACGGGCCCCATACCAGGCGGTGAGTTGCTCCGCGAGGCGCTTGGTGCGGCCGAGCACACTGGAAGGAGTCGCCGCCTTATCGGTCGAGATGTTTACGAACTTGGCGCAGTGGTATCGATTGGCGGCCTCCAGCACGTTGAGCGTGCCGAGAACGTTCGTCTTCCACCCTTCGTCCGGGTACTGCTCCAGCAGCGGCAGGTGCTTCAACGCCGCCGCATGGAAAACCACATCGGGGCGGTGCTTGGCAAACGCCGCCTCCAGGGCGTCGCTGTCGCGGATGCTCGCCAGCACGATGTCATCGGTGTCCAGCAACCCCTGGCCGTAGATGGACAACTGGACGCTGTGCAGTGCCGACTCGTCCCTGTCCAGCAGGATGAGCTTGCTGGGGCCGAGGCGATGCAGTTGCCGGGCCAGTTCGGCCCCGATAGATCCGCCCGCACCGGTCACGAGCACCGTGCGGCCGTTCAGATAGTCCGCGATGGCGCTGAGGTCCGTCTGGATCTGATGCCGCCCCAGCACGTCCGAGATATCGACCTCGCGGATATCGCTGAGCCGCACGCGGCCGTCGAGAAGGCGGGAGACGGGGGGCAACACCATGAACGTCGCGCCGGCCTGTTCGACGGTGGCGGAGGTCTCCTCGACGAGCCGCGAACTGGCGCTGGTGATTGCGAGAATGACCGTGCCGATCTCGTACTGCTCGATGAGCTGGGCGAGGTTCTCCTTCCGGCCGAGAACCGGCACGCCCAGCAGCCGCAGATGTCGCTTCGTCGGGCTGTCATCGATCAGGCCGACCACGTGGAACGAGGGCTCATCGTTCGTGTGGATGAGCTGGATGAGCTGATGACCGGCATCACCGGCGCCGTAGATGAGGGTTCGGTTGCCGCCCGTGGCCCCCGCTCTGGCGTGCTGGTACCACATGCGCCAGCACCAACGCCCGGCCGCCATGGCGAGCAAGGCGATCGGTGGTGCCACGATCGCCATCGCGGGAGGGAACGCTGCGGGGCCGATCGTCAGGAACGATGAGGTCAGTATCGCTCCGACGAGGAGTGTGCATAAGGCGAGGCCGATGCTCTCGTCGAAACTGGCCGTGCGATAGCGCCCCCGGTACAGCATCAACAGGAGCCCGACTGCGAGCTGGAGCAGGCAGGCGGCCCCGAGATAGGTCGCGATCGCGCCCCAGTGCATGAGGTCCAGGTCGAAGCCGTAACGCGCACCAGCGACGAAGACGATCGCGCACAGCCAACTGAAGCAGTCCCACAGGGCCTTGAGGAGGCGTCTCCTCATCGGCCGGTCGACCAGGCTCTCTCCCCAAGCCATATAACACCCATTCTGTCGCCTTTGATAGCAGGCGTTCGCACCGCCGCTCAGGCTATGGCCCGAGTGCGCGAATCAAGATTCGCGCTGTGATCGCTATACTAGCGATCAATTCGGTTGAGCGCTTGGGGAGCAATTATCGTCGAGAAGCGACGTTGAGGGCACTTGGGCCGGTGCCGGCACGTCAGCCGACTGGTCGCACCGAGACGATCCGGTGCGGCGCTACGGTGATCTCGGCATCGCGGCGCACATCCACCACCCGCACGCGCCCGTCGTCCACGGTCAACGGACGGACGATTCGCGATTGCGCACCGCCGTGCGTGCCGGCTACCACCAACTCCACCTCGGTGCCTGCCCTGGCCGCCAGCTTCAGCGCCTCCAGGATCTCGGCGGGCGCAGGCTCCCGTGCGGCGCGCTCGGCCCGGTCCGCCAGCAACCGGCGTGCGCGATCCTCCCCGGACCGCATATGTGCCACCACGTCCTCGACGGCGGGCCGAGGTGAGTCATCGACCGGTGCAAGCTGGCTGGCTCGCGCGGCGCGGACGCGCTGACTCGGAACGGTGACCACTGACCCATCCTCGCCTTCGAGCACAGGCGCGGCCCCGGCCTCGCGGAGCGCTTCGAGCAGCACGTGCGGGTCCTCGCGGGAGACCAGTATTGATGGTGCGATGGATCGCAGACCGAGCGTGCCGAGCCGGGGATCGCTCAGCAGTGCCGTCGCGGTGGCGGGGTCGTGCACACGCAGGTATGACCGCGCCGATCCCACCCGCACCTGCCCGTGTGTGCGGGCGACATCGCGGACCAGATACTCCAGGGGTTGCGGCAGCGGCGCCTGCGAGGCAGCACGCAGGCGCTTCAGCAGTTCGTCGGCGCCGGTACCGGCTTCGATTGCGCGGCGCACCGAGGCCTGGGTGAACCGCACGGTGACGGCGGCCCCGCGGCTCTCCACGTCGGCTGCCTCCGCCAGCAGGGCCGCCAGCGCGGGCCCCGGCCGGCCGGGGACGATGCCGGTCAGATCGCCCTGGACGATCAGATCCTCGACGGTCGGTGGCAGGGCCTCAGTGAACGCGTCGGCGATCCTGCGGGTTGCTTCCCGTGCGTGCGCCGGGGTGCGTTCCGGGGCGCTGGCTGCGACGCTCGGCCGCTCCGGATCGCCAGGGAGCCCGCTCTCGGCGAGCACGGTGCGCCCGGCCGCGGTGAGGGCTCCCGCACCGGTGAGCCCGAGGGCAGCCGCCTCGGCGAGGATGGCTGCGACGGCAGATCCCGGCGGAACCGCTCGTGCGCTGTACCAGGCGAGCCGTTCGCGCACCTGATCGGGATCCGGTGCGCTGCCCCGGGGCCAGGCCGCGAGAGTGGCGAGCACCCGACGGCGTAGCGTGGGCGCCCAGAGACGGTCCAGATCCGGGCCGAGGGCCGCACGTAGCGCCCCCTTGTCGGTGCGCGTTCCGGCCAGCCATGGCACGCGACTCCAACACAGCCACGCTTGGGCCATCTCGGCCCACCGGACGGTCAGCTCACTCGCCGACCACAGGTCTGCTTCCGGTGTGGGCGCCCACGAGGAGCCGCCGTCATCATGCATGCGGCCGATCAGGCCGAGCATGGCCGCGAGTTCGGCGGCGAACGTGACCTGCTCGGAGGCGATCTGGGCGCGGGCACTGAGCTGGCGCAGGTCACGTACGGCAACGCCACCGGATCGGAGCACGCGTGCGGGGCTGCGCCCCCATGCCTCGATCACGGCCCCCAGGTGCCGTTGCGTCTCCTCGGCGGCGCGCACGGACTCGGCGGCCACCGTGTCAGGGTCGCGGTGCGTCGCCTCCGGCAGCGGTGGGGACAGGGCGAGTTCGCGGACCAGCCGACCGCCACGAGCGGCGATCGCGACTTCGCGGGGCAGGACCAACTCGGTGCCGGAGCGCCGATGCAGCACGTGAGCGTCCAGGAGCCAGCGCGCCCCGGCGGGGATGTCGTGGCTCACCGTACCCACCGGCGGACCCCAGGTGAGTGCGTCCAGCGTGCGCCGGGCGTCTTCCGGGGCATTCGCCGTTACTGCAGTGAGCGCGCGCGTGGTGGTTGGCCAGCCGGCGCCGGTGTCGACGTCGAGCTCCGCCAGGCCAGGGCCGAGTCCGAGCGGTGAGGAGCCGATCACCTCACCGGCCGCCGGGATCGCAGCCACGGCCTCGGCGACAGGGATCAGCAGTGCGAGATCGATCAGGTGCGCCACGATCGGCCCCACGGGGGTACCGATCGCGCGCTCCAGCTCCGACGGCAGGCAGGGGGCGCTTCGGTCCAGCAGCACCACCGCTTCCAGAGTGGCCAGCGTCGGAGCGTCCAGATCTGCCACGGCCCGTGCCACGGAGCCGCGACTGCCTGCGCGGCTTGCCAGCGCCGTGATTGACGTGGGTGGCGGAGTGGCCAGATCGGGGCGGCGGTGCAGCAGCGAGGCGAGCCGAGCGTCGTCGAAGGAACGCAGGACCTCAGCGAGGTCAGGCAGCGGGCGTGCAGCACCGGAGGGCATCCGCACCATCTTACGGCCGGCGGGTGCACGTCCCCGCTGGCCTCCCTCATGGATTCGGTGGTCTCGTACGGCAGCCCGGCCCGGCCCGAACCGCCACATCGACGAAGGAGCCGGCCACGGGGCGGTGAAATCTGGTCGCTCCTCGCAGCTCGCGGCCGGTAAACTGCACAGTTGTGGTGCGTTGCGCACCGTGCAGACGCATCCAGATGTTCGGTCCCGCCAAGAGTCAGGAAGATCCCCGTGCCAACCGGCAAGGTCAAGTACTACGACGCCGATCGCGGCTTCGGCTTCATCGCCGCCGACGACGGCCAAGAGGTATTCCTGCACGCCTCCGCCCTGCCCGCAGACGGCACGGCGCCCCGTAAGGGCAGCAGAGTGGAGTTCAGTGTGGCCGATGGCCGGCGAGGCCCGCAGGCACTCTCGGTGACCCTGCTCGACCCCGTGCCGTCCGTGGTGCGCGCTCGCCGCCGCAGCGCCGACGAGATGGCCACGATCGTGGAGGACCTGATCAAGTCCCTGGATCACGCCGGCGGGCGACTGCGCTCCGGTAGATATCCGGAGAAGGCCGAAGCAGCCCGGCTGGCGAAGGTCCTTCGGGCCGTCGCCGACGAGTTCGACGCGTGAGGTGGACAGCATGACCACACCGACGTTCACCCCGGGCACCGATTCGCCCGGCACCGGCCGACGCCCTGCGAAGGACGCCGTACTCGAGGGAGCGGTCGAACTCGCTCGCACCGCGCTGGCCGAGAACACCGGCGCCGTTGGCGCGCACCTCGGCTTCGAGATCGAGTCCGAGCGGCTCGGTATCCACTGGTTCGAGGCGACGATGCCCGGGTACCGCGGATGGCGCTGGTACGTCACCGTCGCCCGAGCACCCCGGTCCCGCACCCCCACGATCTGCGAGAGCGGCCTGCTTCCTGGCGAGGGCTCCCTCCTCGCCCCGGCATGGTTGCCCTGGTCCGAGCGGCTTGCGCCCGGGGACCTCAACCCCACGGACCGTCTTCCGCACGTGTCCGACGATCCGCGACTCGAGCAGGGCTATGTCGCCACCGGGGACCCGGAGCAGGACCGCGTGGCGATCATCGAACTCGGCCTCGGCCGGGACCGGGTGATGAACGCCAAGGCGATCGACGCTGCAGCGACCCGTTGGTACTCGGGCTCGCGTGGCCCGGAGTCAGCCGGAGCGCGCGCCGCCGATCAGCCGTGCGCCGCCTGCGGGTTCGTCATCCCGCTCGGCGGCTCACTGGGTCAGCTTTTCGGTGTGTGCGCCAACGAGTGGTCACCCGACGACGGCAAGGTGGTCTCGCTCGACCACGGATGCGGGGCGCACTCCGAGACTGACGTACCCCCGCAGGGGCACGAGTGGACCCAGAGTGAGCTAGTGGTGGACGAACAGGGCGTGGATGTGCTGACCGTCGACGCAGACACGAAGAACCCGGCTGATCCGGCCGCCGACTGAGTGTCTCCCCGGCAGGTGTGAGACCCCTTCGTTACCCTGGAATCGAGCGCCGAATCGACGGGGTTCGGCGCCTCCGAGGAGAGGGCACTGCCATGAAGTCGATATCGATGCGCGTCCGTGCAGGCGTGGTTGCCGGCTTTGCCGCCGCCGCACTGCTGATCGGCGCACCTGCTGCATCCGGCGTGGTTTCCGCCGGTTCCGTCACGATCCTGGGTGGGGGCGGCGATGAGGAACTCATCAGCGTGCCACCCCGGGTCTCCACCCAGGGCGGCGGTGATGAAGAACTCATCAGCGTCCCACCCCGCGTCTCCCTTCAGGGGGGCGGTGACGAGGAGTTGATCAGCATCCCGCCGCAGCAGTCCGTCCAGGGCGGCGGCGACGAGGAACTCATCTGAGTCTCCACTGAGATCTGCCGGCGGTGCGCGGCCACGAGCCGCGCACCGCCGGTCCATGCCTGCCTGAGGGCGGCGACAGCAGGCGAAGGGAGGACAGCCCCTGTATGAGTACGCCACCCCACGGTGACTCGTTGCGCCCGCTCCTGCGTGGGGTGTACCTGCCGGCGTTGCTGTTCAGCGTGGGTATCGGCGCCATGACGCCGATGATTGCCGTGAGCGCCATCGGATTGGGAGCGAATGCGGCCACGGCGGCGTTCCTCGCCGCACTGATCCCCATCGGGCACATCATTGCTGATGTACCCGCCGGAGCGCTCGCGGCACGGTTCGGGGAACGGCCGGCGATGATCGGCTCCTCAGTGGTCGCGATGGCGGGGCTCGCGGCTTGTGCCGTGGCGCCCAACCTGTGGGTTCTCGGCATTGCCGTGGTGGCCGTCGGTGCGGCAGCTGCCGTGTACGGGCTCGCGCGGCAGACCTACCTCACCGAGGTGATCTCGCCGATGCGCCGGGCCCGCGCGCTCGCTTCACTCGGCGGGGTGGGCCGGATCGGCACCTTCCTCGGCCCGTTCCTCGGCGCCGCCCTGGTGCTCGGACGTGGCGATGCCGCGCCGTCCTACTGGCTCGGTGTGGTCACCTCGCTGCTCGCCGCCGTGGTCGTCTGGCGGGCCGTCCCGGCGTCTGCTGGGCGTACCGGCGCCAGCGGTGCGGGCACCCCCGCGCGGGTCTCCACCTGGTCGGTCTTCCGCGATCTGCGCCCGGTGTTCACCACCTTGGGAACCGCGGTGGTGCTGGTGGGCGCCATGCGTGGGGCACGGCAGACGGTGCTCCCGCTGTGGACCGAGAGCCTGGGCTACGCACCGGCCACCACGAGCGTGGTGTTCGGAGTCTCCGGCGCGGTGGACATGCTGCTGTTCTACCCGGCAGGCAAGGTGATGGACCGGATGGGCCGGTTGTGGATCGCGATCCCCTCCATGCTGGTCACCGCCGCGGCGATGGTGGCGCTGCCGTTGACTGAGGGGTTGGCCGCGGTGACCGTGGTGGCGGTGTTCCTGGGCTTCGGCAACGGGATCGGCTCCGGCGTGCTGATGACGCTGGGTGCCGACGCCGCCCCGGAGCACGCCCGGGCCCAGTTCCTCGGTATCTGGCGGCTTTACAGTGACGCCGGGATGGCGGCCGGCCCTCTCGTCGTCTCCGCCGGGGCGGCGCTCGGGTCGCTCGCTGCCGGGATTGGCGCCACCGGCGGCATCGGCGTGCTCGCCGCCCTCGCCCTGCGGCGTTGGGCGCCACGGTGGAGTGTGCACGCCAACCGCACCACCCGCCGTCGGGCCGGTCTGCTCGAGTAGCTGCGTACACCGTCTGCCACGATGACCCAGTGGAACATCGCATCGACGTGGCCGCCGCCCGGCTGCCGGGCTGGCTCACCCGATTCGGTGAGCGTCACCCGGAAACGGTGATGGACATCGTCGACACCTCAGTGCTCGTGCAGGCACCGGATGGTGCCACGGCGCGGATCACCGCCTGGCCCAGCCAGCCGCCGGCCGAGGTGGAGGCATTGCAGGACTGGGTAGCCGGGCCGGCACAGATCGGGCTCATCCTGGTGCGCCGGGGTGGCTGGTCCGTGGGCGTTGCGCGCGAGGCAGAGCTGACCGCGCACCGCACCGGACGGCGGTATGTGCAGTCCCGGACGGCCGCCGGCGGGTGGTCCCAGCAACGGTTCGCCCGCCGCCGGGGAAACCAGGCGGATGCCTTGGTGGGGCACGTGGCCGAGGCAGTGGCGACGATGCTGCCAGCGGACGCGGGGGGAGTGGTTCTCGGTGGCGACCGGGCGCTCGCGGCCGCCGTTCTGGACGACCTCCCGGCACACACCGGGCAGCCCGCGCTCAGGGACCTGCCGCGTCGCGAGTTCTACGACCTGCCGGATCCTCGGTTGACCGTGCTGCGTACGGCGCTGGCTCGAGCGCGATCGGCGCAGATCTGCGTGGACGATCCCACTCGCGGCTGAACCCTCAGGTGTTCAGTTCGAACAGCGTCTCGTCCAGGATCCGCGCGATGCCGACGAGGTTGGCGTCGGCCCCGAGCTGGGACGGTTCGATCACGAGCTCACGCGTCATCATCGGGTGGGCGCCCTCGTAGATCTGGCTCCGGATCGCCGAGACGAACGGCTCAAGTGTGGACAGTGCGCCGCCCAGGTAGACCGCCCCCGGGTTGAAGAAGTTCACGACGGCGCACAGCACCTCTCCCAGGTGCCGCCCGGCAGTGCGCGCCATCGTCGTGGCGACCGGGTCCGCATCCCGCACCAGGGCGAGCACGTCGGCCGTGGTCTGCACCTGATAGCCACGTTCGGCGAGCAGGCCAACCAGCGCCGCGCCCGAGGCCACCGTCTCCAGGCAGCCGCGGTTGCCACACGAGCAGGGGGTGTCCCCGGCGGCACCGACCCGCGTGTGCGTAATGTCTCCGGCCACGCCACCGGCACCGCGGTAGACCTGGCCGTCGACCACCACACCCGCACCGATCGCCGTGCCTGCCTTCACCGTCACGGAATGGCTGACCCGGGCCGAGCGGTCGAAGTGCTCACCGAGTGCCATTGCGTTCGCGTCGTTCTCCACCACAGCAGGAACTCCGGCGGCGGCTTCAAGCAACTCGCCGATGTCGTGACCCTGCCAGCCCGGCATCCGCGAGGGACTCTCCACGGCTCGCCGCCGGACGTCCACGGGGCCCGGCAGGGCGATGCCGACGCCGATGAGCCGGCCATCCACACCCTGTTCGGCGAGTAGGTGAGCGACCCCGGCGCCGACGGCGTTGATCACGGTGACGGCACCCTCGCGAAGGTCCACCGGCATCTCCCGGGTGGCGACGATCTCGCCACCGCGGCGCACCACGCCAAGACGTGCGTGCCGGCCGCCGAGGTCGATCACGCCCATGTGCTCGTCCCCGTCGACCAGGCGCAGCTCTCGTGGCTTGCGGCCTCCGCTGGACTCGCGTGCTGCACCCTCTTCGATGAGTCCGCGGGCGATGAGTGCCTGCACGTGCTGGGAGACCGTGGACGGTGAGCTGCCCAGGGCGTCGGCGAGATCGCCTCGGGACCGTGCACGTCCGGAACCGATCAGCATCAGGATCCGGTCCTGTGTGGACGCAGTGGCCGCAGGGCGGGGCATGGGAGCTCCTCACGTGGCTGACATCGGTGCTGCAGGATACCTCGATTCTGCCACTTCTTGCGGAACAGAAGTAACTTAGTTGTGACTCTTTATGCCTGGACAGAAATAAGATCGGCCACCTAGCGTATGAAGTGCGGTTGGCGCTGGAGCCTCCCGCGGACGCATCGGGCAAGGAGCACACGAGATATGACCCATCCCCACGACTGGTTCACCCACGACCGGTTCGGTCTCTTCATCCACTTCGGGCTCTACAGCACGCTGGCCCGGCACGAGTGGGTGATGACGCACGAGCGCACCGCGCCGCAGGACTACGAGAAGAACGCCGAGTTCTTCGACCCCGATCTGTTCGACGCCGCCGCGACGGCGCGGGCGGCCAAGCAGGCCGGGATGCGCTACGCCGTGCTGACGGCCAAGCACCACGAGGGCTTCGCGATGTTCGATACGGCGCTCTCGGAGTACAACGCGGTCACCACCTTCGGCCGGGACATCGTGGCCGAGTACGTCGAGGCGTTCCGCGCCGAAGGGCTGCGGGTGGGCCTGTACTTCTCCCTCATCGACTGGCACCACCCGGACTTCACGATCGACTACCACCACCCGCTGCGTGATCGCGAGGACGCCCGCGTGCTCAATGAGTCGCGCGACATGGAGCGGTACCGCGAGTACCTGCACGGGCAGGTCCGGGAGCTGCTCACGAACTACGGGCAGATCGACTACCTCTTCTACGACTTCACCTACGTCGACGACCGCGACGGGTGGGCCGGTAAGACCCCGCAGGACTGGGACGCCGAAGGCCTACTCGCGATGACCCGGCAATTGCAACCGGACATCATCGTCAACGACCGCCTGTGGATCCCCGGTGACCTCGTCACCCCCGAGCAGTACCAGCCGGATGAGCCGATGACGGTCGACGGCGCCGAGGTGATGTGGGAAGCCTGCCAGACCCTCAACGGCGCCTGGGGGTACGACCGTGACAACTTCGACATCAAGTCCCCCGACCTGTTGCTGCGGATGCTCGTGGACACGGTGTCCAAGAACGGGAACCTCCTGCTCAACATCGGACCCGACGGCCGTGGCGCGATCGCGCCACGGGACCTGACCTCCCTGACCACGATCGGGGAGTGGATGCGCCTGCACGAGCAGTCCGTGATCGGAGCTGGGGCGTCGAACTACGAGGCGCCGTCCGGCACCACGATGACGCAGCGGGGCCGGCGACTCTATCTCCACCTGCTGGTCTGGCCGTTCGGGCATATCCACCTGCGTGACCTCGCGGACAAGGTGCAGTTCGCACGGTTCCTGCACGACGGGTCACAGGTCACGACCAGCCAGATCTCCCCCGATCAGCAGGCGTGGAACACCGAACCCGGCGGTCAACCCGCCGGCACCCTGACCCTCCACATCCCCACCGTCCGACCCGAGGTGGCGATCCCCGTGATCGAACTCTTCCTCACCCCGGACGCATGAGAACCGATAGACCCCTAGAGATTGGACGAACGATGAAGATCACCAGGTCTCTCGCGGCCCTTGCGGCCGCTGGAAGTGCAGTGGCACTCGCAGCGTGCGGGACGCCGTCGGGCGGCTCCGGCGGAAACGGAGGCGACGCCGACGGCGACGCCACCTCGATCGTGTGGGATATGTGGGCCGGCAGCGAGTCCGATATCGCCGCTCTCGAGGAGCAGCTCGCGATCGCGCAGGAGGAGAACCCCGATCTCGACATCAGCCTGCAGCATGCGCCGTGGAACGACTACTTCACCAAGCTGACCACCAACCTCGCCTCGGGCAACGTGGCGTGTGTGACCTCGATGAACGGTCAGCGCCTCTCCGGCTATCACGAGGCGTTCCTGCCGCTCGGTGAGGAGGAGCTGGAGATCGCCGGTATCGACCCGGCGGACTTCACCGACGGCGCGATGGACATCATGAGCTATGACGGCACCCTGTACGGCGTCCCCTACGACGTGGCCGCCATGTTGCTCTACTACAACAAGGATCACTTCGCCGAGGCGGGCGTGGACGAGCCGCAGGCCGGGTGGACGTTCGACGACTTCGACGCCACCCTCGAGGGCCTGGGTGCGGACGGCACCGCATTCGGGATGGGCATGGGCGAGTTCCAGTGGATGTCGCTGCCGATCGCCCGGGCCGGTGTACAGCCGGTGGACGAATCCGGTGCCCTCGACTTGACGAACCCGGCGTTCGTGGAGGCCTCGCAGTGGTACGCGAGCATCGCCGCGGACGGGTATGGCTCGATTCCGCCGTCAGCCTCGGACACCGGCTGGGGCGAACAGGAATACCAGGCCGGGAACGTGGCGATGGCCGTGGACGGTACCTGGAACGCGGTGAGCTACCTGAACAACGAGGCCGGCTTCGAAGCCGGTATGGTCGACCTGCCCTCCGCCGATGGTGAGCGGCTGGGCCTGGTACTCGGTTCCGGGTACGGCATCTCGGCCGACTGTGAGGACCCGGAAGCGGCCCTGCAGGTGCTCGGCTCCCTGGTGGGCGAGGCGGCACAGGATCAGATCGCCTCGTCCGGGCGTAGCTACCCGGCCCGGGTGGACTCCCAGCCGCTCTACTTCGAGTCCCTCGACGAGGGCGTCCGGGATGACGTCCAGGCTGCTTTCGAGGCCGTGTTCACCGGACTCGAGGGGCAGCGTTCCACCGACGACTGGGCGCAGGTCAATGAGGCGATCCAGCCGGACCTGGTGACCGTCTACACCGGCCAGTCGACCATCAGCGACGTGCTCGAGCAGACACAGCAGCAGTTCGGCGAGTGATCCATGACCGCCACCTCCGCACCCGAGGCGCCGCTGCGGCAGCGTAGTCGGAGCAGGTTGCGGCGGATCGAGTCCCGCCAGGCGCTGGGGTTCATCTCCCCAGCCCTGGTGGGCCTGACCGTCTTCACGATCGCTCCGGTGTTCCTCTCGATCGTGATGAGCCTGTACGACTGGCCCGCGTGGGGCACGCGCTCGTTCGTGGGCCTGGGCAACTACGTCGACCTGTTCACCAGCCACCCGGACTTCTGGCCGGCACTGCGCAACTCCGCGATCTTCACCCTGGGTTTCGTGCCCTTGAACCTTGCCGTCTCCCTCAGCCTTGCCCTCCTGCTCGCTCCTCGCATCAAGGGCCGGGCGGCCTTCCGGGTGCTGTTCTTCATCCCGGTGGTCACGCCGATGGTGGCGAACGTGCTGGTGTGGAAGATGCTGCTGCAGCCGAACGGGCTGTTCAACGGGATCTCCACCTCGTGGTTCGGCATCGAGCTGCCCAGCTTCCTGAACCATCCGCAATGGGCGATGGTGATGGTGATCGTGATGTCTGTGTGGCAGGGGATGGGGTACAACATGCTCATCTTCTGCGCCGCGCTGGAGCAGTTGCCCGAGCCGGTGCTCGAGGCGGCCCGGATCGACGGGGCGAAGGGGTGGCGGATGTTCACCAAGATCACCCTGCCGCTGCTCTCCCCGGCGATCTTCTTCACCACGGTGATGACGATGATCACGTCGATGCAGGTATTCGCCCAGCCGCAGCTGCTCACCGGGGGAGGCCCCGGCAACGCGACGCTGCCGATCGTGATGTTCATCTACGACCAGGCGTTCACGTTCCAGAAGATGGGCCTGGCCGCGGCCGCGGCCTGGATCCTGTTCGCGATCATCATCGGGCTCACCGCCCTGCAGTTCTCCGCTCAGAAGAGGTGGGTGCACTATGAGGTCTGAAACGATCGCCGACGCCGTCCCGCACCCTGGTGAGGCCGCCGCGCCCACGCGTGGCACGTCCGCCGGCGCCCCGGCACGGGCGAAAGGGCGCGCCACGCCCGGGCTCGTCTTCGCCTACGTCTGCGTGGTCGTTGCCGCGCTCCTGTTCGCCGTCCCGCTCGTGTACGCGCTCCTCTCGGCGCTGAAGCCGAACGACCAGATCTTCGCCGTGCCGCCCACGCTCACGGGCGATGAGGTGCGCTGGGGCAACTTCGCTGACGTGTTCCGCTTCGGGCCGTTCTGGACCTACATCGGCAACTCGTTCTTCGTGGCGATCGCCGGGACCCTCGTGGTCAACATCGTCTCCACCACGGCCGGTTACGCCTTCGGACGGCTGCGCTGGCGGGGCAGGGATGTCGTCTTCGTGTTGTTCCTGGTGACGCTGATGGTGCCGCAGGAAGTCCTGGTGGTGCCGGTGTTCCAGCTGATGCAGTGGTTCGGCTGGGTGAACACTCCACAGGCGCTGATCCTGCCGTTCGCATTCACCGCATTCGGGACCTTCCTGATGCGGCAGTTCTTCCGCGGCATCCCCTACGAGCTGGAGGAAGCCGCCCGGGTGGATGGCGCCGGCCCGTTGCGCACCTTCGGCATGATCATCCTGCCGCTGGCACGTTCGGCGGTGGCGGTCCTCACCGTATTCACGTTCATCAGCTTCTGGAACAGCTACCTGTGGCCGCTGATCGTGGTGAACGACTACGGCTACCTCGGCACCCTGCCGATCGGTTTGGCCACGTTCTCCGGGCAGTTCGGCACACGCTGGGACCTGCAGATGGCAGCCTCCGTCATCTCGATGGTGCCCACGGCGATCCTGGTGATCGTGTTGCAGAAGCACCTGGTCAAGGGGATCGCGACCGCGGGGATCGCGGGGCGATGACGCACAAGGACGCCCTGCGCGGAAGGGAGACAGTGATGGCCGAGCGGCCACGTATCGCGATCGTCGGTATGGGGATCGAATCGAGTGCCTATGCCCAGCACCGGGCCGACTACCGCGACTTCCCGGTGCTGGAGGGGAAGGCTGTGCTCGGCCGGTACCCGTTCCTCGCCCCCGGGCAGCCGCTGCGGGACGCGGCCGAATGGATCGGGGTGTTCGTCACCAAGGCGATCCCTGGTGGGCAGGTGCGGGCGGAGGTCTACACCGACTTCCGGGCGAGGATTCTCGCCGGCCTGGCCGGCGCCGTCGAGGATGGTCCCCTGGATGGGGTGTACCTGGACATCCACGGTGCGATGAGCGTGGTGGGGATGGACGACGCCGAAGGAGACCTGGTCTCGGCCGTGCGGCAGGTGGTGGGCCCCGTTCCGCTCATCGCCGCACCGATGGACCTGCACGGGAACATCTCCGACCGCTTCTTCCACACGGTGGACCTGCCCACCTGCTTTCGGATGGCCCCGCACGAGGACGCCTGGGAGACCCGGGAGCGTTCGGCCCGGGACCTGCTGACGTGGATCGAGCGCGGCACGCGGCCGTCGCGGGCGTGGGTACCCGTGCCGATCCTGCTTGCCGGGGAGCAGACCTCCACCCGGGTGGAGCCCGCGCGCAGCCTGTACGCCCGGATTCCGGCGGTGACCTCGCGTACCGGTGTGACGGATGCGAGCATCTGGATCGGGTACGCCTGGGCCGATGAGCCCCGCTGCCATGCGTCGGTGGTCGTGACCGGCGAGGACGAATCCGTGATCGCCGGTGCGGCCGAAGAACTGGCAGAGGCCTTGTGGCAGGTGCGGGAGGAGTTCGATTTCGTCGGCCCGCCGGGGACTCTGGACGAGGGGATCGATGCCGCGCTCGCGCACCGGGCGACGGGAGGAGGGCAGCCGTACCTGGTGAGTGATTCCGGGGACAATCCAGGAGCCGGCGGCTCCGGCGATGTGACCTGGACGCTCGCTCGGGTACTGCAGCGCACTGATCTTGTTGGCCCAGGTGCTCCACGCACCTATATCGCCTCAGTCTTCGATGCCGTCGCCATCGAGACGCTGTGCGCCACGGCGGTCGGTGAGCCGGTGGACGTGATGATCGGGGCGCGAGTGGACGACCGGGTCAGCGGGCCCGTGCGCGTCCAGGGGGTGCTGCACAGCCTGCATGAGGCAGACCCGGCGGCCGGGCGGATCGCCGTGATCGCCGTCGGGGGAGTGCACGTGATCGTGACGGAGTTCCGCAAGGCCTTCCACGGCACCGAGGACTTCGCCCGGCTCGGTCTCGAACCGAGCGAGGCGGACCTCATCGTGACGAAGATCGGCTACCTTGAGCCGACGCTGTACGACATTGCGCAGGGATGGACCCTTGCGCTCACCCCCGGACCGGTGGATCAGAACCTCCAGCGGCTCGGCCACGAGAGGATCCGGCGCCCGATGTTTCCGTTCGATGACTTCCCGGAGCAGCCGGAGCTCCGGGCGACCGTGCTGCCCGGCGGCTCCCTCCCGCCGGAGATGAGCGCATGACGGCGTTCGAACTGGCCGTCCAGGACGTGGCGGGGATCCAGATCGGCCAGGCCGTGGGGGCAGACCGGATCGAGCTGTGCACGGCGCTCGCGACCGGTGGTCTCACCCCCTCACGCGCCCTGGTGGAAGCGGCTGCCGAATCGCAGGTTCCGGTGCATGTGCTGATCAGGCCCCGCGCGGGCGGTTTCGGCTACGACGCGGCGGAGCGGCACCTGATGGTTGCGGACGCGCGCAGGGCCGTGGAGGCGGGAGCGAGCGGGGTCGTCGTCGGGGCGCTCATCGACGGTGAAGTCGATCGGGAGTTCGTCCGCGCGGTGCTCGATGTGGCCCCTGAGGTGACCTTTCATCGCGCATTCGACGCCCTGAGTGATCGCAATCGGGGACTGGAGACGCTGATCGGGCTTGGGGTGCGGCGTGTGCTGACCTCCGGAGGCGGGAGGTGTGCCGTTGATGCCCTGGACGCGCTCGCATCTCTGGTCGACCGGGCTGAAGGTGAGATCGAGGTGATGGCCGGGGCGGGGATCAGTGCCTCGAACGTGGTGCAGGTGGCCGCCACAGGCGTGGCCGCCGTGCACGCCTCGGCCAAGAAGCGGGTGCAGGATGACCTTGCGCTCTCGCTCGGTTCGGCCGGCGGGAGCGGGTACGAGACCACGGACGAGCAGGCGGCTGGTGCGATTGTTGCGGCTCTTCGGCGGGGTGTGGTGTGAGCGCACTGCTGGGGATCGACTACGGCGGCACGCACACCAAGCTCCTCCTCGTTGACGGCACTGATGGCGACGGGCCCATCCTGGCCCGGGAGTCGGTGCGGACGGCGGGAGTGGACGAGCTCGGTCAGGAGGTGCGCCGGTTCGTGGCGGACCGTCCGGTGGCGCAGTTCGCGATGACGGTGGCGGGCACGTTCGACGCCGGTACCGGTGTGGTGCGCCGCAGCGTGAACATGCCGTGGCTTGACGGCACGGCGCCTGCGCACCGGGTCTCGGAGGCGATCGATGTACCGGGCTCGGCGGTGCAGGACGGCATCGCGACCGCCGTCGGCGAGGCAACCCTCGGGGCAGGGCGAGGCGCTGAGGACGTCTTCGTGATCGCGCTCGGCACGGGGATCGCGGGAGCGCACATCGTGGGCGGCGAAGTACGCGCGGGCGCGCACGGCGGGGCCGGGGAGGTCGGCCACATCGCGATCGCCGGGGAGCACCGGTGCTCATGCGGCCAGACCGGGTGCCTGGAGACGTGGATCGGGGGAGGTCAGCTCGGGCGGCGCTGGGCAGAGCAGCGCGGGTCCGGAGCGGCTGCGGTGAGCACGGCCCATGAGGTGGTGCTGGCGGCTGAGGCCGGTGATGAGCCGGCCCAGGTGGTGCTCAGGAATGCAGGTCAGGCGCTCGCCAAGGCGCTACTGCAGGTCAGTGCCATGCTGGATCCGGCGGTGGTCGTCGTCGGCGGCGGGGTGGCCCGGTCACCGCAGTGGACGGTGCACCCGGCATTCGATACGGCCCGCCGGGACGCGACGTTCCACCGGCTGCCCGAGATGCGCCTGGCCGAGCTCGGTGTGTGGGCTGGCGCCCACGGCGCGGTCTTGGCGGCCGCGCACGAGTTGGCCTGAGGGACCTCGCACAGTTCACCGGGCAGCCGCGGCGCAGCAACGCGATGTTTGCTTGACCCGGCGATGCTCGCTGTCACACCGATGACGTCTGTGACAGACCAGGGGGACACATGATGGTTGTGCACACCGAGGAGGTGAGCGCTGCCGGGGCACGGGTGCGACGACGCGCGCGTGGCGTGCCCGATCCCCGGGAGCGGTCATGGTGGCTGCAGGCCGATCATCCGCTACCGCTTGGTCTGCGCCGACCCGAGGACGGTCCGCTTCGGCTGATCGCAGCCACTGAATGCACGGTATTGGCTGGCTTTCGGGAACCGACCGCGATTGCGGCGAACCTGGATCGGCTCGATGTGCACGGACTCGCCGATGTGGTGACCGTGCTGCGGCGGCCAGACCAGGCCGAGGCGCTCCTCTACGCTCTCGGTTTGCTGTTCGCGACGGGCCGTGCCGCTCAGATCTCGCTGGCGCGCCGCGTCACGGTGGCGGCGGCGCGATCGGCGGATGAGCCGGTGCTGGCCCGGGTGGTGGAACTGGCCAGGCACCACGGTGACGATCCGGGGGTGTTGTTGAGCATCTTCTTGCATGAGGTACGGATAGCCCCGGGGGACGTCCTTCAGATCGGTTCAGGTATGGTCTACGGCCTCGTGTCCGGCCGTGCCTTGCATGTGACTCGCAGGCGCGGTTCGACGATCGCGGTGGGCCTTTCCCTGGAGCCGGTCGCCACCGGTGCAGTGCTGCAGCGCCTCGGCGCGAAGGTCGGGCCGGCTCGGCTGGTCCCCGGGGTCGGATCCGGATCGCTGCTGAACTATCCGGCCGTCGACGGCATCACCCTGGCGCAGGTGGCCTCCGGCCACGCACAGGTGCACCTCGGCCCGAAGGCGGTTGCCGTCGCGCTTGGCTGTGACGGGTGGGTGGAGGAGGGGCCACGCCGTCGGTCGATCCTCGCGGGCGGGCCTGCTGTCGGCCTCCCGCCAGGGCTCGTTCGGGTGGGTTCGCGGGGAAGGTTGGCGATCTTCGCTGACGCGGAGGACCTGTCCGATCGCCGGAGTCCAGCTGCGGCGGAGGCCGCCTCAGCGCTGGACGACGTTGAGTAGTTCCTCGCCCGAGAGCAGTCGCTGAAGGTTCGTACTGATCAGCCGTTCCGGCGCTTCGGGTCGCCCGCCGGCCGAGTGCGGGGTGATGATGACGTTCGGCGCCGTCCACAGCGGGGAACTCGCCGGCAACGGTTCGGTGTCGAAGACGTCGAGAGCGGCGCCTGCCACGGTTCCGGCCTCCAGAGCCGCGACAAGGGCGTCCTCATCCACCGTGGCACCACGCCCGACGTTCACCAGCCAGGCACGATCGGGTAGCAGGTCCAGTACTTCGGCGTCGACCACCTTCGCCGTGGCGGGAGTGGCGGGCAGGATGTTGACCAGCACGTCCGCCGTCGGCAGTACGGCAGGCAGGTCGGCTGGGGTCACCACCGGGTACCCGTTCCGGTCTCCGGCGCTGGTGGCCACGCCGGTCACCTGCGCCCCTAGTGCGGTGAGGTAGCCGGCCAGCCGGGTGCCGATCCCACCGAAACCCCAGATCACCACGTGCGCGCCGGTCAGGGTACTGAGCCGCTCGGTCGCACCGAAGGGCTTGTTCGCATCATCCGAGGCGTGCCAGGCCGATTCGGCCTGGGCACGGACTGCCCGATCCAAGCGCCTCGCGGCGGCCAGCAGCAGGGCCAGCGTGTGTTCGGCAACCGGGGCGTCATGCAGGCCACTCCCGGAGCACAGCACCACATCGTCCCTGAACCCGGCCTCCTCGACCTTGTCCGTCCCGGCCATCAGCGCTTGGATCCATCGCAGTCGAGGCAGTTCCGCCGGCATCGCCGCCAGTCGGTCGCCCGGGTTCGCCCAGACCACCACTGCCTCGGCGTCGGCGTGTTCGGCCGGGATGGGTGCGTGGGTGTCGTAGACGTGCGTGTGTACGCCGTCGGGGGTGTCCAGGGAGAGCGTGATCGAACTCGGCAGCAGCAACTTCATTCGGACATTCCCTCATCGTCGATCAGATGCACCTTGTGCGCCCACCAGTACCCCACCGCACCCAGCACGATGCCTGCCAGGCACACCAGAGCGTAGCGACCGTCCGGTGAATGCTCTCTCAGGTGCAGCACTCCCAGGATGACCAGGCCGAGCAGCCAGGCACAGTTCCCGACGGCGAACAATGCCTTCGCGTTCACCCGTGCGGGGCGTAATTCTCGGCGTGGGTGGTCGCGCACAGGTCGATCCTAGTGGTTCACGTTCATGGCCTGGGTTCTGCCAGGATGACGGCCTATGAGCACCTCGTCCTCGCTCGGCGTCGCACCCGCCGGCCCGTTAGACCGTTTCTTCCGGATCACCGAACGCGGTTCGACCGTGGGCCGCGAGCTTCGCGGCGGGCTGGTCACGTTCTTCGCGATGAGCTACATCATCGTGTTGAACCCGCTGATCATCGGCACCGTGGCGGATGGCAGCGGCTCCTACATCGGCGGTGACGAAGGGCTCGCCGTGGCCCGGGTGGCCGCGGCGACTGCACTGGTGGCCGGGCTGATGTCGATCCTGATGGGACTGGTGGCCAACTTCCCGCTGGCGCTGGCGGCCGGACTGGGCCTGAACGCCGTCGTGGCTTTCTCGATCGCGATTCTTCCGGACATGACCTGGCCGGACGCGATGGGCCTGGTGGTGATCGAGGGACTGATCATCCTGTTGCTCGTACTCACCGGCTTCCGGGAAGCGGTGTTCCGCGCCGTGCCCAAGGAGTTGCGCACGGCCATCAGCGTGGGGATCGGGTTGTTCATTGCGTTCATCGGGCTGGTGGACGCCGGAATCGTGCGGATCCCGGCATCGCTGGCCACCCCGGTGGAGCTCGGGCACGCCGGCTCACTCGCCGGCTGGCCCAGCCTGGTGTTCGTACTCGGCCTGTTGACGGCGATCATCCTGCACCTGCGCAAGGTGCGCGGCGCGCTGCTCATCGCGATCATCGGCGCCACGGTGCTGGCGATCGTGATCGAGGGGATCGCGCAGGTGGGCGGCGCGGTCAATGAGGACGGCACACCGAACCCGAACGGCTGGCGCCTGAACAGCCCCGACCTGCCCGATGCCTGGGTGCGGGTCCCCGACTTCTCCCTGCTCGGGCAGTTCTCGCTGCTGGGATCGCTGGAGAAGATCGGCCTGGTCACGATGGTGCTGCTGGTGTTCTCCCTGCTGCTCGCCGACTTCTTCGACACGATGGGCACGATGGTGGCTGTGGGCAGCGAGGGGAAGCTGCTCGATGCCGAGGGAAATCCTCAGGGGACGCGGCGAATCCTCGTGGTGGATTCGATCGCGGCTGCCGCCGGTGGCGCCGGATCGGTCTCCTCGAACACCTCCTACATCGAGTCCGCAGCAGGTGTGGGCGACGGCGCCCGGACCGGCCTGGCCTCGGTGGTGACCGGAGTGGCGTTCCTGCTCGCCACGTTCCTCGCACCCGTGGTGGATATGGTGCCGTATGAGGCAGCCACGCCGGCGTTGGTGGTGGTCGGGTTCCTGATGATGACTCAGGTGACGGGTGTGGACTGGAAGAATGGCGAGGTTGCCATTCCCGCGTTCCTGACGATCGTGCTGATGCCGTTCACGTTCTCGATCACGGCGGGGATGGGCGCGGGGTTCATCGCCTATGTGGTGATCAAGGTGGCCCTGGGCAAGGTCCGCGCTGTGCACCCGCTGATGTGGGTGACGGCCGTGCTGTTCATCCTCTACTTCGTACGCGGGCCTCTGCAGGCGCTCGCGGGGTGAGTGTCAGACCCTCCTGAGATGGTGGCTACATGGTCGAAGTCGTGGTGGATGAGGAGAGCGGGTCAGACGGCTCGCGGGCCCCGACTGCGCTCGAACAGTGGCTCGTGCGTGAGGTGGCCGAGCATCTGAGCCGGCCGCTGCATGAGCAGTTGGCGAACCATCAGGCGGGTGGTTCGCTTCTTGACCGACTGGATCTGCTCGATCTTGAGTCCGCAGATGACGCCGCCCTGGTGGAGGCTGTCGCCGCTGCACGACGGGTTGAGTCGCGTGCCCATGAGCTGGCCCTGCGCGCCGCGGCGGCTCTGGCTGACCGCCCGTCGATGCAGCCCGGTGCCCTCGCCGAACATACTCGCGGCCCCGTCGGTGTGGCCGGTGATGAGCTTGCTCTGCGGCTGCGCACTACGAAGGAGGAAGGGCACCGGCTTGTTCGTCGCGGGCGGGCTATGCAGTCCATATTGACTCGCACCGGTGACGCGCTCGCGCTCGGCCGGATCGATCAGGCACGTGCCGCCGCGATCGCTGATGGACTGGATGGCGTGGCCTGGCAGGTGGCGATGGCCGTCGAGGATGCCGTGATTGAGCGCGCTCCACGCCGCACCGCTGCCCAGGTGCGTACCGACGTCGCCAAGGCATTGATCGCCGTCGATCCCGATGAGGCAGAGCAGCGGGCGCGAGCGAGGCGATCCGATCGGCATGTCTCCCGGCCGCGAGCCCTTCCCGACGGCGTTGCCTCCATGCGTATAGAAGGTCCGGCCGCTGAGGTGCTCACCCTCGACGTGGCACTCGAATCGGCAGCACGGGCGGCCAAGCATGAAGGGGACGTCCGGACGCTTGCGCAGCTCCGATTCGACGCGTTGACAGGGTTGGGCAGCCAGGCGCTGGCCGCTGGAACCTTCGGTGCCTCCGGTTCCGGTGGATATTCCGGATCTGAACGAGACGCTGATGCCGCTGGTGGCATCGATGTGCGCTCTGGCTCTGATGGCTCTAAGGGTTCTGATGGCGCTGACGCCACTCACGCCACCGCTGGTGCTGGTGCTGGTGCCGGTGCGGGCGTTGCGTCAGGCGTGCCAATTGGGACGATGGGTGGACGACGCCCGCATATCCAGGTGACGATCCCCTTCAATCATCTGTTCCCGGAGGCTTGTGAGACGGGCACGGAAGCTGCCGCGAAGGGCGAGAAGGCCAGCGGCACGGTCACGGAGGACGTGGCGGCCAGTGTTGCGATCACGGAGCGCAAGGTACCGGTGTTGGCTGGCTACGGGCCGATCACACCGGCCGCGGCGCGTGCGATCGCCCTTGGAGGGATCTGGCAGCGCTTGGTCACGGACCCGCTCACCGGTGCTGTGCTCGACGTCGGCCCCGCCCGCTACCGGCCGCCTCCCGCGATGGCCGATCTGGTGCGCGCGAGGGATGGCACCTGTGTGCGACCTGGCTGTACGCATCAGGCCGAGTACTGCCAGCTCGATCACACGATCCCCTTCGGTTCGGGTGGGCGGACGAGCGTGTCCAATCTCGGCCCGTTGTGCACCCGCGACCATCTCATCAAGACGCACGGCGACTTCACCGTGAACCAGGTCGAACCGGGGGTCTTCGAGTGGACGACGCCCGCTGGTTATCGGTATCGGCGCGAGCGCGACGGAACCACCACGGATCTCGGTGTCGGACCATCGGGTACGCCCCGCCAGGATCATCAGCGCGGTGACGACCCGCCGTTCTGACCGGCCCAGGCTTGCCTGCGGTGTGAGTGCCCTCGGCGCGGTGTGACCTACTTCAGTTGCGCATCCAGTGATCTGCTGCACCCCGTGTTACGGGGCAACACGGGGCAACACGGGGCAACACGGGGCAACACGGGGCAACACGGGATGCCGGCGCGCGAGAAGCGTGGGGGTGCAGAGTGTGGTCTCGCTCACTGGTATTTACTTAGCCAAAGTAACGAGTTAACCTAGACGGCGATGGGAAACGAACGTGGTGGCGCTTCGCGCCCGCCGGGGGGACTCGCCTCTCGGCTCCGGATGACGCTGCTGCGGACCTCTCGCAAGCTCCGTGCCGAGCAGGCCGGGCAACTGTCCGAGACGCACCGGTCGGTGCTCGCGAGTGTGGTCACGAACGGCCCCTTCACCCCTGGTGAGCTGGCTGCGCGCGAGCACGTCCAGCCGCCGTCGATGACCCGGACCATCCGGGGACTCGAGGACGCCGGGCTCTTGGCCCGCACCACCCACCCGACCGACCGCCGCCAGGTGCTCGTGACCGCTACGGAGGCCGGGAACGCCTACATCAAGGAGACCCGTCGCCGGCGGGACGAGTGGCTGGCCCGCCGTCTGAAGTCCCTCACTCCCGCAGAACGCCAGACCCTCTCTGACGCCGAAGAGATCCTGAGGAGGATTACCACCCAGTGAGCGCCATGTTCGCCTCGTTACGCCAGTTCAATTACCGCCTCTGGTTCGCAGGGGCACTGGTGGCGAACATTGGTACCTGGATGCAGCGCATCGCCCAGGACTGGCTCGTGCTCACCGAACTCTCCGATGATTCCGGCATGGCCGTCGGGATCGTCACCGGGCTGCAGTTCGTCCCTTCGGTGCTGCTCACCCCGTACGCGGGCGTGCTGGCGGACCGGCTCGACAAGCGCAAGCTGCTGATGCTGACCCAGGGCGTGATGGGTGCGCTGGCCGCGGCTCTCGGGCTCCTGGTGCTGCTCGGTCACGCCGAACTGTGGCACGTCTACGTCTTCGCGCTGCTGCTCGGTATCGCCAGTGCCTTCGATGTGCCGGCCCGGCAGACTTTCGTCTCCGAGCTCGTGCCCACCGGTGGCCTGCCGAATGCGGTGGCGCTGAACAGTGCCTCGTTCAACGCGGCCCGGATGATCGGCCCGGCGGTGGCCGGCCTGCTGATCGCGGTGGTCGGCCCCGGTTGGGTGTTCCTGATCAACGCGATCTCCTTCGCCGCGACGATCGTGGCGATGCTCGCGATGCGCACGGGTGAGCTACGCAAGGTTCCCCGCACCCCGCGTGCCAAGGGGCAGCTGCGTGCCGGGATCGCCTATGTGCGCCACCGCAGTGACATCGTGATGATCATGGCCGTGGTGTTCGTGGTGGGCGGCTTCGGCCTGAACTTCCAGCTCACTTCCGCGGTGATGGCGCGGGTGGAGTTCGGCAGGGGCGCCGACGAGTACGGGATCCTCGGCTCCATCCTCGCGATCGGCTCGCTCGCCGGCGCCCTCATGGCAGCACGGCGCAAGAGGCCACGGGTGCGGGTGGTGATCGTGGCAGCGCTCGGCTTCGCCGTGAGCGCCACCTTGCTGGCGCTGGCTCCTACCTATGAGCTGTTCGCCCTCGCCTGCATCCCGGTGGGGTTCACGTCCCTGACGATGCTCACCTCCGCGAACGCCGCCATCCAGGTGAGCATCGATCCGGCCTTCCGCGGCCGGGTGATGAGCCTGTACGTCGTGGTGCTCTTCGCCGGGAACCCGATCGGTTCACCGCTGGTGGGCTGGATCGCGGACGCCTGGGGACCGCGCTGGTCCATCGGGATCGGTGCGATCGCCGCCCTCCTCGTGGCACTCGCGGCGGCGCTCTGGGCACGGAAGCACTGGCACCTCGAGATGCATTACCGGCTCCGCCAACGCCCGCACCTGCTGCTCACCAACGCCGGCGAACGGGCCGAGCAGGAGGCTGCCCGCGTCGAGATCGCCGGGCAGCAGAGCGTGGACCGCTCGCACGCTGCCTGACGGCGGAACTCGCCAGCAGTGTCCGTCTCGCCAGGCAACGGCTGCCCTACTCGCTCGAGTGGGTCCCTGCCCACAGGCCGGACGCCCTGGTTGAGGTTGCGTGATGGCGAGTAGGGTGGAGGAGACAAAGCCCCCGGGGAGCGCGTTGGCGCTGAGAGTGCGGTCGCATACTGCGGCCGCAGACCCGAGGAACCTGATCCGGTTCGCACCGGCGTAGGGAGTAGGGCAACAGAAGCGAGTACTGGCGCAGCCATGCGCACGTACCCGGGCTGTCACGTCCCTCGGGGGTCCCACCGACGAGGAGGACCACCCCATGTCCCACACCAGCGCTCCGCCGGCAGTTTCAGCCGGCACGGCCCTCGATACCGGTACGGCGCCGAGTCCGGACGCCTATGGCACCGGAGCCCGCTTCTCCCTGCACCCGATGACCGACTCCTTCATCGACGTCATCCTCGGTGCCCTGGAGGCCGCTGACGGTGACGGCCTCGCCATCACCACTGATGATGTCTCCACACATCTGCGGGGGCCGGAAGATCGACTGCTCGCCTATCTCACTGAGGCGATCGCGCATGCCGGCCGCACCGGGGTGCACACGGTGGCCCACGTGTTGCTCTCACGGGGTTGCCCCGGGGAGGTGGCCTGCGAGGTGGCCGACGGCGCCGCGTACGCCCCGCAGGTGCCGAGCCCGGCCGCCACGACCGGCGTTCAGGCCAGTGCGCACTGGGCGCTCTATCCGCTCGACGATGGCCCTGACACCGATCACATGGCCGGCATCTACGCCGCCATCGAGCACGCCAAGGAGCTCGGTGTGTTCACACGATCTGAGCACTACGTGACTCGTCTCGATGGTGACCTCGCCGATGTGCTGGCGGCCGTCGTCGCTGGCTGGCTGCTGGTGGGCGCGGACGTGCGGCACGTGACCACGCACGTGACCATCTCGCTGAATTCCCCGACTGTGGCAGGAGGCGAACGATGAGCGCGACGCCGTCAGTGCCCCAGAAACCACGACGGCGGCCGGTCACCCTGCACGATCTGGTGCTGCTTGCCGTGTTGGCCGTCGTGTTCGGGTTCCTCTACTGGGCCCTGGTGCAAGTGTGGGGTTGGCTCCAGGTAGCGATGGGACCGATGGGCGACCTCGCCCAGAATGTGCTCATCGGCGGCTGGATGGTGGTGGCACCGCTGGCGCTGTACATCGTGCGCAAACCCGGGGTCGGCATCGTGGTGGAGATCGTGGCTTCCATCGTGGAGGTCGTCTTCCTCGCCTCGCCCGTGGGCCCCACGCTCATTCTCGTTGGCCTCATCCAGGGTGCCGGCGCTGAAGTGGCGTTCGCGGCCACCCGGTATCGCCGGTACGGCTGGTGGGTGTTCGTGGTCTCCGGGATCACCGCTGCACTGGCGAACCTGGTGCTGGGCATGGTGCGGTTCGGCTGGGCCGGCCAGGATCTGTTCGCCCTCCGGGTGGGCTTCCAGTTCGCCTCCGGCATCCTGCTGTGCGGGCTGCTCGCCAAGGTGATCGGAGATGCGCTGCTGCGCACCGGAGTGCTCGACAACTACGCCATCGGCCGCGCGGCGCGCGAGGCAGAACGAGCCGAGCGAGCCGAATCAGCAGGAGAGCCGGCACAGCCAACAGCGCCGGACCAGCCAACAGTGCCGGACCAGGCGGCGGAGCGTACTCAGTCAGCAGAGCAGGCTGAGCCGAAGGGGACGGCTCATCCCTGACATGGTGCTGAACCTACGTGACGTGGGGGTGCACTACCCCCGCGCCGACGCCCCCGTCGTGCGCGATCTCGATCTCGACCTGGCCGAGGGGGAGCGCCTGCTCCTGCTCGGCCGGTCCGGGTCGGGTAAAAGTTCCCTGCTGCGCGCCCTCGCCGGGGTGGTGCCCGGCACGATCGAGGCGGATGTGACCGGCACCTGGGAGGTGTGCGGGCACGATCCCCGCCACACGGCGGTACCCGAACTGGCCAGGCATGTGGCCACCCTCACCCAGGATCCGGCGGACCAGCTCTGCCTGCCCACCGTGGTGGACGAGGTGGCGTTCGCCCTGGAGAACCGCGCTGTGCCGCCGGAGCAGATCGGCCCGCGGGTCAGTGCCGCGCTCGAGGCCGTCGGGGCAGCACACCTGACCGGGCGTCGCACCAGCGAACTCTCCGGTGGCGAGGGGCAGCGGGTGGCGCTCGCGGCGGCCCTGGTGGCTCGCCCGGAGCTGATCCTGCTGGACGAACCCACGGCACTGCTCGATCCGGCGTCGGCCCGCGAGGTCGGCCGGCTTCTCGGCAACCTCCCAGCAGCGAGTGTCCTCATCGAGCACCGTCTCGATGAGCTCGGCACCCTTCCTGAGCGCAGTCTCCTGCTCGGTCCGGACGGTCGCGTGGTAGCAGTCGGACCTACAGCCGACCTGCTGGCCGATGAGGACGTGGCCGGAACCGGTACCTGGGTTCCTGCCGGCGTGGAGGTGGCCCGGGCCGTGCGCCGACTGGTCGGGGTGCGAGGGTCGACCGGCGCGGCCAGCATGACTGGCACGGCTGGCACGGCTGGCACGACTGGCACGACTAGCGCGACTGGTGCTGCCGGGCGGCCAGGGCGCGGTGACGCACCCACGCACGCTCCGCCGTCGGGGCCGGCCGCGTTGGCCGAAGGCCTGCGCACCCTCGACGCTCTCGTGGGCCCGGGCGAACCGGCAGTCCGCCCCGAACCGGGGGACGTGCTGCTACGTGCCGACCATCTCGCGGTCCGCAGGGGAGAGCGCGAGGTCGTGCGGGGCGTGGACCTGCAGGTGCGGGCCGGAACCATCACCGCCGTCCTCGGGGTGAATGGGTCCGGTAAGAGCACCTTGTTGCTCGGACTGGCCGGCCTGCTGCCTGCTGACGGTGTCCGCGGAAGTGCCCAGGTGGGCATGGTGTTTCAGAACCCCGAGCACCAGTTCCTCGCCCGCTCCGCCCGAGCTGAAGTCGAACTCGGCCTGGGACCGGGTGAGATCCCCGACTCCGAGGCCCTGGCCATCCTGGACGCCTACGGCCTCGCCGAGGTAGCCGATCGTGACCCGTTCCGCCTCTCCGGCGGGCAGCAACGCCGGCTCTCCCTCGCGGCGATGACCGCGATGGGTGACGAGGTGCTGCTCGCCGACGAACCCACCTTCGGCCAGGACCGGCGCACCACCCTCGCGGTGGCTGCCCAGTTGCGGGCGGTCGCCGATCGAGGGGGAGCGGTGGTGTTGGTCAGCCATGATTTGCGCCTCGTGGCCTCGCTCGCCGATCAGGTGCTGCTGCTCGCCGCCGGTTCCCCCGTGGCCGACGGCCCCACTGCCGAGGTACTCATTCCTGGCGTGCTGGCGCGAGCCGGGTTGCGGCTTCCTCCGCTGCTGGACGCGTGGATCAGTGGCTCGCGCGGTGACCCGGCGCGACTACCCGCGCTGCTCAGCGCCCTGGACCAGCTCGCGATCGAGGATGCGGCACGTCGGCCCGACCACGCCGGAGCCGTCTCATGAACGCCCCCGCATTCGGCCGACCGCTCCCGGTGGACTCACTCCTGCACCGGCGCGACCCCACGGTCAAGCTCCTGGTGGTGCTTGTGGTGTGCCTGGCGATCACGGCCGTGGTGGACCCGATCACCCCCACCGCGCTGTACCTGCTCACCTGGCCCGTCGCGCTGCTCGCCGCCCGGATCCCGGCCGCCACCCTGCTGCGTGCGCATGTGCCGTTCGTTGCCTTCGCGTTCAGCCTGTTGCTCGTGAACGCCACCACCCGCGAGGGCGCAACGATCGCCCGGGTGCTGGGGTTGGACATCACCGCTGAGGGCGTGACCATCGGTGCCGGCCTCGCCATGCGGACACTGCTCATCGGCATCGTCTCGGTGACTTTCGTGCTCACCACCGACGGCGCCCGGCTGATGACGAGCATGCACCAGCACCTCCACCTCAGTGGCCGATTCGCCTACGCCGTGCTCGCCGGGTATCGCCTCCTCGAACAACTTCCGCAGACGTGGCAGACCATCCGCGCCGCCCAGGCAGTCCGCGACCCCCGCCGTCGGGAGCAGGCCCGCCGGGAGTCAGGGACGAGGGGTCCCTCGGCCCGGCCCCGTGCGCTCGCCCAGGCAGCGTTCACGCTGCTGGTGACCTCGCTGCGCCGAGGCGAGCGGATGTCGATCGCCCTGGAGACCCGCGGACTGGGAGCCGGACGACGGACCATCGCTGCGCCGTCGGACCTGCGCGCGGGTGACGCGGTGCTCGCCGTGGTGGCGCTGGGCACCCTCACCCTCGTGCTCGGGATCTCCTGGCACCTCGGTGTGCTGCGCGGGCTGGGGGAGCTGGGCGTCTTCGGCTAGGTCGCCCGGCTACTCCCTCGGATCGGGCCAGCCGAGCTGCATCATGTGGGTCAGCGGCCCGGTCAGCAGGCCACCGTCCACGGGGAGCGTCACCCCGGTGATCCACGCGGCGTCGTCGGAGGCGAGGAAGGCCACGGCAGCGGCCACCTCCTCCGGCTGCCCCACTCGCCCCATCGGATAGGCGGCCGGGATACGCTCCAGCATCGCGAGCTGTTCGGGGCCCTTCTCGGTCCAGTTCCGGGTCAGGATCGTGCCCGGCGCCACCAGGTTCGCGCGCACCCACCCGGCCTCGGCGCCCACGGTGCCGCGAGCACGCGGCCCATACGAGACGGCGATATTCCCGATCGCGTTGATCAGCCCTGCCTTGGCCGCCGAGTACGGGATGTTCCCGACGGCGGCCATCCCGTTCACGGACGCCGTCGCCACGATCCTGCCCCCACCAGGCGCCTGGAGCAGGGCTGGCATGGCCTCCTGGATGCACCGCACGGCGCCGTGCAGGGTGGGCTCCAGTTGAGCCGCCCAGCCCTCATCATCAATCGTCTCCAGGGAATCGCCCGCCGCCACCCCGACGTTCGGCACCAGGACGTCCAGTCGGCCGAACTCCTCGATCGCAGCGCCGACGGCGGCCCGCACCTGTGCCTGATCGGTCACGTCACAGACGAGGGCCAGGCCTCCTACGTCGGCCGCAGTGGCCGTGGCGGCCTCGGCTTCGAGATCGGCGACCACCACCTGGCACCCTTCCTCGGCGAGCCGCTGGCAGATCGCACGGCCGATCCCGTGCGCCCCACCGGTCACCAGGGCCACTCGGTCAGTCAGTCCGCGCATCAGGGCCTCACAGGTGGTGGACGACGTAATCGACGCAGGTGGTCAGCGCTGCCACATCTGCCGGGTCCACCGAGGGGTACATGCCCACGCGGATCTGGTTGCGGCCCAGCTTGCGGTAGGGCTCGATGTCGATCACACCGTTGTCCCGCAGTACTTCGGCCACCTGCGCCGCATCGACGGTGTCGGCGAAGTCGATGGTCCCCACCACGGGCGAGCGGGCACCGGGGTCGGTGACGAACGGGGTGGCGTACTCGCTGCGCTCGGCCCAGTCATAGAGGATCTGTGCGGACTCGGCGCTCCGCCCGGCGGCGAAGGACATGCCACCGCCGTCGAGCATCCATTCCACCTGCTCGGCCATCAGCGCCAGCGTGGCGATCGCTGGCGTGTTCAGCGTCTGGTCCTTGCGGGAATTCTCGACGGCGGTGGCCAGGGAGAGGGACTCCGGCACCCAGCGCCCGCCCAACTCCTCGATGCGAGCCAGAGCGGCAGGGGAGAGGACGGCGAACCACAGTCCGCCGTCGGAGCCGAACGCCTTCTGCGGGGCGAAGTAGTAGGCATCGCATTCGGTGAGATCGGCTGGGATACCGCCGGCGGCTGACGTGGCGTCCACCAGCATCAAAGCATCGTGCCCCGTGGCACCATCGCCGGCTCCATCGACCCGACGGACCGGCGCCACCACACCGGTGGAGGTTTCGTTCTGGGCCCAGGCGTAGGCGTCGACACCGTCTTCTCGTTCAGGACGGGCCACGTTGCCCGGTTCGGCGGTGATCACGGCCGGTTCGGCGAGGAAGGGAGCCCGCCGTGCGGCGGTCGCGAACTTGGCCCCGAACTCGCCGGTGCTCACGTGCTGGGACCGCTCGCGGATCAGGCAGAAGGTCGCCGCATCCCAGAAGAATGTGGATCCTCCGTTGCCGAGCACCACCTCGTAGCCGTCCGGTACCGCCAGCAGGTCACGTAACCCGCCGCGGACGCGGGCCACGAGGTGCCGCACGGGTGGCTGGCGGTGCGAGGTGCCCATCACGGTGGTGCCGAGGGCGGCGAGTGCGTCGGACTGAGCGGGACGGATCCGGCTCGGTCCACTGCCGAATCGTCCGTCGGTGGGCAATAGCTCGGCGGGCAGGGCCAACGTCGTCATGGCAGCGATCATCCCACCAGTTCAGACCAGCTCGCGGTGGGCTTGCAGGATGTGGGCACTCCAGCCGGCCACCTTGCTGCACGCGATCATGGCGGTGAACATCGCCGGGGGCACCTCGGCGAGATCGAGCAGCACACCGGCCCAATAGACGGCGTGGCTGCCATAGGCGGCCGCAGGGCGGATCCCCCGCTCGCTGAGGGCGCTGTACCCGGCCCTGGCGACGGCGTCGGCCACCTCCAGCCGAGGTGCGTTCAGTTCCATGGCAACCCCACGCAATGCCTCGACGCGCGGATCGGTGCCGTCGTAACCGTCCTGGTGGAAGCCGAACAGCGTCTCCGCCTCCAGCGCTCGCCCCACAGCCGCCTCGGCGTCTCCGGTACGTTCGGCCTCCCGGATCAGGGAGAGCGCCCGGACGGCGGCCCCACCGCCTCGCGGGCTGCTCACCGCCGCCACGGCGCCGGACAGACAGGCCGCCGCATCCGCGCCGGCGGAGGCGATCTGGCGGGCGACCGTGGTGGAAGAGGTGAGCCCGTGGTCGGCGAGTGCCACCCAGCAGGCGTTGATCGCACGAACATGCGCGGGGTTGACCGCACCGCGCCATCGCATCACGAACCGGCTGGCCGTGCCCTCGACCGTGTTCACCTGCTGCTGTCCTACAGCCGGCAGGTCCTCCCCGCGGGCGGACTGAGCGAGGAAGGAGAGTGCCATCACCGACGCGCGAGCCAGGTTGCTGCGCAGTTCGTCCGGACTGATCTCCCCGATCGGCCGGAAGCCCCACACCGGGGCGAGCTGGGCCAGCGCGCTCTGCATGTCCACTCGGTGGTCGCCGGTGCGTACCGGCAACGGGAACGGTTCGGCCGGTGGTAGCGCCTGGCCCGAGGTCCCGTCCACGAGGAGCCCCCAGACATCCTCGAATGGTGCGTGAGCGACGAGATCGCGAACATCGTGGCCCCGGTAGAACAGGCCGCGTGTGGCGTCCACCGAGGAGATCGGGGGAGGGGTGCTCATCGGGTCAGGCTAACCACCTCCAGTCCGGTGGGCGGACCTCAACGAGGTCGCGGCCGGGCGAGCGGGCGATATCGGATATCGGTAGCCGGTGCGGGACAGTAGGGTGGTCGAAGGACTTTGCGGGGATTGCGGACGGGAAAGGGCCCTGGAGTGAGCGACCTCATCGACACGACCGAGATGTACCTCAAAACAGTTTTCGAACTGATCGAAGAGGGCATCGTGCCACTGCGTGCTCGGATTGCCGAGCGCCTCGGTCACTCCGGGCCCACCGTCTCTCAGACCGTGGCCCGGCTCGAGCGGGACGGTCTCATGGTGGTCACCGGGGACCGGCATCTGGAGCTCACCGAGCTCGGGATGACTCGCGCAACGCGGGTGATGCGCAAGCACCGCCTGGCGGAGCGTCTCCTCACCGACGTGATCGGCCTTGACTGGCCACACGTGCATGAAGAGGCTTGCCGCTGGGAGCACGTGATGAGCAGGCAGGTGGAGGAGCGGTTGATCGCGCTTCTCGACCACCCGGGTTTCGACCCGTACGGCAATCCCATCCCAGGGCTGGACGAGTTCGGCGATCCCACACCCGTCGGCGACCTGGGTACCTGGCTCACCGACGTACCGACCGGTGCGGAGTATGTGGTGGCACGCATCGGCGAGCCGCTGCAGGTCGACACCGACATGCTCGCGAGTTTTCAGGAAGTCGGCATCACACCCGGTGCGCGCATCCTCCTCACGCAGGAGAACCGCGAGTACACCGTGGCCCCGGTGGACTCGGAGCTGGTGCTCGAGCTCGACGAAGACGCCGCAAAGCACGTCTTCGTCACACCGGTGTAGTCGCTGGCATCCTGCTGATCCGACCCGTGCACGGCCAACCTGCGGACGGGCCGTCGGGCAGCGCAGATCACGTGCGCAACGCCGATTGTGACCTGAACGTGACATTTGCGCCCGGTCTCGGGTACTGTGTGCTTGCTCGACGAAACCCTCCTTCGACGAGTACCCCGGGCGGACGCCAAACCCTGTCACCGCCTGTGGTTACCGACGTACCCGTGACAGGGACGGGGGACCCACTTCCGGTGCGCGAGCACCTTGGGGTGAAGTCCACCGACATATAGGCGGACCGGGTGTTACTCCCACCCGAACCCGACAGCTCACCTCGTAGGCGTCAGGAGAGGCAACCGAATTGACTCAGTGCACTGAGCGCGCGCGGCACCGCGCAGCGCGCCGCCCCGTCACCCCCCTTACGACCTTCGGTCAGGCAGTCAGTGGACCCGTGGGGCGCCGCACCGCCGTCGCCGTGGCCTCCTCCGGGGTGATTCTCACCCTGAGCGCCTCTGCTGCGATCGCAGGGCCCGCCGCGCAGAACATCGCCCCGGTGCGGACCGCCAATCTCACCGCCGCCGCTGCGGCGGACGATGACTCGGTCGCCGTCTCGCAGGCGGTCACCGTTGCCGCGGACGTCACCTGGAGCCTGGGCAGCGACGTCGAGGTCTCCGCCGAGGCGCCGCCACCGCCGCCCCCGCCGGAGCCCGAGCCCGAGCCCGAGCCGGCTGTCACCTACGAGCGCACCGAGCAGACCTCGCGGAGCAATGAGCGCACCGAGGTCGCCGAAGAGGCGCCGGCGGCGCCCGCCGCCTCCGGTGTGGGAGCCCAGATCGTCGAGATCGCTCACCGGTACCTGGGTACGCCGTACGTCTATGGTGGCTCGACCCCGTCCGGTTTCGACTGCTCCGGCTTCACGTCGTACGTGTATGCGCAGGTCGGTATCTCCCTGCCCCGCAGTTCGGGTGCGCAGGCCGGTGCTGGCACGCGAGTGTCCGCATCGGAGGCACGCCCCGGCGACCTCGTCTGGTGGCCCGGCCACGTGGGGATCTACCTGGGCGGGAACCAGCACATTGCGGCCCGTAACCCCAGCACGCCGCTGACTGCCGGACCGATCTACAACTCCAACCCGACCTTTATCCGCGTGACGGGCTGAGTCGAGTCCAGTACGCGAACGAACGGCCCGTCCCTGTTTCAGGGGGCGGGCTGTTTCGCGTCCGCGGACGTTCACCTGACGGACGGTGCGCCGTCCGCAAGCGCGGCGGGCCATGGGCGTGCACACTTGTCCCAACAGATTCTCAACCCTCGGGGGTGACGTGGTCATGGAGCACGAACAGGTCGTCCTGGTCGGGGTCGACGGTTCCCCGGCCAGCCTGAACGCTCTGGAGTGGGCCGTGGCCCAGGCACGGCGGGTCGGGTGGCGGCTGCACCTGGTGTGCGCCTATGCCCTCCCCACCTTCGCAGCCGCCTCGCTTGACGGCGGTTACGCGACCTTGGACGACACCGCCATCCGCGACGGTGCCCAGGCCGCGCTCGATGAGGCGGTCGAACGCGCCAGCGGTCGCGGCGTCGATGTGACGAGCGCTCTCGAGACCGGCGACCCCGCCGGGGTGCTGGTGGACCTCACCAAGAAGGTGTGTCTCGCCGTCGTCGGTACCCGGGGGCACAGCGGTTTTGCCGAACGGATCCTCGGTACCGTGTCCTCCGCATTGCCCGCGCATGCGCACTGTCCGACCGTCGTAGTGCCGCACCATGAGGAGAATGGCGAACCGCCACTTCCGATCCGCCGCATCGTGGTGGGCGTGGACGGCTCGGATTCGGCGAAGGTGGCACTGAACCGTGCGATCGAGCAGGCGGAGGTGTGGGACGCCGAGTTGACCGCTGTGGTCGGAGTTCCGATCGGCGCAGGCGCTGGCCTCTTGGGTTGGCTACCGGCCGCCGTCGATCGCGAAGTGGTGCTCGCGGACGTCAAGGAAGGGCTCAACGTCACCGTGGATCGGGCGTTGGAGGGGCGTGAGCTCACCGTGCGTCGGCACGCCTTGGACGGCAGCGGTGCAGAGCTCCTCTCCGAGTTCTCCACGGCCGTGGACCTCGTGGTGGTCGGCACCCGGGGGCGTGGCGGGTTCGCCGGGATGCTGCTCGGATCCACCTCCCAGCAGGTCCTGCACCACTCCGCATGCCCGGTGCTGGTGGTACCCACCCGGATCCAGGACGAAGGGCTCCCACCCATCGCCATGGGCTGGAAGCGGCGGCACTGACCTCGATGGGTCGCGCGTCTCTCGCTGATCGACCCGGCGTCGTCAGGGCGAGACGGCGCTCTCGAGCGCGTCCATCATCAGGTGCAGTTCGGACTGGGTGACGCACAGCGGCGGCGCCAAGCGGATAGTGGCGCCATGGGTCTCTTTGGCGATCACGCCCCGGCTCGCCATCCGCTCGCTCACCTCGCGGCCGGTGCGGGTGGCCACATCCACGCCCAGCCACAGGCCGATCGACCTGACGGCGGTGACGTGCCCACCGGCGAGCAGGTCACCGGCGCGGGCGGCCAGCACGGGAGCGAGTTCGCGCGCACGAGCCTGATAGCGCCCGGTCTCCAGCAGCCGTGCGACGGCGAGTCCGACGGCGCACGCCAGCGGATTGCCACCGAACGTTGATCCGTGGGTTCCGGGGGTGAGCACACCGAGCACATCGGAGCGGCCGACCACCGCCGAGACCGGCAGGATGCCGCCGCCGAGCGCCTTGCCGAGGGTGGTCAGATCGGCCCGGACAGCCGCGAGATCCTGGGTGAGGGTGGCGCCGGTACGGCCTAGCCCGGACTGGATCTCGTCGAGAACCAGCAACGTGCTGGTGCTGTCGCAGACCTCGCGGACCTGGCGAAGGTAGTCCGCCGGCGGCACGATCACCCCGGATTCGCCCTGGATGGGCTCCAGCAGCACCGCCACCGTGGTCTCATCGATCGCGGCCGCCACGGCATCGGCATCACCGTAGGGCACGATCCGGAACCCGGGGGTGTAGGGGCCGAAGCCGGCACGAGCCTCGGGATCGGACGACATCGAGATGATCGTCGTGGTGCGGCCATGGAACGCGTTCTCGGCCACCACCACCGTGGCATCTCCCTCGCTGATCCCCTGGGTCTCATACCCCCACTTGCGAGCCGCTTTGAGCGCCGTCTCCACGGCCTCCGCCCCGGTGTTCATCGGCAGCAGCATCTCTGTGGAGGTGAGGGAGGTGATGGCACGTGCGAACGGTTCGAGCAGCTCGTGACCCACGGCGCGAGAGGTGAGGGTGAGTCGGTCGAGCTGGTCCTTGGCGGCAGCCACCAGGTCAGGGTGCCGGTGCCCGAAGTTCAGCGCCGAGTACCCGGCGAGGCAGTCGAGATACCGCCTGCCCGCTGTATCGGTGACCCAGGCACCCTCGGCGGAAGCGACCTCTATCGGCAGTGGGGCGTAATTCGGCGCAAGGGTCGTCATCGTCGAGTCCCTTCACTACGGTCGATGGTGCCGTCCAGCAGGCGCAGCGCACGGGTTGTCATCACGTGGAGTGCAGGAGTGAGGGGCACCTCCAGCATCCGCCACGCTCCGGCCAGGCGCACGTCCTCGGTCCAATCCACCCGGCAGGTACTCGCCCCCAGTGGTGTGACTTCGATTCTCGCGCTGCCCAGCAGTACCGGCCCCACTTTTCGGAAGACGGCGACCCCCGTTGATGCAGGCATGGTGCCTGAGCGAGGGCCGTCGTCGGGAGCGGATATCTCGGTGACCAGCATGACGTCCCGAAGCAGGCCGGCCGTGACGGCCACGATCGTGTCGCCCACCTGGGCCGGCGCTGGTCGAGCGGTGATCCGCGTGAACGGGATCAGCGCCTCATGGCGCGGCAACGTGGTCAGGTGAGCGAACATCGCGGAGGCACGTGCGGGGAACACCCGCGATGCCGTGGTGCTGGTCACGCGGCTACCGTCCCACACTGCGTCGGGGCAGTGCGAGGGTGCGTTTCGCGTCTGCGGGGTCTGCGGCGGTAAAGTTCACCACGGTCCGCCCCCGTAGCTCAGGGGATAGAGCAACCGCCTCCTAAGCGGTAGGTCGCGCGTTCGAATCGCGCCGGGGGCACCAACAAGATCTGGTGGGTGTAGCCACCTCGCCGCGCCCCGATCACTGCGGCCTTTCCGGTAACAGTTCCGCGGTATGCGGCGGGTCAGACGACGTCACGGCGTTGCGTTCGTTAGCGTGGCGGGGTGAGGTCCGTCCGAATCGCTCTGCCTGGAGGCCATCGTGCCGCCCAGGCAGCGTCGCCGACTCCAGGTGAGGCTGCTGAGGTGGACACGCCCCGAGAGCGCGAGGTCGCCGCAGCAGTGGCTCAGTGGCGCAGCCGGCTCGCCGATCTGGCAGGTGGCAGCGCACTGTGGGATGTGAACGCCCTCGGCGATGCGATCGTGGAGCTCACCGCTGCGCACCCCTCCGGGATCGCTCAGCTCTACGCCGGGCGCAGTACGCCGTTGAGCAACCTTGTCCGCGAAGGGTCCGCGCTCACCCAGGCCCGCCGCCGCGCCCGCGTGGTGGTGGCCCGTACCGAGGAGCTCGCCCAGCGCTTCGGCGTGGCGCCCACCTATGTGGCGATGGGGGTGGCCAGCTGGCGTAGCACCGCGGCAGGCCAGGATGAGGCGTTGCGTGAACGTGCGGAGCCACCGAAGCATGCTGCCGACTCCGGTGCTGATGAGGGCGGTCACACTCCGGCCGTACCGGAAGTCGGCCATGACGAACCGGCGGCCCCGAGGGTGGTACATGCTCCCGTGCTGTTGCGCCCTGTGCGGGTACGGGTGCACGGCTCCGATGCGGAAATCGACCTCGAGATCGACCCGGCGGTGGAGCTCAACAGCCTGCTCGTGCGTGAGCTCAAGGCACACGGGATGGACCTCGACGCCCAGGAGATCGCCCGCTCCACGATGGGTGCGCACGGGTTCTCCCCGCGGCCCGCACTCGAGCGGATCGCCGAACTGGGAGAGGCGCTGCCCGGCTTCCGACTCGAACCGAGAATCGTGGTCGGCGCATTCGTGCACCCGGGCCAGGCGCTCGCCGACGATCTCGACGCCCAGCAGCGCGAGCTGGCCACCCATGACGTGATCGCCGCACTCGCCGGGGTCGATGGGGCCCGGGTGGCCGTTGCCACGGACCTGCCCGAGCCGAACCCCCTCGATCGCGACCCGGACGCCGAAGTGGGAGTGGGCGATCTCGACCCGGGGCAGCAGGATGTGGTCGACGCCGTCGCCGGTGGGGGGCACCTGCTGGTCGATGCCCCGCCGGGGACCGACATTCCCGGGACGATGGCGGCGGTGGCAGCCGAGGCTGCGGCGCAGGGGCGTCGAGTGTTGTACGTGCCTGGCACCCGCCGAGCCGGGCAAGCGCTCCTCGACGCGATGCGCACGGCAGGTGTGCCCGACCTCGCCCTCGACCTCAGCAACGATCCTCGTTGGCCAAGCACTGCCGCCCAGCGCCTCATCGACGGGCTCAATCCGGAGGCTCCTCCGGCCGACCCCGACCAACTGGCCGAAGACCGCGGGCGACTACGCCAGGCGCGCCGCGAACTCGGTGACCACCTCACGGCCCTGCACACCGCCCGCCCGCCGTGGGACGCTTCCGCATACGACGCCCTCCAAGCGTTGGCCGAGCTGACGTCACAGCGGCCGGGCCCGCGCACCCAAGTGCGGGTGGCCACACGCGCGGTCCGATCGATGACCCCGCAGGACAGGCAGCATGCCCGGGAAGAGCTCGCACGTGCCGCCGCCCTGGGGGCGTTCCGGCTCCGCGCGGCCGACACTCCATGGTTCGGTGCTCGGCTCAGCTCGGCCGAGCATGCCACCGCGACTCTGGAGCGGGTGCGCGGGCTCGGTGCGGTGCTACCGGACCTGCGAGCGCAGATTGCGCGGACGGCGGCTCAGACCGGTCTGGATGAGGCCGAGACTCTGGACCAATGGTCGGAACAGCTGATCCTCTTGGACGGTATCCGCTCGTCACTGGACGTGTTCACGGCGCAGGTGTTCGAGCGTTCGGCCGCCGATATGGTGGCCGCCACTGGCACCCGCTCATGGCGGGCGCAGCACGGAGTGGACCTGAGCTGGGGAGCGCGGCGCCGACTGCGCCGTCAGGCACGGGATCTGCTCCGTCCGGGTGGCTCGGTGGGGGATCTGCACTCCGAGCTGATCGACGTCCAGGAGCGCCGCGATCTGTGGCGACGGCACTGCGCCGGCGGTGGCTGGCCGCGGCTGCCTGAGGGGATGACCGAGATTGCTCGCACTGAGTCCACGGTCGCTGAACTGGTCGCTGAACTCTCGCCAGTCCTTTCCGGCACACTCGGCGGGCGCACCCTGGGCGAGGTGCCGCTCGACGAGCTGAGCACCAGGGTGGCGCGGCTGGGGGCCGACGACGTTGCGTTGCGCCAGTTGCCCGAGCGCGCCGCCGTTCTCGCGCATCTGAGCGAACTTGGCCTGGACGAGCTGATCGCCGATCTCACCCATCGCCGAGTGCCGACCTCGCTGGTGGGTGCCGAGTTCGATCTGGCGTGGTGGTCCAGCGTGCTCGAGGAGATCCTGAGCGGGGACCTCGTGCTCGCCGGACTCGAGTCGTCCTCGTTGGAGCAGGCGGCGGATACGCTGCGCGAGTTGGACCGCGTGCAGACGGCGAGCCTGACCGCCCCGGTGCTGGCCCGCGTGCGCGAACACGTGCAGGCCGTGATCGCCGCCGACCGGCCCACAGCACAGGAGTTCTACAAGAACGTCCGCCGTGGTGACAGTGACCTCAAGGAACTGCTGAGCCGCTTCGCCGAGGTGGCATGGGCGGCCCGGCCCGTCTGGATCGTGCCTCCGATGGTGGTTCCCCAGGTGCTGCCCGCTGAGCGAGATGTGGACCTGCTCATCCTGGACGCCGTCCAGCACCTGCCTGTCGAGCAGGTGGTCTCCGCGATTGCACGTGCCCGCCAGGTGGTGGTGGTCGGTGACACCCGGCGCGGTGGCTCCGGTGGCTTGGTGGCTGCAGTGAACTGGTTGCCGAGCCTCGCCCTCCAACCGGGCCGGGTGACCCAGGTGGCCGAGCTGGCTGCGTTCCTGAGCGCACACGGGTACGAGGGTGCAGTGCGGCCCATGCCGGCGCCGCCCGGCGGAGCGGACACTCCTCGGCTTTCCCTCGACGTCGTCCACGGGACCGGGATGCCGGTGCCCGGTTCGGACGTGGTGGAGAGTGTGCAGGCAGAGGTGGATCGGGTCGTCGATCTGGTGATCGAGCATGCGCTGACCCGGCCCGAGGAGACTCTAGCGGTGGTGGCGCTGAACACCCGTCACGCAGACCGGGTGCGCGAAGCCGTGCTCTCGGTGGCAGCGGGAAGCGCCAGCATGTCCGCCTTCTTCGACCAGAGCCGCACCGAGGCGTTCACCGTCGTGGACGTGGAATCGGCGGCCGGTCTTCGGCGCGACGCGGTGGTGCTCACTCTCGGATTCGGAAAGACCCCACACGGGCGCGTGCTGCACCGGTTCGGGGCGATCTCCGGCCCCGATGGGGCCGCGTTTCTGGTGGACACCCTCGATGCGGTGCGCACCCGGCTCACGGTGGTGAGCTGCCTGGAGGCGGACGATCTCGATCCTGAGCGGCTCCGCGCCCCGGGTTCGAAGATGCTTCGCGATCTGCTCGAACTCGCCGCCGCCGGTCAGGTGGAACGGCCCGACGACGAGGGCGATCAGGATGTGGACCGGTTGCTGCTGGACCTTGCCGAACGGCTGTGGCGCCGTGGCCTCACCGTGGTCCCTCGGTACGGCATCCCCGGCGGGATCCGGATCCCGTTGGCGATCGGGCACCCCTCGCTTCCCGGCGAATTACTGCTGGCGGTGCTCACGGACGACCGTGACTACATGGCCGAACCGAGCTTGCGGCGCCGTGACCGGCACTGGGTGGACCGACTGACCGAGCGGGGATGGCACGTGCGCACTGCGTACTCCACGGCCGTCTTCATGGACCCTCAGGGCGAGGCGGAGAAGATCGCCGCGGTGCTTGAGGACGTCGTTCGAGAGCGCACGGGTGCTCCCACCGGGGATGCGCCGACGCTGCCGCGGGCGTGGGTGGACGAGACCACTGATGCCACCGACAGCGCTGATGCCCCCGACAGCGCTGATGCCGCCGACGCCACGGCGATGCCGCGCAGTGGCGAGCACGCACAGCGCCGGCAGGATGACGAACGAGTGACGACGTCGGCCCGTGGGCTGGCCATGGTGGGTGAGGTCACAGGGCGCCCGGCCCAGCGGCCGGTGTTGGCCGGGGACCGCACCGAGCGTCCACCGGTGCCGCCCGGGCGCCCATTGAGCGGGTATGGCGACGATGAGCTGGATCAGCTGGTGGCCTGGATCGCTTCCGACGGTGCCGTACGCACCGTGCCCGAACTGCGTGAGGAGCTGCGCCGTGAACTCGGGATCGTCAAACGCGGGACCCACGTGGATGCGGTGCTCTCAGCGGCGGTGCGACGTTCTGGTCTGGCCGTGGACCCGCCGGTCGTGGACTCGTCCGCTGGGGACCCGTCGGCCGACGACGCCGAGCCCTCCCAGGAGTGAGCGTGATCGAGCCGGATGGCCGTGCCGCCGACCGCGAGCCGGGCGAGGGTTCTGAACAGGACGAGACTCGGCCCGAGGCTCAGCCGCCTCGCCGGCGCAGGTACCGGCGCGCAGTTCGCCCGGGCAACGGACCGGAGCCGCTGGTGGATCGCCGTCGGTACGAGGCCGGCGGAGACAGTCCTGGCAGTATCGATGACGACGAACGATTGCGCCGGGACGTGCCGCCACACTGGTCCTAGCGGCGGCACGCCCTGATGGTTGTGGTGCGGGATTCAGGCCTTGTTCTTGGCGAGCAGGTCACGGATCTCGGTGAGCAGGGCAATGTCTTCGGCTGGTGCCTCGGGCGCGGGTTCCTCGCCCTTCGCACGGCGCTCGGCCAGCTTGTTCATCGGAACCACCACCGCGAAGTAGAGCGCCACGGCGACCAGGAGGAAGTTGATCAGTGCGGTCAGCACGGTCCCGACGAGGATCTCGGTGGCGGGAACCTCACCCTCGGCGGCCCTCATCGTAATGACCCAGATGCGATCGAGGTCCGGCTGGCCGAAGATTCCGCCGACGAGTGGATTGAGGACGTTGTCGACCAGGGCTGTGACGACCGCGCCGAACGCGGCACCGATGATCACACCGACGGCGAGGTCGATAGCGTTCCCTCGGCTGATGAAGTCCTTGAATCCCTGCAGCATGATCGGTCCTGTTCTTGTTGGTGCGCTCACGATGTATCCCCCGGCACGAGCACGGCCCGCACGGGTGCGAGGCTGCCGGCGCCGGACAGCACAGTAGCGTCATCGTCGGCCACCGCGACGACGACCACGCCAGGCTGCTCGCTGGTATCGACGCCGAGCAAACCTGCGGCGCCGGCGTCGGAGTCCATCCGGCTGAGTACTAGCGCTGATTCGGCGACGAGTTCGGCTGGACCTGCGGCGCCGGCCAGGCTCGCCGAATCAGTGGGCGCCTGATAGAGGTCCATCCGGTCACCCACTCGCACCAATGCCATCATTGCCGGATCGGCCAGCCGCACTGGCAGTACGACCGTTCCCGGCGGCGCCGCCTCGGTGAGCCCGGGGCCGACCAGGACAGTTCCAGGGATCGGCATACCCTCAGGAAGCCCGGCCGCCAGCCGGGCACCGATGAGCTCCTCCGTTTCCCATGCGTCCCCGGGGGCTGTGAGCGCCTGCTCCTGCCGGAGGTCGGCCCCGGTCAGTACCGTGCCGGCGGGGATGTCGCGAGAGGTGACCGTGATCTCGACGGTCCGCGGGCCGGGGCGCAAGTCAGCCAGGAGCAGGAGACCGGCGCACGTGACACACGCCGCGGCCAGCACGAACCGGAACCGCCACAGGTAGCCACGCAGGCGAGGGGACGTCGTCATGAGCCGACGCTAAGTGGACGCCACGTGGCGGCAACCTGAGCACCGAACGGGGTGTGGATGACGCGGCATCGCGCCGTCCTTTGTGGACGTGCGCAAGCTCAAGAGGCCGGCGTCGCCGCTTTCGCTCCCGAGTTGGAGGAGGCAGAGGAATCGCTCTTCTTCTCGCCGGACGTGCCTGAACCGGTCTTCTCCGAACTGGACTTGTCCGAGCTGGAGGACTTCTCGGAGCTGGAGGACTTCTCCGAGTTCGAGGAGGACGATCCGGACGAGCTGCTCGAACCACCGGAGGAGTCGCGTGAATCGTTGCGGTAGAAGCCCGATCCCTTGAACACCACGCCGACGGCGGAGAACACCTTGCGTAGTGACGCTTCCCCGCACTCGGGGCACACGGTGAGAGTGTCGTCACTGAACGACTGGTAGATGTCGAACGAATGCGAACAAGACGAGCACGCGTATGCGTAGGTGGGCACCTGATCCTCCGGAGCGGAACTGTGCCGGCGGAAATGACCGGCAGCACATTCTACGTCGAGCGGCACCGTTCTCCGCGCCGTCATCTCCCAGCGGCCCGAGGCCGGTGGGCGACGGTACTCTCGAGGAGTGTCTGGAAAGTCCGTGGTCCGCCGCATCGCGCTTGCTATCGCCGCTGTGGTCGTCGTCGCGCTCGTTGCCGGGGTGGTGACGACGTTCACGTTCCTCCGGCGCCCCCTGCCCGCTCACGGCAACGAGCAGGAGCTCCCGGGCCTCAGCGCCGATGTGGAGGTGATCCGCGACGAGCTCGGGATCCCGCAGGTGTACGCGGACACAGCAGCTGACCTCTTCATGGCGCAGGGGTATGTGCACGCCCAAGACCGGTTCTTCGAGATGGACTACCGGCGCCATCTCACTGCCGGACGCCTCGCCGAGCTCGTGGGTGAGGTGGAGACCGCCATCACGGCGGATCAGGTCATCCGGACGATGGGGTGGCGCCGCGTCGCGGAACAGGAATGGGACCTGCTGGAGCCCCGCACCCGCACCTATCTGAGCGCCTACGCCGACGGTGTGAATGCCTACCTTGCCGAGCGGGCGCCGAGTAGCCTCGGCATCGAATACACCGTGCTCGGACTCAACGTCGACGTCGATGACGTGGAGCCGTGGGACCCGATCGACTCCTTGGCATGGCTGAAGGCGATGGCCTGGGATCTGGTGGGCAACTATTCCGACGAGCTCGAACGTGCTGCCACCTACGGCCAGACGGGCGATCTGGACATGGTGGAGGCGATCTTCCCGCAGTATCCGACGACGCAGAACCTCCCGATCCTGCCCACCGAGCGCGAGGTGGAAGCCCATACCGAGTACACCGCGGAGCAAAACAGTGACGGTGACGGTGCCTCCGCTGAGGAGGGGACCGAGGAGGCCGATGCTGCCATCGAAGACGAGGGCGGCAGCGTGGACGCCGGGGGTACGGGCGCGCTCGCGGCCGTGGAGACGACCCTCGCGGCACTGACGGCCGTTCCGCACCCGCTCGGCACCGGTGAAGGCATTGGCTCCAACTCGTGGGTGGTCTCGGGCGATCACACAGCCACCGGCGCGCCCCTGTTGGCCAATGACCCGCACCTGAGTCCCTCTGTTCCCGGAATCTGGTACCAGGCGGGCCTGCACTGCCGCACCACCGGGCCGGAGTGCCCGTTCGACGTCAGTGGATTCACGTTCGCAGGCATGCCGGGAGTGATCATCGGGCACAACGCCGATCTGGCGTGGGGTTTGACCAACCTCACCGCGGACAGCAGTGACTTCTTCCTGGAGCGGCTGTACCCAGACGGCACCTATCTCTACGACGGTGCTCGGCATCCGATCACCGAGCGGGTGGAGACCATCGAGGTCAACGGCGCAGACCCGATCGAGTTGACGGTGCGCTCCACCGAGCACGGCCCGATCATCTCTGACGTGCTCGCGAGCACACGTGGTGCGGGCGGAGTGCCGCTACCGGAGAACTCTCCACCGGCGGGGCTGAGCGGATTCGCCGTCTCGCTCTCCTGGACCGCGCTCACCCCGGGCCGGACCATGGATGCGGTGTTCGCCATCGATCAAGCAGCCGACGCCGGCGACATCGCTGAGGCGGCGGCGTTGTTCGAGGTCCCTACTCAGAACATCGTCTTCGCCACCACCGATGGTGACATCGGCTACCAGGCGCCCGGCCGGATCCCCGTGCGCGGACCAGTCGATGACGGCGCAGTGCCGGCGGACGGATCGTGGCCGAGGCCCGGGTGGGATCCGCGCTACGACTGGCAGGGTTACCTCGAGCCGGCCGAGTTGCCGGCTGAGCTCAACCCAGCTGCCGGGTACATCGTGGCCGCGAACCAGCCGGTGCGGACCCCGAGCCGCTACAGCGAGTTCGGCGTCGATTTTGACTACGGTTACCGCGCTCAACAGATCCGTGACGAGATCGCCACGCTCGTGGAGGCTGGTGAACCGATCACTGCGGAGCACATGTCGCAGATCCAGCAGAACGAGGTGAACCCGGCCGCAGAAATGCTCGTGCCGGCGCTCCTGGAGCTGGACACCTCGGGACTGGAAGGCTCCGAAGGGTTCGTGGCTGAGGCCATGCGGTTGTTCGAGGACTGGGATTACGTCAACGACGCCGACTCCGCCGCAGCGGCGTACTTCTCCTCGGTGTGGACCAATCTGCTCCGGCTCACGTTCTGGGATCAGGTCGCGGAAGTGCAGCGCCCGTCCGGCGGCAGCCGATGGATCGAAGCTGTCCGGCTGCTGCTCGAGGACGAGGACAGTCCATGGTGGGACGATCGAGCGACGCTGAACGAAGTCGAACAGCGGGACAGGATTCTCATCCAGGCCCTCGACGACGCGCGGACCCAGTTGACCGTCTCCCTCGGCAAGGATCCGGAGGATTGGCGGTGGGGCCGGATCCACGGGCTGACGCCTGAACACGCGGTGCTCGGTGGCGCCGCTATTCCTGGGCCTATTGCGGACTACATGAACCTGAGCCCGACTGAGCTTGGCGGCGGATCCTCGATCGTGAACGCGAACGGCTGGCGCACCGACGCCTGGATCGAGGGGTACCCCGACTTCTCCGTGACAGCGGTGCCGTCCATGCGGATGGTGGTGGATCTCGGAGATCTAGACGCCTCCACCTGGGTGAACCTGACCGGGAGCTCTGGCCATCCGGCGTCGGCGCACTACGACGATCAGTACCAGGCGTGGGCAGCCGGGGAGACGTTCGCCTGGCCGTTCAGCCGGGAGGCCATCGACGCGGCCGAGTCACGTACGCTCACGCTTCGCCCCTGAGGTGGCGGGCAGTCCAGCTGCCCGCCGTCAGCGGCTCAGCCGTTCCACACCTGAGGGTGCGAGCACGCCGTCAACCGGACGATCATGCGGGGCGGCAGGCAGCGCGTCCGTGGCGCGCTCGTCGTCATAGATCACGGCGAAAACCGGCACTCCGGGGCGCGCATGCACCAGCACCCGGTCGTACCAGCCGCCGCCCTGGCCGAGTCTGATTCCGGCCGAATCCACTCCCAGTGCGGGAGCGAAGATCAGGTCGGCGTCGGCGATCGCCCGTTCACCGAGCCCAGGTCCGCTGGGCTCAGGTGGACGACCCGGCGCACGTACCTCCAGAGGTTCGCCCACGCGATACCTCGCCCAATCCCGGCTCAGGCCGGGGCCAAGGATCGGTAGCAGGATCTCCAGGCCCGCCTCATCCAGTACGTCCAGCAACGGGCCGGTGTCCGGCTCACCCGGACGAGACGCATACGCGGCCACGCACCGGACGCCGTCGAGAAGGCCTCGTGCATGAACGGCGATGGCATCGGCGGCCTCGCGCCGCTCCCGCTCCGACCGGTCCTTGCGGTGCCTGCGCACCGAATCGCGGACGAGTTGTTTCGCGTCCTCGAGCTCCAACCCGGCATCGCGCGGCAGGGTGCCCGACAGTGACCACATGGGACTACTCTCCCAGGCCGCACCGCCCTCGGCTAGCGGAACGGCTCCCTTCGGCGGGGTGTCTCACCGGCCGGAACGCCGGCAGGCATTCCAGGATGAAGCAAACCTGGAGGCCCGATAGCCTTCGACCATGACCTCAGTGACCAAGTCAGTTGTTCCCGTGGCAGGACTCGGCACCCGGTTCCTGCCCGCCACCAAGGCGATACCGAAGGTCATGCTGCCGGTGGTGGACACCCCGGCCATCCAGTATGTGGTGGAGGAGGCCGCGGCGGCCGGGCTTTCCGACGTTCTACTGGTGACCGGCCGTGGGCAGTCATCAGTCTCCGACCATTTCGACAGCGCCCCCGAGGTGGAGCGTGTGCTCGAGGCCAAGGGAGACCAGAAGCGCCTCGATGCGGTACGCGCATCCAGCGACCTCGCCCAGGTGCACGTGTTGCGTCAAGGCGCCCCGCTCGGGCTTGGGCATGCTGTGCTGACCGCCGCCGCCCATGTGGGCGACGAGCCATTCGCCGTGCAGCTCGGGGACGACCTGATCGACGCACGCGACCCGATCCTGCCCACCATGCTCGCCGTGCAGGAAGCACTCGGCGGCTCGGTGATCGCCTTGATGGAGGTGCCGCCATCGCAGACCAGCCTCTACGGCTGCGCCGCCGTCGAAGCAGTGGCACACGACGTCACCGACCGATTCGGTGACGACGTGGTGCGGGTTCAGCACATGGTGGAAAAGCCGGAGCCAGCCGACGCGCCAAGCAACCTGGCGATGATCGGTCGGTATGTGCTCGCGCCCGAGATCTTCGACGTGTTGCGCACCACCGAACCCGGGCGCGGCGGGGAAATCCAGCTCACTGACGCGCTCCAGGAGATGGCCCAGCGCACCGGCACTGGTGGAGGGGTGCACGGTGTGATCTTCCGCGGCCGCCGGTATGACACCGGCGATCGGCTGGATTACCTCAAGGCAGTGGTGCAGCTCGGCTCCGACCATCCCGAGCTCGGTGAGGACTTCCACGCGTGGCTCCGGGAGTACGTGGCCGGACGATGAAGTCCGTTTCCGAGCACCTCGGCGCCGTTCTGGAGCTGCTGCAGCCGTTGCCGCCGCTGGAGGTGGTCCTGCACGATGCCGTGGGGTGCGTCCTGGCCGAGGATGTGATCGCTCCGGCGGACCTGCCGGTAGCCGACCTTGCCGGCCGTGATGGTTACGCGGTGATCAGCAGGGACGTGGATGGGGCCGGGCCCGAATCTGAGGTCATCCTGCGCGTGCTGGACGATGTGCGCGCCGGATCCACGGACAGTCACCGGGTGGTCACCGGAGCGGCCCTGCGGATCTCCTCGGGAGCACCGATGCCGGCAGGTGCCGATGCGGTGGTTCCGGTGGAGGAGACCGACGGCGGTCGTGCCACCGTGCACGTGCGCCTCGGCCCTGAGGAGGGGGAGAACGTCCGCCGGCAGGCGGAGGATCTGCGCGCGGGTGAGATCGCGATCGCTGCCGGGCAGCGGATCGGTGCCCGGCAGATCGCGTTGCTGGCGGCACTCGGCCGGTCCCGGGTCGGTGTCCATCCGCGGCCACGGGTGGTGCTCGTCTCGATTGGGGACGAGCTGGTGGAGCCGGGACGACGGGCCGGTGCTGGGCAGGTCTTCGACGCGAACGGACATGCACTGGCCACGGCGGTCCAGGATGCCGGTGGATCCACCTTCCGGGTGGCGGCGGTACCGGACGAGCGATCCGGGCTGCGGGAGACCCTTGAGGACCAGCTCGTCCGTGCCGATCTGGTGATCACCACGGGCGGCTTGAGTTACGGCGGCAACGACACAGTCAAGGAAGTGGTCGGCCAGCTCGGTTCGGTGCGATTCGACAACGTGGCGATCTGGCCGGGACGGCAGTATGGCGTTGGGGTGATCGGTGGGGCTGACGAAGGTGCGCGGGAGACTCCGATCATCTGCCTGCCTGGCGATCCGGCGGCGACCCAGGTGGGATATGAGGTGTTCGTGCGACCGGCGCTCCTGGCGATGGCCGGCCACTCCGAGCGGTACCGGCCGACGGTCTCGGCTACGGTGACGCACGCATGGACCTCACCGCCCGGGCGGCGTCAGTTCGTGCCGATCACGGTGCTCGGCAGCCCGGAGCAGGGATACCGTGCCACACCCGTGGGGGATCCGAGGCGACCGCTCGTCAGCGCACTCTCTCGTGCCAATGCGCTGGCTGTCGTTCCCGAGTCGGTCGAGGAGGTCGAGGTCGGGGCGCGCCTGCACTGCCTCGTACTGGAAAGCTGATGGACCACCGATGGAGTTGGTGAGCCAGGGCCTGCGCCTGAGGCCGTTGCGCAGACGTGACCGGTCCGCCTGGGAGGCGCTCCGCCGTCGAAACGCTGCCTGGCTGGCGCCCTGGGAGGCGACCTCACCGGACGTGCGCCCGTACCGGCCGACCTTCGGGCAGTATGTGCGCGACCAGGCGCGTGCCGCGCGAGAGGACACCGGATACTCCTTCGTGATGGACCACCGCGGCGAACTCGTGGGGCAGGTGACCATCGCCGGGGTGACCCGTGGGTCCCTTCAAGCGGCCTCGATCGGCTACTGGATCTCTGAACATATGGCTGGACGCGGGATCACGCCACTGGCCGTGGCCATGGCTGCGGACTACTGCTGGTTCAGCCTGCGGTTGCATCGCGTGGAGATCAATATCCGCCCGGAGAACGCGGCAAGTCTGCGCGTGGTGGCCAAGCTCGGGTTCCGTGAGGAGGGTCTGCGCCGTGGCTATCTGCACATCCAGGGAACGTGGGCCGACCACCGCAGCTTCGCGCTGAACCGGGAAGAGGTCGGTGCCGGGTTGGTGGCAGCGCTCGCCAACTGAACCCAGTTTTCGTGAGTGAACCCCCGACGGCGGGGGTTCACTCACGAGAAATGGGTTCAGTTGGTCGTAGCCGCGGGCGACACGCCGACCGTGATGGGCCGTTCGGAGCCGATCCGGTTCTACGGTCAGAACGTGGAGTTCGCCGGATGGGTCGTACTGGCGATCGCAGTGATGTTCTTCGGATATCTGCTTCCTACCGTGATCCGATCCCGACAGGTGGTGATGGATTCACGAGTGGCGGACAGATTCTCTGCGGAACTGAGGGTCTTGGCCCGATCCGGCACGAACCCCACCGAACCACTCACTATCAGCAGTAGCCGCGGATACCTGCACCGCCCGCGGACCGAGGAGGAGAACCCCATGCACTCGCCCGTCGCTCAGCGGCTCGCCGCCGCGGACATGCGCCGCGCGGCTGCAGCCCGCGCCGCGCGCGCCGCTGCCGCCAGCCGCCGTGCTGCCGCGGCGAAGCGCCGGCTGGTCCTCACTCTCATGTTGCTCGCCGCGACCATCGGGGGGTGGGCCGTAGTGGGGATGTCGACGATCAATGTCGCCGCCGGGATCGTCCCCACGGTGGCGTTCCTCGGCGTGCTTGTGCTGGGTCGCCGTGCCGCAGCCGCAGCGCGAGTGGCTGACGAGCGATGGGTGGCCGAGATCGAACGCGCTCGCAAGGCCGACGAGACCCGGGCGGCCCGGCGAGCTGGGCCGGTACAGGAGAAGCCGTCCAGCCTGCGCATCGATATCGACCCGATGCCGATGGAGACAGCGCCCCACGTTCCGGCGACCCGCCCGGATCTTCCGACGGGCGAGGGTTGGACCCCGGTGCCGGTGCCCGCGCCGATGTACACGATGAAGCCAGCGGCACCACGCCGGGAGAATGCTCCGATCACGGCTGAAGAAGCCGCGCCCATGGCGCAGGAGATCGCCACTGCGGACGCAGCCCATGCTGCTGAGCAGGCGCAGGCGCAGGCGGACGTCGCCGGGTCAAACCGAACCGTCCCAGGGCCGTCAGTGGACCTGCAGGCGGTGCTCGAGCGGCGCCGCGCGGTGGGGCAGTAGGCCGCCACGCGAAGTGTTATCCTGGATCCCGATCTTGGGGCTATGGCGCAGTTGGTAGCGCGTCTCGTTCGCAATGAGAAGGTCGGGGGTTCGAATCCCCCTAGCTCCACCAAATGACAGATGGGACCGGCGTGCTTTTTGCCGGTCCCATCTGTCGTTACTGAAGGCAGAGTGGATTCGCCGAGCCTCCCGCAGCGGAGCGAGGAGAGGCGGTTCCCCCTAGCTCCACCAGACGTAATCGGCTCCGTTGCTGGCGGAAGTCAGAGACGGGGCCGAGCTGCGTTCACGGTATGGCTCCGGTTGGAGGCCAACTTGGAGTTCGGGGGTCGTGAAGGGTCATGCAACCGGCTGACGAAGCACCGTGCCAGTGCGCTGAGCACGAGGTGAGGTGGTGGCGAGGGCACCCGATCGCGGGGCGTTCACGGCGTATGGCGGAGCGGACCTGGAAGGTCTGCGGCGCCGCGTGGTACGTGTGCCGGGCGCGGGCGGATGGTCGTGTACTGCGGGAGTCATGCGTGGGTTCTCGCACACTCGGCAGCGGTGGTGATCCGCAAGGTGGCTCATCACGACAGGTGAGCTCCACCCATCGGCTGATGGCATTGTCCTACGCAGGGGTGACGCCAACGGCATGCGGGCAGGGCAGCATGATTCATGCACGCTGGTGACCACGCACCGCCACACACTCTGCGGCTGCGTGGCCCGGCAGACGACGGCGAATACGAGTGGGGGAATGATGCACGGTTTCATCGGCACCAGGAGGAACTCTTCGAGGGCACCGGAGAGGTTCGTGACGCACGGACTGGTAGCCGCAGCCGGACTGGCCGCCGCGTTCAGTCTGGGCGGGTGTGGCAGCATGGAAAGTTCATCTGCGCTGACCTATGAGGCCGAAGTGGTGTCCGGCGGAGGCGACGGCGCCGTCCTGCGCGTTGAGTACATCACGCGGCAGACGGGCCTGAGTGAGCAGCAGACCACCGGCGCCACGGTCTCTGCCAGCGAGGCGACCCCCGCGACCTTCGAGACCCTGGCACTCGCAGATGACGAGGTGTCCATCTCCGTCGGTGGTGTTCCCGATGCTGTCCTACGCTGCGCCGTCGTGCAGGACGGATCCATCGTGCTTGAGGAGCAGGAGTCGTCTGCGCCGGGTGAGGCAGTGACCTGTACCGCCAGCGTGGACGGCTGAGCAAAGAGCGCGCACCACGACGAACTGGGGCGCGGTGGTGGTCGAGCCAGGCGAGGATTCGCGGGTCTCCCCGCGGGCAGCCAGGAGAGACGGGCGGACGGCAGCGTTGGAAGAGAGTTGACTGCGACGCTACGTCGTAGTTGAGACTAGGGAGCATGACGCAGCGGGCTCGTTGGCTCCGCAGGGTCCATCGAGGACATGCGGGCCTCACTCTTGCCATGGTGATCGCTTTGCTCGCATTGAATCTTGCGGGTGTACTCCCCGGCTCCACAGCGTGGCGTCTGTTTCTGACAATCGAAATACCACTGCTCCTGGTGCTCGTTTTCATTACCGCCTTCCGGCTGAACCACGTCGCTCGTACGAAATCAGAAACGAATGCGGGTTTCCTCGATCGGCTTGCGTCGGAAGAGCCGTTGCTGCGTGGTGCGGTCGCTGAACTTCGGGCTTTCGCGAGTTTGTTCCTGCTCGCGAGCGGCAAGCGACGGGTCACGGCTGATGCACGGCCGTTCGGGTACACGCGCGGCACGATGACGTTCCCGGCCGTGATGATCGCCGTGAGTCTGGTAGAACTCGTCGTGGTGCACTTTCTCGTCCCGTGGCCATGGCTGCAAATCGTGTTGATCATCCTCACGATCTGGAGCGTGCTGTTCGTGCTTGGCCATCTGGCGTCTCGCGTGGTCCACCCGCACTTCGTGAAGGAGGGTGCTCTGCACCTGCGATGGGGGCACTCGACGGTGCTCGTCACTCCTCTGACCAATATTCTCGTGGCGAAGCAACACGCGAATCATGCGCATACGCAACCACACATCGACGATGAGCAGCTGATCCTCACGGCGTTCCAGAGCACCAACGTACTCATCAAGTTCAGCGAGCCAGTCCGTGCCGCGGCTCCGATACCGCCCAGGCACCTGCCCGCCGACTTCCATGCTTCCGAAGTGCAACTCCATATCGACGAACCTGACTCATTTCTGGCAGCACTGGGGCACGTACCTGATTCGACGACGACATGAGCCAACAAGCGGGAATGCTGGGCGAGGGCGACGAGGCGTCATCGAGCGACCTCGTGCTGCGCAGTCATGACCTGGCCAACCTTGCAGGAACGACCCCGCGGGCGTTGCGCCACTATCACGCAATCGGGTTGCTCCCCGACGTGCCCCGTGACGCGAACGGGTACCGACGTTACAGTGTTGACGACTTGGTCACGCTTCTGCGGATTCGGCAGCTGGCGGCGAGCGGCGTGCCGCTGCGCAAGATCGCGGGGATCCTCGATCAGGACGACCTGAACCAGGCAGAACTCTTTGCGAGGCTCGACCGGGAACTGGAAGAGCACGTAGAACGCATTGAGGCGCAGCGGCGAACTTTGGCGCAGTTGTCCAAGCTCGCGCTGCGACCGGGTCGATATTCGGACTCAGCGCACCCCACAAGAACGCAGAGACTCGATCAGGACGTGTGGACGCTACTCACCACCAGCGGTGAGGTCGATGCGGATACTGCGGAGACAGTGCTTGACGCGCTGGATTCAACCGCGTTGGCCGAACAGGGCGCCTGGTACCAGGAGTTCGAACGCCTTGAAGGGCACACCCGCATCGATGCAGCAAGTGCCACGCGGCTCGCGCATCGCATCGCGGAGTTCGCTCATGCTGTCTGGGAAGCAGCAGGACGTGCTCCAGCCGGCGACGGCCCGCCGATCATGGCGATGGTTGAGCAGATGCAGGCACAGACACTCAGCCCAGCACAACAAGACGTCTGGGCACGATTCCTCTCCATCATCGGGCGCCGTCAGCGCGGCGTGGGGCGGTAGACGAGTTCCTGGGTGTGCCCGTCCAGCGTCCGGCTATCGAGCAACTCGAGGTGGAAGTCGGCGGCGCCGCGCAGGATCGGACTGGTTCCGGTCTGGCCTGAGATGACGGGGAAGATCGTCACATGCAGTCGGTCGACGAGTCCGGCGGCCATCAGGGTGCGGTTCAACGAGAGACTGGCCTGCGAGCGCAGTGGCACATCCGACTCCTCCTTGAGCCGGGTGACGATGTCTACGGCGTCACCGCTGACGATGGTCGCGTCCGGCCAGCCAAGCGTGTCGTGCAAAGTGGAGGAGATCACCGTAGCCGGCGCGCGCATCGTCAGCAGATTCCACTCATCGAGCGCATTCGGATCGATGCCGGACGTCATGATCTCCGCCATCTCCCGGAACGTGGTGGCCCCGTAGACCATCCGCTGCGCGTTGGTGAAGATCGCGGCGCGAGCCTCGAGCAGCTCGGGACCCTGCTTGCTCCAGTATCCGCCCCAGTCGGCCCCCTCGGCATACGAGCCGTAGCCGTCAAGGGTGGAGAACACGTCCCAGGTGTACTCAGCAGTCATCGTGGTTCCTCCTGTGTGACGCCTCGGCGTCGCGAGTCCGCAGCTTCATCGGCGCAGGCTCAGCCTAGGTACCCGCGCTTGCCGCGGTCAGTGCCAGAGGTCACTCCACCGGCCGACGCGGGGTCAGCGGGTCCGTTCGTGCGCGTCGATCGGGCCACTGTTCACCAACCGGTCGTTGAGTCTGGGTGAGCGTCGCAGGAGGCGCCAACATTGATCGTCCGGAGGCGGCGGCAGCCCCGCTCCTTGGCATGGCCATTTCTGTCTTCTCCCGATACCGCATGGGTCCACGAAAGGGTCGAGTGCAGGTCCGTCACGCGGCCGACCACGCAAATCGCACTATTGCCGTCGCTACGACGGGCCCGCCTGCAGGGAGCTAGGCGCCGAGCGTGAATGTCGAGAACGCGACGGTGGCTCCGTCCCAGGAGCATCAGCGGCCCCATCGGGCCACACGGCAAGGAGGAGAATCGTCATGACGCTTCAACGAATGGATCACGTGGGCGTCGTCGTCGATGACCTCGAGGCAGCGATCGCCTTCTTCATCGAGCTCGGAATGGAACTGGAAGGCCAGGCGCCGATCGAGGGGCCGTGGGTGGACCAGGTCAACGCGCTGGACGACGTCCGAGTCGACATTGCGATGATGCGGACCCCGGACGGCAACAGTCGGCTCGAACTGACGAGGTTCCGCACTCCCGCGGTGATCAGCACTGATCCACCTGACGCTCTCGGAAACACGCTGGGACTACGGAGCATCATGTTCGCCGTCGACGACCTCGACGCCACCCTCGCCGACCTGCGGCGCCATGGCGCGGAACTTGTGGGAGCGGTGGCGCAGTACGAGAACAGCCATCGGCTCTGCTACCTCCGTGGCCCCGCGGGGATCATCGTCGCGCTAGCCGAGCAACTCACCTGACGGCAGCTCGCTGCCTACCGACCGAGTTCGCTGTCAGCCGACGCCGGGTTGAGGTACGGCTCGACCCAGGCAGCCGCGATCCGCGCCGCCCGCTGCGCCTGCCCGGGCTCGGTGAGCAGGTGATCTGCCCCCTCGAGCGAGACGAAACTGCGTGGGTGGCGTGCCATACGGAAGATCTCGCTAGCGTTGTCGATGCCCACCGTGTTGTCGGTCGGCGAGTGCATGATCAGCAGCGGCCGGTCGAGTGCGGCAACCTTGTCCGTCAGATCCGCGCGGCGAACGTCCTCGACGAAGTCCCGCTTGAGCGTGAGTCCTCGCCCGCCAACCAGCCACTGCGCGCTTCCGTCTTGGCACGCCCGGTCGACGACGGCGTCGTAGTGACGTTCCACGTTGCTTGGGTCCGACGGTGCGCCGATGCTGACCACGGCGCCGACACCGGCATCCCGCCCAGCGGCGATTGCAGCCGCGCCACCCCAGGAATGCCCCACCAGAACCGAGACCGGCGTGCCGCGCTCGGCCATGAACCGGGTGGCGGCGACGGTGTCGTGGACCTTCACCGTGAACGATCCGTCACCCCAGTCGCCGTCGGAGTCGGCGAGGCCGAGTGCGTCGAAGCGAAGCGTGCCGATGCCTTCAGCCGCCAATTGCCGACAGATCCGGGCGGCTGCGGGGGAGTTCTTGCCGAGGGTGAAACCGTGGACGAAGACGGCCCAGCCGCGCGCCTCTCCCTCGGGAACGTCCAGCAGTCCTGCGAGCAGCGGACCCGTCGAGCTCGCGAAACGCACCCGCTCCGCCATCGTCATCCCTCCAGTGCACGTCGTCGGACGGACACCGTAACGCGGCCCCGCGTGGTACTCGAACGCGACGGCTTCACCGCAGGGACGGTCGCCGATGTCCTTACGCGTTGACGCCGCCGTCAACGGTGATGGCAGTTCCAGTGATGTAGGCACCCTCAGGCCCCGCCAGGTAGGCGACAAGTGCAGCAATCTCCTCTGGGGTGCCGTATCGGCCCAGCGCGGTGAGTGCTCGCTCAGCGTCGGCGTCGGGCGAATCGGCGGGGTTCATTTCGGTGTCGGTCGAACCGGGGTGAACCACGACGGCGGTGATCCCGTGCTCGCCGAGATCGCGGGCAATGCCCTTGGTGAACCCCACGAGTGCTGATTTGCTCATGGCGTACAGGCTGATCCCCGGCCCAGGCACTCGTTCGACGAAACTGCTGCCAATGCTGATGATCCGGCCGCCGGCGCCCAGGTGGGGTATTGCAGCCTGGACGGCGACGAATACGGCGCGCATGTGGACGGCCATCGTCCGTTCGTAGTCAGCCAGCGTCAGATCCTCGATCCGGCCGTACGGGAAGATCCCGGCATTGTTGACCACGATGTCCAACCCCCCGAGGGCCTGCACCGTCGACTCCACCGCGGACTCCACCTGAGCCGGGTCCTCCATGGCGGCCTCTATGGCGATGGCGGTACCGCCATCGGCACTGATCTGGTCGACAACCTGTTGCGCGCGGTCCTCGGAGGCGTGATACGTCAACGCGACGCGGGCACCGTCCGCGGCCAGTCGTTGAGCGATGGCGGCCCCGATGCCCCGGCTACCTCCAGTGACGAGGGCGGTCTTGTCTAGTAGTCGGCTCATTGCGGTCTCCACTCGATGATCTGAAATATGTAGCGATCACTACATATAATATTGTGTAGTGATCGCTCCTCAATCGTCAAACGGCGCGATGAAGTAGGCGAGGGGCGAAGATCAGGAGGTGAGCTGATGGCAGCGCGAGGTCGTCCGCGCACCTTTGACAGGGACGCGGCTCTGCGGAAGGCGATGGAGGTGTTCTGGCGTCGAGGCTATGAGGGCGCCTCAGTTGCGATGCTGACGGCGGAACTCGGGATCACCGCAACCAGTCTGTACGCCGCCTTCGGCTCTAAGGCCGAGTTGTTCGACGAGGCCATCGAGCTGTACGACCCGCCAGGCGGTACGCCGACGGACGAGGCCCTGACCAGGCCCAAGGCCAGCGATGCGATTGAGGCCGTGTTGCGTGCCCATGCCGACGCCTACACAGATCCCGCGACACCTCCCGGCTGCATGGTCGTGCTCGCGGCGATCAACCTTGGCTCCGGCCACGAAGAGGTCGACCGCAAGCTCACTGTTCGTCGTCACCATGACCGGGAGACGATCGAAGCTCGGATTGAGCGCGGAATCTCCGAAGGTGACCTGCCCGCGCACCTGGATGCCGCAGCGGCTGCGTCCTACGTTCAGACGGTGCTGCACGGACTCTCGATCCAGGTCCGTGATGGGTTCAACCGCGCGCAGGCGCACGCTGTCGTCGACATAGCCATGACGGGCTGGAATGCTCTGGTCGAGGGGGCGGCGCGTGATCTCTAAGTCCAGGCATACGCCGAGACCGCAGCCCGGTTCCGACGCGGACGAGGAGTGATCTGTGTAGCCGGAGCACGTGGATCGGACGATGTGGGCGGTCACGGTGATCGCGGGCCGGCGAGCGTGGCAGGGGCGCTGCGCCTACGATTTGAACATGCTCAAGTTCGTCGCCTTCCTGCTCATCGCCTGGCTCGTCGTTTCCGTTCTCGGGCTACTCATCGAGGGTTTGCTCTGGCTCACCTTCATCGGCCTCGTTCTCTTCCTCGCCACGGCCGGTTACCTATGGTTTAAGCGGAAGACCGGCAGCAACGCCGCGTAAGTCACCTCACCGTCGTGAACCGGTCGACGGCGGGTCCAGATCGTTGCGGCGCTGCCCGGGCCGATCGTCTCCTCCGGCGTACGCTGTAGCCTCTCGGCGCCGTTCGATCTCCTCGATCCAGATCGGTGCGAACGGAGAGGTCACCGCGGGATTCGTTCACGGCACGAATCGTCGAATCCTCGAGTTCCGCCAGCTCGGCCAGCACCTCGGCCGCCGCGTCGCTCACTGTCGCTTCTGGCACCACAACCTCCGGTCCGTCTCGTGGCAGCCACCCGATGACGGCGAGGAATCGCTGTTGCGACACCAGGGACCAATGTCCCCGCGCTCTCCTACAATCCCCGCATGAGCTCTCGCCTGAAGGTGCACACGTGGGCCTCGCCCGAACCAGCCGCCACCCTCGTTCTCCTGCACGGCATCACCGACTCGGGCCGGTGCTGGGCCGATGCGATAGCCCACTGGTACCCGACCTACACCGTGATCGCCCCGGATGCGCTCGGGCACGGTGAGTCGGACCGGTTCCGTCCCGACGAGCTCGAGAGGGACCCGATCGAGCCGATGCTCGCCGAGACCATCGCGGTGCTGGAGCAGCTCCCCGGCCCGGCGATCCTGGTGGGGCACTCCATGGGCGGCGCCGCAGCGGCAGCTATCGCCTACCGACGGCCGGACCTAGCCACCGCCGTCGTACTCGAAGACCCCTCGTGGCGCGACCTCCCGCCCGATCGCGAGCGTGCGCGCGGGCGGGATTTCCTCGGCGGCCGCGGCCAACCGGGCAAGCATTGGCCGGCAAGCGAGATCGGGCCATGGCGCCGTGCCTACGATCAGACCGATCGTGCCTTCCTCGCCCAGGGGCGCGCTACGCCGTCGGATCCTTGGCGAGAGATCATCCGCGGGCTCACGGTGCCGACGCTGCTGGTCACCGGCACGAACGGCGTGATCCTCCATGAGGATCAGCTCGCCGAGATCCAGGCGATCGGCAACTCACGGGTCGAGATCGCCGTGATTCCTGGCGCGGGCCACTGCGTCCGCCGCGACAGCACCGACGCCTTCCACGCCACCGTCGACCCGTGGATCCACCGTCATCGAGGGGCCGTATGAACGAGCACGCACCGACGAGGCGCCATCATCGCATCGCTCGGATGATCGGGCGCGACCCGAACGAGTCGCACCGCCCGGCCACCCCGCTCGAACTGCTGCTCGACCTCACGTTCGTGGTGGCGTTCGCCCAGGCGGGCAGTCAGATGGCGCATCTGCTCGCCGAGGGGCACGTCGGTGCCGCCCTGTTCGGGTTCGCCGTCGCGACGTTCGCGATCTGCTGGGCCTGGATCAACTACACCTGGCTCGCCTCGGCCTACGACAACGACGACGCGGTATTCCGCACTGCCACGCTCGTGGTGATGGTCGGTGTGCTGATCGTCGCGCTCGGCATCCCGGACGTGTTTCACTCCGTCGACGAGGGGGTCCACCTCGACAACCGCGTGATGGTGTTCGGCTATATCGTGATGCGGGCGGCCACCCTGGGTCTGTGGGTGCGTGCCGCCCGCCACGACCCGGCGCGCCGTCGCACCTGTATGAGCTACGTGACCACCACTGCGATCGCACAGGTCGGCTGGGTGGTGATGTTCATCATCGACCCGCCGCTGTCGGTGGTGTGGATCCCGCTGCTTCTGCTCGTGCTGTTCGAGATGCTCGGCCCGGTGCTCGCCGAACGTCAGGACGCAGGCACGCCCTGGCACCCGCACCATGTGGCTGAGCGCTACGGACTGCTGGTGATCATCACCCTCGGGGAGATTATCCTCGGCACCATCACCGCGATCTCGGCAGTGGTGGACGCTCAGGGCTGGACTGTCGAGGCCGCGCTCGTGGCGGTCGCGGGTACCGCGCTCGCCTTCGCGCTCTGGTGGGTCTACTTCACGATGCCCTCCGGCGAGATGCTTGCCAGGCATCGCGAACGCGGCTTCGCGTGGGGATATCTGCACATCATCCTGTACGGCTCGCTGGCCGCCGTCGGCGCCGGAATGCACGTGGGCGCGTACGTGATCGAGCACGAGGCGCACGTCTCAGCCACCTTCGCAGTGCTCACGACGGCGGTGCCCGTGGTGGTCTTCCTACTCACCCTGTTCGTGGTCTACTCCCTGCTGATGCACGCCGTCGACCGGCTCCACACCGTGCTGTTCGTCGGGGCGCTGGTGGCACTCGCGGGTGCGGTGTGGGCCGTCTCGATGGGCTTGTCGTTCGGCACGGCGCTGCTACTCGTGGCGCTCTCACCGGTGATCGTGATCATCGGCTATGAGACAGTCGGGCATCGACACCAGGCCGAGCTCATCGCTCGCGACACCTAGGCCGGCCATGTCAGCCGCCGAGGAGATCGTCGCCGCGCTTCGCGAGCACGCCACCGACACCGAACGCGAGAAGATCAGCCGCCGGCTGCGTGGGAGCAGCCGCCCCCTCGGGGTGCGGATGGGCACGGTCTTCGACCTGGCCAAGCAGCACCGGGATATCGGTCTGGGCGAGGTCACCGGACTGCTGCGGTCCCCGTGGTACGAGGCCCGGATGGTCGGGGTGAGCATTCTCGACTTCCGTGCCCGCCGCCAGCTCACCGACGATCAGCGGGCCGAGTTGGCCAGGCTCTACCTGGACAACCACGACACGATCGACACCTGGGACTTCGTGGACCGTGCCGCGCCCCGTGTGCTCGGCGGGTGGCTGCTCACCCGCACCGACCGCAGTGTGCTGGAGACCCTCGCCCGTTCAGCTGACACCTACGAGCGCCGCTCGGCGATCACCGCCACCTTCTGGCTGGTCCGAAACGGTGAGATCGCCGATGCTCTGGCGATCGCAGGGCTGCTTGCCGATGACGCCGAAGTGGACGTGACGGCGTCCGTGGGCGTGGCGCTGCGGGAGGTGAGTGTGCAGGACCGCGAGGCTGCCATCGCCTTTCTGCGCCGCCGAGGATCCGACATGCCCCGCCCGGCGCTACGGACCGCCGTCAGCAAACTCGACGAGCCGCTGCGCAGCGAATTGCTCGGTCACTGAGGAGGTCAGGGTCCGAGGAGTGCCTGCAGACCGAGGCTGCCACCGGTGACCACCAGCCACAGCACGCCGCCGAGGAGCAACGGAGCCGGACCGGCGCGCCGCAGCGCGGGAAGGTCGGTGGCCAGCCCAATCGCGCCGAGGGCCGCGGTGATGAGCAGGCTGGAGAGCCCACCGGCAGCACCCTGGATGAAGCTCGGTATCCAGCTGAGGGAGTTCAGCCCTGCCACCACCACGAATGCCACCAGGAACCAGGGCACCAGGCGCCACACTGGCCGGGGCGCATCGGACCCGCGGCCCGCCCGGTCGCGTCGCGCGACCAGCGCCGCCAGCACGAGGCAGATCGGGATGATCGCCAGCGTGCGGCTCAACTTCACCACGACCGCAGTGTGCGCGGCTTCGGGGGAGTAGCTGCCGGCCGCCGCCACCACCGAGGACATGTCGTTCACCGCGGTACCGGCGAGCACGCCGAATGCCGCATCGCTGAGACCGAGGGCGTACCCGAGCGGTGGGAAGGCGATCACCGCGACGATGTTGAACACGAAGACCGTGCTCAGCGCGTACGCCACCGCACTTCCTGCCGGGCGCAGTACCGGCGTCACAGCGGCGATCGCGGACGCGCCACACACGGCGGTGCCCACTCCGATCAGGGTGCGTAGGTCGCGGTGCACACCGAGCAGGCGCCCCAGCCCGACGGCGGCCCCCAGGCAGAGCAGCAACGTCCCGATGGTCACGGGGAGCGCATCGCCCCCGGTCCGCGCCACCTCGCCCAGGCTGAGGTGCACGCCCAGGAGCACGACGGCGATCTGCAGGCCCCACCTGCTGGCGACCGGGAGAACGGGTGCCCACGCCTGCCGGCGTCGAGGGCCGGCGGCGGTGGCAAGCAGTGCGCCGCCGAGGATGGCGATGACCGGCGGCCCGATCAGCGGCAGGAAACGTCCCGCGAGGGTAGCGACCGCCGTCAGCAGGATGCACGTGAGCAGTCCGGTGAGTTGCGCGCGGCGCCGGCCCTGGCTGGGCGGGGTTGTGGTCGCTTTCCGGGTGAGAACCGACCACCACCGTGCGCACGGACCTCGCGCTTGACCTCGAGGCGCGCAGTCTCTGGTGACGGCGAGCTCGGTGGTGGCCATTCTTCGATGCTCCCGGTAGCGGAGCCTGGCCAGTACCTACCGTATTCCTAGATGGACATAGGCGTAACCTATAGGTGTGCCTGCACCGAAAGACGTCACGCTCGACATGCTGCGACTGCTCGTCGCGGTCGCCGATCGCGGCAGCATCTCTGCCGCCGCACGCGCCGCCGGAGTGAGCCAACCCTCGGCGAGCGCCCGGATCAAAGACCTGGAGCGCCGTCTCGGCCTTGAGTTGGTGGACCGCCGCAGCCGTGGCGCCCAGCTGACCACGGACGGACGCACCGTCACGGACTGGGCGAGGGCCGTCGTCGACGCGGCTGAGGTGCTCATCACCGGTGCCCAGGCGCTCGCCGGGCAGCACGACTCGCAGCTGACCGTGGCGGCCAGCCAGACGGTGGGGGAGTACCTGATGCCAGCCTGGTTGGCTGCCTACCGGCGGCGTAGTGCGGGGCTTCCGGTGCGGTTGCGGGTGATGAACTCGGCCGATGTGGTGGCTGCGCTGCGGGCGCGTGAGGTCGATCTCGGGTTCGTCGAGTCTCCGGCAGTGCCGGCAGACCTGGCGCGGCGCCGGGTGGGAACGGACCGGCTCACGCTCGTGGTGGGGCCCGAGCATCCGCTCGCCCGCCGACGCCGCCCGCTCACCCGTGATCAGTTGCTCGGCCTCGCGCTGGCTTCCCGCGAGGACGGCTCCGGCACCCGGGACACGCTCACTCGTGCGCTGGGACAGCCCGTACGGCCGGCGTTGGAACTCGGCTCGAACGCCGCCGTGAAGGTGGAGGTGGCATCCGGCGGCTACCCGGCAGTGCTGAGCGCGCTCGCGGTGAACGCGGAGATCAGCGACGGGCGGCTGGTGGAGATCGACCTGCCGGGCGTGGACCTGAGCCGGCACTTGCATGCGGTGTGGCGGCGCGGGGTCCGCCTGCCTGCGCCCGCGGACGACTTCCTGCGCGGAGTGCTCGGCCGCTGAGTGCCCTGGTCGTGACGTGCGATGGTCGCGGGGCTCCGGGACAGGACGCAGTCCGCAGCACCCACCACCTCTCCGCAGGGACCACCTCGATGCCGAGCGCAACCTTGTGCGGCGTTCACCGCCGCAAACGCCGCACAAGGTTGCGCTCGCGGCTGGGACGGGACGGGAGGAGGAGAGGGGCGCGCGGATGCGGCGCGACTTGAAAGAAGTGTTGCGAAAGAGTTGTTGCAGGTCTATCGTGCGGATATGAGAATCGATGATCCCGGCGCTATGCGGGCCCTGGCCCACCCCCTGCGGATCGAGCTATTCGAACGGCTCGCCATCGAAGGCACCGCCACCGCGAGTGAACTCGCCGAATTGGTCGGAGCCACCCCGGCGAACTGCTCCTTCCACCTGCGCACGCTCGCCAAGCACGGCTACATCGAGCGGGTGGAGGGCGCCACCGGCAGGGACCGCCCGTGGCGGGTGGTCGACATCGAACAGTCCTGGTCCGCGGGCGAGCGCGACGGCTCTGACCGGGATCTCGCCGCCCGCGCGCTGGAGTCGTCCTTCCTGGAGTGGGAGACCGGACGGCTTCGTCGCGCGGCGGGGCGACCGACGCCGTCGGGCTGGACGGACGCGTTGACCACCGGCGGCGCGACGTTGCACCTCACCCCGGAGGAGGCCAAGGACGTCTCGGCGCGGATCGGGGAGATCGTGCGTGAGTATGTGCCCCGTTGGGAGAACCCGGAACTACGACCCGAGGGCGGCCGCCCGGTGCGCATCTTCACCGCCACCTACCTGGTGGAACCCGCCACCAACAGCACCGAGAACTTCGCCACTGCCGACGACGGTACCGAGGACCAGCGATGAAGACCCTCCTGCAGCACCGACTGTTCCGCCGGCTGCTGGGCGGCTGGACCGTCGGCAACCTCGCCGACAGCGCCCTCTTCCTCACCCTGGCCGTCTGGGCAAAGGACCTCACCGGCTCCTCCTCCGCGGCCGGCCTGGTGTTCTTCGCGCTCGCGCTGCCCTCCCTACTCGCCCCGCTGCTCGGGCTGCTGGTGGACCGGGTGCGCCGCAAGCCGCTGATCGTGGTCACCAACCTCGTGGCCGCCGGTGCCGCCGCTTCATTGGTACTGGTGGATAGCTCCGCCATGCTCTGGCTCCTCTACGCCGTCACGGTGCTCTACGGCGCGCTCGGGGTGCTGAACGGCTCCGCTCAGTCCGGGCTACTGCGTGATCTGTTGCCCGACGACCAGCTCGACTCCGCGAACGCGCTGCTGTCCACAGTGGACAACGGGCTGCGCATTCTCACCCCGGCGATCGGCGCCGGCCTGTATGTGCTGTGGGGTGGCCAGGCGCTCGGCCTGGGCGTGGCCGGGTTGCTCGTGTTGACTGCGCTGCTGATCGCCTCGGTCCCAGTGGTCGAGTCGGCGCCGGAGACTGCCGAGAACCGGTTCTGGGCGGAGACCTCGGCCGGGTTCCGACACCTGCGTTCGGTACCGCTGCTGCTGCGGATGGTGCTCGTGGTGGCCGTCGCGTTCGGTGTGATTGGGCTGTTCGACACCGTGCTGTTCGAGGTGGTCGAGCACGGGCTCGGGATGCAGCCGGCGTTCTTCGGGGTGCTGATGAGTCTGCAAGGCGCCGGTGCGATCCTTGGCGGCCTCACCTCCGCGATGGTGCTGCGTAGGTGGGGGCCTGCTCGCACCGTCGGCACCTCGCTGGGGGTGCTTGCCGTGGCCTCCGTGGCGTTCGCGAGCGATGCGATCGGTGTGCCGCTGCTTCCGGCGGCTGTGGTTGCCATCACTGTGGCCGGCGCGGTGATTCCCTGGTTGATGGTCGCGATGATCACCACCCGCCAGCGCCTCACCCCGCCGCGTTTGCAGGGGCGGACGGCGGCCGCCACCAATATCGCGATGACCCTGCCACAATTGGTCTCCATCGCGGCAGGTGCTGCGTTGGTGGCCGTGGTGGACTACCGGGCGCTGCTGGCCGTGGCGGCCGTGGTACTCGGCGGTTGCGCGATCGTCCTGCTGCGTTCACGGGCTGCGGCGTCGCCGGTGGTTGACGGGGCGGCCGTGCCGGACGAGAGCGCGGACCTGGCGCGGTGAGAAGCTCTCGCTCTCCCGGTCAGGGTGCTGCAGCGATGATGAGGTCAGTGGCCTGCGCTGGAGAGCGTGTGCTCGTGTCGATCAGCGCGAGCCCGGTGCCGTGGGCTTCCGCGTCCATGAGCGACTGAAAGCGGAGCGAGCGGGCCACGAACTGGTCCACCAGATGGTGCTCAGCCGCCGTGCGCACTCCCGCTCGTGCCTCGCGGCGGATACGCTCGTCCAGGACGTCCGGGGATGCCACCAGCCGGACGGCAGCCACTCGCGAGCCGCTGAGGCCCGCGATGAGGGCGGGGCGCAACGCTGATCCTTCCAGGACCAGGCCATCGCCGCCTCCCGCGCCCGCCAGGTGCGCCGTGACCAGACCACGGATCCGGGGTGCCAAGTGGTCATAGTGGTCGAGCACCGAAGCGAGCAGTTCCTCGACCGGGAGATGCGCGTAGTGCTCGGCAACGTGCGGGGGCACCTCACGCTCGGCCGTGCGCCAAGGGCGGCCGGGATGGCGGGCCAGCTGATCCGTGCTCCGGCAGGCGTATCCGAGCCGCTGGGCCACCAGCGCCGCCGAACTGGAGGTGCCGGCGTGCGAGGTGCCGGAGATCAGGACGACCCGGGGGAGTGCCACATGCTCGAGGCTACCCACTGGTCGGTGTTATCGATCCAGCCCCGCCCATTGCCCGGGCGAATGCCCTGGTGGTTCGATGGGCGTGACGCGGCTCACTGGGTCACGTCCGTTCCGAACCGATCGACCGAAAGCACCGGTGCAACGATGTCCGATCAGCTCACTCTCGACCCCGCGACCACGGCAGTCGTCCTCATCGAATACCAGAACGAGTTCACCTCGCCCGGCGGCGTGTTGCACGACGCCGTCTCGGCGGTGATGGACAAGACCGAGATGCTCCCGAAGACCACGGCCTTCGTGGACGCCGCCCGGAAGGCCGGCTGCACGATCATGCACGCCCCGATCACGTTCGCACCCGGCTACGGCGAGCTCACCAAGCACCCCTACGGAATCCTCGCCGGCGTGGTCGACGGCAACGCCTTCGTCAAGGGCACCTGGGGTGCCGCGATCGTTGACGACCTCACGCCGGTCGAGGGCGACATCCTGATCGAGGGCAAGCGTGGCCTCGACACCTTCGCCAGCACCAACCTCGATTTCATCCTGCGCAGCAAGGGGATCACCACGGTGATCCTCGGCGGATTCCTCACCAACTGCTGTGTGGAGTCGACCATGCGGTCCGCCTACGAGAACGGGTACCGGGTGATCACGCTGACCGATTGCGTCGCGGCTACGTCGGTGGAGGAGCATGACAACGCCATCACCTACGACTTCCCGATGTTCTCCCAGCCGATGGAATCGGCGGAGGTGGCCAAGGCGTTCTGATCCTCGATCATCAGAACGGCCGGTACCGTGCGGTCAGGGGGCACTCGAACGGGTCCGCCTCACCGAGACCGACCCGGTTGAGATACCGGATGACGATCCCGTAGGACTCGAACAGACCGGCCTCGGTGTACGGGATGTTCTTCTCGGCGCAGTACTCACGCACCATCGGCCGCACGAGCGGCAGGTTCACGCTCGGCATCCGCGGGAAGAGGTGGTGCTCGATCTGGTGGTTCAGCCCGCCCATGGCCCAGAAGATCGGACGGCCTCCGCGGACGTTGCGGGAGGTGAGCACCTGACGGCGCAGGAAGTCGATCGTATCGCGCTCGGCCAGCAGCGGCATCCCCTTGTGGTTCGGGGCGAAACTGGCGCCCATGTACACCCCGAAGACCATGAGCTGGACGGCGAGGAACGCCAGTGCCCACCACGGTCCCAGCGTCACGATCACCAGGGCCGGGAATCCGAGCAGTCGGATCGCCAGGAACAGCGCCTCGACCCGGCGGTAGCTCAGTTCCCGCTCCTCCACCAACGTGCGGACGGCACTGACATGCAGGTTGAGACCCTCCAGCGTCAGCATCGGGAAGAACATCCACCCTTGCCGCCGGGTGATCCACCCGATCATCCCGGTCCGTTCAGGCACGTCCTCCGGGTCGAAGACCAAGGCCCCGGTCGCGATGTCCCCGTCTTTGCCGATCGTGTTGGGCCGGTCGTGGTGCCTGCCGTGCTTGCGGGCCCACCAGCCGTGACTGAGCCCGACCACCAGGTTCGCGATGACCCGCGAGAGCCACTCGTTGCGGTTGGAGGAACTGAACACCTGCTGGTGTGCCGCATCGTGGCCGAAGAACGCCGCCTGAGTCAGCAGCACACCGAACAGCCCGGCCACGGCGAGCTGCCATGGGCTCTGTCCCAGCGTCAGCAGCAGTGCAACGGCGCCGGCGAAAGCTGCCGCGAGCACTGTGGCTCGCAGGGCGTACCAGCCGCGGCGGCGCTGCATCAGACCGGAGGCCTTCACCCGGCGGGACAACACCAGGAAGTCCTTGGCGGGGTTCACGCGCGCTGCCCGGCGCGGGGCAGCCTGGGCCGATAGGGGCGCGAGGGTGTCGGTCGTCGTCATATCTGCACATTAGGAACAGGGTTCGACCTGGCGCGTCACCCGAACGAGCCATTCTGGTGCCCCTACTCAGGTAGGGGAGTGCGGTGGGCCGTCAGCCGCCGTTGACCGGGATCCGTGCATACAGCCGGTATCCGCCCTCGGCCCGCGGACCCGCCTCGACCGTGCCACCCACGGTGGTGATGCGCTCACGGATGCCCGCCAGCCCCAACCCTGAACCTGGGGCGCTCTCCTCATCGGAAACCGGCGCCGAGTTCAGCACCTGCACAGTGACGGCGCTCGCCTCGGTCGCCACGGTGACATCCACAGTGGACCCGGGAGAGTGCCGCAGCGCGTTGCTCAGCCCCTCCTGGACCACCCGGAACGCCGTCAGCCCGACCGCCGGGGAGACCGCGGTGTCCGGGCCGGAGTAGCTGATCTGCGCACCGGAGGCGCGGGTGGCCTCGATGAGGTCCGGGATGTCGGCCACGGTGGGGACCGGTGCGGTGGGGACCTCGCCGGTGCGCAGCAGGGCCAGCAGCGCGCGCATCTCGTTCAGGGCCTGGCGAGAGGAATCCGCGATGTCGTCGAACTCCTGCTGGATCTCCGGGGGGATACCCGGTTTGCGGTACCGGGCAGTCGTGGACTGGACATTGATCACCGACATGCTGTGTGCGACCACGTCGTGCAGTTCGCGGGCGATCCGGTTGCGTTCCTCGAGATCGCGCCGGCGCTGCAACTCCTCGGCGCTGACACGTTCGGCCCGCTCGGCCCGGCCCAGATTCCGCATCCACAGGCGCCCGAGAATCGCCAGCATCCCCAGCCCCGCGCTGATCGAGGCGAGCACGATGCCGTTGGCCAATCCGCCGTCGGGAATCTCCCCGGCGATCACCAGGAAGGCTCCCACGGTCAGCACGGCTCCTGCAGACCAGACTGCGGCGGCCCAGAGCCAATGGTGGCGCAGCGCGATCACCACGATCACCAGGCAATAGGCGATCAAGGTCGTTACCGGCCACGGCCAGAGGCCCTGGGGAGCAGGATCTGATCCGGTGAGATTCGCTGTGGCCAGCATGGTGCCCAGCGCCGAGAGCAGGATCACCGAACCCGCGCCACCTGCCCAGCGCACCGCGAGCACGAGGGCGGCGCTCTGGGTCAAGGCCAGGACCATCGCGATCGCCGGATGAACACCGTGCACGCTGGCCAGCACCGGCCAGGTGACGGCGAGCAGGATCACCGCGGTGAAGCCGGTGCTGACCCATGCCCACCCGTTCGCACTCATCGCCAAGGCAGGTGCTGAGTACGGACTGCCCGAGGGCCGCCCCGTGCCCGCCGCCGATGGTGCGCCGCCCAACAGGGTCTGGGTGATCAGCCCGTCCACCCGGGCGATCCCGCGGATCACCCACGGCAGGCTGATCAGCGCACCCGCGCCGATCAGCACGTTGATCACCGAATCGAGGACATACATCCCCAGCGCGGTCTCTGGCGCAAGCTCCGGGGCGATGAGTTCCAGCAGCAGTGGCCAGCCGGTGCCCTCACTCTGCTCGCCGGGAATGAAGAGCGTCCAGAACCAGGAGGTCAGGCCTCCCAGTGCCACACCCAGCCAGGTCACCGCGAGCACGAACGTGATCAGCCGCAACGGGAAGGCGATGATCGCTTCGAACACCAGGTCGAGCCAGCGGCGCGGATCGGTCATCACCCGCATCAGACCGGTCACGCTCTTCTGGGTCGGCCGGTAGCGCGGTCGCGCCACCGGCCGGCCCCAGTCCCGCAGCCGGCTGCGGGAGAGATCGGCCAAGCTGGTGGCGAGAAACAACGTCATCGGCATGAGTAGCGCGCCCAACCAGATCACGAAGGTGCCGATCGACAGAACGCTCAACGGCACCAAGAGCCCGAAGCTCACCACGGCCAACGGCAGCCCGGGCAGAATGTAGCGGTAGTCCCGTGCCAGTCGAGCGAGCCGGGCGGATGATGCCTGCGCGTCCATTCCCGGCACGCTATGGTCACCTCGTCTCACGTCGCGTCCCTCCTGGGAGCCAATCCGCCCCTACCTGCGAGGGATTTCTGCTTTGGTCGACGCACGCCGTCCGGTGCGCCGATAGTTTGGGACCATGCTCCCTCATTCCACACCCGGCACGTCGACGGACGAACAGCGGGAGATCCGGGTGGCGATCGTTGACGATCAGTCCATGATTCGCGCGGGATTCGCTGCACTGCTCGACGCTCAGCCGGGAATCACCGTGGTGGGCACCGCCGAGGACGGGCTCGGGATCACGGATCTGGTGCGCCGTACCCAGCCGGACGTGGTGCTGATGGATATCCGCATGCCGAAGGTCAGCGGCCTCGACGCCACCCGTGCCATTGGTGCCATGCCCGGTACGCCGCCACGCGTGGTCATCCTCACCACCTTCGACGCTGACGAGTACATCTTCTCCGCCCTGCGCGCTGGTGCCAGCGGCTTCTTGCTCAAGGATTCCCCTCCCGAAGAGCTGATCCACGCGGTGCGGGTGGTTGCCTCAGGCGAGGCGCTGCTCTCGCCGAGAGTGACCCGCTCACTGATCGCCGACTATGCGGCCCGGCCGCACCGCCCCTCCGGGCCGGGACCGGAGCTGGGTGAACTCACCGAGCGCGAGCTCGAGGTGATGGGCGCCGTGGCCCGCGGCTACTCGAACGTCGAGATCGCGAATGAGCTCTTCGTCTCCGAACAGACCGTCAAGACCCATGTCAGCCGCATCCTGAGCAAATTGGGACTGCGCGACCGCACCCAGATGGTCATCACCGCCTACGAGTCCGGACTCGTCCGCCCGGACCGGTGACTCCTTACGCCCGGGTCCGGAGCGGGGAGAGTTGCCGGCCGCCGTCGTCGGCATTGCCCGGATCGAACCACGCCTCGAAACCGGCGCGCACACCGGGCCACTCGCCGTCGGTGAGAGAAAACCACGCCGTATCCCGGCTACGCCCCTTCACCACGACCGCCTGCCGGAACGTGCCCTCGTAGCTGAAGCCGAGGCGGGCAGCGGCCCTGCGCGAGGGAGCATTCAGACTGTCGCACTTCCACTCGTAGCGGCGATAGCCGAGCTCGTCGAAGACGTACCGCATCAGGAGGTAGTGCGCCTCGGTGGACGCCCATGTGCGCTGCAACGCACGGGAGAAGGTGACCCACCCGACCTCGATCACGCCGTTGGTGGGGTCCTGGCGCATCAGCGCCAGCGTGCCCAGGGCACGCCCGGTGGAGTTGTCCACGACGGCGTAGTGCCGGGGGTCCGTGCTGCTCGCCACGCCCTGTGCCCAGTCGTGATAGTCCTCCCGAGCAGTGAACGGGCCGACTCCGAGGTACGTCCAGTCCCGAGCATCGGGAGCGGCGGCGTACGCGTCATACAGATCGTCCGCGTGCCGGGCAGGGTCGAGGCGCTCCAGCGTGCAGTACCGGCCGCGGAGAGTACCGGCTGGGCCGGGCGGTGCGCCGGACTCCAATCCCGGACCACGTCGCCGACGGGCTGGCCGAACTCGTTCACCTCGGTCACGCTGCTCCTCTCCTGCCTGCCATGTACGCCGGTGGCGGACCGATCATGTCAGAGTGGCGTCATGACTCGAGGAAGGCAGGGCAGATGAGCGCGGGAGACGACCACGGCCCGACGGGCGGCTTCACGGTGGACGTGTGGAGTGACGTCATGTGCCCGTTCTGCTACATGGGTGATGCGCTGCTCACGCAGGCGCTGGTGCAGTTCGGCCACCCGGTCCAGGTGCGGTATCACACCTTCCTCCTCATGCCCGACCTGACCAGCGATGTCCCGGTCTCCGTCGACGAGCTGCTCGCGAGCAAGCACGGCATCCCCCGCGAGCAGGCGGCCGCGATGAACGAGCAGGTGGCAGCGCGGGGGCGGGATCTCGGACTCGACTACCGCTTCGACCGGGCGGCGGCGGTCACCACCCGGAAGGCGCACGAACTCAGCCATCATGCCGCCGCCCACGGCAGGCAGCGCGAGATGATCCAGCGCCTGTTCCGGGCCTACTTCACCGACGGGCTCAACATCGCCGACCCGCAGGTGCTCGGCGACCTCGCCGCCGAGACCGGGCTCGACCGGGAGTCCGCGCTCGCGGCCCAGGCCAGTGGCGAGCATGCCGATGCCGTCGAGGAGGACCGGCGGCAGGCGCAGGAAATCGGCGTCACGGGCGTGCCGTTCTTCGTCTTCGCCGGCCGGTACGCCGTCTCGGGTGCCCAGCCGCTGGAGGTCTTCGTGCAGGCGCTGCAGACGAGCTGGGACGAGACCCGCGCCGCCGGCGTACAGGCCGGGCCCTAGGCTGCACCCATGGCCACCGTCATCCTCGTCCGGCATGGACGTTCGACCGCTAACGTCGACGGCGTCCTCGCCGGTCGCACGCCAGGTGTACTTCTCGACGACCTCGGCCGGGAGCAAGCCGAGCGCACCGCGCAGCGGCTCGCCGTGGTTCCCCTGGTGGAGGTGGTCTCCAGTCCGATCGAGCGGTGCGTGCAGACCGCCCGGACTCTCCTGGAGCAGCAGGACGATCTCGAGTTGAGCCTGGACGAAGCCCTCACCGAGTGCGACTACGGGCGCTGGCAGGGCCTGTCGCTGGGCGACCTCGTCAAGGAGCCGCTGTGGCCGGTGGTCCAGAGTCAGCCCTCCGCCGTCGTCTTCCCCGGGGGCGAGTCACTGGCGGCGATGCAGGCCCGCGCGGTGGGCGCCATCCGGCGCCGCGATGCTGAGATCGAGGCGAAGCACGGCGCAGGTGCGGTCTGGGCCGTGGTCAGCCACGGTGACATCATCAAGTCCGTCCTCGCCGATGCGCTGGGTATGCACCTCGACCTCTTCCAACGCCTCAACGTAGGGCCGGCGTCCATCTCCGTGGTCCGCTACGGCGCCGCCAGGCCGGATGTGGTCTCGACCAACACCGAGTTCGGTGACCTGACGTGGTTGCGTTCGGCCGCACCTGTGGCAGATGCGCCGGTCGGGGGCGGGGCCGGGCGCGAGGGTGCGGGTCGTGAGAGTGCGGGCCTCGATGACGGCGCAGGTTCCGCCTCGTAGACTGGTCGCCATGCCGACTCTCGTCCATGAGTACGACTGGCCCGATCGCGTCGTTGTCGGGACCGTCGGTCGCCCCGGTGAACGCACCTTCTACCTGCAGGTCCGACACGGTGCCCGCTCCACCAGCGTGGCGCTCGAGAAGGAGCAGTCCGTCCTGCTCGCGGCGAAGATGGACGGGCTCCTGGATGAGCTCACGGCGGATCCCGACCACCCCGTCACCGCCCCCCAAGAGGTTCCGGATGAGCTCATCGACAACGACCCCCTGGACCAGCCCGTCGAGGAAGAGTTCCGTTCCGGGACGATGACCCTCGGCTGGGACCCGCGGACCGCGCAGATCGTCATCGAGGCCTTTGCCCTCGACGAGCGGGACGAGGGTGAGGCTGTCGAGCCGGGCGAGGACGGACTCGATGAACCGAGCCCCGATGAGCCGAGCGCGGTGCTCCGCGTGCGAATCCCGGTCGGCGCCGCACGAGCCTTCGCGCAGCGCACCCGGCAGGTGGCGTTCGCCGGGCGCCCGATCTGTCCGCTCTGCGCCCGCCCGATCGACCCCGACGGACATGTCTGCGATCTCACCGATGACAGGTGAGAGCTGTTGAGGCTCGATCTCGAGCACGATGAGGTGGACCTCGAGCACGGTGACCTGGAGCTTGAGGGGCGGATCGCCGTCGCCTCCAACGCCACGTTCGTCGGAACGATCGGCGACGTCGCCGTCGTCTACAAACCGGTTGCCGGCGAGCGGCCGTTGTGGGACTTCCCGGACGGCACGCTCGCTTCCCGTGAAGTGGCTGCCTACCTGGTCTCCCAGGCCCTCGGGTGGACGATCGTCCCACTCACCTGGATGCGCGAGGGGCCGCTCGGCGTCGGTATGGTGCAGCGGTGGCAGGAGCCTGACCACGAGCGCGACCCGGTGGACGTCGTCCCCTCGCACGCAGTGCCCGACCACTGGCGCACCGTGCTCGAGGGCAGCGATGAGGGCGGACGGCCCCTGACGGTGATCCACGAGGACTCCGCCGCCCTGCGCCGCATCGCCGTGTTCGACGTGCTCGTGAACAACGCCGACCGTAAGGGCAGCCACATCCTGCCAGTCTCGGAGGGGCACCGCTACGGCGTGGATCACGGTGTCACCTTTCACACCGAGCCCAAATTGCGCACCGTGCTGTGGGGGTGGATGGATGAAGCACTCGATCCCGACGAGATCGCCGGGATCACGCAGGTGCGCGCGAAGCTGGACGGCGAGCTGGGGGAGCAACTCGCTACCTTGCTGAGCGGGCCGGAGATCGAGGCCCTCACCGCGCGGTGCGAACGCCTCCTCGCCACACGGACGTTTCCTCGGCCCGAAGGCGATGCCCCCGCCGTCCCGTGGCCGTTGTTCTGACGCGCTCGTTGCTGCGCGCGGCGCGTCCCCGGTCACCAGGCGCCCCTGGTCGTTGCCTGGCTGCCACGCCAGCGACGATGATCGGCGCCTATCCCGGGGCGGCCGCCCCCGCGATCCGCCCGGCGCCGGCGTAGACAGTGAGCCGGTCGCCGCGGGAGAACCCGATCAGCGTCATCCCGGCATCGTCGGCGAGCTCAACCGCCAGCGCGCTCGGCGCGCTCACCGCCGCCAGCGTCTCGATCCCCGCCAGGTGCGCCTTCTGCACCAGCTCGAACGAGGCCCGGCCGGAGACCTGCAGCACTGCAGGCCGCAGGGGGAGCCGCCCGTCGCGCAGCGCCCAGCCAACCACCTTGTCGACGGCGTTGTGCCGCCCCACATCCTCCCGCAGACACAGCAGCTCACCGCCGGTGGTGAACAGCCCGGCCGCGTGCGTACCTCCCGTCTTGTCGAACTGCGACTGCCGCTCGCGCAGAGCGCCGGGAAGGGCGAGCAACACCTCAGGTACCAGCTGCTCACCCGCGGAAGGGACGCCGTCGGCGGATCGCCTGGGGAAGGCCGGCTCCTTCGTGACCTCCTCGATCGAGGAGACCCCGCAGATCCCGCATGACGAGGACGTGTAGACCGCCCGCTCGGCGCTCGCGGCCGGTGGCGGCACGCCCGGCGCGAGGGTGACGTCGACGATGTTGTAGGTGGCCATGCCTGACGCGTCCACGCCCGGGCCGTAGGAGATCTGGGCGATCTGCTCGCGGGCGTGCACGACGGTCTCGGCTACCAGGAAGCCAGCGGCCAGATCGAAGTCGTGCCCCGGGGTGCGCATCGTCACCGCGAGCGAGCGCCCGTTCACGCGGACCTCCAGCGGTTCCTCGCCGGCGAGGAGCTCCATTCGCTCCCGACGGCGGCCCTCGCCATCGATCATGAGCGTGCGCCGCCGCGTGCTCACCCGCGCCATGGGAGAATCCTGGTGAGGCTCGACATGCTGGCCACGGTACGGGAGGTTCGATGGCGAAGGCACCCGAGCAAGGAATCGACGAATCGGAATTGCAAGTCGGTGAGCCGAAGAGCTCCGCGGCCGGTGTTCCCGGGGTGCTGCACGCGATGGCGACCTCCTTGGAACAGATGGGACCGGTGCGCACCGCCCGCACGCTCCTGGCCGTGAACCAGACCGGTGGATTCGACTGCCCCGGATGCGCGTGGCCCGAGCACAAGGAACGGCATACGGCTGAGTTCTGCGAGAACGGGGCCAAGGCGGTGGCCGAGGAAGCCACGAAGAGGCGCGTTCCGCCGTCGTTCTTCGCCGAGCACTCCCTGGCCGACCTCGCCGAGAAGGACGACTACTGGCTCGGTCAGCAGGGGCGCCTCACGCATCCGATGGTCCGCGAGGAGGGCGCCACTCACTACCGGCCGATCCGCTGGGATGACGCCTTCGATCTCATCGCCGGGGAGATTCGCTCCTGCCATCCGGATGAGTCGATCTTCTACACCTCCGGGCGCACCTCCAACGAAGCGGCCTTCCTGTACCAACTCATGGTGCGCGGCCTCGGCACGAACAACTTGCCCGACTGCTCGAACATGTGCCACGAGTCCTCCGGGGCCGCGCTGACCGAGACGATCGGAATCGGCAAGGGCTCGGTGAGCCTGGCGGACGTGGAGAACGCCGCACTGATCCTGGTAGCGGGGCAGAATCCCGGCACCAACCATCCCCGGATGCTCTCCGCCCTGGAGAAGGCGAAGGCCCGCGGCGCCGTGATCGTGGCCATCAACCCACTCCCCGAGGCAGGGCTCGGCACGTTCCACAACCCGCAGACCGTGCGCGGTATGACCCGCGGCACCCAGCTGGCCGACGACTTCCTGCAGATTCGCCTCGGCGGCGATCAGGCCCTGTTCCAGGCCCTCGGGGCGCTGCTGATCGAGGCAGGGGCACTCGATCACGAGTTCCTCGCCGATTCGGTCGCTGGGTTCGATGCCTACGCCGCCCATGTGAGTCAGTTGGACTGGGATGAGGTGCGTTCCGCCACTGGGCTGACCCGCGCGCAGATCGAGGCACTCGCGGATCGGCTGATCGCCGCACGCTCCACGGTGGTGTGCTGGGCGATGGGGCTCACCCAGCACCCGCACGCCGTGGCCACGCTGCGCGACGTGGTCAACGTGCTGCTCCTGCAGGGCAACATCGGCAAGCCGGGGGCGGGCGTGTGCCCGGTGCGTGGGCACTCGAATGTGCAGGGCGATCGCACGATGGGCATTTTCGAGAAGATGCCCGAACCGTTTCTCGCGGCCCTCGATGCCGAGTTCTCCTTCACCGCACCGCGCGAGCACGGGTACGACACCGTCGGCGCGATCGAGGCCATGCGCGACGGCAAGGCGAAGGTGTTCATCGCGATGGGCGGGAACTTCCTGCGCGCCACCCCGGACACGGAACTGACCGAGGCCGCGATGGCGAGCATGAACCTGACGGTCCAGGTGTCCACGAAGTTGAACCGGTCGCACGTGATCACCGGGCGTCGGGCGCTCATCCTGCCCGCGCTCGGGCGTACCGATGCCGATGTGCAGGCGAGCGGCCCGCAGCGGGTCACCGTGGAAGATTCGATGAGCGCCGTGCACGCCTCGCAAGGCCGGCTGGCTCCGCCGTCAGAGCATGTGCTCTCCGAGGTGTCCATGGTGTGCCGGCTTGCGGAGCGCCTCTTCAGCCCGATCCCCGACGGCGGTCCTCCCGTTGATCCCGGCCGTTCCCCAGGTGGGGCTCCGCAGGTGGACTGGCGAGCACTCGAGGGCGACTACCGCCTGATCCGCGAGCACATTTCGCGCGTGGTGCCCGGCTTCGAGAACTACGAGGAGCGGATCGACGAACCCGGTGGGTTCGTGCTGCCGCACCCGCCGCGGGACACTCGCACCTTCGCCCTGCCGGGCGGGCGAGCCGTGATGACGGCCAACGAACTGGAGTACCCGCGGGTGCCGCAGGGCCGGTTGCTGCTGCAGACCATCCGCTCGCACGATCAGTTCAACACCACCATCTACGGCAAGGACGACCGGTATCGCGGCATCAGCGGCGGGCGGCGTGTGGTGTTTGTGCACCCTGAGGACTTGGCGGACCAGAGCGTCGCGGACGGTGAGATGGTGGACATCGTCTCTGAGTTCGGCCGGCCGGGGGACGAGCCGACGGAGCGCCGGGCTGAGCGGTTCCGCGCGGTGGCCTATCCGACGGCTCGGGGGTGCGTGGCCGCGTATTTCCCGGAGACCAACGTGCTCGTGCCCGTGGATTCTTACGCCACGACCTCGCGCACGCCGGCGTCGAAGTCCGTGGTGGTCCGCCTGGAGCGCAGTGGTGACCCGTAGCGGTCAGCGGCAGGCGATGGTGTCAGCGGGGACGTCCAGGTCGAAGTCCACACGCACCGTCTCTGTCTGAGTCATGGCGTCCTTCAACGTCGCCACACCGCGCACACTGGCGCCACCGGCATCCAGGGTGACCTCCGCGCCGTCCGGGCTGCCGTACACGCCTTCCGGTCCCGCCCACGCGACGTCGTTGTAGGGGACTCCGGCGAGTTCCTCGATGTAGACATCGATCTGGACCCGCTCTCCGTCGTGCTCGCCGAAGCCCTGGAGCTCCAACTCCCGTTCCACCATCTCCTGCTGTAATGGCTCGCAGTTGCGCAGTTCAGTGATCTCGTACTGGACGTCGTCGACGGTCACGATGCCAAGAACTGCGCCGCTACTGCTCTGATCCTCGGCCTCCTCTGCCGGCTCCTCCTCGGCGGGCTCAACCTCAGCAGAGTCGTCTTCGGCGGAGACCTGCGCCTCATCCGCGGTTTCTGCCTCGGCCTCGACCGGCTCGTCGGTCGTGGAACCGGCATCCGGTGATGAACAGGCGGCCAGGCCCAGCAGGGCTGTCGCCACGATCGCAATGGGGGCGCTGCGCAGGGCGGTTCGCATGATCGGTCTCCTCAGGTTTCAGGGGCAGGTCACGGCGGCAACGAAGTCGCCCACCAACGGGTCCTCGGAGCTTGGCAGTCCGTCGAACGATCCGACGGCGCTCGCCTCAGTTCCGACGAATCGGACAAGTGGGACGGTGCCGCTCCCCGACAGCCACTCGGTCTCGCCGCCCTCGTCGCGCTGCGCGGTCACCATCGAGTTGGTGTTCAGCTCGCGTTCTTCCGTCCCGCCGAGGAGGGAGAGGCGGACGTATTCGTCCTCCCACGCCCAGCCGATCTCGGCTCCGATCGTGCGGCTCCACGCCAGCTCTGCCGGGCCGTGGTCGGTCTCTCCTCGGGCCGTCACCTCGAGCAGGCCGGCGTCGGGCACGTCCTCGACCCGGCACTCGACATCATCGAAGTCGAGCCGTTCGCTCGCGAACTCGATATACGCGTGGCCGGGTTCGGCAGGCTCGACGTCTGGATGAAGGCTGTCAGCCACGAGGACGTCGAGATAGTCGCCTGCGTCCTGGCCCTCCTCCACCTGCCCGGTGTCGTCGGACTGCTCGGCCACCGAACTGCCCTCATCCGGGTCTCCGTCGGGCTCCTGGGCCGGTGCGGCGTCGCTGCAGGCTGCCATCATCGCTGCCAGGGCGAGTGCCGTGGCGATGCGCCCTGGTGCGCGATGTGAGGTGCTCACTGGGTGCCCGTCCGAACGGATGTGGCGTTCTTCCGGCGAGTGACGGCCAGCAGCAGCGCCCCGAGAGTCATCAGTGCAGCCGCCGCCGTGAGGGGCTGCGGGCCGAAGCCGGTCGTGGCCAGCGTGGCGCCGGAGTCTGTCGGGACCGCCGCACCCGTGTCCGTGGTCGAGGGCGTCGAGCCGGGAGCGCCGGTTTCGGCGGGCTCAGTCGGCTCGACGGGTTCGACCGCGGTCGGAACCACATCGATCACGACGGCGTCCGTTGCGCCGCCCTGGTGGGTGCCGGTGATCGTGTGCTGGCTGGCCGTCGGGAAGGTGACGTGGTCACCGTCCACCATGTCCGTGGCCACGTCGGAGGTGAAGGTTGTCTCCGCGGTGACATCGCCCAGCGACGAGCCCTGCGCATCGAACCCCTCGGCGGTCAGGACCACGCTGCCGCCTTCGTCGACTGTGACAGCCGATGCGTGCACGTCGATCGTCACGATCTCCACCGGGACCGGCGCCCACCGCGCCGTGATCGTGGTGTCGCCATGCAACGGGTCACCGCTGACCCAGGGGCGCTGGCCTTCAGTGGTGCCGGAGTCGGCCGCGAGCCAGCCGAGGAACTCCCGTTCGGGGTGGTGGGGGGCAGCAGGCTCCGCCGCTTCGGGCACCGTGCCCCAGGGGACGCCGTCGGTGCTGTGGTTCAGCGGAACCCGAATGGGTGCCGGCATCGGGGTGCCGACCTCCGGGTCGGTGAACTGGACGTTGATCACGGGTGTGGTGTCGAACTCGTACCACGTGGGCCAGGTGAATCCGCCGTTGGCCGCCTGACCCTCTCCTTCACGCCAGAGGTACTCGATCAGCGGGTTCGTCACGTCCTGATCGCCGATGATCGGGTTTGCGGAGGCCTGTGGTTCGGGGCCGAGGAAGCGGACCACCTCCAACCCCGGGTTGTCCATGAACACCGCGGTACCCAGCTCGGTCACGCCGGCCGGGATGGTGACCTGCCGTAGATCGTTCCGCGCGAAGGCCTCGTCACCGACCTGCGCGATGCTGGCCGGGATCACCACCTCGGTGAGGTCGTTCAGCCAGAATGCCCGCGCCTCGATCGTGGTCAAGGAACTCGGCAGGGTGAGGGTACTGATCTCGTTGGCCGAGAATGCGCTGTTGCCGAGGTGCGTGAGCTCGGGAAGGTCGAGTGACGTGATGTCGTTCCTGGTGAAGGCGTAGGAACCGATGCTCGTGAGCGTGTCAGGCAGGTCGACCGTCGTCAGCTTGTTCTGCGCGAAGGCGGAAGTGTCGATGCTGGTGAGTGTCGCCGGCAGTTGCACCGACTCCAGTCCCGCCGTCAGGAAGGCCTGGAAGCCCACCGAGATCACGGGGACGCTTTCGGCGTCGATGCTCACCTGCTCGGGGATGCTCAGCTGCGGGTGATCGGGATTGTCGTCGCGGGTGTAGGAGATGGCGACGGCGCCGAGGCCGGGATCGTCCGGGTCGGCCAGTTCGTAGGTGACGCCGGCCAGCTCGACCGTGGCATCGGCGTGAGCTGGGGTCGCGACGCTCATCGCTGCCGCCGATAACAGCATCGCGACCGCGATGGTGGCTCGCTTGCCGCGAGGGAGAAGTGATCGACGCGGAGACATGAGTGCCTTCCTGGGCTCGGGCTGAACGGGCGTCGAACACGATAAGTTGAGGCGCGTCCGGCGGCGATGGCCAACGTTTTGCCATCCCGCCTCGAACGCTGATCAACGAAGAGGAGTGTGACGTGGCAAGCGGTCCGGCAGTGACGTCGAACGATGCGGTCCGGCTCCTGGAAAACCTCGAGACCCACCGCGGGGTCCTCGTCAGCGGCGCTGCGGGCATCGGGAAGTCGCACCTGCTGCGCGGCGTTCGCGCACTCCTGGAGGAGGCAGGCCGGTTGGCCCCGGTGCTCTCGGCATGCAGCCTGGGACGCGGCATCCCCCTCGGAGTGTTTGTCGGCGCTCTGGACCTGCCGGTCGAGGAGATGAGCTCACCCGGTGCGGTCATCGATGCGTTCTCCCGGCATCGGTCCTCGACGGTGTTGCTGGTGGACGATGTGGATCATCTCGACGATGCCTCGCTGTGGGTGGTCGCGCACCTGATCCGCACCACGGGATTGCCCGCGATCCTGACCTCTCGCGGACTCTCCACCGCGCCGGATGTCGTCCGTGATCTCTACGACGCGGGGGCCGTGGTCGAGGTTGCGGTGCAGGGGCTCCCGGACCGTGACGCACTGACATTGGTGGCCCGCACGATGGGTGGCGCGCCTACACCCGCAACGGGTGCGGCAGTCGTCGCGGCCGGACGCGGAAATCCGCTCCATCTGCGCGAGATCGTCTCGGGCACGATGGCTGATGGGCGCCTGGTGGAGACCCCGCATGGCTGGGAGCTGGTGGGAGGCCCGACGGTGACACCGCGGATGGGTCAGGTGATCGGCGAACGGTTCCACGGTGTGGACGAGCCCACGGTGGAGGCTGCTGCCGTGGTTGCGATCGCCGGGGAGTGCCCCGCAGACGCCATCACTGAGGAAGCGCGGCGTGCCCTGACGCGAACCGAGCTGGTGGAGTACACCACCTGCGGGTGGCTGCGCCTGAGCCATCCGCTCGATGCCGAGTACCTGCGATCGCGCTGCTCGGCGGCGCTCTGGCATGACCTTACCCACGAGGCCATCCGGGTGCTGCGCGGCCCATCCGCAGCCGAACGTCCCGATGCCCGCCGCCACGCCGATCTGCTGGCCCTCGACCTAGGGCAGGACATCGACGCCGACGCAACGATCGCCCTGGCCGAACATGCACTTGGTGCGTTCGACGCTCACCTCGCACTCCGAGCCGCCGAGGCTGTCCTGGCCCTGGGCGAGCAGCCGGTGGCGGCGCACCGCCTTGCGGGTCTTGCCGATTCCGCCCTCAACCGGATCGAGAGCGCAGACGCTCATCTCGCCGCAGCCGAAGACGCGGCGCAGACCGCGGCGGAGCGCGTCTCGGTGGCACTGGCCCAGGCACAGCACCTCGGGATGCGTCATCACGACGCGGCCGCCGCGCTCGCCGTGATCGAGCGGGCCGCCGGCACCGTCGAGGACGCGGAACATGTGGCGCATCTACATCGGGCAGCGTTGCGCTGGGCGGCGGTTGCGGGTATGACTCCGCCGAGCCAGTCCGCACCGGTGCCGGCTGAACTCAAGGAGGCCGAGACCGTGATGGGGCTGATCACCATCGGTCTGTCCGGAGTGATCTCTGGCCCGCTGCACGAGTCCGAACTCCTGCTGAGTGAGCTACGGCGGGTCCCCGCCGACCTGCTCGCCCTGGTGCCGGGGGGCTCCGCTTTGATCGAGCTCACGGCCGTCATGGCCCTGTCGTTCACCGGTGACGTGATCGCGACGCGGCGCCGGATCGAAGGGCTCATCGAGGGAACGAACGAGCGCGCCCCAGAGTCCGTCGGAACGTGGGAGTACGCACTCGGTTTCATTGAGCTGCTTTCCGCTGACGCCGAGCAGGCGTATCAGCGGGCATGTTCGGCCACCACACACCTCGCATGGCGCGATCCGGCCGGATTGCTTCCTGCGGCGCAAGCCCTCAGCAGTGCTGCCGCTCTCGCCACCGGGCGTCAGATGGAAGCCCGCCAGGCGTTCGAGGCGGTACCGGAAGCGGCCATCGGCGATCCCAAGGTGGTGATGTTGCGTGCCTGGGCAGACGCGTGGCAGGCCAATCATGACAATCGTGCCGATCACGCGGCCCTCGTGCTGGTGGAGGCGGCGCGATGGTTGCTCTCGGTGCAGCACACGTTCTTCGCCGGCATGCTCGCGCATTGCGCCGCGCGGATCGGCCATCGCCTCGACGATGCCGCATCTGTGCTCGAAGCTGCGACGGCGTTGGCAGGGGGTGGGCTGCTCCACCTCCTTGAGCGACACGCGGTGGCCACTCGGGACGGGGATTTCACGAGTCTCGCTGCCGTGGCGACGGACGCTCAGGAACTCGGCCTGGTTGTCACCGCTGCCGATTCCTGGTTGTGGCTATCCGAGCACGCGAGCGGCGCACGCGCACGTGGGTTCAGCGAGCTCCAGGCTCGCCGGTATCGGATGTCTGCCGACCGGCTGTGCACCGAGCGGCCGGGAATGGCGCTGTGGCGCGGTCAAGCAGACCGTTCCCTGCTGCTCTCTGCGCGCGAGCTCGAGGTTGCCACGTTGGCGGCGCGCAGACTCACCGCCAAGGAGATCGCCGGTGCTAACGGCGTCTCGGTGAACACAGTGACCAATCAGCTGGCGTCGGCCTTCCGTAAGCTCGGGGTCAACAACCGCGCCGAGTTGCGCGAGGTTCTCGGTGCGGAGAGTCTCGCCGAGGGCTGAATGAGACAGACGGGCAGGATAGCGCCGAAGTCCGTTGTCAGTGACAGGGCGTGGTGGCGAACCTCTGGAGGTGGCTGGCGAGCGCCGCTATCGACCTGGTCGACTCTATGAGGGCAGACGTACCGCCCCTTGGCCCTTGGTGCCAAGGATGTCGTCCGGATTGGAGTACGGGCATGACCTGAGTGAGAGACAGCCGCAACCGATGCAGTCCGAGAACCGGTCACGCAGGGCGGTGAGGAACTCGATCCTGTCGTTGAGGTCGTCACGCCACTCCCGCGAGATGCGCGCCCAATCTCGCTTGGTCGGCACTCCTTGATCTGGCAGTTGGTCGAGCGCGTTCTTGATGCGCTCGAGCGTGATTCCCACTCGCTGCGACGCGCGGATGAACGCGAGGATTCGCAGCGTGTCACGACGGTACTCGCGGCGGTCCCCAGCGGTCCGCCGACTGCGGATGAGTCCAAGGGACTCGTAGTAGTGCAGGGTCGAAACGGCAACACCTGCTCGTTCGGCAATGTGGCCGGGTTTGAGCCAGATGGCGTCCTTGGGCACCTGGGACATCGGTGCAATCTCCTGCCCGTGAATTGACATGAAGTGGACTTGATGAAGTCCACTTTACATTCAGTCAATGGGACGAAGGTCAGGAGCGGAATGTGATCGAAGTTGATGTGTGGGCAGACGTACGCTGCCCGTGGTGCTGGATCGGACTGCGTCGTCTCCAGCGGGCGAGAGCCGCCACCGGCGAACCTGTACGCGTTCGCCGGCGCAGCTTCCTCCTGGAACCGCACGGCCCCGCTGGTCCGGGGCGGAGGACGTCGCAGGTCGCGACGAGCGAGTGGGGGATGTCCGCGCAACAGTGGAGAGCCACGAGTCGGTTGATCCGTTCCGAGGCCCGCAATGAGGGTCTGCGAATCGATATCGACGGCGCCCCGATGTTCGACTCAAACCCGCTGCATCGGCTGCTCAAGCTCGCAGACGAGGCCGAAGGCGTCGATGTGGACGCGGCGTGGGAGGACGCATTCTCGACACACTTCGCGCGCAACGAGAACCTTGGTGACCCCGAGGTCCTCCGTGCGCTGGCGTCCAGGTGGGCGATTGATGAATCTGAGGTGCAGAGCACGCTGACCGGCGAGAGATTCGCTGCCGAGGTGTCCTGCGATGTGGAGCGAGCCCGTCAGGTCTCGATCACCTCCATACCGACGGTGGTCGCGGCGGACGGGCGGCGGGTGTCCGGGAGTGCGTCTGTCGATGAGCTTGTCCAGTTGCTCAACGCGGCCAGGTCGCTCCGGTGAGCGCGACCATGCGGGCAGCGTCGATCGACGCTTTTGGCCCGCCTGACGTTCTTCGTGTGCGAGACCTCGCGCGCCCGGACGTGCTGGATGACGGCGTCCTCGTCCGCGTGATCGCCGCGGGAGTTCAGGTGACCGACGCAGCCATCCGCGCGGGCTGGACACCGCCGGGGGCGGTGATTCGGTTCCCACAGGTTCTCGGCAACGAATTCTCCGGCGTCGTCGAAAAGGTCGGGGTTGACGTACGAGGGTTCGAGCCCGGTGATCAGGTGGCGGGCTTCAACGTCCTCGGTTGCTATGCGGAGTACGTCGCTGTGCCGCAGTCGCAGGTGGTCGCCAAACCGCAGTCGGTGGCATGGCAGGCCGCAGGCGCTCTCTCGGCCTCGGGACAGACCGCCCACACTGCGTTGGAGGACCTTGCTGTGCAGGGTGGCGACGTCGTCCTGGTGCATGGCGCCGCAGGTGGGGTCGGTACCGTCTTCACTCAACTTGCCGTGCGCGCGGGGGCGACCGTGATTGGAACCGCCAGCGCGTCCAACCATGACCATCTCCGAGCCTTGGGCGCTATTCCCGTCCGCTACGGGGACGGGCAGGTGGACAGGATTCGTGCCGTCAGCTCGCGCGTGGACGTCGCATTCGATGCGGCCGGGCACGAGAACCTGCGTACCGCCATTGAGCTCGTCGCAGATCGCGACCGGATCGCCACGATCGTCGACATGGCTCTCGCACACGAGCTGGGCTGCCGCATCGTCCGGAGTCGTCGTTCCGCGAACCGGTTGGCGGACCTCATGGACCGACTGGCCGACGGCGACCTGGGCATTCACATTCGGCGCACCTATCGGCTCGACGAGGTCGGGGATGCCCACCGGGACGTCGAGACGGGGCACGGGCGAGGCAAGATCGTGCTCGAGATCGGCGACGCACCATGACCGCAGGTGCGACCTCCGTACGAGAACGACTCTGGACACGGCGGACCGGGCCGTTCATAGCCAGTGTGCTGGCGTTGATGACGTTCATCGCCTTTGAGTCCTTCGCCGTGACCACCGTCCTCCCGGTCGCCATGGCCGAACTTGGGGGAACGCAGTGGTACTCCTTCGCGTACGCCGCCACCATCACTGCCGCGCTGGTCGGCATGGTGACCGGTGGGAACTGGTCCGACCATGCCGGCCCGCACAGGCCGCTGATGGTCGGAGGGGCCCTGTTCCTGGCGGGTCTCGCGCTATGCGTGGTGGCAGCTGACCCGACGGCGTTCATCCTTGGACGACTCCTGCAGGGCGTGGGCGGCGGGATCGACTCCGTCATCCTCTACGTCCTGATCGCACGCCACATTCCTGAGGGCCCACGCCCGCGCATGTTCGGTCTACTCACCGCTGCCTGGCTCGTTCCCTCGATGGCGGGCCCGGTGACCGCGGGCGCGCTCACGGAACTGATGGGCTGGCGCACGGTATTCGGACTCATCCTCACCGGTGCCGCGATGTCGCTGTCCCTGTTGCTGTTCGTCACGCGGGGTCCTGCGCCCCAGGCCAAGGTCTCGGCGCGGACAGTCTTCGGTCGCAAGGGTGCGTTGTCACTCGTGGCGGCGCTGTTGCTCGTTCTTCTCCATGTGGGCGGGCACCTCGTCCCCTCGCTCTCGGCCCTGGTGACGGTCGCCACGTTGATCGCGTTGGTGGCCACTGCGCGCGGCATCCTGCCGCCGGGCACGTTGCTGCTTCGCGGTGCGCCGCAGCGCCTCGTCGCACTGAGGGCGATCCTCGGTGCGACGGTCACCTCCACCGATCTCTACCTCACCCTGTACCTCCAGACTGAACGCGGGTACCCACCCACCACAGCAGGGCTCGTGATCGCGGTAGGGGCGCTGGGGTGGGCGCTGGGAGCGGTGCTGCAAGGACGATTCTCCAGTGAGCACGCGACGCACCGACGATTGATCCTCGTCGCCACACCGCTCATTACCGCCGGACCCGTCAGTGTGCTGTGTTACGTGGCGGCTGAGTTCCCCCTCTTGGCAGTGGTCGCTGGGTGTATCGCGATGGGTACCGGGATGGGCGTCGCCTACCCACGCCTATCCAGCGCCACCCTCGCGCTGGTGGACACCCATCAGCATGGCGCCTACAGTGCGGCGTTACAGGCGGGCGAGAGTATGAGTGTGGGTGCGACCACCGCGCTGACAGGCGTTGTGCTCGCAGCGACCCTCTCCTCCCATGTCTCGTTCAGCCTCCTCTACGCCACCTTGGCCGGATTCGCGTGCGTTGCCATCGTCATCGCGGCGAGGAGCGTGTCGGAACGTTCACGCACGCGGCGTCCGTGGCCAGCTTCGACGTGAATGTGTGGTGTCGGCACCCGATCCCGACCGGGCTCAGGCCGGTGGTGTCCGGGCGGGCTCTGGGGAGCGGGCCTCTCGTGTGCGCTGGTAGTGCCGGCGCGCCTTCATGCGGTTCCCGCACACGGCCATCGAACACCACTGCGCGCGGTTCCCTCGGCTGTGGTCGATCAGGTAGCGGCGGCATTCGTCGTTTCCGCACGGGCGCAGGCGACCGGGCAGCGACTCTTCGATGTCGTACCAGGTGATGACGGCCCGTGCGGCGAGTTCCATGTCCACAGGCGCCTGGAATTGCCAGGCGAGGCGCCCGGAGCGTATCGACGGGGCCAGGCTCACGCCGTCGAGGAACTGGGAGAGTGTGGCCGGGGCGTGGTTGTCACGGACGACGTGCTGCAGCGCGTCCCGTGCGCGTCGCGTGTGCTCGAGCTCGGCCGGGGAACCGGTGCCACCGTGGCTCCTCAGCCAGGCTATCGCTGCCTGTTCCTCGCCAAGCTCGTCCACCTGCGTGCCGCCGTCGACGGGGGTGGTGTTCAGCAAAGCCAGCAGCAGGGCTTCGTCCCGGAGGAGCTCGTTCATCACATCATTCTAACCCGAATAGCCGACTTGTACAGGTTAGGTTCTGCGAGTAGCGTGCACCTAACCTCAATACGCCTAGTGAAAAGGTTAGAACCATGGCGACCGTGCACCACCGTCAGCGCGTCATCGATGGCCACACGCTCTTCTACCGGGAGGCGGGCGATCCGGACGCACCCACGCTCGTGCTCCTGCACGGGTATCCGACGAGCTCGTTCATGTTCCGTCATCTCATCCCGCTGCTCGCGGACGACTTCCACCTCATCGCTCCGGACCACCTGGGGTTCGGTCTCTCCGACGCGCCGGACGTCAGCGAGTTCGACTACACCTTTGACGCTCTGGCCGATCTCACGCAGTCCCTGTTGTCCGAGCTCGGCGTGCAGCGCTACGCGATCTACGTCCAGGACTATGGCGCCCCGATCGGTTGGCGACTCGCGATTCGTGAACCTGAAGCAGTGACGGCGATCATCAGCCAGAGCGGCAACGCCTATGAAGCCGGGTTCGTCGACGGTTTCTGGGTGCCCGTCCGGGCCTACTGGCAGGAGCAGAGCGAGACCACGGAGGCCGCCATGCGGGTGGCGCTGGGGATCGATGCCATCCGATGGCAGTACCTCACCGGTGTCGAGGACCCCACCGTCGTCGACCCTCAGACATGGATCCACGACCATGCCCTTGTCAGCCGGCCCGGCAACGACAGGATCCAGCTTGCGCTGTTCCGCGACTATGCCAGCAACGTGGCCTTCTACCCGAAGCTGCACGAGTACTTCCGCGCCAGCCAGGTGCCGCTCCTGGCGGTCTGGGGCGACGGGGATGAGATCTTCGGACCCGACGGCGCGCACGCGTTCCGTACCGACCTGCCGCACGCAGAAATCCACCTCGTCCCCGGCGGCCACTTCCTCCTGGAGAGCGACGTCGACGGGGTGGCCGAGCTCATTCGCTCGTTCCTCCACTCACATCTCGAAGGGCACGCGAGGATGTGATGAGTCCCTGTCAGTCTGCTCCTCGGGCGAGCACGCCGGAGATGAGTAGTTGGACGAGCTCGGCGGCCTCGTAGTGGGTGTCGCTTTCGGCGCTGATGCAGAGGTTTCCGATGCCCTTGAGCACGTTGTACGCATCGACCGGCGGGTCTGCGTCAATCGACGTGAGCGCTGCCTCAAGGAGTGAATCGCAGACCGGCACGAGGCGCTCAACGAAGTAGGTGTGCAGAGCGTCGGCCCCGGCGTTGTCTCCTCGTAGTGCGCCAGCGAGCCCGTGTTTGGTCACCAAGAACTCCGCGAAGAGGGCCACCCATTCCCGCAGCGCCGCCTCGGGCGTCGCGCTCTCCGCGAGTAGCCGCGGGCCAGCGTCTGCGCAGGCTTCGACTTGGTGCCGGTACACCGCGACTACGAGCTCGGGACGCGTCGGGAAGTGACGATAGATCGTCCCCACGCCGACGCCTGCCTTCGCGGCGATCTTCCGCACCGGGGCGTCGACCCCGGACGTCACGAACACCGCTGCCGCCGCGTCGAGCAGCGCCTTCTCGCTTCGACGCGGCCGACCCACTGACCTGGCATGCGCGACGGGCGACTGTCCGCTCTCGGCATCAGCCACGAGTTCTCCCTGCTCTTCGCATGCTCGATGGGCACATGGTTGCATTACGGAGCGATGTTCCGTAATGTTCTGGAGCAACGCTCCGAAACAGTATTGCAGAGCCCACCGCCTGTGAAAGGAACTCGTATGACCTCATCAATCGTGGACGCACTCGACGGCATCGTTGGCACCGGTACTCCCGTCATCTCCGTCGCTCCCGTCGAATTGTCCGCCCCGGGCCGTCCGGTCCCACTCAAGGTGCGGGTGTCTGCCCCGGCAACCGGCACCAATCTCCCCGTCGTGCTGTTCTCTCACGGCAACGGGTGGAACCTCGACGGGTACGCGCCGCTCACGGCGTTCTGGGCCTCCCGCGGGTTCGTCGTGATCCAGCCCACGCACCTGGACTCGCGCCGGAACGGGTTCGGGTTCGATCACCCCGTGTTTCCGACTATCTGGACCGAGCGGATCGCGGATCTCAGGCGCGTGCTCGACCAGCTCGGCACCATCGAAGCCGCCGTACCCGGACTTGCGGGGCGCGTCGACCGCAGTCGCGTTGCTGCCACCGGTCATTCCTGGGGCGGGCACACTGCTCAGTCGCTGCTTGGCGCACGGATCTTCGATGAAGCCGGCCAGGTGGGCGAGGACATGTCCGACAGCCGCATCACCGCCGGCATTCTGTTCGCTGCGACCGGGCTCGGTGGTGACCACCTGCACCCGTTTGCCCAGGCGAACTTCCCCTTCATGCGCCCCTCGTTCCAGGAACTGACCACGCCGACCCTCGTGGTCGCGGGCGATCGCGACCAGTCGAAGATGTCCAGCCGCGGACCTGACTGGTTCACCGACGCCTACACCTACAGCCCTGGCGCCACCGACCTCCTCTCGTTCTATGGCGCCGAGCACGCGCTGGGCGGGATCGTCGGATACGAGGTCGCCGAAACCACCGACGAGAACCCGGAGCGGGTTGCCGTCATCCAGCGAATGAGCACGGCCTACCTCCGCACCGCTCTCCACATCGATGAGACCAGCTGGCCCGTTGCCCGCGCCGCGTTCCGTGACAGCATCGATCCGATCGGGCGTGCCGACAGCAAATGAGAGACGCAGCAGGTCGCCCCTTCCACCGTGCCGTGTCCGTGAACGCATGTGGACTCCACCGACCTCCGATACCGGTCGAGGGTGCTCACGTCGCTCTCAGCACGGTGGAGGAGCCCGATCGACCTGCTCAGCTCGTGCCCAGCAACTCCGTCATCTCGGCATAGAACGGTGCGGGATCGCCGGCGAGTGAGGCTTTCACCATCGCGGTCCACTCGTCCACGATCACCTCGATCGAATCGACCGCCAGGCCGTCGAGCGACCGACGGGGCACGTCGCGCGGATCGATCTTGGGCCCGTCGTACCCGGCCGTGATGTCCGTGTCGGCAGCGCCGAGCAGCACGCCCTGAACGAGCGTGCCCTGCGCGGCGAGTTCTAGGCGCACGCCATTGGTCATGTTCCACTCCGCGGCCTTGGCGGCGGAGTATGAGCCGGTGCCCGGTGCAGCGAACCACGACAACGCCGAGAGCACGTTCACGATGGCGCCGCCGCCGTTGGTGGCGAGGACCGGGCTGAACTCTCGGATCACGTCGAGTGTGCCCCACAAGTGTGTGTCCATCTCACGGTGCAACTCCTCGAGCTCGCCGGTGATGAGGGTGGCACCGGTCGCGATGCCGGCGTTGTTCACCAGGAGGGTGACGTCGTGCGCCGTCGCCGCTGCCGTCACGACGGAACCGTGGTCGAGCAGGTCGAGTCGCAGCGGCACCACCCGGCTGTCGCTGATGTCGAGGCTTTCGACGCGGCGCGCGCTCGCGTAGACCTTGCTCGCTCCGCGGTCGAGTAGTTCACGAACGAACTCTCGGCCGATACCACGGTTGGCTCCGGTGACGAGGGCGATCTGGCCGCTGATATCCATGGATTCCTTGCTTCCTACGAGTCGTTCTCGGGGTTCTGTAGGGCCGATATCGGCCGGTCTCGGTTACTCTAAAAGTTCACGTTGACGTCAAGGTCAAGTCGATGGGACGAGACGACGATCACAGGGAGAGACGCAGATGCGAATTGGCGACGTCGCACGCCGGGCCGGGGTCAGCACCAGAGCTCTGCGCTACTACGAGGAGCAAGGGCTGCTGACCTCGGAACGCTCCCACGGTGGTCAGCGCACGTACCCCGAGTCCGCGGTAGAGCGCGTTCGGCTGATCCAGCAGTTCTTTGCCGCCGGGCTGCCCAGCCGCACGATCGCGCAGTTGCTGCCCTGCGTCGATGCCGGGCACGGCTCTGCTGAGGCCCTCGAACTCCTTGCGACCGAGCGCGATCGCATCACTGCCGCCATGGCCGGGCTGGCGGCAGCTCGCGACGCTCTCGATCGCATCATCGACATTGCCGGCCATCCCACCCCCGAGCACTGCCCGGCCCTGCGCGAGCCCGCGTGGGCGCCGGATGCGGCGTCCGCACCTGTATCGGCGTAGTTCGTGGCGGCCGCGGCAGCGCTCCGTTGGCGAGCGTGCGCGCGTCGCCGTGACCGGGCGAGCCCGTCGACCGCCGATGCGGTGGGGCCACGGCGCTTCAGTCTTCGGTGAGCCGCCCGTCGTCCAGGTGCCAGCGCCGCGTCGAGCGCACGGAAGCGAGCATCCGGCGGTCGTGTGTGACCAGCAGCACCGTACCCCCGAACGACTCCAGTGCCTGCTCCACCTGTTCGATCGCCGGCAGATCGAGGTGATTCGTCGGCTCGTCCAGCACCAGCAGGTTCACCCCGCGTGCCTGCAACAGCGCCAGCCCGGCGCGGGTGCGTTCACCGGGGGAGAGCGCGCTCGCAGGCCGCGACGCCGCCGCACCACCGAGGGCGAACTTCGCCAGCAGCGTGCGCACCTCGGCCTCGGGCCAGTCCGGAACTTCGGCTCCGAACGCCGCGCCCAGGGCGGTCTCGCCCTCGAACAGGGCGCGAGCCTGATCCACCTCGCCGAGCGCCACTGAGGCCCCCAGTGCGGCCCGGCCCTCCTCCGGAGCGATCCGGCCGAGCAGCAGACCCAGCAGGGTGGATTTGCCGGACCCGTTCGCCCCGGTGATCACGATCCGGTCCCCGGCGCTCACCTGCGCGCTGATGGGCCCGAGGGTGAACTCACCGCGACGCACCACCGCCCGGTCCAGCGTGGCCACGACGGAACCGGACCGCGGCGCCGCGGCAATCGTCATCTGCAGCACCCACTCCTTACGCGGCTCCGGCACCTCCTCCAGTCGTTCCAGCGCCCGCTCGGACTGGCTCACCTTCGACGCCTGCTTCTCGGTCCGGGCGACGGCGCGGGTCACGATGTGCTTGTCACCGTCCCGGGCCTTCTTCCGCGCGTTCCGTACCCCCTTATCGGTCCAGAGTTTCTGCGTCTGGATGCGAGAGTGCAGGCCGGCGGCAGCATCGGCGTAGTCCTCATACGCCTCCCGGGCTCGCTGCCTGGCCAGCTCGCGCTCGGCCAGGTAAGCCTCATAGCCACCGCGATAGACGGTGACCTGTTGCTGGGCACGGTCCAGTTCGACGATGTCGGTGACCGTGCGGGCGAGAAACTCCCGGTCGTGGCTGACCACCACCAGTGCCGATCGGGAGTCCATGACGAACCGCTCGAGGCGGGCCAGACCGTCCAGATCCAGGTCGTTGGTGGGTTCGTCCAGGAGCAGCACGTCGTACCGCTGGAGCAGCAACACGGCCAGCCCTGCCCGTGCTGCCTCGCCCCCCGAGAGGGTGGTCATATCGGCGTCCAGACTTGCCGTCAGGCCCAGGTCCGCGACGACGGCGGGAGTTCGGTCGGCCAAGTCCGCGCCACCGAGCGCCAGCCACCTCTCCAGCGCGACAGCGTAGGCGTCTGCTGCCGCGCCGTCCTCGGGTTGAGCAGCCATCGCCTCGGCAGCGGCGTCCATGGCCGTCGTGGCCTCCGCCACCCCAGTGCGCCGATCCAGGAACTCGGCGACGCTCTCACCCGGCACCCGCTCGGTCTCCTGCGCCAGCAGGCCTACGCTCGCATGCGCTGGGGCGAGCCGCACCTCGCCGGTGACCTCCGCCGTCGTGGGTGTTGCGGACAGTATGGAAAGCAATGTGGACTTTCCGGAGCCGTTGGCACCGACCAGGCCCCAGACATCGCCGGGCGCGACGGTGACGGTGAGGTCGTCGAAGAGCTGGCGGGCGCCGAATGCCGCCCCCAGCGTCGAGAGGTGCAGGGTGGCAGGCATGGGTGTCAGCGTACGGCGAGGAGGACGGCTTGCATCAAGCCTTTTCCCTCTGGTTGGGGAGAGCGGGCATCCTCGTCCGCTCAGACGGTGAACGACGGCGTGGCGCAGTGGGCCCGAATGGTTGCGGTCGCGACACAGGATGTCCGCAGGAGGGGTGAGAGCCTCGATGGCACGTTCGCGGTGCGCGTGCTGATCGGCCTCCCTTTATGACGATGTCGCGCGGCTGCGACGGATCAGTGCTCGTACCGCGAGTACGAGCAACACGAGCACGATGGCGACTCCGGCGATGAACGCAACTCCGAGCCAGGTTGCCCAGGCGGCCTGCGCCGCGGCGGATTCGGCCAGCAACTGAGCTCGGTCGAGATCCCCGGCTGCGAGTGCCTCGTCCGCGGTTGCCACGGTGCGGTTCGCCTGCAGCAGCGCCTCGCCGAATTCAGTCACGGGGTCGTTCTCGGCTGCAATGGTGGTGGTGCTCGCGCTGACCTGCTCGATCACGGCTGCGGCCTGGGGGAGCAGGGTCTCGAGGGTGGCGTAGTCCTCCTCGGATTCGGCGTCTTCATAGGCGGCCCGGATGGGCTCAGGGACGGCGAGGCCAGTGCGCTCGGCTTCCTCGTGGACGCGGGCTGCACTTTCGGAGACTGGCGCGAGGCGGGTGATCGTATCCTCGCTGGCTGCGAAGTCCCACTCAGTCATCGCAGTGCGGAGCCCGAGCGGGGGCTGCCATGCCTGGTCGACCGCATCGAGGTCCGCGTAGTGTTCGCGCGCCGTCAGGCGGTCCTCGAGGATGTCGGCGTGCTGCTCCGGGAGGACCCACTCACGGTAGGCCTCGGTCCCGTCGACGCCGCCGCGCTCGGCAGCCAGATCGAGGAAACGCTGCCAGTCCACGGGCCCACCGTTGTGCGCAGTGCTCCCGGCGTGCTCGTAGGCCCCTTCTCCGGCGTAGGCGGCCGCGATCACAGCGCCGAAGGTCTCGTCGTCGAGATCGCCGAGTATGGCGTCGATGGCGGTGTAGGAGGCGGGGTACCCGTAGGTGTCGTGCTCAGTTCGCTGGTCGGTCTCACTCCACTCCGTCAGCGGCAATGCCCCCTCGCCCTCCGGATCGGGGGCGTGCCGTGCGGTGCTGCCGTCTCCTCCGATGATGGCAATAGCGCGCTGTGCGGTGACCTCGGTGAGGCCCTCGTACAGCCAGCGCCCAGAGAATGCCGGGGGAGCGAACCAGGCGTGCCCCAGCTCGTGGTAGAGCGTGCTCTCGTCCAGTTCCTCGCCCACGACGATCTCGTTGCCGATGTCGTCGAACCACGCGTACCCGAGGACATGCGGGGAGACGTCTTCGCGAACATGCCGGATCTCGGCCGGCCATGGTGCGCCGACGAGCTCTTCGAGAACTGGCAACCCGGTCTCGATGCGATCGACGGCGAACTCTCGCCAGGCGTCGTCCCCGGGCAGACTCTCCACCGACAATGTCACCACGCCGTCAACAGGGATCTCCACTGCTTCCGACTCATCGGGGTCACGAAGCGACACCGCCGACCAGACGCCCCACTCGTCGCTGTATTCCTCACTGCGGTACACCATCTGCTGGCCGTCGCGGTCGGACTCGAATTCCGACGACGCATGGAACTCCAGGTCGCGCGGTGCCACGACCTCCACGCTCACGGTGCCGTCGTCGCCTGTGGCCTGCGCGGCGAAGACGGCGTATCCCGGCCCCACTCGGGTCCACTCCTCGGAGCGCAGGGGCGCCCCCTCGATCTGATAGGTCCACTCGATGGTGCGGCTCTGTTGATAGCGCAATGGTGCGAATGACGCGAACGCCCAGTGTTGATCGGGCTCCTGCTCGTCCTCATCGATGGTGACCAGCAGTGAGGAGCCGCCGCTGGTGGCGTGGATGTTAGTGGCGCTGGCTGGAACACCGATCCGGTAATCGGTCCAGTAGAAGTACTGGGCGCCCTGATCCGGAGTGACGTTGGTGATGGTGGTCCTCACCTCGGCGGTGACGGTGCCATCTCCGCCGACGACGTACCGCGCATGAGTCTCTTCGGTGAGGCCCTCTGCCGCGGAGGCCGGGGGAAGTGCCGGGTCAAACGCAAATGCGGCGAACGCCAGTGCTGCGATGACCAGCGTGAGGAGTGCAGCGCGCCACCGGCGCGGGTGGTCTCCGGTGGTGAGCTGGGTGCCCGACACGTGTACTCCGTTGTCGTCGAACCGAGGGCCGGCCCGATGGCCCTGGAGGAATCGTAGCCCCAACCGCACCTCGGCTCCTGCCGATGAGTCAAAGTCCGCAGGGAGCGCGGCACACCGAGGGGGCGCGGTGGTCTCAGTGCAGCGGTGTGGCATGTGCGGGGACCTGCTCACCCTCGCGCACCGGGCCCGGGGCCGTGCCGTCCCCGAACGGCCGCCCGCCCAACTGCTCCCGGTGGTGCGGAGTGAGCCAGTTCGCCACTGCTGGGCCCTTGGGCACGATGCCGTTCGGGTTCACGTCCGTGTGCACCACGTAGTAGTGCTCCTTGATCTGGGCGAAGTCGATGGTGTCCCCGAAGCCGGGCGTGGTGAACAGGTCACGGGCGTAGGCCCACAGCACGGGCATCTCACTGAGCTTGGACCGGTTGCACTTGAAGTGCCCGTGGTAGACCGCATCGAACCGGGCGAGCGTGGTGAACAGGCGCACATCAGCTTCGGTGATGGTGTCACCGACGAGAAAGCGCTGGCTCTCCAGACGATCGGAGAGCCAGTCAAGCCGGGAGAACAACTGGTCGTACGCCTTCTCATACGCGTCCTGGGAGCCGGCGAACCCGCAGCGATACACCCCGTTGTTCACGTCCTGATAGACGAGTTCGGCGACTTCGTCGATCTCGTCTCGCAGGTGCTCCGGGTACAGGTCCGGGGCGCCGTCGCGGTGGTATGCAGTCCACTCAGTGCTCAGGTCCAACGTCATCTGCGGGTAATTGTTGGTGACCACTGCGCCGGTGGGCACGTCCACGATGGCGGGCACGGTAATCCCGCGCGGGTAGTCCGGGGTCCGGGCGAAGTAGGCCTGCTGCAGCCGCTCGATGCCGAGCACGGGGTCCACACCACCGGGGTCCAGATCGAAGGTCCAGGATCGGGCGTCATGAGTGGGGCCACACATACCCATCGAGATCGCGTCTTCGAGGCCGAGAAGTCGCCGCACGATGATCGCCCGATTCGCCCACGGGCAGGCGCGCGCCACCACGAGCCGATACCGGCCAGGCTCGACCGGGTAGCCGTCGCGACCATCGGCGGTGATCCGGGTCTCGATGTAGCGGGTGTCGCGGGTGTACTCGCGACCAGGTTCGACGTACGTGCCCTGCTCGTCTCCAGCCATGCGCCCAGCCTACGTCTGGCTGTAGGGGAGGTGCCTGCGGAAAGGCTCGCACACGCTCGCTCGCCTGAGATATGGTGAGGCTAACCTAATGTTCTGGTGACTGTCGTCGTCCGGAACTCCGACTCGTGAATGCGACTGCGATGAGCAATATCACCGTCACCCATGCCGATTCCGGCCTCGTGTCCGTCGAGGTCCTGCGCCGGGAACGGATCACCCCGCACATGACCAGGGTGACCTTCGGCGGGCCGGCGCTGGCGCAGTTCACCTACCGAGGTTTCGATCAGTGGTTCCGGCTCGCGATCGCGGTTCACGACGACGACCGCTTCGATAACCTCCCGCGTACGTTCGGAATCGGCGGCTATCTCAAGTACCTCACCCTCCCGAAAGGCACTCGCCCGGTGATCCGCAGCTACACCGTGCGTGAGTTCCGAGCCGAGACGCTCGAGATGGATGTCGACTTCCTGGTCCATGGTGACAACGGCATCGCCGGACCGTGGGCCGCGCAGGTGGAGCCCGGTACAACCGCCGCCTTCATCGATCAGGGTTGCGGATGGAAGCCCGTTCCCGCGGAGTGGACGCTCCTGGTGGCAGACGAGAGCGGGCTGCCCGCCATCGCCGCGATCCTGCGCGATATGCCCCGCGACGCCAGAGGGCACGCTCTGATCGAACTCTACGACTGCGCCGACCAGCAGGTGCTCGAGGCACCGGACGGCATGCAGGTGCACTGGCTCGAACGGGCCCCGGGGACCGACCCTGGCACGACCTTGCTTCCGGTGCTCGCCGGCCTCGACTTCCTGCCCGGCGACGTCTACGCATTCGCCGTCGGCGAGTCCGCCGTGGCCACTGGCGCGCGCCGGCATCTCGTCCGCGAGCGCGGGATCCCCAAGCAGAACGTCACCTTCGCCGGTTACTGGAAGGTCGGTCGCGCCGCGGGGTGAGGGGAGCATAGGCGGTGTGCGATCGATCTCACATGAGCCAGGTAGCGTATGCGGCGACCTCGTCGTTCAACGTGCATGGGAGCATCCGCGTGAGCCTTCCGCTCGTCCCCGTCCCCTCCGAAGCGATGCTGACCGGCGGTGCCCCCACCGTCCTGAGTAGCGCCACCACTCTGACGGCGCCCCTAGAACTGGGAGCACACGCCACCGCCGTGCTCGGAGTGAGAGCCCAGACAGGAAGGCCGCAGGCAGAGGCGAGCTCCGCCGTCGTGCTCATCGACGACGAACGCACCGGCGCGGGTTACGCCCTGGAGGCCTCGGACGGGCGCGTGCAGATCACCGGGGGACGGGACGGGCTGCATCGCGGGCTCGGCACGCTGGCACAACTGCGTGACCTGGAACTGCCTGGTGCGCCCGCCGGCACCGTGCCGGCCGTACGGATCGCCGACGAACCTCGATTCGCTCATCGCGGGCTCATGGTGGACATCGCCCGGCATTTCTTCGCCCCTCGCACGCTTGAGCGCGTGATCGACCTGATGGCGCTGTACGGGCTGAACGTGCTGCACCTGCACCTGACCGATGATCAGGGCTGGCGGATCGAGACTCCCAGCCGCCCCGAACTCACCGAGATCTCCGGCCACACCGAGGCGGGCGGCGGCCCTGGCGGCTTCCTCACCACTGCCGACTACACCCATCTCATCGACTACGCCGCCGACCGCGGCATCGACGTGGTGCCCGAGATCGACATGCCGGGGCATTCCAATGCCGCCATGCACGCAGTCGGAGCGCTCACCGAGACCGGGGAGCCCGCCGCGGTGGACACCGGGACCGACGTCGGGTTCTCCATGCTGCGCCTGGACAACCCGGCCACGGCGCCCTTCCTCGCCGATGTGTTCGCCGATCTGGCTGCGATCACGCCGGGCCAGTACCTGCACGTGGGCGGGGACGAGGTCTGGAAAATGGGCGATGAGGAGTACGCGGGCTTCATCGACCTGCTCACTCGCACGGTCGCCGGGACCGGAAAGTCGCCGATGCTGTGGGGTGAGGCTGCCGTGGCTGGGCTGCCCGGCGATGCGCTCATCCAGTTGTGGGACTCCACCAAGGACCCGGCGCCGATCGTGGCCGCCGCCGAACAGGGCGCGCGTGTGGTGCTCAGCCCGGGTAAGCGGGTCTATCTCGATATGCAATACCACGAGGGCTACCGGCTCGGGCAGCACTGGGCCGGATACGTCGAGACCCGCGACTCCTACGAATGGGATCCGCTGGAGTACGCGCCCGCATTGCCCGCGGAATCGGTGGTGGGCGTGGAAGCGGCGCTCTGGACCGAGACGATCGTGACCGAGGACGACCTGTTCACCATGCTGCTACCACGCCTGGCTGCTGTTGCCGAGGTGGCGTGGAGTGCGCAGCAGGATCGGGACTTCGACAACTTCGCGATCCGTCTGCGCGCACATGCACCACTGTGGGCTGCGCGCGGATACGCCTTCCACCCGAGTCCGCAGGTGTTCGGCGACTGAGGCCGGTTGGCGCCACGACCGGCCAGTAGACGAAGCGAGCAAAGCGCCTCTGCGGGTCGGGTTGTACGGTGGGCAAGTGACTCACACCAACACACCCACTCTTTCCCTCAACGATGGCACCACGATCCCGCAACTCGGTTTCGGCGTGTGGCAGATCCCGGACGACGAGGCACAGGCTGCCACTGAGGAGGCCATCCGCGTCGGCTACCGCCTCATCGACACTGCTGCCATCTACGGCAACGAGGCCGGTGTTGGCCGTGCCATCGCCGCGTCCGGTGTGAACCGTGACGACCTCTACATCACCACCAAGCTCTGGAACGGCAACCAGGGGTATGACTCCACGCTGCGTGCCTTCGATGAATCGATGGACAAGCTCGGCCTGGACGTGCTCGACCTGTACCTAATCCACTGGCCGTGCCCGAAGGCCGACAAGTTCACCGACACCTGGAAGGCGTTCGTCGAGCTGAAGAAGTCCGGCCGGGTGCGCTCGATCGGTGTCTCGAACTTCCACGCCCCGCACCTGGACAAGATCATCGACGCCACCGGCGAGGTGCCGGTGCTGAATCAGGTGGAGCTGCACCCCTATCTTCCACAGGGTGAGCTGCGATCAGTGAACTCCTCCCACCAGATCGCCACCGAAGCATGGTCGCCGCTGGGCTCTGGCCACGGCCTGCTCGAGAACGAGACCCTCACCTCGATTGCGAGTGCGCACGGGGTGACCCCGGCGCAGGTGGTGCTCGCCTGGCACCTGCAGCTCGGCAACGTGGTGATCCCCAAGTCCGTGACGCCGTCACGGATCGCGGAGAACTTCGCTGCCTCCACGGTTTCCCTCTCCGATGAGGACATGACCACGATCGCGACCCTCGACGCCGGCACTCGCTACGGTGGCGACCCGGACACCGCGAACTTCGGCCTGGAGTAAGAACCCTCGGCCCCGCCCACCACGTACCCGGCGCCGTCGCAGCACACGCTGCGGCGGCGCCGTCGTGTGTGGGCGTTGACCGAGTCGGCGCCTGCGCCTCGATGACCCGCGCGCTCTGCCGGCGACGAGTCCGCGGGCACCCGGTGTGAAGTGAGGGTGAAGTGGGGGTGAAGTTTGCTGAATCGATGGAATCAATGGTTGCGCTCTGTCAATGTTCCTGGTTGAGGCGTGCTTTGCGCTTTCCGAGAATCCCGGGGGAGTTCCCAATGAATACACCTGTTCCGCTGCGCCGAAATGCGTTCCGCACAGTGATGGCCTTTGTGACGGCGGCCCTTGTTGCAATGACCACTCTTGTTGTCGCGTCTCCTGCGATGGCGGCGCCGGTGTACGAGATCACCGCGCGCTGGGCGCAGGACACGCCGGACACTGTGGCCAGTGGGGACGTGGTCACGGCGGAGTGGCGGGTCAACGTCAACGATGACGCTGCAGCACCCTCGAATGAGCCCGTCGACAACGTGAACTTCACCCTCACTCTGGAGAACGGCACCTTCGCGTCTCTGCCGGACTCGTGCGTAATGGGCGGCACCCCCGAGTCCTCGATATCTGATGACGGACAGACGCTGGTCTGCAACATCGGCACTCAGGACCAAGGGTCCGCCCACGTGGTCCAGACCGCCGTTCTTGTGGACGGCGAGACGGGCTCACAGGTGAGCGCGTCGGGCACTATCGACGGGCTCACAGCGGATCTCGCGCCGATCGAGATCGAGAACACGTTCGGCCTGGACATGGACTGGGGCACGCCGACCGGCGACTTCGGGTTCGGTGACACCTACGTCGACGTCGACTACCAGTGGACTCTCTTCCTGGCCAAGGGTTCGGAAGCCGGACCCGACTCGGTCAGCTACACCGTGGACGTCACCGCTGACAACGGCTCCGCCGTGAGCCTCACTCCAGGCGCGGAGTGCACACCATTCACCGAGTACGCGGCGCCGGGCCACCCGTGGTCGGGCGGCGATCAGCCCGCGGAGAACACGGCACCGTTCGTGGGCAGCTGCACCCTCACCCCCACCGGCACCCCCGGACGCTTCACCCTGACCCTGACGGGCATCGACTACTCACTGACCGACGTCCCGACCCGGGACTCTGCGAATGCGCCGCTTCCCGTCGATCGCTCGGCGGTCGCCAGCGGGTCGGTGTCCTTCCGCTTCGACACCACCACGAACACCGGCACGAACCTGTCGACAAACGCTCCGACGTACACCGCTCCCGGAAGTGGCGCCACAGTCGTTGATGATGCCGCGAACAACACGGCGAACAAGGCCATCACGTTCCCCGGTGGGGTGAGCGCCTCCTGGAATCGCGACTACACCAACGCCGGTGGCGGCCCGTGGGACGACAGCTACCGGGTCTCGCGTGGCACCCAGGTCCAGCAGCATATGAGCCACGACACCCGGGGGTTCGCCGATAGCGACCCTGACTCGCTCTTCGGACTCTGCCAGGTCCTCGACACGCGCTACGTGGACTACGCGCAGGTGCAGGTCGGTGGAGGGATCGACCTTGGGACCTACCCGGTGCAGTACTACGTGGGCCCCAGCCCGCTGCTCGACCCCGACAGCGCCTCCTATGACCCGAACCAGTTCGGCTGTGACACGGGAGGCACCACGGTGGACGGCGGTGGCGGATGGGTGACCACGGCACCGGCAGACCTCAGCACAGTGGGTGCGGTGCGGATCGTCTATCCCCAGACCGTCACCCAGGAGCACCCGGCGCGTGAGGCGCTGAGGGTCATGAGCACCATTCAGGACGACGTGCCCGTCGGCCAGGACATCTGGATGTGGGGCCTCCAACTTCAGAATGACAATTGGCGCGTCCCAGGGGCTGGCTCCTCGGTGACGGCGACGCCGGACGCCCGTTACCCGGCAACGCATGTCACGCGAGACATCCTGCGCGTGGTTTCGGCGACGCCGGCGGTGGAGAAGTCCGTTGATCGTTCCGTGGTCACTCCCGGCGCCCCTGCCACATACACGCTGACGTACTCGGCGAACGGAGCCGGCGGCGTACCGCCGGCTATCGACGGTTACGAGTTGGTGGACACGCTGCCTGCGGGCATGACCTACGTGCCTGGTTCGGCCACTCCTGAGCCTACTCTCTCCACGGCAGGTGGTCGGCAGGTGCTGACGTGGGGCCTCGACGACGTCCCGACGAACACCGAGCAGGCGCTGACCTATCAGGCGGTAGCGGATGACTCGGTGGAACCGGGTGAGGTGCTGACCAACGAAGTGGAAGCCGCGTATGACGGTCACACCGCGAGCGATTCGGCTCAGGTGACGGTTTCGACGTCGGGTTTCACCACGATTGGTAAGAGTGCGGATGCGGCGTTCATTCCGAATCTTGATGGTGATGGTGTGGGTGAGGGTTCGTGGACGGTGACGTTGCGGTCGTTTGATCCGTTGCCGCAGGAGTACACGGACACGATCGACATCCTTCCCTTCAACGGTGATGAGCGGGGTACCGAGTTCTCGGGTTCGTATGGGTTGACGGGTGTGGATGCGGTCGCGGGTGCGACGGTGTATTACACGACGGCGGACCCGGACTCTCTTTCTGATGATCCGGCGGATGGGTCCAATGGTTCTGCGGGGTCGGTTGCGGGTAACACGGTGGGGTGGTCGACCACGTTCACCGCTGATGCGACTGCGGTGCGTGTGATTGGTCCGGAGTTGGTTCCGGGTGGGACGCAGCAGTTCACGGTGAATGTGGCCACTGATGGTGTGCTGGGTGGTGATGTGCTGGTCAACCGTGCGCAGGCCCGGGATGGGCACACGGAGTTGGTGATGCGGACGTCGGCGCCGATCACGATTGCGAATTACTACTCGGCATCGCTGAAGAAGTATGTGCAGGATGCTGAGGGTGAGTGGCGTGATGCGAACACGGTGGAGGACTATCCGAGTTTCTTCGTTGGTGACACGATCCGTTACCGGATCGTGGTGGAGAACACCGGTCAGGGCACGCTCACGGGCGTGACCGTGACCGATGATCAGCAGCCCGATCTGGGTGGGTTCGTCATCGACGAACTCGCGCCGGGGGATACGGAAACGCATGAGTTCGAGATCATCGCCGATGCCTCCACGGGTGATGGCGTGGTCAACACGGCCTGCGCGACTGCGGATATCCCTGCTGATTCTGAGGTTCCTCCGACGATCAATTGTGATCCGGCTGGTGTAGAGGTCGAGGGCGACCCGACGCATACGAAGTCCCTGGTGTCGGCTTCGCCGATTGGCGGCGGTCAGTGGGAGATCGTGTATGCGCTTGAGGTGTCGAATGCTTCGACGGCGTCGACGTCGTACTCGCTGGTGGATGAGTTGCACTTCACTGACCAGGTGAGCATTGCCTCGGCGGAGGTCACTGACGCACCTGAGGGTGTGACGTTGGCTGATCCGGCGTGGGATGGTCAGGGCAACCTGGCGGTGGCCACGGGTGTGCCGCTGCTGGGCAACGATGACGATGGTTACGCATCGCACATCTACGAGTTGACTGTGGTGGCGGATGTGCCGTTGCAGTTCGACCCGGTGGCGGATACCCAGTGCCTGGGTGGTGACACGGACTCGGGGTTCAACAACGTTTCCGAGTTGACCAAGTCCGATGGAGAGGTCGAGATCGACGAGGCCTGCGGCCCACCGCCGTCGGTGGATGTCTCCAAGTCGATCGCGGATGGTCCCACGCCGAACGGTGATGGCACCTGGACCGTGCTCTACGAGGTGGTCGCGACCAACGCTGGTGCAGGCGAGGGTGACTATGACATCTCTGATCAGATGAGCGCTTCGGGTGACCTGGAGGTCATCACCAGTTCGATCACCTCGGCTCCTGAGGGTGTGACCCCGTCTGACGCGTGGACGGGCCTCGGGCGATGACGGCGCAGCGGAGAACGTCATCGCTACGGATGTGCTGATCGCCGCTGGCGCCACGCACACCTACGAGGTCGAGGTGGTCATCGGGCTCGCGGAAGGTACTGAAGGTGCCCCCGTCATCACGGACTGCCAGGCCATTCCCACCGAGGGCGATGGGCTGACGAACACGGCCGAGATCGAGCACAACGACCTCACCGCAGACGACTCTGTCTGCGTCACTCCCGGTGTCGTCTCGGTCGAGAAGACTGTCTCCTCTGGGCCCACGCCCAACGGTGATGGCACGTGGACCGTCGTGTACGACATCGTCGCAACCCATCTCGGTGGTGCCGCTGCGGACTACGACGTGACCGACCGTCTCCACTACGGCGCAGACATCGAGATCGTCGACAAGGGAATCGTCACTGCACCTGATGGTGTGCAGATCAACGGCTCCTGGACCGGTCTGGGCGCGGAGGACTCCGACCCGGAGAACTTGGTCGCCAGTGGTGTCACGCTGGATGTGGGTGGCATGCACACCTACCAGGTGGAGGTCACCGTCCAGATGGAGGAGGCCACCATTGATCTGGTCAACCTGGAGTGCGCTGCGGCGGGCTCGGGCGAAGCGGGCGGCCTGGCGAACTCGACCACGCTGACCAGCAACGGCATCGTGAGCGAGGACGAGGTGTGCCCCACCGTCACGGTCATCGAGCTGGACAAGGAGCTCGTTGAGGGCAGCCCTGTGGAGAATGGTGACGGGACGTGGACCATCGAGTACGACGTCACGGCCACCAACGCCGGCCCGGTGGCTGGCGACTACGACCTGAGTGACCGCCTGCGCTACGGCGCGGGGATCGAGGTCGAGTCCGCCTCGATCGTCAGCGGTCCCGAGGGTGTGGAGCCGAACGCGGGCTGGAGTGGTCAAGGCGCTGAAGGTGCGGCGGAGAACGTGATCGTGGCCGGGCAGTCGCTCGAGATCGACGAGCAGCACGTCTTCCGCGTGCGGGTCGTCGCCTCGATGGATCGCGATGTTGTCACCCCGGGTGATCTGGAATGCCCGGAGCCGGGATCGAACGAGCCGGGTGGTTTCGCCAACACTGCTGAGTTGACTCATAACGGTGAGGACCAGAGTGATGTCGCATGTGAGGAGCCGCCGCTGATCGATATTGCGAAGTCGCTCTCGGGTGCGGTGACACCTGTTGATGGGGAGCCCGGCGTGTACGACGCCATCTACGAGCTCACCGTCACCAACACCGGTGCCGGCGCGGGCGTGTATGACCTGGATGATGAGTTGGCACCGGGTGCTGGTGTGAGCGTGGTGGGCATCCAGGACGTCACGAGTGACGCCCCGGACGCCGTCGCCATCAACGACGCCTTCGACGGCGTGGACCAGACGCGGATCGTGACGGACCAGCCCATCGCTGGTGCGACGGATGACGTGCCTGTGGTGCACACCTACATGGTGACCGTGCGCTACGCCGCGGACCTGACCACGGTCGACGTGCCCGCCGGTAGGGCCTGCACCACCGCCGGTGGGGAGCCGGAGCCGGGCACGCTGGGCAATACCGCGACCGTGGACTGGAATGGTCTCCAGGACAGCGCTGTGGAGTGCTTGGTGCCCGGCGACCCGACTCTCGATAAGGAGCTCGTCTCCGCGACGCCCATCGGGAACGGCCAGTGGGAGGTCGTCTACGACCTCACCGTGGCCAACACCGGCAACGAGGCGACCACCTACGATCTCGAGGACGAGTTGTTGTTCGCGCCGCAGATCACGGTGGACACCGTCTCGGTGACCGGGCCTGAGGGCATCACGGTCAATGACGGTTTCGATGGTGCTGGTGACCAGGTCATCGCGACCGGTATCGAGATCATCGGCCTGGATGAGGACGGCTACGCCCCGCATGTCTATACCGTGACCGTGGTGGCGAACGTGCCGCTGTCCTTCGAGGAGGCTGATGTCGCCGCAGATGGCACCGGTTCACCCGCGTGCACCACACCAGCGGGTGGGAACTTCACCGAGCAGGGGCTGAACAACGCAGCCACGCTGACCAATGAGTCTGGCGGCACGATCGTGGATACCGATTGCGGATACGTGCCCTCCACGACGATCACCAAGACCATGGACGGTGACCCTGTCGCAGGCGCGGATGGCCAGTGGACGGTGAACTACCTCATCACGGTCGTCAATGACGGTGCAGCGAATGGTTCGTACACGTTGACCGATCAGCTCCGCTACGGCGCCGGGATCGACGTGCTCGATGCGACCATCACCGACGCCCCCGAAGGTGTCACCCCCGCGCAGACGTGGACCGGAACAGGGGGCACCGGTGCGGTGGAGAACACCATCGCGGCCGATGTGGACCTGGCCGTGGGACAAACCCACACCTACCGGGTCAGCATCGATGCCCACCTGGACACCGATGCAGCGGATGAGTCCACGCTGGAATGCCCCGCTCCCGGCTCAACCGAGCGTGGCGGATTCAGCAACACCGCCGGCCTGGATCACAACGATCTCAGTGCCGAGGCATCAACCTGCGCAGTGCCGGAATGGCCAGAAGAGGTGCCCCCGCCGCTGCCGCAGACCGGTACACCGATCACCCAGACCGCACTGGCCGCGGCCCTGCTGCTCCTGATCGCCGGTGGCATCCTGATGCACCACCGCCGCCGCACCACAGCGGCGTAACCCCCACACGTCCTGCTTGCCTCGCCACACCCCCCGGGCCAGGCAAGCAGGACGTGGGCGTTTGGCAGGGCGATTGGCCGGTCGTATTATCGGCCCGTGGGAGACGATGGCTTCGCTACTGGACCGTCGGGTGATCACGATCCAGCGTCGGCGGTCGCCGCGGACGCAGGTGCGATCGTCGACGCGGCCCGGGCGGCGTGGTCCGCCGGGGACACGGAGCGGACTGTCGCCCTCATCGACGAGCATTGGTCGATCCTGTTCGAGCAAGGCCGCCACGAGCTGGACGCATTGTTCCGTCTGATTCCGCTCAGCGCATTCAAGGCCCACCCCCGTGCTGCTGCTGTGCGTGACATCCGGCTGCACACCGATGCAGATGCCGTGGCGAGGATGCTCGGTCCGAGAATCGCTATGCCGCAAGCCGACGACCTTTCGACCATCGATGCCCTCGCGCGCTCGGAGGACGCTCTCACCATCCTCGGAGTGACCAGCGCCCGGATGATCGCCTACCGAGTGCGCGGCCACTACACGCGCGCACACGAGTTGGCAGCCGTCGTGGAAAGGCTGGCGCGGATCGCCGGCGTCCACCAGCCGGCACTCGTGCATGCTCGGGTCCCGAACGCCCTCCTTCAGGGTGGCGTTTCTCGCGGGCTCGCCGGCGACTTCGACGGGGCGCTCGGAACGTTGCGTGAGGCATATGACCGAGGGCCAGAAGCTCGCTCGCCGCACGTCGCCCGGGACGCGGCAGGCAAGGCTGCCTTGTTCTCGGCGCTGGCAGGAGACATCGATCAAGCTCGGCGGTGGCTGCGTCGATATGAGACTGCGGCCGAGGTCGACGGCTGGCTGCGTTCCCGGCTGGACCTCTCGGCCGACCTCGCCCAGAGCTTGGTCGCGATCGAGTCACTAGATCGGGTCACAGCCGATGCCACGCTCGCCCGATTGGAGCTGCCAGCAGACGCCGAGCAAGGGTGGGGACCGGCGATCACGTATGTCACCGCCCGGCACGCCTTGATCTGGGGTGACAAGCTCCGTGCCGTTGAGCAGGTACGGCGCGATCGCGTGCAATTCGCCGAATGGCTCGGTGTCGGCTCAGGGCTGAGGCACTTCCTCAACCACGCCGAGAGTGACCTTCATCTGGCACTGCGACAAGGTCATCGTGCGCGCGCCCTCCATGCACAACGCGCGACCCATTCGCTCGCTCGCTCGGCCCGAGCCCGACTGGCGTTGCTGACCGGTGATGTCGATGCGGCTGCCCGGCTCGCGGCTCAAGGGGTGCGCGAGGCAGCGGATTCGCGCTCACGCATCGACGCCCTCACGACCCAGACCGCTGCGCACGTGCGGCGCGGGGACATGCTCGCGGCTCGGAACGCGTACGACCTGTTGACGGCCTCGGTCGCCTCTACCGGGGCTCGTTCGTTCATGCGCTATCTCTCGCACGAGGAGCACAGGGCACTCGGCCGCGACCGAACTCGATCGGAGCTCCTCTCGCCTGACCGGCCGGTATTTCCCGCCCTCGCCGAAGGAGTCAAGCTCACCCGGCAGCAGCGGCTCGTGCTCGACGGGATGGCCGCGGGCCTGCCCATCCGGGAGATCGGAAAGCGCCAGCACTTGTCCTACAACACGATCAAGACCCACCTCCGCGCGCTCTACACCAGATTGGGCGCATCCTCACGCGATCAGGCGATCGCGCGTGCGCACGAGGAGGGCCTGCTGTGATGGTCGATCGTTGTCACCGCTCGCTTCTTGCACTCGAACGGCGGGTGTAGCGCGCCATGCGGGCGGCTCAGGGCGAGCGCTCGCCTCGTTCGGGCACGCCGGTGAGCAGCACACCGAGAATGGTCATGATCGTCAGCGCACCGCCCACGATGATCACCGGTGCCTGCCACCCACCGGTGAGGGTGTGCACCCCGCCGACGACGGTCGGGGCCACCGCGGCGAGCGAGTAACCCACCGACTGGACTGCGGCCGAGGCCTTCCGCGCCCGATGTACCTCGGAGAAGCGCCGCGCGATGAGGGTGAACACGAGGACGAAGTTCGCTCCCTGCGCAGCCCCGGCCAGGCTCACCCCCACCATCCACAGCTGCGGGGCCACCAGCAAGGCGAGCGGCAGGCACAACCAGCCGCATGCGATCGCGATGAAGCTGGGTCGCAGACCCGCGTACCGGATTCCGACCGACGCACCCAGGCTGCCGATCACCGCGAACCCCTGGAACAGTGATGCCGCCGCACCGGAGGCGCTGACCTGCACCCCCACCAGGTCCGCGAGGATCAGTGGTAGCCACGCGGTGAGGCCGTAGTAACTCGACGCCTGCATCCCGAACATCAGGCACAGCGCCCAGGTGTACTTCTCCCGCAGCACACTGCGTCCACGATTGCCGACGGCGTCCCTCGCCTCGGCTGTATCCCGTCGCCCGGGCGTCCCAGTCAAGCCAGCACCGCTGGCGTTGCCGCGATCCGTCGTCGCTGGGCTCGGTGTGTCGACAGAATGCGGCAACGCAGCGGGCTCCCGGCCGGCGGTTGGCACCGCCAGCCACCACCACGCCACGGCCAGCACACCCAGCACCGCCCAGGAGGCCAATGCCCACCGCCACCCGATGGCAGAAGCGAGGGACGCCGTCAGGGCGGTGGAGACCACGGTGCCCACATTGATGGTGGCTGTGTAGATCCCGGTGACAGTGCTCACCCGGCCAGGGAAGGTGCGCTGGGTGATCATCGGAACAGCCACATTCGCGGTGGTGATCCCCAGGCCGATCAGCACAGTGCCGGCGAACGCCCCCGCGACTGCGAGTTCCCCCAGGTCGACCGAGCGCAGCCCCGTGCCGGTGAGCACCAGGAGCAGCGCCAGCAGCACGCCTGTGCGCAACGAGACTCTGCCGAGCAGGCCGGCCGCCGCCGGCGTGGTGAGGGCGAAACACAAGACGGGGATTCCGGTGAGCAGGCCCGCGGTCGCGGCGGTCAGTTGCAGGTCGGCCGACACATCGGAGACCACCGGAGGCAACGCCGTCAGCGGGGTTCGCAGGTTCAACGCGGCAACCAGGATCGCTACGAGCAGCACCCCATTGCCACCGAGTGCAGCGGTGAGCCGGGCAGTCGGACGCATCAGACCCAGCTCGGCATGAGGATGTGCAACCGCCAGAACCAGTACGGCACCCACTGGTTGGACCATACGGGCCAGTAGAACGCGCCCACCAGCACGGCCAGGATCACCAGCGCGGCCGCCGTCCAGATCCCGGGTCGACGCTCTTGCAGACTCAGCTCTCTGGGCCCGAGCAGTGTGCCGATCGCGAACGTGAGGCACAGCGCCACGAACGGGGCCAGCGCCACTGTGTAGAAGGTGAAGATCGTGCGGTGGGTGTAGGCGAACCACGGCAAATAGGTGGCCGCATATCCGGCCAGGATCGCCCAGGCGCGCCAGTCTCCGCGGCGCAGCGCTGCCCATAGCACCAGCAGCAGCGCCAGGGCTGCGCCCCACCACAGCACCGGGTTGCCCACGGAGGTGATCGCTCCCACGCAGCGGTCAGCCCCGCACAGGTCCATCGACGTGGCGTCCTCCACGTCGCGCCACGCGAAGGATGTGGGCCGGTACTGAATCAGCCACCCGGCCGGGTGTGACATGTACGTGTGCTCAGAGGCGAGACCGTTGTGAAAGTCCCACATCTTCAGGTGGTACTCCCACCAGGAGTTCAGCCAGTCCGGCATCCAGGTGCGCACGGGTATGTCGGCGGCGGCGTTCGCCTCAGCCGCCCACTGCCTGTTGTACGCACTCGGGTTCAGCCACCACGGCAACCAGGTGAGCACGTACACCGCGGCCGCGGTGGGCACCAGGGTGACGAAGGACCGGGCGCCGTCACGCACAGCGCCGCCACCCACCCACAGCGGTACGCCCACGCTGCGCCGTGCGGTCGCTGACCAGGCGACCGCGAGGATCCCGAGTACCGCCACCGGGTAGATCCCGGACCATTTCACGCCGCACGCCAGGCCGAGGCAGACGGCAGCCACCAGCAGCCACCAGCGCATCCCCACCCGCGGACCCCACGGGTCCCGGTACCGCCCGTGTGTGGCCAACTCGGCGGAGCAGCGTGCGGCGAGTCTTCGCCGGTACTGGTCACGATCCAGGAGCACGGCACCGAATGCGGCGAGCACCCAGAACTGCAAGAAGATGTCCAGGATGGAGACCCTCGACATGGTGATGTGCACCCCGTCGACCGCCAGCAGTAGCGCCGCCGTGCAGCCGAGCAGGGTCGAAGAGAACAGGCGGCGGGCGATCCGGGCCAGCAGCAAAACGGAGAGGGTGCCGATCACGGCGGCGCTGATCCGCCAGCCCCACGGGGTCTCGGGTCCGAGCAGACGCATCCCGACGGCGATCATCCACTTGCCGACGCCGGGATGCACCACGTAGTCGGCATTGGTTTGCAGGTCGGAGAAGTCTCCGGCGGCGAAGTTCTCGTTCGGCTCCTCGTTCCAGTCGCCCTCGTAGCCGAGGGTGAGCAGCGAGTAGGCCTGCTTGACGTAGTAGGTCTCGTCGAAGACCAGCCGGGCGGGGCGATCCAGGTGCACCAGGCGCAGCACCCCGGCGACGGCGGTGACCAGGAGCGCGCCGAGCCAGCCCCACAGACGGGAACTGCGGCCGGCGCGGGGGATCGTGGTCAGGAGCCGGTCCGTGAGGGATCGCTCCAGCTCGCCCGCCGTGCGGCCGGCTACCTCAACCTCCCGGGCGTGCCACCAGCGGCGGCGGAGCCGACGGTCCGGGGGTGGGTCGGGTTCCAGGGCGGTGGGGGTTTCGACCAGATCGCCTGGGTCCGCGGGGTCGCCCGGGTCAGCGGTCTGGCTCACCCGCCCGAGTCTAGGGCGCCGCACTGAGCGCCACCCCCCATGGCGCGGGTGCGCAGCGATCCGGCCAACTCCGACTTTCGGTGGACGACCTTCCCCCAGTTCGGCGGATGTGCCCCGCCCGGTACTGCCTGAGACGCCGGTGCCCACGTGGTGTCAGTGGTGAGGGCCACCCACGACGATTCCAGCGGGGCCTGTGCCTCGCACCGCTCGACCTCACCACCGCCCCGCCGTGCCCTCCCTCAATGACCGGAGGGCACGGCTGAGTTTCACAGCTCCGGCGCCTCGGTGGATGGGGCACACTGGCGGATGTGCCGACCGACATCCGCCCCGGAACGATCGTGCTCGCCGCCACCCCGATCGGCGACCCCGATGACGCCTCCCCCCGGCTACGGACCCTGCTTGCTCGCGCCGATCTGATCGCCGCTGAGGACACCCGGCGGCTGCGGGCGCTCGCGGCTCGGCTCGAGGTGAGCATCGGCGGCCGGGTGGTCAGCTACCACGAGCACAACGAGGCCGGACGCGGCGATGAGCTGGTCACGGCTGCCCAGGAGGGTCAGATCGTGCTGGTGGTGACCGATGCCGGAATGCCGGCTGTCTCCGACCCCGGGTACCGCGTGGTGCGGGCCGCCGCAGAGGCCGGCGTCCCGGTGACGGCGGCCCCCGGCCCCAGCGCCGTGCTCACCGCGATCGCTCTCTCCGGGCTGCCCAGCGACCGGTTCTGCTTCGAGGGTTTCCTGCCACGGAAGGCAGGGGACCGGGAGCGGGCCCTCACGGCGTTGGCGAACGAGCAGCGCACGATGGTCTTCTTCGAGTCCCCCCACCGCATCGAGGCGACCCTGACGGCGATGGCCGGAGTGTTCGGGCACGCTCGCCAGGGCGCCGCCTGCCGCGAGTTGACCAAAACCTATGAAGAGGTACGGCGCGGCCCGCTGGGGGAGTTAGTCGAGTGGGCGGGCGGTGAGATGCGCGGGGAGCTCACCGTCGTGGTGGCGGGAGCCGAACCCGAGGCGAGCCGGCCGGAGGACTACGTGAACGCCGTCCTGGAACGGGTGGCGAGTGGAGAACGACTCAAGGATGCTGCGGCGGCCGTGGCGACCGCCGTCGGAGTGAGTAAGCGAGAGCTGTACGAGGCGGCGCTTCGCGCGCGGTGAGCGCGCCGGACGGGAACGACATCGCGGAGGGAGACGCCGTGCGCTTCCCTCCGCGATGTGCCCAGTGTGACTACAGGCGGTCCACGGTGAACCTGCGACGAACGAGAAGCCCGCCGAGGAGTAGTGCCAGGGCCAGGCCGCTCATCCCAACGAGCCCGATCGAGCCAGTGGTGGGCAGCTCTCCCTCTTGATCGCCGCCGGGAGCGTCCTGGTCATCTCCCGGCGAGTCCTGATCGTCGCCCGGGGACTCCTCACCTGGGGTCTCCTGATCGCCCCCGGGGGGCTCCTCTCCTCCCGGTGTCTCGTCTCCATCGGCAGGTGCCAGGATCGTCAGTGCGGCCGATGCCTCGACCATGAGCGCCGGATCAGCGATGCGGATGGTGGCGAGTCCGACCGTGGCCGATTCGGGAATCGTGATCGTGGTGCTGAAAGCCCCTTCGGCATCGGCCACCACGTCGGCGATGGTGATGTTACCGGGCTCCAGACGAATCTCGAGCTCGGCCAGTGCGGAGAAGTTCCGACCGGTGATTTCGAGATCCTCTCCGGCACGCACCTCGGCGGCGGAGAGGTCCAGCGACGGAGGCTCGACGTCGGCGGGTGCCACCGCTGCGCTTGGTGCGCTGGTCAGCGTGAGTGAGGGGAAGTCCGGATGAGTTCCAGTGACCTCCACCCGCAGAGTCCGCCCCACCTGATCCTCACCGGGGGTGAAGGAACTGTCCGTGGCGCCCTCGATCAGCAAGGTGTCGGCATACCACTGGTAGTTCAACGCGACCCCTTCGGGGCCCCATTCACCGGCCTGGGCCGTGACTGCTGCCGCCACCTGCGGGGTGCCCTGGATTGTGGGCGTTTCACCGGTGATGCCAGCGACCGTGAATGACACCGAGTCCGTGCCGTTGTGCACGGCGAGCGTCACGGTGGCCTCACCGGCCCGCAGTGCGTGCACCTCGTTGGTCGCCGGGTCCAGAGCCACCACAGCGTGTGCCGGTGCGTCGTCCGGACTGCCGACCCAGACGCCATCCGATCCGGTCCAGGTGTGGCTCATCGGCCACGCCACCGGGACGACCCGGGTGTCGTCCTGCAGGATCGTCGGCTGCAAGGCGAGTGTGGTGCCGGCCACGAGGTCGGTGGTCTCGGCCCCCATCTCGACCTCCTGGACGCGCGTCATCACCTCGGCCTCAATCCACCGGCCCCATGGGCTCGTCTGAGCAGCTTCCCGCTCGATTCCGAGCATCGTCCATCCTGTGAAGGAGCCAAAGGAGCTGGTGGTGGGGTTCTTGCCGGAGTTCCCGTTGATGATCATCGGGATCCCGTCCTCGGTCTTTGCGTGGAAGATGCCGACGTGGGCGCCGACGAGCGCCACCGGCTTGCCGGAGTTCTCGGCGAACTCCTGGAGCCAGCGCCGCTGGTCCTCGGCGTCCAGCCGGTTACTCATCTGGCTGGCACGCTCGGGCAATGGATCGTCGATCGGCATGTGCTGGGCGACGACGACCGCGTCGATCTCCGGGTTCGTGGCCGCGTCGTCGAGCTGGCTTTGGAGCATGTGCAGCTGATCCACGTTGTGGGAGAACTGCGAGGGGGAGTTGTCGAGAGTGATGAAGCGGACGCCGTCGATGTCGAACGTGCCGAACGTGTCCCCGAATTCGGCGGCGAAGTTATCGATCGGTGCGCCGGCGATCTCGTGGTTCCCGGGCACGTAGTACCACGGGAAGTCGACCCCATCGAGTTCCTCGTCCAGGACTCGGCGGGCGAGGTCGAAGTCCTCGGTCGCGGCCTCGTCGACGAGATCTCCGTTGATGATGAGCAGATCCGGCTCAGCAGCGACGATCTCCCGGAAGGTCTCCCGGGCGGCCTGCACGATGCCGCTGTCGGGGTTGCGTCCCACGAACTGGGCATCCGACATGACGGCCACGCGTAGGGGAGCGTCCGCTGTGACGCCGGTCTCGGCGATCACATCGTCGGTCACCAGATCTTCGCTGGGCAGGTCAACCGCCGGAGGGACCTGAGCGGTGAGGTCGTCGAACCACATCGTGCCGGTGTACGACTGTGCGCCGGACGTCTCGTAGGCACTGACCATCTGAATCCGGACGGGGTATGGCGTGCCTTCAGGGAGCGGGTAGCTGATCTGCTGCCACTCGTCGCCCTGCGGAGCCGGCCCATAGATGTACTTCCAGGCACCGTCGGCGTCGGAGTAGCCCACATAGGTCTCCGCGTTCTCCCCGGTGGAGGATTCGCCCCGAACCCAGAGCGTGATCTCACTGGGCTGGCCAGGAACCTCATACCCGGGGTGACCGGCCTCCGGTCGCGCGTTCGCGGTCCGGGTGCCGGTCGACTGGGAGAAGTCGTAGGTCAGGGCCACGGCGCCGTTTCCGTCGTGGCCGGCGTCCGGCGCTGGATCCGCCGAGGACGTCGACCGTGCGCCTGTGGTGCGCCAGGTGTCGACTTCCTCGAAATCGAGAACCATCTGCTCCTCGAACCCGACGGTGAATGCCACATCGACGCTGACGCCTGCCGCGGTGAACGTCATGCGTGCCGAGGTCGTCTCCGCATCGGAGGTCACCGTGTAGGTGCTGTGCTCACCGGGTTCAAAGGTGAATACGCCCTCCTCATTCCCTTCAATCGTGAGGTCATCGGACTCAATCGGCGCCCGGAACCCGCGCTCGTCAAAGCCGTAGATCGTCAGCTCGTGAACGCTTCCCTGGTCCGGCAACTGCACGGCTGACTCGGAGGCACGCAGACGCTCGAGCTCGCCGAGGACGGTGATGTCAACGGTGCCGGTGGCTCCGGCGCTCGCAGCGGAGACCTGGGTCTCGCCCGGCTCCTCGCCGGTGACCGTCGCGGTGCTCTCGGTGCCTGGCTCGATGGTCACCGGTCCGGAAGCGGACCATTCCGGTTCGGTGCCCGAGATGTAGGCGCCTTTCTCGTCCACACCGTGCGCCACGAGCGTGCGGCGAAGGCCGGGGAACACCCGCGCGGTCTCCGGCGCGTCCAGCTCGGTGCGGATCACACACTGGTCGACGGTGCCGCTTCCCGCCTCGACGAACAGACCGATGCTGTTGGGGACCGGGCGCTCGAACCCGTCCGAGGGAGTGTTCGGCACGCTGGGTTCGAGGCTGAAGGTGCTGACCGTGGGTTCGCGCACCGTCATCGTGCTGGAGCCGCCGCCGTCGAGGTTGACGGCGTCGTTGGCACCGAGCTGGTCGAAGAGCGTGCCGAACTGCGTCAGACTCAACCCACGGCTGGTCTGCATGCGACCGTCGACGGTCACCAGCAGCAGCGTGTTGCCGTCGTCCGCGAATCCGATACCGGTGCGCGGATGCAGATTCTGGTCAGTGTGCGATTGCACGGTGCCGTTCTCCATCAGCAGATGGTTGGCCCCGATCGCACTGGCGATCTCACCGGCCGGGGAGGAGACATCCTGCGTGATCTCCACCGTGTCGCCGGCACGCAGTTCGCGCATGACGTCCGCCACGTCTCCTTGCCGGGCGGCGAGATAGACGACGCCGGAGGGCACGGCGCCAGTGCCGGCGCCTTCGGAGACCTGCACCACGGTGTCGGTCTCCGTGTCGATCGCCACCTCGACCGCTCCCGCACCCGCGGCACGCGCGCGGGTGTAGTCGCCCCACCGGCTGTCGAAGAGGGCGACGTTCCCAGGCTGGAGCGTGGGGGTGTTCACCCCGGAGATCTCGATCTCCACGTCGTCGTTGAACACGGCCAGACCGTTGTACTCGACCGGGGCGATGGTGCCGCGGCCGTCCGTGGTGAACACGACCGGACGGTCACCGGCACCGTCCGGCACAGTGACGATGCCAGCGGTGGAGGAGATACCGATCCCATACGGGGCATTGGAGTTGTTGATGTCGAAGAAACTGCCGTTCACTGCCGCGATGGCGCCGTTCTCCTCCAGCATCTGCGAGACCGGCACCGCATCCGAGACCACGCCAGGAAACATGTAGTCGGCACGTACCTGCCCGGAACCGATGTCGGCCACGAGGATGTCCATGTCCAGGCGACCCTCGTCTTCGACGCGGCTGACGCTCACCAGATCGACGCCCGGCGCGATCGAACGGTGGTCCTGCTGGGTGATCACCGCATTGCCGGAGTCATCGAGATCCATGGACTCGATGAACTCGTCGTTCGATGCATGAGCCGGCGTGCTCAGGGCAACTGTGACCAGCGGGACGGCGACGACAGCGCCCATCAGGGCGGCCAGGCCCCGTCGTTGGCGCGGCGACGAACGCCTCGATGGCGTCAGCAGTATGGACAAGACAAGCTCCTCTGGATGAATCCGGTGGTGGCGCGTGCGGGGGGCCAGCTCGCGCAGTCGCCTACGTTAGGAAGCCGCCATGTCCGCTCGATGGCGCATAGGTGGCGAGACGGTGTACACCAGCGATCGACATACCGTCATGGGCGAACTGGGTGGGCAGGGCGAGATGGCGACAGGGTCGCGCCGCAGCACACGCCCGCACGCGATGGGTGCAATCGGCGGTGAATGATGCAAAGATGATTCGGTGATCAAATCAACTCAGAGAAGTCCGCTGACCGTCACCGTCTGGGGCGAAAACCTTCACGAGTCCCACGACGCCGAGCACATGGCCGCGCTGTATCCGCAGGGGATGCACACCACGATCGCCGAGGGGATTGGTTCACTGCTGGGTGAGCAGGTCAACGTAGGCACAGCCACGCTGGACCAGCCTGAGCACGGGCTCACCGACGAGGTGCTCGCCGGCACCGATGTGCTCACCTGGTGGGGGCACATGGGCCACGACCAGGTCGATGATGCGGTGGTGCGCAAGGTGCACGACCGCGTGCTCGCCGGGATGGGGCTGCTGGTTCTCCACTCGGCGCACTTCTCCAAGATCTTCAAGTCGCTCATGGGCACCACCTGCTCGCTCCAGTGGCGTGACAGCAACGACACTGAGCTGGTCTGGACCGTGAAGCCGGATCACCCGATCGCCGACGGCGTCCCGCACCCGATCCGGATCGAGGGCCAGGAGATGTACGGCGAGCTGTTCGATATCCCCGAGCCGGATGAGCTGGTCTTCATCTCCTCCTTCACCGGGGGCGAGGTCTTCCGGTCTGGCTGCACCTGGCGGCGCGGCAAGGGCAAGGTCTTCTACTTCTCCCCGGGCGACCAGGGGTATCCCGTCTACCACCACCCCGACGTGCAACGGGTGATCGCCAACGGAGTCATGTGGGCGGCGCCGTCGCCGCGCGCCACCTTCGAGCGGCCCGATGTGGTGAATCAACCAGCACCGCGGTTCAGCGTGGACGACTTCGCGCGCGTCGCTCCGGGCATGCAGGCAGGGCAGGAGGGGCTGCGATGAGTAAGGTGACGACGAGCGCTCCAGTGCGCGCCGGCGTGGTCGGCCTCGGCTGGGCCGGGCAGCAACACATGGCCGGATACCACGACCTACCCGGCGTCGAACTGGTGGCGCTCGCCGGGATGGAGGAGCACCTCCTCACTGAACTCGGTGACCGCTACTCCGTCCCGGGCCGGTATTCGACTCTCGAGGCGATGCTCGCCGAGGCGGATCTCGACGTGCTCAGCATCGCCACACCGACCGCCCTGCATGCGCCCATGGCGATCGCCGCACTCGGCGCCGGGGTGCATGTCTTGTGCGAGAAGCCGATGGCGCCCACGGCTGCCGATGCCGAACGGATGGCGGAGGCGGCGCAGGCGGCCGATCGCGTGCTGGAGATCACCTTCAACAAGCGCCACCGTGCACCCGCGCGGACGCTGCGCAGGCTGGTGGCCGACGGCGTGCTCGGCCGGGTGTACTACGCCAAGGCGGGCTGGGTCCGGCGCAAGGGCATCCCCGGCCTGGGTACCTGGTTCACCCGCAAGGAGTCCGCCGGCGGCGGGCCCATGATGGACATCGGCATCCACGCTCTTGACCTCGCCCTGCACGTACTCGGCGAACCGGGAGTGCGGACCGTCTCAGCCTCTACCTATGCGGAGTTCGGTCCCCGGGGACTGGGCGGTGGCACGTACGGCGCGGGCGCCCTCGCCGGCGAGGAGAGCCCGGTGTACGAGGTGGAGGACCTCGGTGCGGCCATGCTGCGGCTGGATGACGATGCCACCCTGATGCTTGAGGCCAGCTGGGCACAGTTCGTTGACCACGACCGCCTGTACCTGGAGCTCTACGGCACCCACGGTGGCGCGGTGATCGAGGTAGAAGGGCCGCTTGCGCCGCGCATCCACGTGACCACGGACGTGGACGGCATTCCCGCGAACCTGACCCCGGACATGCTCCCTGACGCGGGGCACGAGGCCAATGTGGCCGATTTCGTCGCGTTAGTGCGTGATGGTTCGGCTGACGCTCGTGGCCAGATGGGCCTGTTGCGTACCCATGTGATCGATGCGTGTTATTCCTCCGCCGAGCAGGGGAGCGAGGTCACCCTGTAGCGGCACGCCAGCCCAGGACCGTCGCCCAGTACTTGCTCTCGGTGAGGGGCCAGTGGCCAGCCAGATCGACGTGTGATTTCGGGAGGGGTTGACGGACCTCCGCAAGCGGTGTTGACTACGTAGTCATGACCAGGGTGACTGCGCAGTCAGCCGATGGTGAGGACGCCGTCGGGGACCCGCTCCAGGATTCCGTCCGAGATTCTGCTCGCGTGGTCTCTGCCTCCGGCCTGGGCGCCCCGACCGGCTCAGGCGCGCGCCCTGTCATGACCGACGTCGCTCAGCACGCCGGGGTCTCCCAGAAGACCGTCTCCCGGGTGGTGCGCGGCGAGGCGAACGTGAGCCACGCCGTCCGGGAGCGGGTGAACGCTGCTATCGCCGAGCTGGGCTTCCGGCCGAACGCTGCGGCACGGGCACTGGTCAGCAAGCGCAGCAACGCCGTCGGGATCCTCACCCCGGCCACGGCGCTGTACGGCCCCTCGGCCGAGTTGCTGGGCCTGGAGCGCGCCGCCGGCCGCGCCGGTCTGGCCGTGCTGATCGCCTCCGCCGAAGGTGGGGACGCTCAGACGGTCACTGCCGCGATCCGCCGGCTCGTCGACAGCGGTGTGGACGGCCTGCTCATGGGCAGCCTGCTCACGTCCGAGGGAGTGGACGAGACCGAGCTGCACGGCAAGCCGGCGGTCGTCGTCGGCGATCCGCCCGACGGCATGCATCTTCCCGCGGCTGTGACCGATCAGGAAGCGGGAGCGCGTGCGGCGATCGAGCATCTGCTCGCACTCGGCCACCGGACCGTGCACCATCTCGCCGGCCCGGCCGCCTGGCACTCCGCCGCCGCCCGCACCAAAGCCTGGCAGCAGGCGCTCCGGGCGGCGGGCCGTCCGCTCACGACGCCGGCGATGGGCGACTGGACTTCCCGCTCCGGCTACGAGCTCGGCCGCCAGCTCGCCGCCGATCCTGACGTCACCGCCGTGTTCGTGGGCAACGACCAGATGGCGATCGGACTGCTGCGCGCGCTGACCGAAGCGGGCCGCCGGGTACCCGAGGACGTCTCGGTCGTCGGTTTCGATGACATCCCCGACGCCGAGTACCTCCCCGTGCCGCTGACCACCGTGAAGCAGGACTTCCAGGAGCTGGCCGACCGTGCCGTCGAGATGTTCACCTCCCTGGTGGACGAGGGCGCGACCAAGCACGCCGACCACCATGACGATCGCCTGATCGTCACCCCCGAGCTCGTCGTCCGGCGGAGCACCGCCCCGCCGCCGGCGCCCGGTCGCTGAGGCGACCACCCAGGCCCACCCGGGCCGACCACCCCTGATGTCTACGAGGAAGTAGCACTCATGAAACCGCAACCCTTCCGCCGAACTGCAGCCCCGGTGGTGGCTTCCCTGAGCGCCCTGGCGCTCGTGGCCTGCACTGGCGGGTCCGAGGACGGCTCCGACTCCGGTAACGGTGGCGGCGAGACCGACGCGATCACCGCCGAAGAGTTCGAGGAGGCGATGAGCACTCCCACCGAGCTCACCTTCTGGTCCTGGGTGCCCGACATCCAGAACCAGGTGGACATGTTCGAAGAGGCCTACCCCGAGATCGATGTGGAGTACGTCAACGTCGGTCAGGGCGCCGAGCACTACCAACAGATGCGCACGGCCATCCAGGCAGGGTCCGGCGCCCCAGACGTCGCCCAGGTGGAGTATCAGCATCTCGCCTCCTTCCGGCTCGGCGACAACCTGCTCGACCTCACGCCCTACCTGCAGGAGGACCTCTCCGGTCAGTACCCGGACTGGGTGTGGAGCCAGGTGACCGCCGACGACGGCCTGTGGGGCATCCCGCAGGACACCGGTCCGCTCGGCAACCTCTACCGCACCGACCTTTTCGAGGAAGCAGGAATCGAGGTGCCCACCACCTGGGACGAGTTCGCCCAGGCCGCCGCTGACTACCGGGATGCGATGCCGGACAGTTACCTCACGAACATGCCCGGCAACGACCCGGGCCAGTTCGTCGGCCTGCTCTGGCAGGCCGGTGCACGTCCGTTTGCCTACGACGGCGCAGAGACCGTGACCATCGATCTCGACTCTCCCGAGGTGCTCCAGGTAGTCGAATATTGGCAGGGCCTCATCGCCGACGACCTGGTCTCGGTGGACCCGGACTTCAACGACCAGTGGTACCAGGCACTCGCGAACGGCAAGTATGCCAGCTGGCAGGTGGCTGCTTGGGGGCCGGTGTTCCTGCAGGGCACGGCCGGTGACACCAGCGGTCTGTGGGCCGCGTCCACGCTGCCGCAGTGGGAGGAAGGCCAGAACGTCTCCGGTAACTGGGGTGGCTCCACCGATGCGGTCCTCTCCTCCACCGACAACCCGATCGCGGCGACTGAGCTCGCCCGGTGGATCAACGTCGAAGAAGAGCCCGCCACGCGGTTCGTGCAGGAGCAGTTCCTGTTCCCGCCCTCGCTCAGCATCCTCGAGTCCGAGGACTTCCTCGCCGAGGAGTCCGAGTTCTACGGAGGGCAGCAGGTGAACGCCACGTTCGCGGAGATCTCCGAGACGGTGCCCACCGATGACTTCGGATGGTTGCCGTTCATGGACTACGCCTACTCCTCCTACAACGAGACACTCGGCAGCGCCATCGCCGATCGCGCAGACATGGTCGCCGGCCTGGAAGCCTGGGAAGCCGATCTGATCGAGTACGCCGAGTCTCAGGGCTTCACCGTCCAGTGACCCTACGTCCGCTCCTGGTGGGTGGGCCCGCGGGCCCACCCACCCCGGCTCAGAAGGAGGGACGATGACGTCCACCACCACGCTCCGACCGCCCCGCAACTCGCAAAGCCTGCTCCGGCGCCGTGAGGCCCGCGCCGGCTACCTGTTCGTGCTGCCGTTCATGGTCGTCTTCATCGCCATGCTGGTGGTTCCGCTCGCCTATTCCGGGTACTTGTCGATGTTCCGGAACCAGCTCGTCGGCGGAGTCTCGTTCGTGGGCCTGGACAACTACGTCCGTGCCTTAGGTGATGCCACCTTCACCGATGGTGTGGCGCGGATGGCCGTCTTCCTCGTCATCCAGGTACCGATCATGCTCGGCCTGGCGCTGCTGTTCGCGCTGGTGCTGGACAGCGGGCGGTTGCGGATGAAGCGGTTCGTCCGGCTGAGCATCTTCATCCCCTATGCGGTCCCGGGTGTGATCTCGGCGCTGATGTGGGGCTATCTGTACGGCCCAGACTTCGGACCGTTCGCCCAGATGGGGCGCGCCATCGGTCTGGGCACGCCGCAGTTCCTCTCCGCTGAGTTCATGCTCTTCTCGATCATGAACATCGTCACCTGGGGGTTCATCGGCTACAACATGATCATCCTGTACTCGGCGCTGCGTTCGATCCCCACCGAGATCTACGAGGCTGCCCGGGTGGACGGTGCCAGCGAGGTGCGTATCGCCACCGCCATCAAGATCCCGGCCTTGCGTCCGGCGCTGGTTCTGACCTCGATCTTCTCGGTGATCGGCACCTTCCAGCTCTTCAACGAGCCGAACATTCTCGCCACCATCGCCCCGAACGTCATCGGTAGCGGCTATACCCCGAACCTGTATGCGTACAACCTGGCCTTCGTGGGCCAGGAGGTGAACTACGCCGCGGCGATCGCGTTCCTGCTCGGATTCGTGATCATGGTGGTCTCCTACGTCTTCCAGCTCAGCACCAGGAAGGGAGACGCCTGATGAGCACCATCTCCACCTCGGCCCGTCCTCTCACCGGCCGGAAGGCCCCCACGAGCCCCACCGCACGCAAGTCCACCGTGCTGACCGTGGCGATGGTCGCCGTCGGGGCCTACTTCCTGCTGCCGCTGTGGTGGCTCCTGGTGGCGTCCTCCAAGTCCAACGCTGACCTCTTCTCCTCGTTCGGGCTGTGGTTTGCCGACTCGATCAGCATCCTCGGCAACCTCGGTGACGTGTTCACCTTCCAGAACGGGATCTTCCTCGTGTGGGCCCGGAATACAGCTGTCTACGCGGGGGTGAGTGCCATCGGTGCCGCTGTGCTCGCCACCGCCGCCGGGTACGCCTTCGCCACGTTGCGATTCAAGGGCAGCACGGCCCTGTTCGCGATCATCCTCGGCGCCATCATGGTGCCCCTGACGGCGCTCGCGATCCCCACCTACCTGCTGTTCGCCCAGGTGGGGCTCACCGATACCCCATGGGCGGTGATCCTTCCCTCGCTCGTCAGCCCGTTCGGGGTGTACCTGATGCGGGTGTATGCCGCCGGTGCTGTTCCGCCCTCCCTGCAGGAGGCGGCCAGGGTCGACGGCGCAGGTGAGCTGCGCATCTTCGTCACCATCGTCTCCCGGTTGCTGGCCCCGGGCTTTGTGACGGTGCTGCTGTTCGCGCTGGTGAGCACCTGGAACAACTACTTCCTGCCACTGATCATGCTGAACAGCCCCGAGTGGTACCCGTTGACGGTGGGCCTGGCGCAGTGGCAGTCCACCTCCCAGGCAGGGTCGGGCTCGCAGGCGCTGTTCTCCATGGTGATCACCGGTTCGCTGGTCTCGATCATCCCGCTGGTGATCGCCTTCCTGTTCCTGCAGCGTTACTGGCAGACCGGTCTGGCGACCGGTGGGGTGAAGCAGTAGTGATCCCCACTCATGCCCACATCAACTGATCTCTCGCCGACCTCCACGAAGGAGCATCCTTGTCTGACCTGCCCACCACCGTCAACGACCGCGTGCGTTTCGGCGCCGCCTACTACGTCGAGTACCACCCCACCGATGCCGACCGCGACCTAGAGCGCGACCTCGATCTCATGGCCGAGGCCAGCTTCAGCGTGATCCGGGTGGGGGAGTCCACCTGGTCCACGTGGGAACCGGAGGATGGTGTGTTCGAGCTGGACTGGCTCCAGCCCGTACTGGACGGTGCCCACTCCCGGGGCATCGACGTCATCCTCGGCACGCCCACCTACGCGGTGCCACCGTGGTTGGCCCGGAAGTACCCGGAGATCGCGGGCGAGCGGCGCACGGGGGTGCGCAACGCCTGGGGTGCCCGGCAGGAGATGGACCTGACCCACCCCGCGTATCGGTTCTATTGCGAGCGGGTGATCCGGGCCGTCGTCGGGCGCTATGCCGACCACCCGGCCGTCATCGGCTTCCAGGTGGACAACGAGCCCGGCCTGCACCTGCTGCACAACGAGGGTGTGTTCCAGTCCTTCGTGGACCACCTGCGCCACACCTACGGGGATGTGGAGACGCTGAACCGAGAGTGGGGGCTGGTGTACTGGTCGCACCGGCTGAGCACGTGGGCCGACCTGTGGCGACCGGATGGGAATGCGCAACCCCAGTACGACCTCGCCTGGCGCCGGTTCCAGGCGAGGCTGGTCAGCGAGTTCATCGAGTGGCAGGCCTCGATCGTGCGGGAGATCGCGGCGCCCGAGAAGTTCGTGACCACCTGCATCGCCTACGCCCGGCCGGGCATCGACGATCCCGATCTCACCGGCCCGCTCGACGTGACGGCCGGCAACCCGTATTACACGATGCAGGACGGCCTCGCGTTGCCCTCACCCGAGAACGTGCCGCAAAGCTGGACCACCACCGGCACCTGGACCATCTTTCACAGCGCCGACCGGATGTACTCGTCCAAGCAGGCGCCGTTCCTGGTCACCGAGACCAATGCGGGCGCGATCGGGGGATCGGCCACGAACGTGCCCGCCTTCGACGGGCAGTGGCGCCAGGTGGCCTGGGCGATGATCGCCCGAGGGGCCAGGATGATCGAGTACTGGCACTGGCACACACTGCACTACGGCACCGAGACCTACTGGATCGGGATTCTCCCGCACGATCAGCAGCCGGGCCGGGTGTATGAGCAACTCGCGGCCCTCGGTGCGGAGATCAAGACGGCGGAGGACCACCTGGAGGGTCTCGTCCCTGAGGCGGCGGTGGGCCTGCTCTGGTCGAACGCCTCGAAGTGGGGGTTGGCCGGACAGCCGGCGCTCGCTCGACCGGACGGCACGGGCGATCCGGACAGCTACGAGCGGATCGCGCACGCCTTCTACCGCGGCGCGTTTGAGGCGGGGGCGCCGGTGCGGATCATCCACGACCAGCAGCTCGTCGGTGAGGTGACTCGCGATCCGGCGGAGGTGGCGAGCGAACTGCCCGTGCTGCTCGTGCCTGCCCTGTACATCGCCTCCGATGAACTCCTCAACTGGCTGCGCGCCTACGCGGAGGCGGGTGGGCACCTGGTGCTCGGACCGCGTACAGGGTACGCCGACACCGAGGCCCGGGCCCGGCTGGAGGCCAAGCCGGGCCGGCTCGCTGAGGCAGCCGGCGTGAACTACCAGGAGTTCTCCAACCTGTCCGCACCAGTGCCCGTAGGTGGCAGCGGGATCGACGTCCCCGCGGGAGCAACCGCGACGGCGTGGGCCGACTACCTGCGCGTGTCCGGATCTGCAGAGGTGCTCGTTGAGTACGATCACCCGGCGCTGGGCGCCTACCCGGCGGTGACGACCGCTTCCGCGGGAGCGGGCCGGGTGACCACGGTGGGGACCGTGCCTGACCCGGCGCTCGCAGCCGCCGTGCTGCGGCGGGTGGCGCCAGGTGAGGGCGACGCCTGGCGGGCGCTCGCGGGTGGCTCAGTCACGGTGACCTCGGCGATCAATGGCGAGGGACGCCGTCTGCGGGTGCTGCACAACTGGTCGTGGGAGCAGGCGACGGTCACGCTGCCGGCTGCGGTGACGGACGTACTCGGTGATGGCGCCAGTCTCGCCGCGGGGGAGAGGCTCGAGCTGGGTGCCTGGGACGTGCGGGTGGTGCTGGAGGACTGAGCAGGGAATCTGTGAATGGGGTGGGACCGGCCTGTGTCCGCGTCATACGGATCCGTTCTTCAGTACCCGGTTGGCGATGCTCCGGTATGCGCCTCGTCAGAAGGGCCGCGCTCGGTGCCCACGTGAGAGATTCCTGGCAGCGGTCGCCACCCTTCTGATCCACAGCGATCGCGAGAATCGCTCAGGCCTTTGATGGCGTGAACCGCAGTAGCAGAGCAGTGCTGTGCAGATTATCGAATCTACCCCGACGCGATCGGAATCCAGCGATTACGACAAAGGATCGCCGCGGGGGCCATTGATACTTGGGGCCCATTCCAGTGCACTGGAGTGAAGGCGTGCTTCCGCTTGGTGTGCGTCGATCTGTCGTCGATCATGGATCGGGGTATCAATGATGATGTCCATGCGCTCTCGGAGGAGCAGTACTCGTCAGGAAGGTGGTGAGCGAGGCATCCCCGACGGGCCGTTCGGTGCGCGACGTGCGATCAGGCGACTGGTCGTTGCCGCAATGGCGTCCGCGTTGGCCGTGCCCGCCGTTGTCGCTGGAGCGACAAGCGCAACAGGCGATGAGGCATTGGCAACTGTCGGAGTCATCGAGATCATCCGTGACGATGTCGTAGTGGCAAGCTATCCGACGATTCAAGATGCCGTCGACGCAGCCCAAGCCGGTGATGTCGTTCAACTCTCCGCAGGCACCTACTTCGAGAATGTGGTGATCGATGAGGTTCACGGCACAGCCAACGACCCGATCGTGATCCAGGCAGCACCAGGCGAGGAGGTCATCGTCAACGGAGCCGACCCGCGGCTGCTCGAACCGAATGACCTCTGGGAACACCATGGCGACGGTGTCTACTCGGTCGACGTTCCGTGGATGGGCGATGCCGACAAGAGTCTGGTCAGCTGGGTGACCCGCGACTCCGACACGCTGCTTGCTGCGCACTACGACATGGATATCTTCGACGAGGGGCCGCGAGGGGAAGACAAGAGCCATCGAGACGGCTCGACCCTATGGGTCTCCTTGGACGGAGGACAGGACCCAGGGGACATACCGATCAGCGTGGGAACTTCCGACGGGGTGTTCCGGGTGGAGAACAGCACCCACATCGCGATCAGTGGACTGACGGTCCGTGGCGGTGGCTTCGCCGGCATCTACCTCAAGGGCGACGGGTACCAGCACGTCACCATCGACGACATCGACGTCAGGAATGTCTTCCGGGGAGTCAGCACCGACGACGAGCAGGACGCCGGCACCCATGTGGAGGTTCGAGACAGTTCCATCACCAACGCCTGGCCCTCCGACTGGCTCTGGGACGGCTACTACGACTCCGGCTCATCCTCCGACGAACTGCTCGCCCCCATGCGCGCCCACGCGATCGTGATGAAGGCCTCCGACTCCTCGGTCCACGGCAACATCCTCGACGGTGGTTGGGATGGGATGCAGGTGCAGGGCCACGACATCCAGGTCTACGGCAACTCGGTCAGCAACATGAAGGACGACGGCATCGAACTCGAGAGCAACAACTCGGCCCGAATCGAAGTCTTCGAGAACACGTTCTGGGACACCTACGTCGGGTTCAGCATCGTCTCAGACTCACCCGGCCCCATCTACATCTACCGCAATACGTTCTCCACCAACAAACTTAGCTACTTCAAGCCCCGTGAAGGTCAGGACTGGCGCTACGGCTACTCGATCAAGAACGGTCGCGACTGGGGTGCAGGTGCCGAGAATGTCCGCGTCTACCAGAATTCCTTCTTCGATATGCGGATGTCGCTCTTCGATACGCAACGAGCCTACGAGTGGTCGAACTTCGAGTATTACAACAACATCTTCTACACGGTTGGTGAGCGTGATGAGGTCGGGACGCGGGAACGTGCGCAGTTCACCAACACCGAACTGGCTGCTGACGGGAACAACTGGAACGGCAACCTGTACTACAGCGAGCGGTCTCCGATGCTCTTCAACGATTGGGATGGGGAAGGGTCCTGCTCGACGATCCACGAATGTCGCCAGCTGAGCCCAGTATTTGAATCGCTAGGAATCCAGGCCGACCCGATGTTCGAGGACCTCGACACCACTCCGGGTGCCTACAACGAGCTCCGGACCATGCCCGGCAGTCCGGTTCGCGATGCGGGCACTACGACCCCGCAGGACAATGGCTGGCCCGACACGGTGACCGTGGCGGACGGCTCACCCGACATCGGGCGGTACGAACTCGCGAGCCCGCCGCCGACCGGCGCCGCGCCTCCTGCGCCGGATGGGCTGGAGGTCGATGAGGTCACTCCCTACCGCGTCACGCTCGATTGGGAAGGGGCCCCAGGGGAGGACATCCGCGGCTACAACGTGTACCGATCGACCGATGCCTCGTTCACCCCCGCTGCCGGGAACAGGATCGCGACCTGGGTGCCGGAGTCGACGTACACCGACCGTGACGGTCTCGTTGCTGAATCCACCTACACCTATGTGGTCTCGGCCGTCAGTGACGAGGGCATGGAGAGCGACTCGAGCCCTGTTTCGGCCCAGGTCCCGGAGGACGTCGTCCCACCTGCGACGCCGGGCGCACTGCTCGGGGCGTGGCAACCAGATGGCAGCATCGTTCTCGACTGGGCTGACAGCCCGGAGGAGGATTTCGCCGAGTACCGGATCTACCGGTCATCCTCGGCGGAGTTCACCGGGGCGGGCACTGAGCAGATCGCCACCGTGGATGCCGTCAGCCACTTCACTGACGATCAGCCATTGAGCTCGTCGGTGCACACGTACTGGGTCACGGCGGCCGACCAGGTTGGACTCGAGTCCGACCCGGTCCGGCTCCGGCTCGGCACCTCGCCCAGCGAGTACTCAGAGGTACTGCTGCTCGTGCAGAACACGACGCTCTCGGCAGCAGACGCCGAGCATACCGCCAGGTTGCGAGCCCTGGGCGCAGAGGTGACGATCCTCGACCACAATGGCCTGACAGGCGACGAGGCTGATGGCTACGACCTGCTGGTGATATCTCCGACGGTCTACGTCAGCAGGATCACCGATCGGTTCAACGATGCCGACGTTCCCGTGGTGCTCTCTGACTACGGCCTGCTGGACGAGATGGCATTCACCACAACAAGCGGTGTCAATCAGGAGCAAGGGACCTCGATGACAGTCGACTCGCAGGCCGGGGATCTCGCTGCCGGGTTGGCGGGCTCAGTCGACGTGACTGTGCGGCCCACGTCGCTTGGCAGCGGAGGGCCGCTGCCAGGGGCGCAGGTGGCAGCCACGTTCGCCGATGGGACATCTGGACAGTTCGCATACGAGACGGGCGTTCCACTCGCGGACGGGGTGCCTGCGCCGGAGCGACGAGCGTTCACATTCCTCATGGATCGTACGGCGCAGGTAGTGACCTCCGATGGGTGGGCACTCTTCGACGCAGCAGTCCGGTGGGCAGGTGAGCTACCCGTGGCGCCGGAGCCGCCTGTGGAACCCGCCGGCCCGGCGACGGACGTGCCGCGCGAGGGGCGTCTGTTCGCCAATCCCGCCGACGCCCGGGACGGTGACTTCACACTGACGATGTCGATCCCACACGGGCAGAACGCCCACACGGTGCGGCTCTTCGAGAACGGTGAACCGATCGCCGGTCGAGACCTTGTGGATGACACCCCGTGGTCGCAGCGGGCCTCGTTCCCGGTGACTGGCCGCGAGAACGGGCGCTACACCTACACCTGCGAGTTGGAGAACCAGCACGGCGTGAGCGAGTGCCGTGACTGGGACGCGCGCGTCACGTCCGCCGGGTAGGTGGTCGGCATGGACGGCCGCTGACGGGGGACTCGGGTGGAGTCCGGCAGTGCGATGCCTATGCAGGGGTCCTGGGATGAGACCCGTCCCGATGTCGGTGCTCCCTCGGGTGGTCCGGCAGGGTGGGGGTGGCAAGTTCTACGGTGCACGAATGGCGAACAGAAGTGAGCATCCCAACCCGCATGATGCGATGTTCCGGGCAGTCGTGCAGGAGCCGGTGCATGCAGCCTCGGTACTGGCTGCGGCCCTGCCTGAGCAGGTCACCGGTCGGTTGGACCTGGACGAGTTGCGGCTGGAACTGGGCAGCTTCGTGGACGAGGACATGCGTGAACGGCACACCGACTTGTTGTTCAGCACCCGCCTCAACGGCAACCCCGCACTGGTGTATGTCCTGGTCGAACATCAGTCCAGTCCGGACCAGTGGATGGCGTTCGGATGCTGGACTACGTCACCCGCATCTGGCGGCGCCACCTCGACCAGAGATCCGACTCAGGTCGTGGCCGGGAACCACACGACCAGCCCGACCGGCAACACCAGCACGATCAGCAGCCTCGGTGGGGACGAGTCACGGCTAAGCGGGTCCCTGGCGATGTTGCCACCGGTGTTGCCGGTGGTGATCTACCGGGGCACGCGGCGGTGGAATGCACCGACCAGCCTGGACGGGCTGTATGAACCCGTCCTCGAGGAAGCGTTGGGTGATCTGTTGCCGCGGCTTCAGTATGTGTTGCACGACCTGACCGGGGTGGACGTGCAGGAGTTGCTGGCGGCGCCATTGACCCCGGCGGCCCGGGTGGCGTTCGCGATGCTGAGCTACGCCCCGCGTCAGCAGCGCCTGGACCGGGTGCTGGCGGACTTCACCCCGGATGTGCTGGAGCTGATATCAACCCGGGCGGATCGGACGTCATGAGCGTTAGCATCGCGTGCGGCGTGATGCTGACGCTGTTGCTCGCACCGTCTTCAGCGCCCTAGCCAGCCGCCATCGACCGGCAGCACCGTGCCATGCACGTAGTCGGAGGCGGCGGAGGCGAGGAACATTGCGGCTCCGCCGATGTCGCCGCCCTGACCCCAGCGTCCCGCCGGGATCCGATCCAGGATCGCGCTGCTCCGGTCGGGGTCGTCCTGTAGCGGTTGAGTGTTGTCCGTGGCGATATAGCCGGGTGCGATCGCATTCACGTTCACCCTATGTGGCGCCCACTCGTTCGCCAGCGCCTTGGTCAGACCGGCAAGCCCGGACTTGGACGCGGTATAGCTCGGCACGTTCAACCCGCCCTGGAAGCTGAGCAGGGAGGCGGTGAAGATGATCTTCCCTCGCCCCGCATCGACCATCTGGGCACCGAACGCCTGGGCCAGGTGGAACTGGCTGGTGAGGTTGACCTCGAGCACCTCGTCCCACATCTGCACGCTGTGCTCGAGGCTGGGCGCCCGGCCGATCATTCCGGCGTTGTTCACCAGGATGTCCACTGGGCCGTCGCCCTGGACCCGCTCGACGAAGGCACCGACCGAGGCCCGGTCGGCGAGATCCACCTGGACGGCGGTGAAGCTCCGCCCGAGCGAGCGGACAGACGCACCGACCGCTCCGCCGTCGGTCTCCATCTGGGCAGAAGCCCCGACAATGTCGGCCCCCGCCCCGGCCAGGGCCTCGACGATCGCGCTGCCGATGCCGCGGCGTGCCCCGGTGACGACCGCCCGCTTGCCGGTCAGGTCGAACAGGTTCGTACTCATCCCTCTCCTCGGCAGTCCACCAGGACCTTCATCGCTCCGCCGGCAGCCAGCGCCTCGAACGCCTGTGGCGCACGCGTCAGCGGGATCACCTGACTGATCAACGGACGCACCGGGACCGAGCCGTCGGCGATCAGCGCGATCGCCTCCGCCATGTCTTCGCGGCGGTACAACCGTGCGCCGACCAGGGTCAACTCGCGCCAGAAGAACCGGTGCAGGTTCACTGGCTTCGGCTGCGGATGGATGGCCACGAGGCCCAGTCGCCCGCGCACGGCGAGCACGTCCACAGCGGTGTTGATGCCGGCGTCAGCACCGGAGACCTCGAAAGCCACGGCCGCTCCCGCACCTGCGGTCGCGGCTTCCACCCGGCTCACCACGTCCTCCGCTGTGGGGTCGATGACGTTGAGGGCAAGGCTCTCTGCGACTGCCCGGCGACCGTCGTCGATCTCCACCACCAGCACCCGCGCGCCTCGGGCGCGGGCGACCATGGCGATGAGTAGCCCGACAGGGCCGCCGCCCACGACGACCACGAACTCACCGGCCGCCACCTCTGCCCGCGTGACGTCGTGCACGGCGACCGCGGTCGGCTCCACCAGGGCGGCGGCATCGAGCGGCAGATCGTCGGGGAGCGGCACGAGGAGTTCCGCGGGCACGATCCAACTCGACTGCATGGCGCCCTCGGCGTCCACACCGAGGAAGTTCATCCGGTGGCACACATGATCGTGCCCGGCGGTGCAGGCAGGACAGGTGCCGCACCGGTCCGTGGGCATCACGGTGGCCGCTCGGCCCACGTCCCATCCGGTGACTCCGGCGCCCACTGCACCGATCCGCCCGGCAGTCTCATGACCGATCACGGCGGGCGGGTCCACGCGGGCATCCATCGACCCGTGCACTACGTGGAGATCGGTGCCGCAGATGCCGGTGTAGGCGATGTCGAGACGTACCTGTCCCGGTCCGGGAACTGGGGGAGTGCGCGGAGCCGTGGACACCACGCCGTCACCTTCGTACACGGCGGCCAGCGCGCTCACAGTTCTCCCATCTCCGTGCTCGGGTGCACGGCAGTCACGCCACGCCGGTGAGCCTCGGCCAGCGCGAGGATCAATGGGCCGAAGCTGTGCGGTTCATCGGTGTGCGGGCGCTTGAGCCGGACGTAGGCCGCGGGTGTGCCTTTCTCCTCACCTTCGCCTGGGCACAGGCACCCGGGGCAGGAACCTTCCGTTGAGGAGTCCGGGTTCACTCCGTACCGCACCACACCGTGCAAGCCGCGCTCGAACGGCTCCGCGAAGGTGGCCTCGTCGAGGATCCCCAATCGCATCCCGACTCCCACGCCGTAGACGAAGAGCGCCGAGCCGGACGTTTCCTCGTAGGCCGTCGGATCGGGGATCTCCTGACGCCACAGCCCGCGTTCGGACTGGTGCGGCAGCAAGGCATGGGAGAGAGCGACGAACCGGTCCACCAGTCCCTCATGGTGCTCACTGCGCGTGGGGTGGAACTCGAGCAACTCGGTCAAAGCCACGTACCCCCACCCGTTGCCCCGGCTCCAGTGATCGGTGGAGCGCACGCCAGGTCCCACGAAGTTCTTGCACTGGTGCAGCAGCCCGTTCGACGCGTCGAGGAACTCGTCGTACTGCGCGATGGTCTGGTGCACCGCCTCGTCGAGGTAGCGCTGCTCGCCGAGCGCCCGACCGGTGTGGACGAGGAACATCGACGTCGCCATCGCGGCATCGATCCAGATCCGTTGCCGTGCGGGTTCGCGCGGCATCACCACGATGCCCTGATCGTCACGCGGAGCGCACATCATCTCCTCGGCGTACTCGCGCACCAACTCGCGCCGGTCCGCCATCCGCCCCGTCGCCACGAGGTACGCCTGCGGGATCCCGCCGATCCGGTACGAGGGAAAGTTGTAACGGGGATGGTCGACCTCGTCCGGGAAGCGGCGCAGGATCGTTTCCACCCGCTCCCAGAGTGCGGCGTCGTCGGTGGCATCGGCCACGCGGGCGAGCCCGTGTATCGCGAGCAGTCCGTAGTAGTGCTTCACCTCGGCGATCGACTCGTAGTGGTGGTACAGGCCGACGGCGAGCTCGGCCGGGGCGCGGGCGGTCACCAGGTCTGTGGTCGAGGTGGGGTTCGGGGCTGTCACAGTGCGCCTCACGGGTAGAAGGGGGCGAGCTCGATCGAGCCGACCTGCACGCCGGGGCCGGCGCTGAGCACGAACATCAGGGCGTCGGTCACCTCCTCGGCGGACAGGAGCTTCGAGCGGTCGATGGGGCGGTCGCCCCAGAAGCCGGTGTCCGTGCCGCCCGGGGAGATGGCGCTGACACGGATCCGCTGTTCCTTGGCCTGCATCGCGAAGGCGCGTGTGAACATCTCCAGTGCCGCCTTGGCCGTGCAGTAGAGCGGAGCCACCGGATTCGGGTTCAGGCCTGCCACCGAACTCACGTTCACGATCTGCGGCGCCTCGCCGGCGGTGAGCAACGGGACGGCGTGCTTGGAGCACAGGAACGCCGTCGTGACGTTGGCGTTCCACACCGACTGATAGTCCTCCAGCGACGTCTCGGCGACCGGCCCGGGGATGGAGAGCCCGGCCACGTTGACCAGGGCATCCACCCGTCCGAACCGTTCCCCGACGGCGGAGAACAGGTCCCGTACCTGGTCCTCATCCGTGAGGTCGGCGGCCCGGGCGAGAACCCGGTCCTGGTCGAGCAGGGCGGCCGCAGCGTCCAACTTCGCCTGAGACCGGGAGGTGAGCGCCAACTGCGCTCCCTGGCCGGCCAACCGGGTCGCAAGAGCGGCACCGATCCCACCACCGGCGCCGGTGACGACGACGACACGTTCGTTCATGTCCATCAACTCTTCCCTTCTCAGAAGTAGCCGCCGCGCGCGACGACCTCCCCGGGGGATGCGCCCCCGGAGACCATGTCCTTGATCTCGACCTCGCTCCGGGCGATCTGCTCCGCCTCGACCAGAACGTCCTGGGCGAGGTCGCCGGGCACGACGATCACGCCGTCGACATCCGCGAAGATCAGATCGCCGGGCCGCACATGCACGCCGCCGATCTCGATCGGCTCTTGCCACCCCGTGATGGCGAACCGACCCATCATCCCGTTCGAGGTGCGGTAGCGGCCGAACACCGGGAAGTCCTGCGCGAGAACCTTGTCCGTATCGCGGATCCCGCCGTCGATGACGGCGCCCCGGCACCCCTGCCGGATCGCCGCCATCGTCATCACCTCGCCCCACTGCGCCGACTCGTCGTCGCCGTCGGTTGCCCACACACAGACTGTTCCGGGTGTGATCGCTTCCAGCATGGCGGCGCGTTCGGGCATGTCGTTGTGACCGTCGCGGTTCGGGCGACCGGCGATGGTGAACGCGAATCCGGCCACACGCATGCACTCCCGCAGCGGGACGATCGTGTGGGGGAGGGTCTGATCGATGAGCCCCTTCGATCTGAGCACATCATTGACCATCGCCGTGGTCACCTGCTCGTACCGTGTGCAGAGCTCGGTCGCGGTGTCCGCGGTCGCTGTCACGTGACTCTCCTGTCGTGATGGCACTGGTGCCGGTGTGGCCTTCATGCTTCCCCCTCCTGGGTCTGCCGGACCATGACCGGCCTCTCGATCTTTTGCACGGATCGCTTCATCGCTTCGTGTACTCGGATGGATTCGTACCGGTGACCTTCTTGAAGAGCCGGCTGAAGTAGTAGATGTCCGAGAAGCCCGTGCGCATGGCGGCCTCGGTGACGTTGCATTCCCCGCTGAGCAGCAGTTCCTTGGCACGGCTGATCTTGATCTTGTGGTGGTACTCCTTGACCGTCAGCCCGGTGAACTCTTTGAACAGAGCCCGGAAGTGGGACGGACTGAGCCCCGCTTGATCAGCGAGGGCGCCCACCGAGTAGGTCTGGTCGAAGTGCCGGCGCATCATCGCGATGATGCGCACGATCTTCTGCGAGTGCGGGCTGTACAGGTGAGGCTGTGTCTGTTCCCGGATCAGCGCATACAGGGCTGACATCACCAGCGCGCGGCAACGCACCCGGTAGCCGGGCTTCTGGTCGGCCCAAGCGACGTGCAGTTCCGGAAAGATCGCTGCGATCGAGTCGGTGAAGGCACCTCGCCAGTGATGGTTCATCGCGGCGATCTGGGCATCGATGTCACCGTGCAGGGCCACAGCATCGAAGCCGATGCCGATGAAGCTCCACGGGTCCTCGGGCACGCTGGCGCCGGTATGTGCGAGCCCCTTCGGGAAGAGCATGATGTCGCCCTGGCGTACCCGGTAGCGGCGACCGTCGAATTCGTAGTCGGCGGAGCCCTCCAGGGCGTAGACGAGAATGTGCGAAATCGGGTCCACATAGTTCCGGGCGGGCGTGTGCCAGCTCGGGATCCGGTCCCTCCGGGTCACGAAGTGGATGTCGGAGACGACGAAGTCGTAGAAGTCGGAGTAGATGTCGTCGGTGACCCGCCGGGGATCCGGTGCGAGCATCGTCATCGGTCTGCCTCCTGAGTTCCGGCGATCCCGGTCAGCTCGAGTTCGGAGTGCCGCAGGCACGCGGTCCGGTGCCTGCCGAAGTCGTCCTGGCCGTCGACCACGTCGGCCGTCGGCACCAGCGCAGGTGCCGCCCCGTCACACAGGCCGGCGACGGCGTGGCGACAGCGGGTGTGGAAGAAGCACCCGGCCGGGCGGTCGATCGGGTCGGGGAGATCGTCGGAGAGCCGGATGCGGCGGCCCTCGCCGCGGCGCGCAGGATCGGCGATCGGGACGGCGGAGAGCAGGGCCTCGGTGTAGGGGTGCTGTGGGTCGTCGAAGACCTGCCGGGTGTCGGCGACCTCCACCACCTTCCCGAGGTACATGACGGCAACCCGGTCGCAGACAGACTGCACGACCGACAGGTCGTGGGAGATGAAGAGATAGGTGAGGTCCAGCTCGTCCTGCAGGTCCTGCAGCAGGTTGAGGATTTGCGCCCGGACGGAGACGTCGAGCGCGGAGACTGCTTCGTCGGCGACGACGAGCTTCGGCTCGAGGATCAGCGCGCGTGCGATGTTCACCCGCTGGCGCTGACCTCCGGAGAAGGCGTGCGGGTAGCGGTCCATGTAGTCCGGTGACAACCCCACACGCCGCAGCATCTGAGCGACGCGGTCCTGCAGTTCCGAGCCGGTGGCCACGCGATGGGTGACGAGTGGCTCACCGATGATCTGCCCCAGCGTCATCCGGGGATTGAGCGAGGAGAACGGGTCCTGGAAGATCATCCGCACCTCACGCTGGTGAGATCGCAGGTCCCCGCCGTGCAGTCCAGCCAGGTCGACGACACCGTCGGAGTTGCGGTAGAGGATCTGCCCCTCGGTGGGGTCCTCGGCCCGCACGATGCACCGCCCGAGCGTCGTCTTCCCGCAACCGGACTCGCCGACTAGGCCGAGCGTCTCGCCAGGGCGGATGCTCAGGGACACGCCGTCGAGGGCATGCACATCGGCGCGGTGGCGGTTGAGGAACCCCGAACGCACGGGGAATCGCATGGAGACCTCGCGCACCTCCAGTAGCGGCGCAGACTCCGTCAAGTCTTTCCCCGCGGCACTGGTGACGTTCTCCGCGTTGGCGCGCTCCGCCGTCGTGGGGGTGGCTTCCTGGCGGAGGGTGGGAAGCCCCAGCTCGACCTCGGACCCGAGCGCCTCGGGGTCCCACCGGTGACACTCGATCAGGCGGGCGCCATCGTCAAGGGTGCGTGGCGCCGCCACCTCGCACAGGCCAGCCACTGCGACATCGCACCGTGGGTGGAAGCTGCAGCCGGTCGGCCGGTGGGCGCCGTGAGGGACGGTGCCGCGGATCGTGGTCAGGCGTCCGGCGCTGCGCCGAGTGTGTCCCAGGGTCGGGATGGACCCCATCAACGCACGCGTGTAAGGGTGGCGCGGATTCTCGAAGATCTCCTCCACGGTCCCCTGCTCGACCACCCGGCCCAGGTACATCACGGCCACCTCGTCGGCGATCTCCGCCACGACGCCCAGGTCGTGGGTGATGAACAGCACCGACATCCCAGTCTCGTCCTGGAGTTCGCGGAACAGGTCGAGGATGCGGGCCTGGATGGTGACGTCCAGTGCGGTGGTCGGCTCGTCGGCGATGAGCAGGGTCGGATCGCCGGCGAGCGCCATCGCGATCATCACTCTCTGGCACATGCCGCCCGACATCTGCCACGGGTAGGCATCGACCCGTGTGTGCGGTTTCGGGATGCCGACTCGGGTCAGCAGCTCGACCGCGCGCTCGCGAGCCTGCTGCTTGCTCATGCCCTGGTGCAGGCGCAGCATCTCCCCGAGTTGGGCTCCGACGGTGTACATCGGGGAGAGTGAGGCGATCGGTTCCTGGAACACCATTCCGATCTCCTGTGCACGCACGTGCCGGATGTCGGCGCCCTTGGGGTCCATGGCGGCCAGGTCCACGTGCCCCAGAGTGGGGCTGTTCCACCAGACGTGGCCGGCGTTGACGTGCCCGGGATGGTCCACCAGGCCGAGTACGGACCGGGCGGTGACGGACTTGCCGCAGCCGGACTCGCCGACGATGCATACGGTCTTGCCGGCCGGGACGGTCAGATCGACGCCGTGCACGGCCTGCACCATGCCGTCCCGGGTGGCGAACTGCGTGTGTAGCCCGCTGAGCTCGAGCAGTGGGTGCCCGGGGTGATGTCCGACGGCGTCCGTCGCCATGGTCGTGGCACTTTCAGTGGTCATGGGGTCAGCTCCGGTAGGGGTCGGCGGCGTCGCGCAGACCGTCGCCGACGAAGTTGAGGGACAGGACGGCGAGGACCACGGCCAGGCCGGGCAGGAGCAGCCAGGGAGCGTCCTGCAGCACGCGGAAGTTCTGTGCCTGTTCCAGCAGCACACCCCAGGAGATGGTCGGGGCCCGCAGCCCGAGCCCGAGGAAGGACAGCGAGGTCTCGGCAAGGATCATCGCGGGGATGGACAGGGTGAGTGAGGCGATCAGGTGGCTGGAGAAGGAGGGCAGCATGTGCCGGAAGATCACTCGCCTGCCACGTGCGCCGTCGAGCCGGGCCGAGACCACGAACTCCTCGGTGCGTAGCGAGAGGAACCGGCCGCGGACGACCCGGGCGAGGTCGGTCCAGGCCACCAGCGCCAGGATGATCGTGATCGCGAAGTAGCGCTGTGTCGTTCCCCAGTCGCGGGGGAGCGCGGCTGCCAGGCCGAGCCAGAGCGGGAGGGTCGGCAGGGACATGAAGAATTCCACCGCCCGCTGGATCAGGGTATCGGTGCGGCCTCCGACATAGCCGGAGATTCCTCCGAGCGTCACGCCCAGGCCGAACGCGAGAGCGACGCCCACAAGGCCGATCGTCATCGAGATCCTTGTGCCGTGGATGATCATCGAGAATAGGTCGCGGCCGAGCCGGTCAGCACCGAGCAGGTAGACCGCGTCCTCCGCATCGGTGGGGCCGATGAGGTGGCGGTCCCAGGTGACCGGCCCGATCACCGTGTACGGATCCCCCTCGACGAAGAAGCCCAGGTCGATGCGATCGTCCGGGTTCTCTGTATGGGTCAGGGCGAAGGTGTCGGGATCCTGCTCGAGCTCGTAGCCGTAGACGTGCAGGCCCCAGTCGCCGTCACTGACCAGGTGGAGCTGCTGCGGTGGTGCGTAGATGTAATCCGAGTCGAACGTGCTGGAGGAGTAGGGCGCCAGGAACGGTGCGAACAGGGCGACCGAGTAGAAGATGATCAGACCCGCCAGGCCGATCATGGCGAGCCGGTGGGAGCGGAACCGCCACCACACCAGTTGCCATTGGCTGGCGCGATCCTTGTCCCGCGCCTGCGGCGGTTCGGTGTCCTCGTGCGGCGTGAGCGCTCCGGGTGTGGCGGTGGCGGGGTTGTCGACGTCGGGGATCGTGGGGTGTGTCATCGGGCACCGAGCCTCACTCGCGGGTCGAGCCGCGCCAGAAGGATGTCGGACAGGAGGGTGCCGACCACGGTCAGCACGCTGACGATGAGGATGATCGCGCCGGCGAGGTACATGTCCTGGCTGCGCAGGGCGCGCAGTAGCAGCGGCCCGGTGGTGGGCAGGGACAGCACCTGGGAGACGATGATCTCTCCGGAGACGAGGGCGGGCAGGACCCAGCCGATCGTGGACAGGAACGGGTTGACCGCGACACGGAGCGGGTACTTGAGCAGGATCCGCCGTTCGGTCAGGCCATGGGCACGGGCGGCGACCACATACGGCTTGCGCAGCTCGTCCAGGAGGTTGGCCCGCAGGACTCGGACGAGACCGGCCGTCCCAGCCGTGCCGAGCACCACCATCGGTATCCATAGGTGGCCCAGCAGGTCGAGGAACTTCCCGAAGCTCCAGGGAGCAGAGGCGTACTCGTCCGAGAACAGGCCACCTACCGGCTGCCCGAACACCGTCAGCGCGATGTACATCAGCGCCAGCGCGAGCAGGAAGTTCGGAATCGCGACGCCGAGGAAGGCGATCGTGGTGGCCACGTAGTCGCCGATGGAGTACTGCTTGACGGCGGAGAAGATGCCGATCGGGAAAGCGATCGCCCAGGTGAACAGCAGGGTGGAGAACGTCAGCAGCATGGTGAACGGGAGCGTGCTGCCGAGCAGATAACCGACCGGCCGGTTCCACTGGAAAGAGTGACCGAAGTCGCCGTGGAAGACGATGTTGGAGATCCAGGTCCAGTACTGCACGTAGAAGGGCTGGTCCAGACCGTAGCGGTCCCGGAGCGCTTCGATCGTGGCGGCGTCCATGGACTGACCGTCCGCCTCCATCTGGGCGATCATCGTGGTGATGTAGTCGCCTGGCGGAAGCTGGATGATCGCGAACGCGACGATTGAGATCAAGATCAGCGTCGGCACCATGTACAGGAGCCTGCGGCCGATGAAGGTCAGCATCGAGAGGACCTCTTTCGTATGGCCTGGTCGTCTGTCAGGGACGGCCAGCCGGTCGGACGCCGCGCTGCGAGCGACGTCCGACCGGGTCGGGTGCTACTGAGCGAGGTAGTACTGCTCAGGGTTGGACAACGCTGGTGTCTTGACGCGGTAGCTGTCCGGGATGGTGGACGGCACGTTGTGGAAGTCATTGCTGACGATCCCGTAGCCGGCCCCGGGACGGACCGTCCCAATGTGGTAGAACTCCTCGGCCGTGATCTGCAGGAGCTGCTCCATCAGGTTCTGCTGCCCATCGGCGTCGGCGGTGCGGAGCAGCTCGTCATACAGTTCGAACTGTTCCTGCGTGGCCGCCGGAGGCTCTGCACCGTCTTCTCCGCCGGTGGTGTACCACTGCGCCCAGAGAGAGGCGAAGTCCGAACGGTCGGAGAGTGGTGCGTACCAGTACGGGTTCTGCGTCACGTCAGTACCGCCACCGGCCAGCCAGACCACGGCGTCGAAGTTGTTGCTGCGACGACGCTCCTCGAAGAGCGAACGGTCCATGGGATCGGGTGTCATCGTGATGCCGACATCGGCCCAGTCGTCCGAGATCAGTGCTAGGGCGTCCTCGAAACCGGGTAGGCCCGCGTGCTCGACCGAGAACGCGATCGGTTCCCCATCGGGGCCCAGCCGCCGTCCCTCGGAGTCACGCTCGGCGTAGCCGGCGTCGTCGAGGTATTGGTTCGCCAAGTCGACGTCGAATTCGGTGTATTGGGTGGCCATCTCCTCGTCGTAGAAGGGTGAGGTCGGCTGCGGGGACACCTGCGACGGCGTTCCCTGCCGTTGGTACACCGTGTTGACCAGTTCGTCGCGGTCGATAGCGTGGGAGAGACCGACGCGGAAATCGCGATTCGTGAAGATCTCGCGCATCTGGTCGTCTTCGTGGGTGAGGTTGAACATCACGACGAGCTCGTTGGCTAGCCCAGGAGCCAGCTCGAAAAAGTCGTAGTTGCCCTCGGGGCGTGCCTCGGCCAGTACTGGCTTATTCGCCGGCTCGTTGAAGTGCCGTGAGTGCATATCGATGTCACCCTGCATCGCAGCGGCGAGCATGACCTCGGGCTCGTTCATCACGGTGTAGCGCACCGCGTCGAGGTAGGGCAGCTGGTTTCCCGCAGTGTCGATCTTGAAGTAGTACGGGTTGCGCTCGGCTTCCACGCGGGACCCCGTACCGAGCGGCTCGGTGATCACCCACGGATTCATCACCGGAAAGTCGGTGTTCGTGTTGTAGTCGAACTTGGCGGCGAGCAGATCCTGCCAGCTGTCGTAGCCCTCGGACTGGACGAGGTCATCGAGATCGTCGTTGTACTGCGGGAGGTACTCCTCGAGGTAGTGACGCGGCGCGATCAGGGTGTTTGCCCCGGCGCCACCGCTCGCCATCGAGGAAAGGAACATCCCGTTGGGCTGGGCGAAGGCGATGGTGAAGGTGTAGTCGTCCTCGACCTGCAGAGTGGCGAGCTCGCCGTCATGCATCAGAGGTCCGGCGCCCAGGCCGCGGATCGAGGCCAGGTCCTCATCCGTCCACAGGTCGTTGAAGGCGAACTCGATGTCTGCCGTGGTGAACGGCTCACCGTCGGACCAGCGCATGCCCTCGCGCAGGGTGAAGGTGAACTCCTGGCCGTCCTCGCTCACCTCGTATCCAGCGGCGATGTTGGGGATCACTTCCGCGTCGCCGGGCGCCCCGGTCCAGTCCGAGGCCCAGCGGACCAGGCCCTCGTAGCCGATCGTCAGGTCCAGCCACACCTCGTCGCCGGGACCAGTCGTGGCGGTGCGCCACGTGCCCCCGTACTGGCCGATCTGTTCCGTGGGCTCGACGACCAGAGGATCCGCAGGGAGTCGTTCCTCCACTGGTGGGAGTTCGCCCGATTCCACGAGTTCCGTAAGCATCGGGGCCTCGCCACTGCTGGCTGGTTCGCCAGCTGAGCTCTCGCGTGGATCGTCCACAGGTTCACCGGTGCAGGCAGCGAGCAGCGCTGCAGTCGCGGTCAGTGCGGTGGCTGCAACAACGCGCCGGCGGCCCACGAGACCACGGGGGCGTGCGGCCGGTTGGCCGCCAGATGGTCGAAGTCGTGTCATGTCGGGCCTCTCTCCTCGTCGAGTTCGGGTCGAACAGCCGCCGCCGGAATCGCTGACCGATCGTCGCGATCGTCGTCATCGCTGGACGCGGTTGGGCACGGCGGCCTTGGTGACCTTCACTATGCCGAGCGCATTCGGCGTGACTCCATAGACCCGTTACCGCCTATTTGCACAAATCGCTGACGACGTTCGGCCATCGAAGCAGGGTGTTGTCCCCGGTGCAAGCTCTGGATGTCAGCGGGAACGGATGACGCGAGCCGGTACCCCGACGGCGAGACTGTTCGGCGGAATGTCCGAAGTCACCACCGCTCCCGCTCCGATGACGCTGCCGTGACCTATGCGGACGCCAGCCATCACGCTGACGCGCCCAGCCAGCCAGACATCGTCCTCGATCGTGATCGGGGCCGGTTCGACACCCTGGGTATGGATCGGGGCACCGGGCGCGAAGCGATGGTTCGCCGCGATGAGCATCACGTGCGGGGCGATCCGGACGCCGTCGCCGATCCAGATCTGCCCGCTTGGGTCTGCCCGGGTGCCGTAGCCCACGAGCACGGCATAGGCCTGCACGGAGCAGTCCTCACCCAGCCGGACGTTGCCTTGCACGACGGCGCCGGGTGCCACCGCGGCCCGCTCGCCCAGCACGATCTCGCCCCCTCGCGGGTGGATCCGCGCCTCGGGGTGGATCCGTACTGAGCCAGGTGCCGTGACGTGCTTGTGCCGGCGCATGCCTTGTCGACCGAGCCAGAGGAGGGCGCTCTGCCGCAGGCCGCGCGGTGGCAGCGAACTGTGTCCGCCGTCCAGGAGTCTCCAGCTCATTGCGGAACCGCGATCTCGATCAGTGCTGCGTCGCGTCCGGGCAGGCGGTTGCATAGGACTGCGCCCCCGCTGGGGTGGAACACCGGGTGCGCGTCGATCCGATGGGGCGATCGGCCTGGCGGATAGTCGCTGCCGCTGCTGAGCGGGAGGGGTGTGGTGGCGAGCACCTGCCCGTTCTCGCGGGAGATGAAGCAGACGCGGCCGTCGGGTGGGTAGTGGTCGGTGACGATCAGGTCGGGGTCGGTGGGGCTCACGCTCGGGTGGCCGCCTGAGCTGTGCGAGCTGATTCGCCGGTACCCACTGCCGTCGTAGCGCACCTCGGCCAGGCACATTGCATCGGGATCGTCCGGGTCTGGGCCGTATCCGATGAGGCGCTCGTTGTCGGGCTGCCAGGACCAGTGCACCCCACGCCGTCCGTGGGACAGGCTGACGGGCACATGTAGGTCGGTCAGGTCGCTTCGCAGCGTGACGACGTCCTTGATGCGTGGCTCGCCGCGGTCAGCGGGAACGCCGTTGTTGCCGTAGAAGAACAGCAGCCGCGAGCCGTCCGGGCTCCACCGAACACAGAAGACGAGCAGGGTGAGTCCGTCGTCGGCGCCCAAGCGGGCACGTGCTTCTTCGTCGGCAATGCGGATCCGGTCGCGGTCCGGGTGCTGCGCGAGTACCTCTGCCGCGTTCAGACGCAGCCGGGCGGATGGTGGGTCGAGGCTGTACTCGAACAGCCCGTGGGCGTCACGCTCCTGGATCGGGACCGGCGAGAGGTCCGGGCGGTAGGAGCCGTGGTGATCGGTGGCCTGGAGCATCCCGAGCAGTCCTGAGAGCAGCGGACCGTCGTTCGGGGTGCCGCCATCCATCGACCCCTCGACCACGTCCTCGGCGCCGGTCTGCAGGTCGCGGCGGAAGAATCGCGGTGAGTCCGGCGTGGCCGAGCCGTAGAAGACTGCTGAGCCGTCTGCGCTCCATGTCTGCCACCGCCCGGTGTGGAAGAAGGAGTTGTCTGTCGGGCCGGTCCCGAACCGGTCCACCTCGTGGCCGTCGGAGTCCAGCACCACGACATGGCTTTCTCCGCGCTCCAGGTCCGCGCCGGCTGCCAGGATCATTCCGCTGCCGTCCGGGCGGTACGGGCTCACGGTGTAGTAAGCGTGGACCAGCCACAGCCCCGGAACGGAGATCCGGCGTATGATGTCCGCGGGCGGGGCGTTGTGCAGATCGGCTGTGTTCACCTCAGTGATCATGCGTTCCTGGCTGTGCGATGTCCATGGACGGATCCCGGAGCGTTTGCCGCTTCTGCTGCTGGTGTGAGCACCGGGTACGTCCTGTCCTTTCGGCAGCGATTCATGCAAACCGTCCGGAGCTGCTCAGTGATCAGCATCCATGCTGGCCGGCGGGCGTAGGCCGCAGCGGCCGTGCGAGACAGCGAACCGGGCTGTCCGAGTAGTTGTCCCAATCGATGACGACGTCCACTCACCGGGGCGTTGCACTCACACCTGGCTGGCATTCGCGCTTGGTGATATGCGGCCGACGTCAGTACGACCTGATCCTTCCCGAGCTGACGTCCGTGAGCGTCGGTGCACCGTCGTCAGTCAGTTGGAGGCGCCACAGCGGCGAGCCGCCGTTGCTGATCTCGATGCCATCGCCGAATGAGCCGGTCGCATGCCACGCCCGGATGGCGCTCTCCTCGTCCATCAAGACGGAGTACACCGCCAGATGGGACGTCGTCGGTCGGGCGGTCGTCAGCGTGTAGCGAGATCCTGCGCCTTCCCGGGACTGCCCGCGCTGATTCGGCTCCGGGTGGTAGACGTCGTGCATGTAGGTCCAGCCTCGTTGCAGATCGCCGACGTTCGGGCCTTCTGGCGACTGTGAGGCGACCTGAAGGAGCTTCAAGGCTGCGTCCCTTCGCCGGAAGACCAGGCGGGTGTGCGAAGCGACGTTTGTCTGTAGCGCGTTGTCCCGGTTGTTCGCGATGAAGTGAGAGCGCACGTGAACCGGTTCGCTCGCCTCGATCCGGTCGATGATCAGCACGATGTTTGGGAGGATCGCCAGCCAGGTGCGCTCGGCACGAGTGATCGGCTCACCGTATGCCGACGCGGCGTCGGCACGTACCGCTGTCACCTGACCGTCGTCGGTGAGTAGTGTTCGCCTGTTCGAGGGGCTGTTCGCCGTGGTCGGCTTCGTCTGCTCGAGAGGGTGACCGTCCGCCGTCGTGAACGTCCACGTGCTGTGCGAATCGGTGGCAGCGGACGCGCGATCGGCCTGGAGCCGGTACGTGCAGTGGCCCGGGTCGGCCAGTATCCGCTCGCCGCGATAGATCACCATGAAGCTGTTCTCGTCGCAATGGCGATGCGAGGCCGTGCGGAGCTGCTTGTGACCGGCTTGCATACCGAGCACGGTGGCGTCGTCACGCCAGTCGTCACGGGTGATGACCGGTCCGGCGGCGAACCCGCGAGTGCGCGACAGGCCTGCATCCTCCGGTCCTATCGCCTCGGCGGCCTCGCTCAGCAGTACGAGGCTGCGCCACCGATAGTTGTTGAAGAAGCCGAAGGTGTCGCCGCCGACCGAGGCCAGCGCGGGATCGGCATAGGTCGTGTCGAAGAGCCACCGGGCGAGGCCCGCCTCGGTCGGGTGTGAAGCTCGCGATCGTGAGGCGACGTGCAGCAGGAGGTCACCGGACGGGCGGAACAGGGCGGCTGAGTCACCGAAGTTGAGCGCCCTCGGGTAAGCGCCCGGACCCCAGCCGGGCGTCGGTTTCATGGCGAGGTGGGAGTGGACAGCCCAGGGAACGACTCGCGTGTACGCGGCGACGTCGAGCCGATCGGCCAGGCGCGGATCATGAGCGAGGAGAACATCGCGCGTGTGGGCCAGGTGCACGCTGGCGTAGTTCCAGTACTGCAGCGATTCGTCATAGGAGTCCGCCTGGTACAAAGAGTGGGCATTCTGGTAGTGCTCGACTGACGCTTCGATGGCCTCGGTGTCATCCAGCAGGACCGCCGTGGTCGCAAACCCGGCGAGCAGCACCATGAACCAGTTGTTCCCGGATCGATGCGGCAGGGCCGTGCGGCATGGTTCGTGGCAGTGGGATCGCAACGCCACGCGGATCCGCTCCTGCTCGGTCCGGTCGAAGAGGTCGGGGCAGAGCCACAGCGCTGTGGCGAGGGCGACACCGATGTGTGCCGTTTCCAGCATGCCTTGGGGAGGGTTCTCACGGCGCCGGAAGAACGGGCCGATCCAGTCGTCCGTCGGGCGATCGCAGATCGCGAGGACTTCGTTGCGGAGCCACTCGCCCCGCTCGGCCGAGGGGTCCATCCGCTGGATGAATGCGACGTCGGTGAGTCGTTCCCACACCACATGACGCCAGTCCATCGCGCCGCCGTCATCGGCCGGAGTGGCGACTCCCTGTGCCGCCGACCACCGGTCTGCTCGCCTCTGGAGGTGGTCGTACAGGTCGGCGGGCTGCCCTGGTGTGGCGATGGCACGGCGTACGCGCGCCTCGTCCTCGGTTGAGAGCATCATCGGCTCGAGGGCACCCTTCAATCGATGTGCGTGTCGTAGCCAAGTATCTGTACGGCCAGCGGCAACCGCCATTGACCCTCTGACGCTTCTTTGTCTGATCAGACGACGTGGATGGCCCGTCCTGCGCGGCCACAGTCGCGCGCGATGGCATCTCGGCCCGTGCTCCATGGACGAACCAAGGACGTGGTCCAGGCCCCGAACGTCGGCGGCGGGCTGACAGCCTTGGGCGCGGGCTGAGAGGTCATCGCGGTGACGAACTATCCACAAACCCCCTGGGAGCACTCGGGCGCGCTGAGAGTGCTGGGTCCTACGGTGCCCAGATGGTGAACCGGGGAGAGCGGCATAGCCCACATGATGCAAGGTTCCGCACCTGAGTGCTGTCCAGGCCAAACTCGGAGCGCGCAACCGGGTGGATGTGGCCGTGCTGGCCGAGCGGGCGGGCCCTCTCGCAGGATTACACCAGGCGCCACGACGATCGCCTGACATACCCTAGGCAGGCTGACTCACCGCGACCGGTCGGTCACACTGCTACACCTGTGTCAAACCGCGGACGTCAGCCGCCCGACGCCTCGAGCACGACTCCCGCAGCGGCCATCGCCTCCCGCGCTGCCTCACCGAGTTCCTCGCTGACGGGCGCCGTCAGGTCGGTCAGCACCCGGGTGGCGAGGTGATGCTTGACGGCATCCAGCGCCGTTTCCTTCACGCAGTGCGACTCGGCCAGCCCGACCACATCGACCTCGGTGATCTCCGCCTCGGCGAGGATCGTGGCGAGCGGATGGCCTTCGGCATCGGTGCCCTCGAAGCCTGAGTAGGCGGCGGCGTAGGCGCCCTTCTTCACCGATGCATCCGGGGCCAGGTCAGCCAGGGCCGGGTGCAGCTCGGCCTCGGCGGTGCCGGCCACGCCGTGCGGTGGCCAGGTGTCGACGAAGTCCGGAGTGTCCGAGAAGTGCTCGCCCGGGTCGAGGTGCCAGTCCTGTGTAGTCGCCACGAGGTCGTAGTCGTCCCGGTGGGCCGCCGCATAGGCCGCGACACGCTCGGCGACGGCATTGCCACCCTGGACGGCCAGCGCGCCACCTTCGCAGAAGGTTGGCTGCACGTCGACAACCAGGAGCGCGCGATGCGTGGTCATGGTCACTCCTTTCGTCCGTGGGAAGTGGTCCTCCTACTGTGCACCCGCAGCGCCGTCATCGGCCACCGAAGGTGCCGTGCGTATCCGAGCGCCCCGGCACATCGCTGGTCGGATCGCGGCCGAACTCCGGGTCCGTGGCAGGGCCCCACCACCGGTCGTAGCTGTGGTCGGCCTCGACGATGCTGTCGCTGTGGCCGTCGACGATCCGGCCCAGGTTGTACAGCGACTCGGAGTCATGGTCGTAGTAGTTGCTGTGCTCACCGAAGTCGTACGTGGAGCCGCGGCCCTCGGACTCGGCCTCGAACCTCGTGGCCCCGAAATCCGCCGACGATGGGTCGACGCCGAGCCCACCCGGGTTGTGCCACGCGCCTTCGTCGCCGAACAGCGCCACCGGGTCGCGGCTGTTGCGTCCCACGAAAACGTGATCCGCGCCGACGCTGAAGTCGTCGGCGGTCTCGGCCGGGCCCGCACCTGGGCTGCCGATCAGCGCCACGTTGTCGGCATCGAGGTCATGTTCGGTCGCGGCATAGGAGGTGGTGGTGGAGCCGTAACTGTGGCCGATCACCGTCAGGTGCGCCGTATCTGCCCGGGAGGCGCGGAGGGCGTCGATGGCATCGGCGAGCCGACCCCCGCCGTCTTCGGCCCGTCCGGTGGTGAGGGTGTCCACGTCCACAGCGCTCTCGGGGGTGTCGTAGCCCAACCAGAACATGCTCGCGACCGACGAGCCGTCCCCGCCGTACCTCGCTGACTCGTACAGGTTGCTCGCCTTCGTGGCGTACCCGGGGGCATCAGTCATCTCCGTGGTGATCCCCGGTACCTGCACGGCCACATCGGTTGCGGTGTCCAGATCACCGACCGCGACGGCGATCCGTCCGTCGCCGTTGAAGGCGCGGGGGTCGTAGAGCCACAGTGTTCCGCCCGCCTTCTGTCCGGAGATGGGATCGGTGAAGTCGTCGAGCTGCTTGAGCGCCTCCTGCGTGGCGCGAGCATTGGTGAGCGTTTTCTGCCCCGTCTCGGTGATCGTGCCATCGCGCTCTTTCGCCGACAGCGTGGTGAGGTCTCGCTCGAGCAGGATGCGGTTGGCGGCGTCGCGTGCCGATGCCGGGAGCCCGTCCCCCGAGCCGATCAGCTCCGGGAGGGCCTCGATCGCTGCCTCCCGCTCTTGTGTCGTGAGATTCGCCCACCACGAGGCGCGATCTGCCGCCGAGACGGTGCCCGGCCAGAGCTGAACCACGGCGAGGACACGTTCGACGAGGTTCAGTTCGAGGTCACCGTCAAGCGGGGCCGAGGCGAGGATGGCGGCGAGCGCCTCCTCGCTTTCGGTGATCTCGCTGACCAAACTCTGCTGCTGCGCCGCGATCTCGGCGTATTGCGTAGCGAGAAGCTGTGCTCGGTCACGAAGATCGTCGGCGGCAGCGTCCGTCGGATCTTCGATGGCCGAGAGCGCATCCAGCAGTGCGAAGCGTTCAGCGTCAGCAGTAGCGCCGAGTTCGGTTAGCTTCTGCCGTTCGGCGAGATGGGCACGGCGTCTGCCTGCGAAGGCGTCGACGCCGTCCGCCGCCCCCCGTAGCGCCGCGGCGGCGTCGGCATGGGCGCGGCCGGCAGTGGTGATGCGGCGCTGATAGGCCAGGAAGGCGATCCCGATCCAGGAGTCGCCCAGTTCGGAGAGCCGGGCAGCAGTGTCCGCGGCACCCTCGCACCGGTCGGCGAGCGAGGACAGATCGGCCGCGACCTGCTCGCACTGACCGGGGTTCCCCTCGAGCTCGGGCAGCATGGGGACCGCGTCGGGGACCTGGATACCGAGTGCGCTCATGGCGCACCTGCCGGTGTCCGGACGCGGAGCACGGTGCGCAGCGACTTCGGTACATGAACGAGCGCGAGCGTCGTGCCGGCGCGATCGGCGAGAACTCTCGGGTAGCCGGTCGCTGGTACGAGAACTCTCCACCGCCGGTCGCGCAGGTCATCGGCGGCGGCCCGGAGCGTGGTGGACTCGATGGCCGTACCGGCGAGGGTGAGGGTGCTCTCCCGGTGCCGTTCGTGAGGCGTGCCGACCCAGCGGTGCTCAGCCTCCGGTGCGGTTCCGGGCACCAGGGCCGACCACAGATCAACCACCACTCGGTCGAACTCTTCCTCCGAGGTTTCCCTGCGGGGCGGTGCCACCTCTGCTGCCGCGTCCGAGGATCCGGCGCCCACACCCAAGGATCCGCGGTCCTCGACGAGCACGAGATCGATATCCGGGTGCCGGGCACGGACGGTGCTCCAGAATGGGTCGTCAGCAACCAGTCTCGCGGCCTCAGGTCCCCTGTTGCGCATGCCATCTCTTTCGAGTCGGTGCCGAGTGTCTCCCAGCCTGCCGGGCCGGGGCATGGCCCGGTAGGGCTGAACTCCCCATTGCCGGATCAGGCGGGATGCCGCCATGGTTCGCGCCGTTGGTGGAAGCCACGAACTGCCCGCACGCTCACCCCACTCTCTTCACACCTCGGGCAGTAGCGTTGACCTATGGACTTCCGCCGCATCGAGGGGCTGCCCCCGTACGTCTTCACGATCATCGACTCCCTCAAGCTCGAGGCGCGGCGAGCTGGGCGCGACGTGGTGGATCTCGGCTTCGGGAACCCGGACCTCCCCAGCCCGGAGATCGCCGTCGAGAAGCTCGCCGAGGCGGCCCGCAACACCCGCAACCACCGCTACTCCTCCTCCCGCGGCATCCCGAACCTGCGCCTGGCGGTGGCGAATCACTACAACCGCCGGTTCGGGGTGACGCTCGATCCGGAGCGTGAGGTGCTGACGACGATCGGCGCCAAAGAAGGTTTCAGCCACCTCATGTGGGTGCTGCTGCAGGCCGGAGATGCCGCGATCGTGCCCGCCCCGAGTTACCCGATCCACATCTGGGGACCGTACTTCGCCGGAGCGGACGCCCGGCAGGTGCCCATCGGTGATGGCACCGACGGCGCCGGGTACATCGACCGGGTGATGGAAGCCTGGGAGCTGGGCTGGCCCAAGCCCCGCGTGATCGTGCTCTCCTTCCCGCACAACCCCACCACGTCCACGGTGGAGCTGGAGGACCTGCAACGCCTGGTGGACTGGGCCCGGGAACGGGACGTGGTGCTCGTACACGACCTCGCCTATGCCGATATGTGCTTCGACGGGTGGGAGCCTCCCTCGCTGATGCAGTGTGAGGGCGGTAAGGAGGTTGGTGTCGAGCTGTATTCGATGACCAAGTCGTACTCGATGGCCGGGTGGCGGGTGGCCTTCCTCGTCGGCCGCCAAGACGTGATCAAGGCACTGATCCAGCTCAAGAGCTACCTCGACTACGGCACGTTCCAGCCGATCCAGATCGCCGCGACCGTCACCCTGAACGAGGCCACCGAGTACCCGGCCGAGCTCAGCGGGATCTACCAGTCCCGGCGCGATGCCCTCTATGACGGCTTGCACCGGGTGGGCTGGGACATCCTGAAACCGAAGGGCACCATGTTCGCCTGGGCTCGAATCCCCGAGCCGTACCGAGAGATGGACTCCATCGAGTTCGCCCGGCACCTGGTCACCGAATGTGATGTAGCGGTCTCCCCAGGCGTGGGCTTCGGACCGGGCGGTGAGGGATACGTGCGGTTCGCTCTCATCGAGAACGAGCAGCGCATCTCCCAGGCGGTGCGCAACATCCGGCGCGGGCTGACTCGCCTGGTCACCGGCTGAACACCCGTAGGCTCGCACCATGCCCACTGCGCTCGTCACCGGAGCCTCCTCCGGGATCGGACTGACCTTCGCCCGGCACCTCGCTCAGCGCGGACAGCACCTGGTGCTCGTGGCGCGCAGTACCGACAGGCTTGAACTCGTGGCCGCCGAGTGCCGGGCGCTCGGTGCGCCCGACGTGGAGGTCCTTCCGGCTGACCTCGGCACCGAAGGAGGGATCTCGGCGGTGGCCGAGCGGCTGCGCGGTGAGGACATCCACACACTGGTGAACAATGCCGGCCTCTCCCTCGGCACACCGTTCGCCAAGGCGACCGAGGAGGCGCTGGCGCACCAGCTCACCGTCAATGTCGAGGCCGTGCTGCGGCTGACCCGCGCCGCCGTCCCCGGGATGACCACACGCGGCAGCGGCGCGATCATCAACGTCGCCTCCGTCGCCGCGTTGTTGCCCGGCCGGGGCAGCACCTATTCGGCGTCGAAGGCCTGGGTGCTGCAATTCACCGAAGGTCTGGCGATGAACCTCGCCGGCACCGGGGTGCGGGTACAGGCACTGTGCCCGGGTTTCGTGCGCACCGAATTCCACGACGCCGCCGGCATCGACATGAGCCGCACCCCCGACTGGATGTACATCGACGCCGACCACCTGGTGGCGATCTCTCTACGCGACCTCAGCCGCGGCAAGGTCGTCAGCGTGCCCGGCGCGCTCTACACGGGCATCGTGGTGGTGGCCAAGCTGGCGCCACGCGGCCTGATCCGCCGGCTCGCCGCCGGGATCAAATCCCGGGGGAGGGACTGATGGCCGGCGGCGTCCCTGCCGCGGATGCACCCCTCGCCTCCGGGGCCACGCATCGCCCGTTCGCGTCCCCGTTGACCCCGCCCGAGGTCGCTGCCCTGGCTCCGCGGCGGATCGGCGCCCGCGAGTTCGACTTCGCGAACCGGGTGGCAGTGATGGCGATCGTGAACCGCACGCCGGACTCGTTCTACGACGCCGGGCGCACCTACGCCCTGGAACGGGCAGTCGAAGCGGCACTCCAGGCCGTTGACGCCGGAGCGGACTGGGTGGACATCGGGGGGATGGCGTTCTCACCGGACGCCGAGGAAGTCGGCGCCGCCGAGGAGCTGGACCGTGTGCTCGGTGTGATCGAGGCGGTGCGCGCCGTCAGCGATGTGGTGATCTCCGTGGACACGCAACGCCCGGAGGTCGCGCGGGCCTGCGTGCAGGCCGGGGCCGACGTCGTCAATGACACCACCGGACTGCGTGTGGAAAGGATGGCCGAAACGGTCGCCGAAACAGGTGCGAGCGTGGTGATCGCCCACTCGATCGCCCAGCCGCACCGGCACCACCGGCGGCCCCAGTACACGGACGTAATGGCCGAGGTGGGGGCGTTCCTGGCCGCGCAGACTCAGGTGGCGCTCGCCGCCGGGGTGCCCCCGGAGCAGATCATCATCGACCCGGGGCACGACCTGAACAAGAACACCCGGCACTCCCTCGAACTCGTGCGCCGCCTCGAGGAGATCACCGCACTCGGGTATCCGACGCTGGTAGCGCTGTCGAACAAGGACTTCGTCGGTGAGACCCTCGATCGAGACCGCCCCGACCGGTTGTGGGGCACGCTCGCGGCCACGGTGATGTGCATCGAACGCGGGGCGCGGATCGTGCGGGCCCATGAGGTGGCGGCCACTGTGGACGCCGTACGGATGGCTGAGGCGGTGCTGGGTCTGCGGGAGCCGGCCCAGATGGTGCACAACGTATGAGCACGGCGTTCGCCGAGACCGAGCTGCTCGACGCCTACACCGTGGCCGACCGCTCAGAGCCGCACCTACGCGCCAACATGATCGCCAGCATCGACGGCGCCGCCACCCACCAGGGCCTCTCCGGCGGGTTGAACGGTCCCGCCGATAAGCAGGTCTTCGACGTGCTACGCCGACTGGCTGACGTGGTGCTCGTCGGTGCGGGCACACTCCGCGCGGAGGGGTACGGCGGGCTTCGGCTGGGGCAGGCTGATGTCACCTGGCGGAGGGAGCATGGTCTCGCGGACCATCCGGTGCTCGCGGTCGTTTCCTCCAGGCTTGCGCTGGAACCGTCCTCGCCACTGTTCACCCAGGCGCCGCGTCGTCCGCTGCTGATCACGCACGAGCAGAGCCCATCCCAGCAACGCGCCCTGCTGCAGGAGGTGGCTGATGTGCTGGTGTGCGGGCGCGAGGCGGTGGATCCGGTTCGTCTCCGTGAGGAGTTGGTGGCCCGCGGGATGCCCCAGATTCTCTGCGAAGGGGGGCCGCACCTGCTGGGGACCCTCGCTGGCGCCGACGTGCTGGACGAGCTGTGCCTCACGGTGAGTCCGCTGATTGAGGGTGGGGAGGCGATCCGGATCACCAGGGATGCGCCGGTGGCGCACCTGCCGGTGCGCCTGGCGGGGGTTCTGCGTGCCGAGGACATGCTGTTCCTGCGCTACCTGCGGTGATTTGAGGCAGTCAGCAACGCACTGTCAGGCGAGCGGGAGGCCGCGATGTGCCTGGGATCGATCGTCGTGCAGATCGACGATCTGCCGCTGCGCTGGAGGTGCCTGGGGTCCGGTGCTGGAGATGAACGCACAGGTGGCGTAGCCCTCGCTCGCGGTGGCGTACTTCTGCAACCACGGCGTCACGATGTGCCCGAACCGCTCATACGGATAGGGAACGGGCAGCGCTCGATGCCCCACCCGCCACGGCTTCGGGGTGAGCCGGGCCCGATAGGTCTCATGGGTGGCGCACAGGGTCACGTATAACGGGTCGGAGTCCAAGGCCTGCAGCAGGTGCTCGGCCTCCGGAGTGCCCGGCAACAGGTCAGTGCCGGTCACAATCACCCGCAAACCCGCGGCCGTGCGATACGTGCGGAACCCCCACTGCGGATTGCGGGTGGCGACGTCCTGGATCCGCGCCAGCGCTGCGGCTGCGGCCGGGTCCGGTTCTTGTGCTGGCGGAGCTGGCGTCGAGTCCGTCGGCGCCGAAGGATGCCCTGGTGTCGCGATCAGGTCGTCGGTCGAACGTCGCCCGAACAGGCGCGCGAAGAACCCACCGCGTTGATGGCCGGTGCCCTCGGGGCGTCGCGGTGCTCGCTGCCGCCTTGATGCTCGCGAGGGCTCGGGAAGGTCGACATCGGCGATCAGGACCGCGTCGGTGTTCAGCACCTCAGCGCCATACCGGTTCCGGGTGATCGCCGCCGCGAGTTCACCATCCTGTCCGGGGAACTCGGCCAGGACCTCCTCCCGCAACGGGGTGCGCGGGTAGTAACCGCCGCGCTGCAGCTCGCGGCCGGCCCGTACGGCAGCAGCGGCCTGCTCGAGCCGCCGCCGCGCCACCTCGGCCGCCTCGGCAAGTGAGGACGAAGACCAGCCGTACAGGGTGAGGGAGAACTCCTTGCCGTGCGGGGAGTGCACGTCTCCCGTGGCATTCGTCCAGTAGCGCGGCAGGGGTTTCATGGCTGGCACTGTAGCCCTGGACGCCCGCACGGGGCCGAGTCTTCACGCCCTAGGATTGCCCGCATGACCCACATCCTCTCGGCCGTGGCGTGGCCCTACGCCAACGGCCCACGGCACATCGGCCACGTGGCCGGCTTCGGCGTTCCCTCCGACGTCTTCAGCCGGCATATGCGGATGGCGGGTCACGACGTGCTGATGATCTCCGGCACGGATGAGCACGGCACCCCGATCCTGGTGCAAGCGGAGCAGGAGGGCGTCTCCCCGCAGGAGCTCGCCGACCGGTACAACCGGGTGATCGTGAACGATCTCGTGAACCTCGGCCTGAGCTACGACCTGTTCACCCGCACCACCACACGCAACCACTACGCCGTCGTGCAGGAGATGTTCCGCACGGTGCACAAGAACGGCTACATGGTGGAGAAGACCACCATGGGCGCCATCTCCCCGTCCACGGGGCGCACCCTGCCGGACCGATTCATCGAGGGCACCTGCCCGATCTGCGGCTACGACGGCGCCCGCGGTGACCAGTGCGATAACTGCGGCAACCAGCTCGACCCGATCGACCTCAAGAACCCGCGCAGCCGCATCAACGGCGAGACGCCGAAGTTCGTCGAGTCCAACCACTTCTTCCTCGACCTGCCCGCCTTCGTAGACGCCCTCGCTGCATGGCTCGAGACCCGCAACGGGTGGCGGCCGAACGTGCTGAACTTCAGCCGCAACCTGCTCGAGGAGGTGCGCCCGCGCGCCATGACCCGGGACATCGACTGGGGCATCCCGGTGCCGCTGGAAGGCTGGGAGAACAACCCGAGCAAGCGGCTCTACGTCTGGTTCGACGCCGTGATCGGCTACCTCTCCTCCTCCATCGAGTGGGCCCGGCGTCAGGGAACGCCGGAGGCGTGGCGGGACTGGTGGACCAATCCGGACGCCCGCTCCTATTACTTCATGGGCAAGGACAACATCACGTTCCATTCCCAGATCTGGCCGGCCGAACTGCTGGCCTACGACGGCGGAGGCTCGCGTGGGGGATCACCTGGCACTTTCGGTTCGCTCCAGTTGCCGACCGAGGTGGTCAGTTCGGAGTTCCTGAACGTGGAGGGGCAGAAGTTCTCCTCTTCCCGTGGTGTGGTCATCTACGTGCGGGACATGCTCGCCCGATACCAGCCGGATGCCTTCCGCTACTACGTGGCAGCGGCCGGTCCGGAGAACCAGGACGTCGACTTCACCTGGGAGTCGTTCCTGAGCCGCACCAACGACGAACTGGTGGCCGGCTGGGGCAACCTGGTGAACCGCACCGCGACGATGGTGCACAAGAACTTCGGTGAGATCCCCGCCCCCGCCGATGTGGCCGATGTCGATCGCGACATCCTGGCCATCACGCAGCAGGCGTTCCGCACGGTCGGCACCGCCATCGAGGCGAACCGTCAGCGGCAGGCGATCTCGGAGGCCATGCGCACCGTCGCGGAGGTGAACCGGTACGTCTCGGAGACCCAACCGTGGAAGCTGAAGACCGACCCCGACCGGCTCGCCACCGTGTTGCACACCACCACCCAGGCCGTCAGCGACTGCAACACGATCCTCGCCCCGTTCCTGCCGCACTCCGCGCAGGAGGTGCACACCACCCTCGGCGGCACCGGCACGTTTGCCCCGCAGCCGCGGATCGAGGAGGTCACCGATCTGGACGACGACTCCCGCGAGTACCCGGTGATCACCGGCGATTACAGCCAGATGCCCACCTGGGAGTCCCGCCCGGTGGTCCCGGGCACCCCGATCGGTAAGCCGACGCCCGTGTTCACCAAGCTCGACGACTCGATCGTGGAGGAGGAGCTGGAGCGGTTGCGGGAGAAGGCCTGATGGCGCGCAAGCGCGAGAAGGGCTTTCCGCCGTCACCGGATCAGTTGCCGGTGGGAGTGGTGGACAACCACACCCACCTGGAGTCCATCGCCGATGTGCTTCCCGACGGCGTCGCTGACCCTGGTCTGCTCGCTCACCTTGAGCACGGGCGTGCCGTGGGCGTGGACGCCGTGGTGCAGATCGGGTGCGACCTCGAGTCCGCCCGCTGGAGCGTGCAGGCTGCTGCGGAGCACCCATCGATCCTCGCGGGCGTGGCGATCCACCCGAACGAGGCCGTGCTGCATGCAGGAGTGCGCGAGGTCGCACCGGACGGCCTGGAACCCGACCCTGCACCCCGGCACAAGCTGAGCCTGGAGGTAGCGATCGCCGAGATCGCCGACCTGGCCCGCGCGGACCGGGTGCGCACCGTGGGGGAGACGGGGTTGGACTACTTCCGCGCCGGTGAGGCCGGCCGCGCCGCGCAACGGGAGGCGTTCCGCGCGCACATCGCACTCGCCAAAGAGCTCGATCTGCCGTTGCAGATCCACGATCGGGACGCCCACGCGGATGTGCTCGCCATCCTGGCGGCGGACGGGCCTCCGGCGCGCACGGTCTTCCATTGCTTCTCCGGTGATGCGGCGATGGCGCGCGAATGCGTGGCGCGTGGGTACTTCCTCTCCTTCTCCGGAACTGTCACGTTCAACAAGTCTGAGGAGCTGCGTCGCGCGGCCGCCGAGGCACCCGCCGAACAGCTCCTCGTTGAGACGGACGCTCCGTACCTCACCCCGCACCCGTACCGCGGGCGACCCAACGCGCCCTACCTGTTGCCCCTCACACTCGCCACCATGGCCTCGGTGCGCACGGAGCCGCTAGAGGTCCTGTGCGCGACGATCCGGACGACGTCGGAAGCCTTGTACGGTCCCTGGTGAGCGTGCACGGTGGGCGCGAATTCGGTTCTCATCTGGCGTACCAGGTCACGAATCGGTTACGGTGGCGGGGCGACCCATCCCTCCTGAGTCGTGCCCCGCAGAACAGGAATCCCCCGTGCCCAGTGGAAACACCACGTCGCGCCACCGCGCCGACGCCCCCGTCGCCACCACCCTGCCTCGACCGATCCGACGCGCCATCGGCGCGGGCGGACTCGCTGTGGTCCTCGCCGGCTCCCTGGCATTCGCCGCGACACAGCCAGGTTCCTCGGCTGAGCAGAACGACCTGACAGGCACAGGTGTGGGCTCGGCCGCGAACTCGCTGACCGGCCGCACTGGGGTGTGGGACCAGGCGTCCCGCAGCGGTGAGGTCACCCGGGACGTCTTGGACGAGGCCGGTGAGCCCGTGACTTTCACCGTCACCGTGGACGGTCGTGACGTGGAGATCACCTCGAATGCCGGCACGCTCGCCGATGCACTGATCGACAACGGCATCGTGGTGGGTATCGAGGACAACGTCTCAGTGCCGATGAACGGGGTCCCGACCGAGGGAATGGACGTGCAGATCGAGCGGGTCGGTACCCAGCACGGCACCGAGACCGAAGCGATTCCGTTCGAGACCATCGAGCGAGAGACGTCCTCCTTGGAGCGCGGAGAGACTCGCACCGAAACTGAAGGCGTCGATGGCACCCGGGTGATTGCGTACACCGCGGTGTACGAGGGTGGCGACGAGGTCTCCCGCACCACCCAGGCCGAGATTCTCGTCTCCGAACCGGTGGACGAGGTGATCCTGATCGGCACCGCGGACCCGGCCTCCGAGCCGGCGCCGGCGACCTCCGGCTCGTCGGGCTCGTCCAACTCCTCGTCCAGCTCCGATGACTCGGCACCGAGTGGCTCCTACTCCGGTAGCGACCCGCGCGGTATCGCCCGTTCGATGGTCGAAGCCCGCGGCTGGGGCGGTGACCAGTGGAGCTGCCTCGACTCTCTCTGGCAGCGGGAGAGCAACTGGAACCCGTACGCACAGAACCCGTCCTCGGGTGCGTACGGCATCCCGCAGTCTCTGCCCGGCACGAAGATGGCCTCGGCCGGCTCGGACTGGCGCACCAACCCCGCTACCCAGATCACCTGGGGCCTGAACTACATCGAAGGCCGCTACGGCACCCCGTGTGGGGCCTGGTCGCACTCGGAGTCGGTCGGCTGGTACTGAGCGGCCTGAGCGGCCAGTGAGCCGCGCTGCGGTGGGCAGAGTCACACCACCGCCACCTGGCCCCGTTGGTAACGATCGGGTTACAGTCGATCGGTCAGAATTGACGACGTGACGCACCACGTGTAGCGCGCGCTCAGCTTGCCCCGTCTCGGCGTCCCCCGGCCGAGGCCTATCAGCAGAGGATCACCTCCCCCTTATGACGTTCTTCCGCCGTTCCCCCGTGTCCGAGCCCGACGAGGCGACTACCGAAGAGGTCTCCGCAGAGGAGGCCACCGCCGAGCAGCCGGTCCGCCGAGCACGCCGCCGCATGCTTGCCGGTGCCCTCGCCGCCGTCGCGCTCGTCCTGGGTGGTGGCAGTGTTGCCTTCGCGGCAGCGCACAAGCACGTGGAGATCGACCTCGACGGTCAGACGTACACGCACAACACCTTCGCCGGTTCCGTCTCCGGGTTGCTGGCCGAGGCCGGTATTGAACTCGGGGAACACGATGAAGTCGTCCCAGGTGTGGGGGAGCCGCTGCGTGATGACAGTGAGATCGTGGTCCGTACAGCCAGCCAGATCACCGTGATGCAGGACGGTGAGGAGAGGCAGATCTGGACCACGGCGCTCACCGCTGCGGGCGCACTGTCCGATCTGGCCGCCACTGGGCGAGACGCCACGCTCGTCGCCTCCCGGTCCGCGGACGGTCGCACCAGCCTGGAGCTGCCGCTCGCAGCGGACGGCACGGTCTCGATCGAGGTGGACGGCGAGACGCGAACTGTCGATGCCGAGGGGACGGTCTCTCTTGAGCAGGTGCTGATGCGCGCGGAGGTCGAACTCGGGCCCGATGACGATGCCGAGGTGAGCCATGCCGATGGTGACGTCGTGGTGACCGTGACCCGCCGATCCACCGAGCGGGAGAGCGAGACCGAGGCGATCGAACACCGCAGCACCGAGCGGGAGACCAACGAGCTGTACGAGGACCAGTCCCGCGTGGTCCAGGAGGGTCAGGACGGTGAGCGCACGATCGTGACCGTGCACCAGCTGGTGAACGGGGAGATCAGCTCGAGCAAGGAGATCTCCTCGGAGGTCACCACGGAGCCGGTGACCGAGATCGTCGAGGTCGGCACGGCCGAGCGCCCGGCGCCGGAGCCGGCACCGGAGTCGAGCTCCTCCGAGAGCTCCTCGAGCAGTTCGGAGTCCTCAGAGTCTTCCGGCGGTTCCTCGGACGCGGCCGGAAGCGGCGTCTGGGCCGCGCTCGCGCAGTGTGAGTCCGGGGGCAATCCGCAGGCTGTCAGCTCCAACGGGCTGTACTACGGGCTCTACCAGTTCGCAGTGAGCACGTGGCAGTCGGTGGGCGGCAGCGGACTGCCCACGGAGGCTTCCGCCGCCGAGCAGACGCAACGCGCACAGGCCCTGCAGGCGCGCTCCGGGTGGGGGCAGTGGCCGCACTGTGCCTCCCAGCTCGGCCTTCGCTAACCCCACCCACCCCACCTCCAGGCGAGTGCGGCCCATCTCGCTCACTCGGTGAGATATACCCGAGATCGGCCGCACTCGAGGTGTGTCGAGTGCGGCCACGCGTAGCACCGCGCACCGTGGGCGCCCGCGTCGCCTAGTCTCTCCCTGTGACCCCTGCTGAATCGACGAACGATGCCGTCCAACTCCTGACGGCGTCCAGCGTCCGAGAGTTGGCCACGCGGCTGAACGTACGACCCACCAAGACACTGGGTCAGAACTTCGTGATCGACCCCGGCACAGTTCGCCGCATCGTTCGTACGGCCGGCGTGGGCTCCTCGGACACCGTGCTGGAAGTAGGGCCGGGTCTGGGGTCCCTCACCTTAGGGCTGCTGGAGACCGGGGCGCACGTGACCGCCGTCGAGATCGATCCGGTGCTCGCCGGGGCGTTGGGTGAGACGGTGACTACCCATGCACCAGTCGCGGTGGATCGGCTCACGGTGATCGCTGCCGACGCGATGGAACTGACCGAGTTGCCCACGCCCCCCGTGCGGCTGGTGGCCAACCTCCCCTACAACGTGGCGGTGCCGGTTCTGTTGCATCTTCTGGCACACCTGCCCAGCCTGCGGGAGGTGTTGGTCATGGTGCAGGCCGAGGTAGCGGACCGGATCGCCGCCGGACCTGGTTCGCGTACCTACGGTGTGCCGTCCGCGAAGGCGGCGTGGTACGCGAGCGCGTCCCGCGCCGGGTCGATCGGCCGGTCAGTGTTCTGGCCGGCACCCAATGTGGATTCGGCCCTGGTGCGCCTGGTGCGACGCGATCCACCACTCACGACTGCCACCCGGGCGGAGGTCTTCGCCTGTATCGACGCCGCATTCTCCCAACGGCGCAAGACGCTACGCTCGGCCTTGGCCGGGTGGGCCGGCTCGGCAGACCTCGCTGAGCAGGCGCTGCGATCGGCCGGGGTGGATCCGACCCTTCGCGGTGAACGGCTGGACGTCACCCAGTTCGCGGCTGTGGCTGCCGCGCGCACAGCCGGCGAGCCGAAGGGGAGGAGCGCCCGATGACCGAACCCATGACCGAGGTGGCCGCCACACCTGGTTCAGTGCACGTGCGGGCACCCGGGAAACTGAATTTGGTGCTACGGGTGGGTCGCGCGGGCGACGATGGCTACCATCCACTTGCGACCGTATTCCAGGCCGTCTCCCTGTATGAGGACCTCGTGGCGACCCCCGCGAAGGAGATCAGCGTCAGCGTGAGCGGGCGCCATGCCGCACATGTGCCCACCGACGAGAGCAATCTCGCCTTCCGCGCGGCCGCGCTCCTTGCCGAGGCGACGGGCACCGAGGAGGGCGTGCATCTGGAGATCGCCAAACAGGTGCCGACGGCCGGCGGGATGGGTGGCGGTTCGGCAGACGCCGCTGCCGCGCTACTCGCCTGCGATCTGCTGTGGGAGACCGGATTGGCCAGGGAGGAACTCGGCCATCTGGCGGCTGAACTCGGCGCGGACGTGCCCTTCGCGCTGACCGGGCAGACGGCGTTGGGCCGGGGCCGCGGGGATGTGCTCACCCCGGCGCTCGCACGCGGGCGCTTCTACTGGGTGCTGGCGTTGTTCGACGACGGCCTGGCCACCCCAGAGGTCTTCGCCGCCTGGGACCGGCAAATGGCTGGGTCGGAGGGCGGCGTCGACGATTCAGTTCTTGAGGTCGGTGACGATGTCATGCAGGCGTTGGTCTCCGGTGACCCGAACCAGCTCGCCGAGGTGCTGGAGAACGATCTCGGTGCGGCAGCGCGGGAACTGCGCCCCGCCGTCGGCATGGTCCTGGATCAGGCAGAAGGCGCCGGTGCTCTCGCAGCAGTGGTCTCTGGCTCCGGGCCGACCGTGGCGGCGTTGGCTGCCGACCACGCGAGCGCGCTGGAGGTGGCGGCCGCGTTGCGCGCCAGGGAATTGGCCGATGAGGTGATCGTCGTGACGAGTCCGGCCCACGGTGCCCGGCTGGTGGAGCCGGTGCGCGACAGTATGTAGTGGCCGCCGATCAGGGTGCTGGTTCACCGGCCCCTCGGCCAGCCGAGAGCGCAGGGCCTCGACGAGCTGGGTGAACGCGCCCCTCGGAGTCTTTACTCTGGCGCGGAAGGACGGGCCAGCGAGCCATGATCCGGTTCCGGAGCGCCCGTCCCCGTCGGTTCGACGTCGAGTTCCACCAGAAGGCCACAAAGACCATCACCACCGATCCTCCGGTGATCAGTAGTGCCGGCGTCCTCAGGTTCCCGAACAACGCCGTCGCCCCGGTGAAGCTGTCCACCTCGAACGTCGAGAGGATCGCGGCTGCCGGACCCAGCGCAAGACCGATGCCCGCGAGGGCGGAGAGCACCTGTGCGAGGCGTACTGACCGCCGCTCGGCGTATTCGGCGAGGATCGCGGCGGCCGGCCGGTCCGCTTGAGGATCGTCCAGGGCCGCGTGCAGTGCCCGCCGCTCCGCAGCGTGCCCGGCGCCCTCCACGACGTTCCCGATCGCGGCGGCGATGAGCACAGCCACGATCAATGCGCCGAACGTCCAGGTCCCGATGTCCACCAATCGTTCCGCTGCCGGATCGAGTTGCACGCGCGGGCCGGCATCGCCACCGGACCAGCGCTGAGCATGCGGGTGCGTGATGATGATCAGCCCATTGAGCAGGAGATACGCGGCACCTGTCCCGATTCCTGCCACGACGGTAATCACCGAGCCGATTCGCACCCGCACGTCCCGCCCCGTGGATGAGTTCTTCCTGCTGTGATGCGGTCCGGCGACGCCATTGGCCCGCGCCCATGCCGCTTCCTCGTCCGCGGTTGTCCAGTGCGCAGCGATCTCGCGCCGACGTCGCTGGTGGTCTGGCACCACTACACGGGAGATGTGGCGGAGGACGCCGATCACGGTGATGGTGCACAGAGCGCACACCAGTGCGACCAACATGCCCTCGCCCCACCCTTCAACGAGGGCGTAGCCGCCGAGGGTCAGCGCGACCAGCCCTGCCACCGCCACTGTCAGGTAGAGGAACGCCCGGAGCGCACCGACACTGTCGTTCACGACACTCTCGACCTGCATCGGGTTCGGGACCGCGTCGCGAGGTGCCCCGCCGCGGGCGGCGCGGACGAGGGCACGTGAGGTGGCGAGATCCCGCAGGCTCAACGAGAGACAGATGCAGAACCCGACCAGGTAGCCGAGGACGAGGAGCACTCCCAGGCTCATTCTTGCCACGAAGCCAACCGCGTCCGCGAGCGCACTGCTTGCCTGCCCACCCATGCCGAGGTCGTAGGCAAGGTCAAAGACGAGCCCTTCCTCTTCGGCTAGGCCCGCGGCGAGGACCAGGGCGAACGCGGCCAGCAGGCCCAGTGCGAGTGGTGAGAGTGTGCGGTTGACGTCACGTGCAACATCGCCGACCAGGCCGACCTCGTACTCGTGCCAGTGGTGTGAACTCGTCATCCGGCCCAGGCTATCGGGACGGCGCGCGGCTCACCTGGATCCGGATGAGCTCTCGCTCAGGCGAGGTTCTCGCTCAGCTCGAGCCACTCCTCCTCGAGAGAAGCCTGCTCGCTTTCCAGCGCGCGGATGCCCTCCATCTCCTTGGCAAGTCCTACATAGTCCGCCTGGTCGTGGTCGGCCATGGCCGTGCGCCGTCGGCCGATCTCTTTGTCAACTTTGCCGAGCCTGCGCTCGATCGAGACGAGCTTCTTCTGTGCTGCCCGGAGCTCGGCGCCGGACAGACTGCTCGCGTCCTGGCCCGACGCACCGGAGTTGTCCGAGCCCTGGCCTCCGCCGCTGGTGATCCGTCCGGGACCGCCGGTGCGGGTCTGCTCTCGGCGCAGCCGCAGGTACTCGTCCACCCCGCCGGGCAGGTGCCGTAGCCGCCGGTCCAGGATGCCGTACTGCTGGTCGGTCACGCGCTCCAGGAAGTACCGGTCGTGGGAGACCACGATCAGGGTGCCTGCCCAGGAGTCGAGCAGATCCTCCATCGCGGCGAGGACATCGGTATCGAGGTCGTTCGTCGGCTCGTCCAGGATCAGCACGTTCGGTTGGTCGAGCAGGATCAGCAGCAACTGCAGCCGGCGCTGCTGCCCACCGGAGAGGTCCTTGACCGGGGTGGACAGCTGCGCGTTGGAGAAGCCCATCTGCTCCAGGAGCTGGCCGGGCGTGAGGTCGGTGGCCTTCGAACCGGAGCCGATGGTGTAGCTGCTGCGCAGTCCGGCGATGACGGTCCGTACCGGGCTATTCATGTGCTCGTCGAGCTCGTCCATCCGCTGGCTGAGCGTGGCCACCTTGACCGTCTTGCCACGCTTGACCCGACCGCTGCTGGGCGTGATGGTGCCGGAGATGAGCCCGAGCAGCGTGGACTTGCCGGCACCGTTGACGCCGAGGATCCCGGTGCGCTCGCCCGGGGCGATCCGCCACAGCACATCGGCGAGGACTTCGTGGTCGCCGTAGCTGACGCCCACGTCGAGGATGTCCACCACGTCCTTGCCCAGGCGAGAGACCGCGAGCGACTGCAGGGTGGTGGCGTCGCGGATCTCGGGGACGTCTTCGATGAGCGCGTTCGCGGCCTCGATCCGGAATTTTGGCTTCGCGGTGCGTGCGGGGGCGCCGCGGCGCAGCCAGGCGAGTTCCTTGCGTGCCAGGTTCTGCCGCTTCGCCTCGATCGTGGCAGCCTGCCGGTCCCGCTCGACCCGCTGCAGGATGTAGGCGGCGTACCCACCTTCGAAGGGTTCGACGATCCGGTCGTGCACCTCCCAGGTGAGGGTGCACACCTCGTCCAGGAACCAACGGTCGTGCGTGACCACCATCAGGCCCCCGGAGGTGGCGGCCCAGCGGCGCTTCAGATGCTCGGCCAGCCAGGTGATCGCCTCGACGTCGAGGTGGTTGGTGGGCTCATCGAGTGCGAGAACGTCGTGGTCGCCGGCGAGTAGTCGTGCCAGCGCGACCCGACGGCGCTGCCCACCGGAGAGTGTGCCCAGGCGCCCCTCCCAGGGGACGTCCGAGAGGAGCCCGTGGACGACGTCGCGCACTTTCGCGTCACGCGCCCACTCATGGTCGGGACCGTCCCCGACGACGGCATGGCTGACAATGTCGTCGTGATCGAGGGTGTCGGCCTGGTCAAGCACGCCGATGGTGACGCCGCCACGAACCGTGACCCGCCCGGAGTCGGGTTGGAGACGGCCGGCGAGCATTGCCATGAGGGAGGACTTGCCGTCGCCATTGCGGCCGACGATGCCGATGCGGTCGCCTTCGTTGATACCGAGGGAGACGGAGTCGAAGACGGTCTTGGTGGGGAAGTCGAGGTGCAGGGCTTCAGCCCCGAGGAGGTGCGCCATATCGCTCACCAGCCTACCGGCGTCGGGCGGGTGTCAGAGCGACGGTCTACGGTCATCACAACGAGAGAAGGAGCACACAATGAACATCATTCTCCTGCCAGGGCTATGGCTCCCGCGCGCGATCTGGGACGAGACCGCTGCTGAGCTGCGAGTGCTCGGACACGAGCCGATCACCCCGATTCTGCCGGGGGTGGACGACGGGGTCGCGACGGTCAGCCTGGACGATCAGGTGGCGGCTGTGCTTGACGCTGTGGACGCCGCGCTTGACCCTGTGGTGGTGGGGCACTCGGCGGCTGCGTCACTGGCGTGGATCGCCGCGGACCGACGCCCCGAGCACGTGGCGCGGGTGGTCCTGATCGGTGGGTTCCCGGCAACGCACGGCTCGGCCTACGCGGACTTCTTCCCGCTCGCTGATGGGGTGATGCCGTTTCCAGGGTGGCAGCCGTTCGAAGGGCCCGACGCCGCCGATCTCGACGACGCGGCCAGGGCACGCATCGCGCAGATCGCCGTGGCGGTTCCCGGTGCGGTGGCCCAGGGCGAGGTCTCGCTCACGGACGAGCGCCGGTTCGACGTGCCCGTGACCGAGGTCTGCCCGGAGTTCTCCCCAGAGGAGTTCCGTGGCTGGATCGAGGCGGGGGATATTCCCGAGCTGGCGCGGGTCCGTCACCTGGACGCTGTGGAGATCGCCTCTGGGCATTGGCCGATGGTGACCAAGCCGACGGAGCTGGCGGCGTTGTTGGCGCGTTGATCCGGCGCGAGGTACTGCCGGAACGTGGAGGTGCGGGGGAACGTCTCAGATCTCGACTCGCGTGAGCAGTTCACGCAGTGTTCGAGCCAGGTGCTCATCCTCACCAGCATCGAGGGCGTCGAGAAGTTCGGCTTCGCGGCGGAGCAGATCTTCCATCGCAGCATCCACCACATCGCGCCCACGTTCGGTGAGCCGCACGCGCACAACGCGGCGGTCCACCTCGTCCGCAGTGCGCCGGACGAGTTCGTGCATCACCAGACGGTCGATCCGGTTCGTCATCGTTCCGGAGGAGACCAGCGTCTGTGCGATCAAGTTTCCGGGAGTCAGTTCGTACGGCGGTCCGGATCGTCGCAGGGCTGAAAGCACGTCGAATTCCCAGACTTCGAGGCCGTGCCGGCTGAACGCCGCCCGTCGGGCCAGGTCGAGGAGCCGGGAGAGTCGTGAGATGCGCGAAAAGATGCGCAGCGGAGCCACGTCGAGGTCGGGACGTTCGCGGGCCCAGGCCTCGACGATTCGGTCGACTTCATCCACCGCGGGCATGGAGCCGAGATTACTCGATATCGAGAGATCTGCCGTCTTGGCCTTCAGGAGCCAGGTTGCGCGCGACGTTCCCGAGCGTGGGTGCGCACGGCGGCGCGGGTGAGCCGTGGGTCATGTTCCAGAGCATGGAGGCCGTTCCAAGCCAGGTTCACCAAGTGGGCGGCCACCTCGTGTTTCTCGGGGGAGCGGGTCTCCAGCCACCATTGACCGGTGAGCGCAATCATCCCGACGAGCATCTGGGCGTACATCGGCGCAGTGGCTGGATCGAATCCCTGACGTGCGAACTGCGGGGTGAGGACCTCCTCGACCTGGGTCGCGACGTCGCCGATGAGTGAGGAGAAGGTGCCGGTCGCCTGAGCCACGGGGGAGTCGCGGACGAGAATGCGGAACCCGTCCGTGTGAGTCTCGATGTAGTCGAGCAGGGCCAATGCGGTTCGTTCGACGGTGACCCGAGGGTGCCCACCCTCCTTGAGGGAGTCGGTGAGTGCGGCGAGCAGGAACGCCACCTCGCGGTCCACGACCACGGCGTAGACACCCTCCTTGCCGCCGAAATGCTCGTACACGACCGGCTTGGACACTTCGGCGCGGATGGCGATCTCTTCCACGCTGGTGCCATCGAACCCCTTCTCGGCAAACAACGCACGGGAGACCTCGAGCAGCTGTTCACGGCGCTGGTGACCCGTCATCCTTGGACGAGCCGGGCGTCGGGTGGAGTCGCTCACCTGTCCATCATGCCGTGTGTGAGGAGATCCCGGGTCGCCGGTATGCTCACATGCAGTCCGCGCACCGGCGTGCGCGGGCGGTCCGCCCTGGTGTAATGGCAGCACGCCGGCCTTTGGTGCCGTGTGGTCCGGGTTCGAATCCTGGGGGCGGAGCCCATTTCGAGGGCCGTGGAGTCGGCCGTCCGCCGCTGCGGCCGTCAGTTGTCCGGTGCCGACAGGGCGGCCAGGTCACGGTGTCGAGAGGCGACCATGATGGCGACGCTGCCGTGGCGGGCGGGGACGCCGGAACATCGTCGGTGGCGTGCTGCACGATCAGTCTCCACTGCCCCTGCGCGATTGGGTCGCGGGTGGACTTTCGTGGCGACGGTGTGGCTGAAGGTCCAGATGGGCCTCGAACGTGCCGAGGGCCCCGTCGACGGGTGGGTGTCGGCGGGGTGCGGGGCGGGGTGGTCAGAAGGGTGGTGGGTTGGCGTTTGGTGCAGGGTTTGCTTCTGGTGGCGGGCTGGCAGCGCTGCTCGGGTCGCCCTGATGGTGTGAGCTTGTGCGGGATCGGGGCGGTGGCGTTGCTGCGGCGGTGCGTTTCATGGCGGTGACGGCGCGTTCGCGCACTCTGGCCACGTGCGGGTCGAGCACGCCGAATGGGCTGCCCGGGCGCTGGCCGGGCGGTCGATCTGTCTTTCCCTCAGAGGAGTCCTTCGCGCGGCCTGGTCGGGGGATCAGGTGGGTGCCGGTGGTGGTGACCAAGTACTGAACGTGGTCGGGGTCTGTCCAGAGGTAGGTGCCGGGGGTGATCATCAGGTAGGACCAGCCCGCATGGGTTTTCGCTCGATGGTGACGGCGGCATAGCGCGGTCAGATTGGCGGTACTGGTGCGCCCACCCTGGTCGTAGGGGATGGTGTGGTCCTGATCAGCTGCGCGGGCGGTGCGCTGGCAGTACGGGAAGCGGCAGTGACTATCGCGCAGGGTGATCTGTTCGCGTAGTCGTGGGTTGGCTTCATAGGTGCTGGCGCTGTAGTGGGCGTTCAGATCGATCACTGGTCGCACGATCACCCGCCCGGCCGTTTGGCACCAGGTGCGGACCTGCTCGGTGGTGACTGGGGATTTGGTGTTCTCACACCGTCCGATGGTCCCGGTGCTGAACACACTGCCCGCGGCGTAATCTCGCCTCTCAGCATTGCCGGGGTTGAGGGCGTCGGCGGGCAGGTGGAGGTAGAGCATCACCGTGCGACCAGTGCCCCCGCCCGGCACTGGCGGGGTGGGGCTGGTGTCGGTGCCGGTGGTTGTCAGGGGGAGGGTGCCTTGTCCGCGGGCGAGGTCACCCACAGCGAGGGAGCGGCGCACATTCTCACTGGTCTCAGGGAAGATCCCGGCGAGGGCCCGGGCGCGATCTCGGACCGCTGCGTCGAGGTCGAGGGCATCAGCGATGTCCAGGGCCCCATCAACGTGCACGATCGCCCCCGAGCCCGCCACACCCGGAGTGGCGACCTCGTCGAGGTGGATATCGAACCGGCGCCCCTCCAACGCTGCCAGGCGATCGGCTTCTGCCTGTGCGGGGTCGAAAGACTCCATCGCAGCGGCCACGGTGCGTTCAATCTGACTGGTGCTGCAGGTGCCGATGGTCCAGGCCACCTGAGCATCGACCCACCCAGCACCGGGTGCGGGGAGCTTCTTCGTCAACCGGGCCACTGCCCGGGCGCGGTGGAGACTGATCTGCCCGGCCCGCACCCGGCCCCACAACACCGGCAACCGGTACGCCAACTCCACAACCGAACCCACGTAGTACAACGCGGCTTCGTTGGATTGCCCGAGCGCGGCCGCTAACCCGGTGAACCCCAGATCAGAAACCAGAGGGGCACCCGGACCGGCCAGCCGCATCGGCACCGCCGTGCCAGGCAAACCAGCCTCCGGAAGCCCCGGCTCCTCCTCCGGATCGAACACCCCTGTCGCGCCAGCTCCGCCGTCGTGGCCAGCAGCGCCGTCGTAGCCTGCAGCGCCGAAACCAGCACGGTTGTCGTCAGCACGGTTGTCGTCAGCACGGTTGTGGTCAGCACGGTTGTGGTCAGCAGAGTTGAGGTCATCGGCAGCAATGGCGTGCTCACGCACCCACTCCACAACCAACTCAGCACACTCGACATCCACCGCCCGGGCCGCCATCCGGTTCTGCCGCACAGCAGCCAACACCGCACTCCCGGCCGAAGCCGAGAACACCGAACCGCTGGCTGTCGAAGTCATACCCAGATCATCCCAGCGCCCACCGACATTGCCCCGTTTACCCAGGTCAGCAGCCTATAGACGGTCGCGGTCCGATCTCGCAGGTCACTCTGCGTCGCGGTGGGTGAGGGTCCCAGATCCACGCCATGTTGGGCGAGGCGCCTCACCCAGCCACGGCCGGGTGACATGCCAGATCCACGCCACGTTGCGGTGGCTAGGTTCGGACCGGGGCGAGCACTTCAGCTACGCAACCGCGTGGACGCGTGTGAAGAACCGGGAATGCAGGCGCCGAGTACGTGGCAGGTCGGACGGCGAGGCACGTCGGATCGTAGGAACTGCGCGCTGGCCCACACAGTGGCCCAGTTATCGGGCCACGCACCGGCCCACCCACCGGGCCGCGCATTCACTGACTATTCTTGCGGCGCGACCGCGAGCGAAGTGGCCACCTTCAGCCGTTACAGTGGCCTGTGTGAGTCTGACGCCCCCCGCTGCCGTGATCGTTCTCGCCGCAGGCCAGGGCACCCGGATGAAGTCCGCGACGCCCAAGGTCCTCCACCGCATTGCCGGGCGCTCGCTGCTTGGCCATGTGCTCCACTCGGCCCGAGGCGTCGATCCCGAGCGGATCGCGGTGGTGGTACGCCACGAGCGGGACGCCGTGGCAGCGCACGCCGTCGAGCTCGAACCGAAGGCGATCATCGCCGACCAAGACGCCGTCCCTGGCACCGGTCGCGCCGTCGAGTGTGGCCTCGCCGCGCTCGATGATGCCGTCCAGTCCTCCGCCCTGGCTGAACGGGACGAGCGCTCACCTCTGCAGCCGATCGACGCCGGGCTCTCGGGGCCCATCGTGATCCTCGCCGGGGATGTGCCGCTGCTCGACGCCGGCACCCTGGCTGCGCTCGTGGAGTCCCACAGTGTTGACCAGAACGCCATCACCGTGTTGACCACGATCCTCGAGGACCCCACTGGTTACGGCAGGGTAGTGCGTGATGCTGACGGCCAGGTCGCCAAGATCGTCGAGCACCGGGACGCTTCGCCCGATGAGCTCGCGATCAAGGAGATGAACTCCGGCGTGTACGTGATGGACTCCGAGGCGCTGCGCTCCGCACTTGCGCGCGTAGATCGGGAGAATGACCAGGGCGAGGTGTATCTCACTGATGTGATCGCATTGGTGCGCGCTGACGGCCAAGCAGTGCGGGCCGTGGTCACGGAAGACCCGATGCTCGTGGAGGGTGTCAATGACCGCGTGCAGCTCGCCACCCTCGGCGCGGAACTGAACCGGCGGATCGTCACCGAGTGGATGCGTGCCGGAGTGACCGTGGTGGATCCGTCGACCACTTGGATCGACGGCGATGTGCAGCTCTCCCCGGACGTCACGATTCTGCCCGGTACTCAGTTGCACGGTGCTACCACCGTGGCCACCGGTGCCACGATCGGCCCGGACACCACCCTCACCGACGTCGAGATCGGCGAGAACGCCACCGTCATCCGCACCCATGGCTCCGGTTCACGAATCGGCAAGGGCGCCACAGTCGGTCCGTTCACCTACCTGCGGCCGGGCCTCGACCTCGGCGAACGCGGCAAGCTCGGCGCCTTCGTCGAAGTGAAGAACTCCGAGATCGGCGCCGGGAGCAAAGTCCCGCATCTGTCCTACATCGGCGACGCCACCATCGGCGAGGAGACGAACATCGGTGCCGCGAGCGTCACCGTGAACTACGACGGTGTGAACAAGCACCGCACGGTGATCGGCTCGCACGCTCGCACCGGCGCGGACAACATGTTCGTGGCACCCGTGCGCGTCGGTGACGGTGCCTACACAGGGGCAGGCACCGTCGTCAGGCGGGACGTACCGGCCGGGGCCCTCGGCGTGACGACCGGTAACCAGCGCAACATTGAAGGCTGGACCACCAGCCGCCGTCCGGGCACTGCTGCGGCCGAGGCAGCCACACGCGCCACGGAACAGCCCCTCTCTCCACAGGCTCAGGCAGAGGCCAGGCGTCGCCAGCGCGAGAGCGCCCCGGGTGACGACCCGACTGCTTCCTGACCCCACCCACCACCAGCAGCGCCGATGAGGAGCCCCTTGACGATGACCGGCATCACGAGCCATGGCGAGAAGCGACTCGTACTCGTCTCCGGGCGCGCCCACCCCGAGCTTGCCCAAGCGGTCGCGGACGAACTCGGCATTGAGGTGGTTCCCACCACCCTCTATGACTTCGCCAACGGTGAGATCTATGTGCGCTTCGCCGAGAGCGTGCGCGGCGCCGATGCCTTCGTACTGCAGTCGCACACCGCTCCGATCAATGAGTGGATCATGGAACAGCTGCTGATGACCGACGCGCTCAAGCGCGCGTCCGTGCAGCAGGTGACGGCGGTCATGCCCTTCTACGGATATGCCCGGCAGGACAAGAAGCACCGTGGCCGCGAACCCATCTCCGCACGCCTGATGGCCGATATGTTCGCCACGGCCGGCGCCGACCGGCTGATGAGCGTGGATCTGCACGCTGCGCAGACGCAGGGGTTCTTCAACGGCCCGGTGGACCACCTGTGGGCGATGCCGATCCTCACCGACTATGTGCGCACCCGCGTGGAACTGGGCAACGCCGCCGTCGTCTCCCCGGATGCCGGCCGGATTCGCGTGGCCGAGCAGTGGGCGGCCAAGCTCGGCGGGGTCCCCCTGGCCTTCGTGCACAAGACGCGCGACATCACCCGCCCCAACCAGGCTGTCGCGAACCGTGTGGTGGGGGATGTGGAGGGCCGCGACTGCGTGCTCGTGGATGACCTCATCGACACCGGCGGCACGATCGCCGAGGCCACCAAGGTGCTGATGGGAGCGGGCGCCCGGAGTGTGATCGTCGCAGCCACTCACGGAGTGCTCTCCGACCCGGCCGTACGCCGCCTCACGGAATCCGGCGCCCGTGAAGTGGTCATCACCGATACCCTGCCGATCTCCGCGGACAAGCGGTTCGAGCAGCTCACTGTGCTTTCCATTGCCCCGCTGCTGGCACGCGCCATCCGCGAGGTCTTCGACGACGGATCGGTCACCAGCCTCTTCGACGGCAACTCCTGAACCACTGATCCACCCGACGGCGGCCCTCGCCACGGCATGAAGTAGTCACCTGGCCGCCCGGCCAGGTAGGATGCACCGGTTGCCTCGGCGAGGGATGACCTTCGGCTGTGCCCGATGTCGTCCGTGATCGACGCGGCGGATTCCTAGCGGTATCAGTTCCGCGCGGAGGGTCCTCCCGTGCTCGTCGTGCCGAGCCCGCCCACCGTCCCCGTCCGGAAGAGAATCCCATGGCTACCAACGAAAACCGCCTCACGGCGACCACCCGCACCGAGTTCGGCAAGGGCGCGGCACGCCGCACCCGCCGCGACGGATTGGTACCCGCAGTCCTGTACGGGCACGGCACCGACCCGGTCCACCTGGCCTTGCCCACACACGACACGTGGCTCGTGCTCAAGGACAACCCGAACGCGTTGCTCACCCTCGACATCGACGGCTCCAGTGAACTGGCCCTGGCGCGCGACATCCAGCGCGACCCGGTGAAGTGGACCCTCGAGCACATCGACCTGATCCTCGTCCGCAAGGGCGAGAAGGTCGTCGTCGACGTGTCCGTGCACGTGCTGGGTGAGTCCGCCCCGCAGACGAGCCACACGCTCGAACTCGCGTCGGTGAGCCTGGAGGCAGAGGCCACCCACCTGCCCGAGTACATCGAGGTGTCCATCGAGGGCCTCGAGGACGGCGAGATCATCCGCGCCGGTGAGCTCACGCTGCCCGAGGGCAGCACACTGGAGACGGACCCGGAGACCCCGGTGGTCGTCATCTACACCCCGCGCGCAGAGCCCACTGAGGACGAGGAGTCCGAGGAGACTGAGGGTGCGGAGGCCAGCGGTGGCGGCGAGTCCAGCGACTCCGCCTCCTCCGAGGAGTCCTGAGCGACGCCTCAATGAGTGCCGATCTGTGGCTGGTGGTGGGCCTGGGCAACCCTGGGCCCACCTATGCCGGCAACCGGCACAACGTCGGGCAGATGGTGCTCGACACACTCGCCCGGGATATCCCGGGCAGCTTCGGCACGCACAAGTCCCGAGCCACCGTCTTGGACGGCAGGCTCGGGACTTCGCCGTCCGGGGCGCCGGGCCCTCGGGTGATTCTCGCGAAGCCGATGAGTTACATGAATCTGTCCGGTAAGCCCGTGGCCGCGCTGCTGCAGTTCTATGGGATCGCGCCCGAGCGGTTGATCGTCGTCCACGACGAGCTGGATCTGCCGCTGTCTACATTGCGGCTCAAACAGGGTGGCGGTGAGGGCGGGCATAACGGCCTGAAGTCCATCTCGCAGGCCATCGGCACTCGCGACTACCTCCGGCTCCGGGTGGGGGTCGGCCGACCGCCCGGCCGGATGGACGCCGCCGAGTATGTGTTGCGGGACTTCGCCTCCGCTGAGCGGGACGAGGTTGCCCTCACTCTCGTGGACGCCGCCGACGCCGTCACCGATCTGATTACTGAGGGCCTGATGAAAGCTCAGACTCGTTGGCACGCCGCGCGCAGTTGACGGGGAATCCTCCCCGTCGAACACCGTGTACGGACCGCAGCTACGCGGTTACGCTCTTCGACTATGAGTAACCAGGGGGAGTGGACAACTCAGGGACAATCCGCGCCAGGCTGGCAATACCCTGCCCAGCCGCCGCGCGGGCCGTCGGCTCCGCCTGCGCGGAGCGGCACCGGCTCCACCTGGGGACTGCTGCTCGCGCTGCCTGCCGGGCTGCTGCTGGTCACCCAGCAGATCCTTCCCGCGGTGCAGACCATCCTGATCGCCGCGGACACCGCGGATGGGGCCGGCCCGCGCGACGTGCCCCCGGAGTTCATCACCGGCCTGCTGGCCACGTTGACGCTGGGTGCTGTATTCGCGATCGTCGGCGTGGGTATCGGCCTTGCCATCGGTGCGGCTCTGCGGCGCGGCAGTCGGGCGGTCGCGCAGCTCGGACTCGGTCTACTCGGTGCCACGCTCGTGGTCTTCGCTCCGCTCGTGCATAGCTTCGCCGTGCTGGAACGGGCGGGCCTCGGTTCGATCTGGCCGCACCTCGCACTGGTGGTGGTGCCGGCGTTGGTGATCGGCGCCGTCCTGGGCGTGACCTCCCGGTCGGCGCGGGTGACGATCAGCGTCGCCGTGGTAGTCGTCATCGCCGGTGCCGCATGGTCGGCACAGTCCGATAGCGGTCACATCATGGGTATCGCCTCCCCGGGATCGGACATCTACCGGCTCGGATTCGCGATGTTCGATTTCCCGACGGCGGCTCTGCTGAGCGTGCTGCTCACCGTGCCGATCAGCCTGCTCGGGATTGTTGCCATGGTCGTGCTGTTGGCCGGACGCGGGCGGCTGCGGCTGGCTGCTCAGGACGCCGTGCGACCCGCCAGTGGCACCGCGGGGGTGGTCGGCGTGCTGATTGCTGGGGTGGTGGCGATCGGCGCGCTCATTCTCGCCTGGCCCTGGGTGGTTCGTACGCTCTCCTTCGGCGATGCCGGGACGAACGCCGCCGCGATCCTTGGGCGGACCGCGATGCTTGATATCGGTAACGCCGCGGTGCTGACCCTGGTCTGCGGCTCAGCTGCGATCGGGATCGGTTACCTGCGCCCCGCCGGCGCGGCCAGCCCGTGGCTGCTGCTGGTGTTCTCCCCATGGTTCTTCACCGGCATCCTCCCCACGATCATCGCCCGATTCGATGCCGCACAGGTCTCGGGCACCCAGGGAGTCGAACCGTACGGCGGGCTCACCCCGCCGTTCGTGGTGGTGCCACTGCTTGTGCTGCTCACCTTCCTCGCCGACGGCGCCCGGCGCGCCCGGGATGAGGGGTATCGGATTCCGATGGGTCGGGTGATTGCGCTCGGCCTGCTGGCGGTGGCGTTCACGCTCTGGGTGCAACGTCAGATGACATTGCACACGATCGTCTTCGCCTATGGCACGGAGGTGCCCGCGGCACAGTTCACCCTCCTGACCGGCCTCATGCGCAGGGCCGAACCAGCGATCGGGTTGCTGGTGCCGTTGCCCGTGCTGGTTCTCGCCGCCGCACTCTTCGCGATCGGTGTGGCCTCATTCGCCCGGACCAGCCTGTTGGTGCCAGGCGGTCAGGCCGTGCCAGGCGGTCAGGCCGTGCCAGGCGGTCAGGCCGTGCCAGGCGGTCAGAACGGGCGCTAAGTCACTCGATCGCCCGGTGCCCGCATCACGGCACTGTCGCCGCCCACGAGTACAGTAGTGCGAGCGACCCAGAGCCCCGCCGGTGGACCCGCCGAGCGAGGAGATGGGCCGCTCGTGCTGCCCTCCTGCCGTCTGGACGAACGGACCCATGACTCTCACCGGCGTGCTTTCCGCGTTTCGTACCGACCCTGCCGTCGGGTCCCTGGTCGAGGCCGTCCCGGCCCGCGGGCCACTGTCGATCACTGCCTCCGCAGGGGCCCGCGCCCCGTTGGTTGCCGAACTCGCGATGCATGCGGACCGGCCGCTCGCGGTGGTGGTGGCCACCGGCCGCGAGGCCGACGAACTCGCCGCCGCGCTCGGCGCGTATCTGGATCCGGCCGGCATTGCCGTATTCCCCGCGTGGGAAACGCTCCCGCACGAGCGGCTCTCCCCGCGCAGCGATACGGTGGCTCGCCGGATTGCCGTGCTGCGCCGCCTTGCTCATCCGGATGCCGGTGATATCGCCGCCGCCGGATCAGGAACTCCGATCCGGGTTCTCGTGCTCCCGGTGCGCGCCATGCTTCAGCCAGTGGTGGCGGGCCTTGGAGATCTCCAGCCCGTGGCACTGCGCGCCGGCGACACGGCGCCCATGGAGGATGTGATCGACCGGCTCGTCGCTGCGGCATACACCCGGGTGGACATGGTGGAACGGCGCGGTGAGTTCGCCGTACGGGGCGGTCTGCTGGACGTCTTCGCCCCCACCGAGGCGCATCCGCAACGGATTGAGTTCTGGGGCGACGATGTGGAGGAGATCCGCTGGTTCTCCGCGGCTGACCAGCGCTCTCTCGAGGTGAGCGAGGATGGCATGTGGGCGCCGCCCACCCGCGAGATCCTGCTCACCGATGAGGTTCGCCAGCGTGCTGCCGATCTGATCCCCACGCTGCCCGGTGCGGCGGAGATGCTGGAGAAGCTGAGCCAGGGCATCGCCGTGGACGGGATGGAGTCCCTCGCGCCCGTGCTGGCCGGCGAGATGGTGCCATTCCTGGACCTGGTGCCTGCGGACACGCTGCTCATGCTGCTCGACCCGGAGCGGATCCGTCGTCGCTCGCACGATCTGGTGGCCACCACCGAGGAGTTCCTCGCCGCGGCATGGACCTCCGCGGCCGCCGGCGCCGACACCCCGATCGATCTCTCCCGCGCCAGCTTCGCCACCATCGAGGACACTCGTGCGATCGCGCAACGCCGCGGTCTCGGGTGGTGGCGGGTCTCCGGCTTTGCCACCGATGCCGAGTTGGCCGAGTTCGCCGAGCCGGATGATCCCATCGAAGATGAGGAGCACGACGGCGGACGTGCCGTCCGTGTGAACACACGGGACGTCGAGGGGTACCGGGGGGAGACGGCGCGCGCGGTCGCCGACCTGAAAGACCTCACCCGGGCGGGGTGGCGCCTGATCCTGGTGACCGAGGGCGCGGGACCGGCCCGGCGCATGGTCGAACAGCTCCTCGAAGCCGAGGTTCCCGCGCGGCTCGTCGCCGAGATCGAACCTGCAGGCGCGGAGGCTCGGGCCGGAGAGGATCCGGACCTTCCCCCGGCGGGTGTGGTGCTCGTGACCACCGCCAGTATCGGGCGCGGGTTCGTCGCCGAGGACCTCCGCCTCGCGGTCTTCACCGAGGCCGATCTCACCGGCCGGGCAGGCTCTTCCACCCGGGATATGCGCACGTTGCCGTCGAAGCGGCGCAACGTCGTCGATCCGCTGGCCCTACGGCCGGGAGATTACGTGGTGCATGAGCAGCACGGTGTCGGCCGGTTCGTCGAGTTGATCCAGCGCACGGTCGGCGTCGGGAAGTCGGCGGTCACCCGCGAGTACATGGTGATCGAGTACGCGGCCTCGAAGCGGAACCAACCGGGTGACCGGCTCTTCGTACCCACCGACTCGCTCGACCAGGTCACCAAGTACACCGGTGGCGAGTCACCGAGCCTGAACAAGATGGGCGGCTCGGATTGGGCCAAGACCAAGGGCCGTGCCCGGCGTGCCATCAAGGAGATCGCCGGTGAGTTGATCCGGCTCTACTCGGCACGGATGGCCACCGAGGGGCACGCCTTCGGCCCGGACACTCCCTGGCAACGTGAGCTGGAGGACGCCTTCGCGTTCGTGGAGACGCCCGATCAGCTCTCCAGCATCGACGAGGTCAAGGCAGATATGGAGAAGGCGGTCCCGATGGACCGGCTCATCTCCGGTGATGTGGGCTACGGCAAGACCGAGATCGCCGTCCGGGCTGCCTTCAAAGCCGTCCAGGACGGCAAGCAGGTGGCTGTGCTGGTGCCCACGACGTTGCTCGTGCAACAGCACCTGGATACCTTCACCGAGCGCTACACCGGCTTCCCCGTCACCGTGAAGGCCCTCTCCCGGTTCCAGACCGGCGCGGAGGCCGCCGCCGTTCGTGAGGGTGTGCACTCCGGTGCGGTGGATGTGGTGATCGGTACGCACCGGATCCTCACCGGGGAGGTGCACTTCAAGAACCTCGGACTCGTGGTGATCGACGAGGAACAGCGTTTCGGTGTGGAGCACAAGGAGACGCTCAAACAGTTGCGCACCAATGTGGACGTGCTGGCCATGTCAGCAACCCCGATCCCACGCACTCTCGAGATGGCCGTGACAGGCATCCGGGAGATGTCCACCCTCGCCACCCCGCCGGAGGAGCGGCACCCGGTCCTCACCTATGTGGGTGCCTACGCGCAGAAGCAGATCTCCGCTGCGATCCGCCGCGAGCTGCTTCGTGAGGGCCAGGTCTTCTACGTGCACAACCGGGTGGAGTCCATCGACCGCACCGCCGCCAAGCTCCGCGAACTCGTTCCGGATGCCCGCATCGCCGTGGCCCACGGGAAGATGAACGAACACGAGCTCGAACGTGTGATCGTGGATTTCTGGGAGCGGCGCTTCGATGTGCTCGTGTGCACCACGATCGTGGAGACCGGGTTGGACATCTCCAACGCCAACACCCTCATCGTCGAGCGCGCCGACCTGTTCGGTCTCTCTCAACTGCACCAGCTGCGGGGCCGGGTGGGCCGTGGGCGTGAACGGGCCTACGCCTACTTCCTGTATCCGCCGGAGAAGCCGCTGACCGAGACTGCCCACGAACGCCTGCAGACGATCGCCGCACACACCGACCTTGGGGCGGGCATCCAGGTGGCGATGAAGGACCTGGAGATTCGTGGGGCCGGCAACCTGCTCGGGGGTGAACAGTCCGGGCACATCGCCGGAGTGGGTTTCGACCTCTACGTGCGGATGGTCTCCGAGGCTGTCGCCGCATTCAAGGATGAGGAACCGCAGGAGCTGGCCGACCTCAAGGTGGAGCTGCCGATCGACGCGCACGTGCCACACGACTACATCGCTCACGAACGGTTGCGACTCGAGGCGTACACCAAGCTCTCCCAGGCGGGGGACGCCGTCGCTCTGGACGCCGTGCGGGAGGAATTGCTGGACCGGTACGGGCCGGTTCCCGAACCGGTCGAGCGGCTGTTCGCCGTCGCTGGTTTGCGGGTGAAGGCCCGCGCGGCGGGCCTGGCCGACATCACCACGCAAGGCAAGTACATCCGGTTCGCCCCGGTGGAGCTGGCTGAATCCGCTCAACTCCGCCTCAAGCGGCTTTACCCCGGCACGGTGCTCAAGCCCGCGGTCCGCACGGTGTTGGTGCCCGGGCCGACGACGTCCCGCGTGGGTGGCACGCCGCTGCGGGACCAGGCGCTGCTGACCTGGGTCGGTGAACTGATCGATGCGGTGATCGCCCCGGATGCGACCGTGGCGGCAGCTGCCACGGTCGCATCCCGGTCCACCTGAGAGTTTCCGGCCAGCGCCCTCAGGTCGTGGTCAGGTCCCGGCGGCGGAACGCCAGCAGTCCGGCCATGGTCAGTCCAGCGGCGATCACCAGCTGGATCAGGAGCGGTGCCCAGGTGATGCCTTCGGCCGGCACTCCCGGAGTGTGATGCCACGGGGACACCCAGAGCAGCGCCTCCGGCAGGTCCAGCAGCGTTCCGAAGAACGCCGTCAGACCGGAGAAGGCCACCCAGGCCGAGGCGATCGGCAGCAGGCGCGGGGAGACTCCGTACAGCAGGGTGGCGACGCCGATCACCATGAGCACCGCGGGCGCCCCCACCAGACCTGCCACGGCCATATCACCCAGCAGGGTCCAGTCCTCGGTGGCAAGAGCCGCCGTCACCCCGGTCGCTACGCAAGCGAGCACCAGCAGTACGACCGCCGAGAGGGCAATGACCAGCACGTATCCGGCGAGCCAGGTGGACCGGCTGGTCGCAGTGGCGAGGACCGGCTCGGCGCGACCGTCGGTCTCCTCCGTGCGCACCTTCAGGATCGCGAGCAGTGCGAATATGGCCACGGTCACGATCAGCATGAGCGTGAGGGTGCGGAGATAACCCAGCAGCGGATCCGCTCCGCCGGCGATGATCTGCGCCATCTCCTCACCCATATCCGCGAACGAGTCCACCAATGGGCTCGCCGTGGTGCCATAGACGAGCCCGCCCACGATCAGGGCGATCGCCCAGCCGCGCACACTCCCGGACAGCAGGCGCCAGGAGAGCGCGAATGGCGTTCGCAACCACGCCGGTGCGCTCGCGGGCCCTGGCCGCGTGGCTCGCAGACCCGCCCCGAGATCGCGGCGCGTGGAGAGCCGGTAGCCGAGCGCGATCAACCCGGCGGCCACGATCACCGAGATCAGCAGGGGCCACCACCGCTCGTCAGAGAACGCCCGGGTCTGCTGGGACCACGCGAACGGGGTGAGCCAGGAGAGTGCGTTGCCGTGGTCGCTGCTCAGGTCCCCGGCCGCTCGGAGCACGTAGGCGCCACCGAGTACGGCGCCCGCGATTCCACTGGAAACCCGGGAGTACTCGCTGATCTGCACGGCAGTGAACGTGACCCCGGCGAACACCAGCCCGAACAGGCCGATCCCGAGCGCCACGAGTAGCGCACTGGACTGCGACGGTGACTCGAATGCGAGCAGACCGCCGAAGACCACCAGGGTGATCAGGACGTTGCTGATCACCACCATGATGAGAGTGGCGGTGAGCGGGGCGTGTCGTCCCACGACGTTCGCCCGGACCAGCTCGGCCCGCCCGGTCTGCTCCTCCACGCGAGTGTGCCGGGACACGAGCAGGATGTTCATCAGTGCCGCAGCGAGCATGAAGTACATGACGTAGATCGCGGTGAAGAACGTGAAGTAACTCAGATCGTCCCCGAGTCCGTAGCCGGGGCCGCCAAGGAGGGCGACCATCGGCCCTTCGGTGAACGCGGCGAGCCCGGCGAGCTCGGCCTCGGTGGGGAACAGGGTCTGGAAGGCGGTGAAGAAGTAGGGCACGAAGATGCCGATGCCGAGCACCCAGGCGGGAAGGCGGATCCGGTCCCGGCGGAGCATGAACCGTAGCAATGTGCCGGTTCCGGTCAGCGTGCCGCTGCTGGGGGCCTCGGCGCGCGCTGGGGCAACGGTGGCGGCGGTCATCGAGTGCTCCCGGTGTGCTTGCCCGTGCCCGTGCCCGCGGCGACCGGCGCGGCGCCGGTGGTGATGGTGCTGCGGGAGTCCTCATCGCTGCCGTAGTGGCGCAACAGGAGCTGCTCCAGCGTGGGCGGGTGCGCCACGATCGAAGAGATGCCCAACGGAGCCAGCTCGTTCATCACGGCCCCGACCTGCTCACCGTCCACTTCGAATCTCGTTTCGCCGTCGACCACGCGCAGATCGTGGACGCCGGGGCGGGTGGCGAGGGTGTCCGCCGTCGCTTCGGTGCGCACCGCGACGGTGGTGCGCGTCAGGTGGCGCAGTTCGGCCAAGGTACCCGTCTCGATCGTTGCCCCGGCGCGCACGATCGAGACGCGGTCGGCGAGTGCCTCCACCTGGGCGAGGATGTGGCTGGAGAGCAGCACGGAGACGCCCTTCTCCTTCGCCTCACGGATGCACTCCTGGAAGACGGCCTCCATCAGCGGATCCAGCCCGGCAGTCGGCTCGTCGAGGATGAGCAGATCCACCTCGCTGGCCAGGGCGGCCACGAGGGCGACTTTCTGCCGGTTGCCCTTGGAGTAGGTGCGCCCCTTCTTGCGCAGATCGAGGTCGAACCGGTCTGCGAGGGAGGCCACCAGGGATGGATCGGCTCCGCCACGAAGCCGGGTGAAGACGTCGATCGCCTCCCCGCCGGTGAGGGTTGGCCACAGCTCCACGTCACCGGGCACGTAGGCCAGGCGGCGATGCAGCGCGACGGCGTCCCCAGCCGGGTCCTGCCCGAACAGCTGGGCGGTGCCCGAGGTGGGCCGCAGCAGGCCGAGCAGGATCCGGATGGTGGTGGTCTTGCCGGCGCCGTTCGGGCCGAGCAGGCCGTGTACCTCACCGGGGGTGACGCGCAGGTCGAGGCCGTCGAGTGCGCGGGTGCGGCCGTAGTCTTTGATCAGGTTCTCGATGTGGATGACGTCGGTCATCAGGGCTCCTCTGAAGGGGCGACGGAGGGTCCGTCGCGCAGTGGATCCGGATCCTGTCCGGGTGGTTCGGGATGCGCTCCGCGTGGTGCTCAGCGGCGGGCGTCCTGAGGAGGATCGGTGGCCACGTCGTGGGGCACCGGTGCAGCGGGTTGCCCCTGCTGGGCGGAGATGGCGTCGAGCACCCGGCTGTCGGTGAACAGACCGTGCGTGTAGACCTCGAGGGTGGGGAGCATCGAGGAGGCCATGAACTCGCGCATCATCGCGCCCGGATCCACCTGGCGCTCGCGCCCGAGCTGGATCTGCAGCAGCATCGCACCGAGGCCCGAGTAGGTGAGGTAGCGAGCTCGCGCCTCCGGGTCCCGGCTCGGGCGAATCATGCCGGTGCGCTCCCCTTCGGCGAGGTATTCGACGGCATCGGAGATCATGTGCTCGACGAGGTCGCGGGCTAGGGGGCCGCCGTCGATGAGGCTGGTGAGGATGTACCCGAGGATGGGTGCGTACTGCTCCATGTGGGCGAACTGCTCGAGCAGGGTACGGGTGTCCCCGGCGGCCACCGAGGCTGACTTCGCCTCGTGCACCACGGCGCGGACATGTTCGTCGCAGGCGCGGCGCAGACCGTCCTTGGAGCCGTAGTGCCGGATCACCAGTGCGGCGCTGACGCCGGCGTCGGAGGCGATCTCGCGCAGCCCGACGCCGAAGCCGTCCACGCCGAACCGGCGCACGGCAGCGGCACGGATCCGCTCCGGTGTGCTGCCCGGCTGCGGAGTCTCGTTCGACGTCTGGTCCACCATGTGACCAGTGTAAACAGTTGTTTACAGCTAGGGCAACTGAGAGACGTAGGCAACTGAGAGACGTATCCGCGCGACGCGTTGCCTCGATCTGTCGGCGCGCATGCAGTTCAGGCGACAGATTGGGGCAACGCGCGGGCCGATCTGGTCGGTGGTCGCCAGCCTCGGCCGATCAAGGTCCGTTGGATCTGGTCGATCACCGCGGGGAGGTTTCTGCGGTAGTGGGACCGGTTCACCCGGATCACCAGCCACCCGGCTCCGGCCAGACCGTTGAGACGGTCGATGTCGTGGCTGTACTGACGGTCAGCGGTTGCCAGGAATCGTCCCTCATCATCGATGATCTCCCACCCGTCACCGAGAATCACGAGCTCACGAAGGGAAAGGGAGTCGGCGAGGTGCAGCCACACGCTCACGGGGGATGCGATGCGTAGCCCACGCACGTTGCGGACTTGTGTATAGCTGCTGTTGAGTCGATGGCCGCGGATGCGCGTTCCGCGGGGTGCGCGCGCTGGAGCGAGCACTGCCATGTCAAGTCGCTCGTCGGCACGTATCGGCGTGGGCAACCCGTGCAAGCGAGCCGCGGTGAGATGCGAGACGAAGGTGTCCGGCCGGGGCACCTGGTAGGCCAGGCATCGCTCGCGGAGGCTGAGCTCGTCCGGCGCAGGGATGCGCAGTCCGTGGAACGGGGCGGCGAGATCGTCGCGGCGTAGTCGCTCGATATGGACTCCCGAATCGAGCGCGTGACGCACCGTGAACATGGCATGGCGGAGGTCGTCGGGAAGCGGGCGCGGATTCGACATTCGCTCAGCATCGCGCTCAGTCCGCAACCGTTGCAGCGGCGATGGCGCGAGCTGTGGATGCAGCACCCTGTCCACAAGACACCCGACGGGTTGCCCCCATCTGTCGCCACCGCCCTCGGGGAGGCGACAGAACGAGGCAATACGCGGGCTGGGGTGGTGAGGATATGAGCGCCCTGCTCGGGGCGGCTAGGTGACGAGGGTCCCGACCGCGTCGGCCACCAGGTCCGCGGCACCGGTCAACTCCACCTCGTCCACATCCGCCCCCGCCGTGAACCGCACGGACGTCTGCGCCACCTCAGGAGCGATCCCGCAGGCGAGCAGCACGTGTGAGGGTTCGTCGGATCCGGCCGCACAGGCCGATCCACTCGAGCTGATCACCCCGCGCCGCTCCAACTCCACCAGCACAGCCTCACCGGACACCCCCGGGAAGCAGAAGGAGGCGTGATTCGGCAGGCGAGACTCCGGCGCCCCGGTGAGCACCGCCGTCGGGACCAGCTCGAGCACGCGCGCGGTGAATGCCGCCATCGCCTCTCCGACCCGCTCCACCTGCGCCGCCCGTGCGGATTCGGCGAGACTCAGCGCCACACCGAGCGCCACCGCTGCCGGCACGTTCTCCGTACCGGACCGCCGGTTCCGCTCCTGTCCGCCACCGTGCAGCACTGGCTCCACCGGCAACCGGCCACGGAGAAACACGGCCCCGATGCCCTTCCCCGCGCCCACCTTGTGACCGGAGAGGGAGAGGGCATCGACCCCGAGCGCCCCGACGTCGAGACTGAGCCAGCCCGCCGCCTGCACCGCATCGGTATGCACCAATGCCCCCGCCGCGTGGGCCACCTCGGCGAGCGCCGCAATGTCCTGTACCGTGCCGATCTCGTTGTTCGCCAGCGCAATGCTCACCAGCGTGCTGTCCTCCCGCAGCACCGCTCGCAACGCCTCGGGGGTCACGACTCCTTCGCCGGTCACCGCCGCCATGGACACCTCGAACCCGTGCACCCGGCGCAGATAGTCCACCGACTCCAGGACCGCCTCGTGCTCGGTCGCCGCCGTCACCAGGTGCCGCCCACGCGGGTTCGCCAGTGCGAGCCCTTTGATGGCCACGTTGTCGCCCTCGGTGCCGCCGGAGGTGAACGTCACCTCGCTCGCCCGGCACCCCAGCACCGCTGCCACCTGACGGCGCGCGCCCCGCAACCCAGCCGCCGCCCGCTCACCGAGCGTGTGGTGACTGGACGGGTTCCCGAACTCACCCGTCAGGTAGGGCCACATGGCTTCCAGCGCCTCTCGGCGCATCGCCGTGGTCGCCGCCGCATCGAGGTAGAGCGTCACTCGACCACGACGTCCAGTCCCAGATCGAGCGCCGGTGCCGAATGCGTCAGGGCACCCACGCTGATCACGTCCACTCCAGTCTCGGCCACGGCCCGCACGGTTTCCAGACCGATCGCCCCACTGGCCTCCACGATCGCGCGCCCTGCGATCAGGGCCACTGCGCTACGCAGGTCCTCGAGTGAGAAATTGTCCAGCATGATCGTGTCCACGCCCGCGGCGAGCACCGGTTCGATCTGCTCGATGCGATCGACCTCCACCTCCACATGGGTGGTGTGCCCGAGCTGCTGCTTCGCAGCGAGAATCGCCTCCGTCACCCCGATGCCGGCAGCGCGGGCCACGGCGAGGTGGTTGTCCTTGACCATCACCGCATCCGAGAGCGAGAACCGGTGATTGTGCCCGCCGCCGGCCCGTACCGCGTGCTTCTCCAATGCGCGCAGCCCTGGTGTGGTCTTCCGGGTGTCGACGATCCGCACACCGGTTCCGGCCACCGCGTCCACGAACGCCGCAGTGAGCGTGGCGATCCCGGACATCCGCTGCAGGAAGTTCAGCGCGATCCGTTCGGCTCGCAGCACTCCGCGTGCTGGGCCCTGCACCCGGGCGAGAGCGTCGCCGCGGCTGAACGTCATCCCGTCAACGCTTTGCCAGCGCACCACGGTGCCGGAATCGACGAGCCGGAAAGCGGCGCTCGCCACGTCCGCCCCGGCCAAGGTGCCGTCGGTACGGGCGCGCAGCTGCGCTGTTGCATACGCCGACGGCGGCACGAACGCCTCGCAGGTGACGTCCCCCCACGGGGCGTCCTCAGCGAGCGCTGCGGCCACCACGGTCTCGATGTGTGCCGGCGTCATGGGGTCCTCTCCAATACTCGCGTGTGATCGATACGGTGATGCGCACCCATCGAGGTGGTCCGCAGCCGAGCGGCTCGCGCGGTGAGCCGAGCGAGCAGCAGCAGATTGGCATCCTCATGGGCGCCCAGGTCGTCACCGGCCTCGCTCCCCGCCTGGTCACCGTCTGCCCAGCCGGCGAAGGTCTGCTCGGCGCCGGCCAGCTCGTCCCCGTCCCGGCCCAGCCCGACGGCGTCCCACATGAGGTTCTGCATGCTCGCCCGGGTGCACCTCGGCCGGGCACCGGCCGGGGAGGAGGCGGTGATCGCCGGGTCGTTCTGATCCGCAGCCAGGTCGAGCTCGGGCGCCCATGCCCCGGAGTCGCTACTGGTCGCCAGCGCCGCCCGGTGCCCGAATACCGCCCCTTCGAGCAGGGAGTTGGAGGCCAGCCGGTTTGCCCCGTGCACACCGGTGCGGGCCACCTCCCCGACGGCGTAGAGCCCCGGGATGCTGGTGCGCCCCGCCAGGTCCGTGCTCACCCCGCCCATCCAATAGTGCGCGGCCGGGGTGATCGGCACCGGTTCACTCGCCCAGTCCAGACCAGCCGCCCGCACGGCGGCATCGATGCTGGGGAACCGTTCGGCGAGCCGGGCCGCCCCGAGTGCGATGGCGTCCAGGCGCACCGGAGCCCCCGTGCTGCGCATCCGGTCCGCGACGGCGCGTGCCACCACATCCCGAGGGGCGAGTTCGGCATCGGGGTGCACGCCCATCATGAAGCGCACCCCGTGGGCGTCACGCAGCACGGCGCCCTCTCCGCGCACCGCCTCGGAGACGAGGAAGTTGCCTGGGAGCGCGAGCGTGGTGGGGTGGAACTGGTAGAACTCCAGATCGGCCAATGCGGCCCCGGCCCGCGCTGCCAGAGCCACACCGTCACCGGTGGCCACGTCCGGATTGGAGGTGAACGGGTACAGCTGCCCTGCCCCGCCGGTGGCCAGCACCACAGCGTCGGCTTCGATCTCTACCTGCCCGCCGCCGGAGGTGAGGGCGCGTACGCCACGCACGCGAGCGCCGTCGGCGATCAACTCGGTGACCAGGGTGTGCCCCCGCACCTCGATGCCTGCCCGTGCCGCGGTGGCCAGGAGAGCATCGGCGATCCCGGCCCCGGTGGCGTCCCCGCCGGCGTGCAGGATCCGCGCCACCGAGTGCGCGGCCTCCAGCCCCCGGGAGAGGCCGCCACCGGCGGTGCGGTCGAATGGCACCCCGGCGGCGATCAGGTCAGCGATCCGGTCCGCACCGTCCGCGCACAGTGCCTGCACGGCCCGGGGATCGCAGTGCCCGGCCCCGGCCGTGAGCGTGTCCGAGACGTGCGCGGCCACGCTGTCTCCGGGAGCGGGTGGCTCGGTGACCGCAGCGATCCCGCCTTGGGCGGCGTAGGTGTTGCTGGCCGCGGGCTCGGCCTTGGTGAGCACCATCACCTGCTCGGGGCGGGGGTGGGCCAGGGCGGTGATCAATCCTGCGATACCGGTGCCTACAACGAGGGTCCGGGTCATTGCTGTGCCTTCGACGGCGTCACCGGGGGCTTGGCGGCGAGCATCCGTTCCAGGGCCAGGCGGGCCGGCTCCGCCACGTCGTCGGGAACCTGGATCTGGTTCACTACCGTGCCCTCAACGAGGGACTCCAGCGCCCAGGCCAGGTAGCCCGGGTGGATCCGGTACATCGTGGAGCACGGGCACACCACCGGGTCGAGGCAGAAGATGGTGTGCTGCGGGTACTCGGCGGCCAGCCGCTGCACGAGGTTGATCTCGGTGCCGATCGCGAACGTGGTGGGCTCGGTGGCCGCGGCGATGGCCTTGGTGATGTAGTCGGTGGAGCCCGACTCATCGGCAGCATCCACCACGGGCATCGGGCACTCCGGGTGCACGATCACCCGGACGCCGGGGTGCTCGGCGCGGGCGGCCTCGATCTGGGGAACGGTGAACCGGCGGTGCACGGAGCAGAACCCGTGCCAGAGGATCACCTGGGCATCGGTGAGGGACTGCTCATCGTTCCCGCCAAGCGGCTTGTTCGGGTTCCACATCGGCATCCGGTCCAGGGAGATGCCCATCGCCTTGGCGGTGTTGCGGCCCAAGTGCTGATCCGGGAAGAACAGCACCCGCTGGCCGCGCTCGAACGCCCACTCCAGAACGGTGGCGGCGTTCGAGGAGGTGCACACGATGCCGCCATTGCGGCCGCAGAACCCCTTGAGGGCGGCGGAGGAGTTCATGTAGGTGACGGGGATGACGGGCTGGAGAGTATCGGGGGTGGTGTCAGTGTTGTCCCGATACACCTCCATGAGCTGCTCCCAGCACTCCTCCACCTGGTCGATATCAGCCATATCGGCCATTGAGCAGCCGGCGGCGAGGTTCGGCAGGATCACGGCCTGCTCGGGTTCGGAGAGCAGATCGGCGGTCTCGGCCATGAAGTGCACACCGCAGAACACGATCGCCTCGGCGTTCGGGCGGGTGAGGGAGGCGTTCGCGAGCTGGAAGGAGTCGCCCACGAAGTCGGCGTGCGCGAGGATCTCATCCCGCTGGTAGAAGTGGCCGAGGATGACCACTCGATCACCGAGCGTGTCCTTCGCGGCGCGGATGCGCGCGTGCAGCTCCTCGTTGGAGGCGCTCTTGTAGGACTCCGGCAACTCACCCTGGCGCGGTGCGGTGGTAGGGATCTCATCGGCCATCGAGGCACCGGGCCCGTACCCGGGCTGCGGATCGAACGCCCACGGGCCCTGCGCCAGATCGGGACTGCAGGTGCTTCCCGGTGCCTGCTGGGTGGTGATCAGCTGGATGCGGGTGTCGACGGAGGCGGTCTGGCTCATCAGGAGCTCCTCGTGGCCGGGGGAGTGGTGCTTGGGTCAGGGGTCGGTGAGTCGGTGCGGGTGGTGGTGCGCGCCAGCGGTCCGAGGTCCACTGGGGCGATCGCGGTGTTGTAGCGGTAGAGCCTGGCTGGGCGATGTCGCCCGCCGGTGCGGAAGAACTCCGTGGGTACGACGGCGTCGCTCGCCTCCACCTGCCGGCGGAAGTTGGCGGGGTCGAGGGTGCGCTGCAGGACGAGTTCATGCACCTCTCGCAGCTCGCGGAGGGTGAAGACGTCACCGAGGAAGGCATGTGCGATCCGGGAGTACTCCACTTTGGTGCGCAGCCGCCACAGGGCGTAGTCCACGATCAGGTTGTGGTCGAAAGCGAGATCGGGGAGCTGGTCGGCGGCGAGCCACCGCACGTTCTGCCCCACACGGGCGCGAGCTGCCTCACCCTGGCTCACCAGCGCCCAGTAGACGATCGAGACAACCCGTTCGCACGGAGTTGTGCCCTGCGTGCCGCCGGAGCGGTCCGGTTCCCCGAACGCATAGAGCTGTTCCAGGTAGGTCGGTCGCAGCCCGGTGGTCTCTTCCAGGGTGCGCGCGGCGGCGTCGGTGAGCCCCTCATCGCCGTGGAGCGGCCCGCCGGGGAGGGCCCAGTAGCCGTCATAGGGCTCACGGACCCGGCAGACCAGCGGGAGGGAGAGCACCGGGCGAGCGGCGTCCGCGCCGGTGCGCGCGGAGCGGCGATCCGGCTCGCGCAGGGCGAAGATCACGGTGGAGACGGCGAGCTGCACGGGATCCTCCCACCCGGTCGGGGGCCTTGTAGGAGTTAAGAGTACACCTGACCTGTACTCGCCACCGCACTTAGGGTCGCTGAGTCTGTAACTCGGCGCGAGTCATGGAGCGAGCCCTCTGCTTCCTCGGTTTTCCCGGCGTGATTGCGCCAGCGGTCCTCGTCAGCGGGGGCACGCGTGGTTTCCCGGAGAGGGCTGGGCAGGAGCAGCCCGCTCGGCCAGAACGACGCAGATCAGGTCGTGTGCTCGAGGAAGCGGAGCGCGAGTTGCACGCGGTTCGTCACCTGCAGCTTCTCGAACAGGTGAGCCAGGTGGGTCTTGACTGTGGTGGTGCTGACGTACATCGCCTCGGCGATCTCTGAGTTCGTCAGCCCCTGTGCCACGAACGTGCCTACCTCCCACTCCCGTGGAGTGATCGCCCCCATGGGTGCGGCGTCCGGGCCGTGTGTGGGAGCAGCCTCTGACGGTCGACTGGTCTCTGCAGCCAGTGCCACCAAGCGAGTGAGCACAGCAGGGGAGAACTGCGGCTGACCGCTCGCGGCGTCGTGGATCGCTGCGACCACCGTCTCCGGGTGGGAATCCTTGAGCAGGAATGACACCGCTCCCGCCCGCAGCGCCTCGAGGAGATAGTCCTCGGTGTCGAACGCGGTCAACATGATCACTTGTGCGCGAATGCCTGCATCCCGGAACTGCCGGGTGGCCTCCAGCCCGCTGCACCCGGGCATGCGGATGTCCATGAGGACCACGTCGGGATCGAATGCCCGCGCCTGAGCGAGCGCCGTCGAGCCATCGGCGGCTTCGCCGACCACGGTGATGCCGTCGACCCCGTCGATCATCAGCCGTAGACCTGCGCGCATCAGGGATTCGTCGTCGGCGATGAGTACGCGCACCGGCGGCGCGGCCGCAGCGTCCAGTGCGTCCTTCCTCATCCGGTCCACGGGATGCGTACCTCCACCTCGAACAGTCCCTGCGCCGTACGGCCCGAATAGGCCGTTCCGCCCAGTATGCGGGCGCGTTCTGCCACACCGACCAGCCCCAGGCCGGTGCCGAGCCGGGCCGGATCGGGCTGAGTCACCGGATTGGTTACCTGCAGGGCCAGGTCCGCACCGGTGTGCTCCACCATGATCTCCACCGGCGCACCGGGGGCGTGCTTGCGCGCGTTCATCAGCAACTCTGAGCAAATACGGGCCACGGATACCGAGGTTGCTGGTGAACGGTGCTGCACCTCCTCGGCCGTGACTGCGCGCCATGTCACGCTCACCTGCTGACCATCGGCCCTCGCCTCATCGGCGAGCGCATCGATCGAGGACGCAGTCGGCAGCGGAGAATCGTGCGGTGCGTGCACCTCTGGTGTGTCGCTCTCGCGCAGCGCAGCGAGCACCTCGCGCAGCACCGCGTTCGCCTCCCCCGCGCACTCGTGGACGGTGCGCGCCGCAGCCCGCACCTGCTCGGGTGAGAGATCGTCGCGGTAGGACAACGCCGCGGCGTGCATTGCAATGAGGGAGAGCTGGTGCGAGAGGGAGTCGTGCATGTCCCGGGCGATCGCCCGGCGCTCATCGGCACGCGCCTGGGCCACCGACGCATCCCGGCTCTGGGCGGTGGCCTGCCGTTCGCGCTCGGCCGCAGCGGCCTGTTCACGCAATGAGGTCATCAGCGCCGCCCGCGTGCCGCGGGCGCGGCCCCACATCAGGGCTGCGACCGCCACTGCGCCGGCCATCACCAGCGCGGCGATCGTCAGGCCCACCTCCATGGGCTGCCCGGTCGTACCCGCGTGGGCCCACGTCATCCCCAGCGAACCCGTCGCCATGATCGCCAGGGCGGCACCGTCCCAGGCGTAGGAACGGCGGGTGCCGATCCGCACCAAGGCAACCAACCCCGCTGGGACTGCCCAGGCGCTCAGGCTTGCCGCGATCACGAGCAGGAGATTGCCGGTACGAGAGTGGCGCAGCGGGCCCACAGCGATCCCGGCGGCGAGACCGGTGACGACGTCCAGGGCGATGAGCCCGGAAAGCGCACCGGGCAGGACGCCCTCGTTCTCCTCGAGGGTCATGCCGAATGTCACGAGGAACACCAGCGCTCCGAGCACGCTGCAGGAGGCGGAGAGCACGAAGGCGCGCAAGCCCGTGCGTACACGCGGCGCCTCCGGCGGACGCGAGACCGGAACCGGTGGCGCTACGGGCATGGTCATCGCTCCATCGTAGGAACGCCCCGGGGCGAGCAGATCCGCCAAATGGAGGAGACCACCGTGTGCGGATTCGGACCGATCGAAGGATCCGTGTGCGCCACCCGAGAAGTCAGCCTGGACTCATGACCGCTCCTTCGCCTGCTGGGACACCGCCACAGATCACGCCCGTTCCCTATCACCGGCTGCCGCGGCTCGACGCCCGGACGGCACGGTGGTGGCGTCCGGTGACGATGCTTCTGCTCTCGGCTGCGCTCTACGCCGGGTTCGTGATTGCCGGTGGGCTCGCTCTTGTGGTTCTCGATCTGATCGTCCCGGGGCTTCCACACCCGAGTGACGCACTCGACGACCCACGTAACCCGGCGGACATGGTGCTCGGGCTCGGTATGATCGCGGCCCTCGTGCCCGCCGTCGTGCTGGGCAGCCGGTGGGGTGGCGGCCGCCGCGGCCTCATCCACTCGGTGGTGGGGCGCATGCGATGGTCCCTCATGCTGCGCGCAGGCGCGGTGGTCGTGCCGGTGTACGTCGCCGTCAACGGAATGTCGTTCCTGCTCGCCCCACCCGCCGATGCGTCAATGCCACCCCTGGGGCTCTCGCTCGCGGCCGTGATGCTGACAACCCTGGTGCTGACGCCGCTGCAATGCGCTGGGGAGGAGTATGCCTTCCGTGGTCTTCCCCAGCTCGCACTGGGTACGTGGCTGCGTTCACCCCTCTGGGGCATTGTTGTTCCGGTCCCCCTCTTTGTGCTGGGCCACGGGTACCACGCGGCGGGTCAGGTACTGATCGCTGTGTTCGCGCTGTGTACCGGCTTCCTCGTGTGGAAGAGCGGCGGTCTGGAGCTTGCGATCGTGCTGCACACCGCCAACAACCTCCCACTCGCGCTGATGGCGCCGCTGAGCCCCTCGTCCCTGCAGCAAGGGGCGGTGGATCCCGGCTCGTTCGCGATCTCCCTCGCTTTGACGCTGGGCACGACGACGGGTCTGACCTGGTGGGTCTCGCGCATCCATGGCGTGCGTTTCGTCGAACCGGTCCGCGGCGTGGGGCACGAGAGCGCGCTTGCCCGCGACGTACCTTCGGCGGATTCTGCGGCGACGGATCACACACCAGGGGGATCCGGGCTCTACGATGGTGCCGGCACCGAATCGATCCGCTGAAAGGTCTCCCGTGGCAATGACGTCCCGCACTCGCCGCATCCTCGCGCCTGCCACTGCGGTGCTCTCCGCAGCCCTGCTTGCTGCGGGGTGTGCTGGCCAGCCGGGAGCGGCCGCCGTGGTCGATGGCGAGGCGATCACCGAGGGTGAGCTCTCCGAGACCACGGCAGCGCTCGCTCCCTTCCTCAACGCTGATGTGGGCCCGAACGTGATGCTCGCCACGATGATCCAGGCTCCGGTGTTCCTCGGCGTCGCCGCCGAGCATGGTGTGGCGGCGTCGGAGGATGAGACCGAGGCCTACCTCGACGAACTCTCTGCCCAGGCCCAGGTTGAGGTGCCGCAGGACTATCCGGCCGGTGCGATCGAGGTGGCGCGGTTCCTGATCGTCAGTGGCGAGCTCTCCCAGAGCCCGGACGCACAAGCGATCGGCGAGGCCGTGAACGAGGAAATGGCCGAACTCGAGGTAGAGGTCAGTCCGCGGTACGGCACCTGGGACCCGACGCTCGCCCAAGGAAGCGCTGTCGCCCCCGCGCAGCCGGAGTGGCTCCTGGCGCCCCCCGCACCCGCGCAGGGATGACCGGACCGGCCATCGACCCCGACTCGATCCCCGCTGGTGGTGGAGACGTGAAGGATCCGCTGCGCGAGGTGGTCGCCGTGATGGACCGGCTTCGCTCTCCGGGAGGTTGCCCGTGGGATGCGGAACAGACACACACTTCCCTCGCCCCGTACGCGATCGAGGAGGCCCACGAGATGGCCGAGGCCGCCGAGAACGGCGACCGCGACCACCTGCTGGAAGAGCTCGGCGACGTACTGTTGCAGGTGCTCTTCCATGCTCGCGTCGCCTCCGAAGGGAGCCTCGGCGAGCCGTTCGATATCGACGACGTCGCCCGCGCCCTGATCGGCAAGCTCACCTCGCGGCACCCCCACGTGTTCGCCGCGGAGCGTACGGAGGCACCTGAGGGCACCGAGCAGGCACACGAGACGGCTGTGACCGCCTCGGATGTGAATGAACGATGGGAACAGCTCAAGGCCGCCGAGAAGCAACGGGAGTCCGTCCTCGACGGAATCCCTGCCTCCATCCCCGCCTTGGCACGCACGCAGAAAGTGATCCGCCGCGCCCAGCGATCCCAGCTCCCGCTCCCCGAACCGGCAGACGACATCGGCGGCCGGCTCTACGCCGTCGTCCGGGATGCGGAGGCGGTCGGCCTGGACGCCGAGGCCGCCCTCCGCAGCCAGGTGCGCGCGGTTGAGGAAGCGATCCGGAGTGCTGAGACGCCCGCGCACTAGCCATCACGGCCCTATTACAGTGGACCGTGGAAAGCCGCCGGCCGCCGCTCACGGGGGTCGGCCCCAGAATCCATCAGAAGGAGTCAATGTGGCCAGTATTGAGGCCGTCGGAGCACGCGAGATTCTCGATTCTCGTGGCAACCCGACCGTTGAGGTGGAAATCGCCCTGGAGGACGGCTCGTTCGCGCGCGCCGCGGTTCCCTCTGGCGCATCCACCGGTGCATTCGAAGCCGTGGAGCGCCGCGACGGCGACAAGGGCCGTTACCTGGGCAAGGGCGTGGAGAACGCCGTGGCCGCCATCACCGAGACCATTGCACCGGAGATCCTCGGCCTCGATGCCGCGGACCAGCGCCATCTCGACCAGACCCTGATCGACCTCGACGGCAGCCCGAATAAGGGCAAGCTCGGCGCGAACGCCATTCTCGGCGTCTCCCTCGCCGCCGCACGCGCCGCCGCCGAGAGCGCCGACCTCTCCCTGTTCCGCTACATCGGCGGGCCCAACGCGCACGTGCTGCCGGTGCCGATGATGAACATTCTCAACGGTGGGTCGCACGCCGATTCCAACGTGGACATCCAGGAGTTCATGATCGCCCCGGTCGGCGCCAGCTCCTTCAAGGAGGCGCTCCGCTGGGGCACGGAGGTGTACCACGCGCTCAAGGGTGTGCTCAAGGAACGCGGCCTGGCCACTGGTCTGGGCGACGAGGGCGGCTTCGCGCCCAACTTGGACAGCAACCACGCCGCGCTGGACCTCATCATCGAGTCCATCGAACGGGCCGGCTACACACCCGGCGAGCAGATCAGTCTCGCCCTGGACGTGGCCTCCACCGAGTTCTTCTCCGATGGCGGCTACCAGTTCGAGGGCAAGACGATCACCCCGGCCGAGCTGATCAGCTACTACGAGGACCTCGTGGCCAAGTACCCGCTCGTCTCCATCGAGGACCCGCTGAGCGAGGACGAGTGGGACTCCTGGTCCGAGCTCGTGAGCAAGATCGGCGACAAGGTGCAGATCGTCGGCGACGACCTCTTCGTCACCAACCCGGAGCGTCTCGCCAAGGGCATCGAGACCAAGGCCGCGAACTCGCTGCTGGTGAAGCTGAACCAGATCGGCTCCCTCACCGAGACCCTGGATGCCGTGGAGCTCGCGCAGCGCAACGGCTTCACCGCGATGGTCTCGCACCGCTCCGGGGAGACCGAGGACACCACCATCGCCGACCTCTCAGTGGCGGTGAACGCGGGTCAGATCAAGACCGGTGCGCCCGCTCGTGGTGAGCGGATCAACAAGTACAACCAGCTGCTGCGTATCGAGGACGAACTGGATGCCGCTGCACGGTACGCCGGAGCGGCCGCCTTCCCGCGGTGGAAGGTCACCGGCGCCTGAACAAGCACTGAAGTCAACCAGCGCTGAGGTTGCGCAGCACCTGCGCTGATCGACGCCGACGGCGGGTACCCACCACGGGTGCCCGCCGTCGGCGTGTCGGGGGCGCCATGCGGTGCAGTCGGTGCCTCTGCTCCAGACGTCTTAGCCAGCCTGACTCCATCAGGCGGCAGCCCTAGTCGAGCAGCGGCAGCTGCTCGGGTGGCGGGTGCCAATCGGGGTGTTCGCAGGGTGGGGGGTGGCGGTGGTTGACGGGGTGGCCGCCGGGTCGGGTGAAGTGCCAGTGATCGTGGTGTCGGCTGATGGTGATGTCGTGTTGGTGGATCCAGGTGTGGTGGTGCCAGCAGAGCAGGATGCCCGCGCGCGTGGTGGTGTGGCCGCCCCTGGACCACCAGAGGGTGTGGTGGATTTCTCCCCAGCCGGGTGGTGCGGTGCAACCGGGATACTGGCAGTGCTTGTCGCGGGCGATGATGGCGGTGGCTTGTGCCCGGGTGTGCAGGCGTGCGGCGCGTCCGACGTCGAGGGGTTGGCTGTCGGCGTCGAAGATGACGCGGGTGAACTCGGAGCCACAGGTGAGGCGGGCAAGGAGGCCGGGACTGATCGGGGTGCCGTTCTCCAGAGTGGCGGGCTCGGTACCGGTGAGGGCTGAGTAGTCGATCCGGGTGACCATGGTGGTCCCATCGGGAACGCAGGAGCCACTGGTACTGGTGCTTCCGGAATCGCTGACGACTGGGCCCAGTGCTGCAGGCTCACCAGCAGCGCAGGGGCCGTTGCCCTTGATCTCCTTGGCGTCGTTCGCATCGTTGGCATCGGCAGTTTCGCGACCGGCGCGACCGGCGCGACTGGCGCGACCGGCGCGACTGGTGGCGGGATGCTCTGGTGTGGCTGCTTCGCCTGTGCTGGCTGGTCGTGTGGTGAGACGGAGGAGGGTGTCGGCGGTGACGGTCACGGTGGTGTGGGGGCGGATGCGGGCGCTGGGTTGGAGCGTTCCGGCGTCGAGCGTGAGGTGGGTCAGGGTGATGAGGGCGTCGGCCAGTCGTTGTGAGGGGGTGCGGTCGTCATCGATTGCGGGGACTCCGACGATGGCTTCTAGTGCGGTTTTGAGGGCGTGTCCGTTTTCGGGGGTGAGCCATCCGTTGAGGGCGTACCCGTCGAGGGTTTCGGAGACGAACACGTGCTGCTTGGTGGTGTCGTTGATCCAGTTCCGGTCGGCGGCCTCGGGGTCGGCGCGGATGGCCCAGGCTTGCAGGGCGCGGCGGAACTGGTCGGCGTTCAGGAGGGTGGCCTGAGCGATCAGGAATCGCTCGCCGACGCTCGGGTCGGTGAGCTTCTCGATCAGGGTGGGGGTTCTGGTGGTGTGGGTGGCCATCAACGCGGCGTGATCGGCGCTGATCTTCCCGGCGGCGAGTGCGGCCGTGGTCAGGGGCAGGTGATCGCGTAGCTCTCTGGCGGTGTGGATGCGTGCGCGGGTGGGCCCGAGTCTGCGGCCGGTGATTCCTGCCCACCAGGTGGGTAGGGTGCGGTACCCGCTCAGGGCCCAGGTGCCGTCGGCCTCGACGGCGGTGCTGAGGTGGTCGCGGAAGGCGCACAATCGTCTGTCCACGTCCTCGACCTTCTCGACGAGGCCAGTCAACCGCGACGAGGCGAAGTCGTGCAGGTCCATGCCCAGGAGCGCGTCCAGTTCGGCGCTGACGTGGTCCAGTCCTGCCTCGACCTGGCTGGCGCCCGCTCCCGAGCCCGTGCCCATGGTGAGGCCGGTGCCTGGGCCAGGACCGGCCTCGGCACTCCCGCCGGTGCCTGAGGCGGCACCCGCGCCGGTGCTCGTACTGGGGCCTCGGGTGGTTCCCGTGGGAGTACGTGTGCTGATCCAGGTGGCGGTGCCGCCGTGGGTGTCGGTGGTGGTCACGGCGCACCTCCTCGGGTGGGTGATCGCTGGCTTGCTGGCGCGTTTCAAGCCTAGGACGCGCGTTCGATCGAGGCAACTGTTTTCGTTGATATTTAGCCGGAAAGTCGGAGTTGGGGTTGTGTATAAGGGTGCATCGGGCGTGCCGTTGTGGACAACGAAGAATGGACGCCGCATCACCTTGCGTTCGAACCCAGTTGTCCACAGATTCTGCTGCGATCAGCACTGTCTGCACCGCCTCGCCGGGTCAGCGATGCTCGCCTGTTGAGACGAGGCGTGTCCACCGGGTGGTCGAAGGGTCTCGGCCGGGCATCAGGGAAGTCGTTCTCGATGCGAACGTGACGATCGAATCGGGAACCGACGATCGCATCGGAACCGACAACCGCATCGGACAGCGGACGGCTCTGCCCCGCCATGTGGGGAGTGCTACCCAGCGACTCGCGCCGGGCGTTCCGGCCGAATCCGGCTGACGTGGGCGACTATGGGGTCGTGACTGCTCGCCGACCGCCCACTCCGCGCGCACCGGCGCGTACGTCGGCGAGTGCGAGCAAAGCTGGCGCAGCCGCGAAGACAACCGAGTCGGCCCGGACGATCACATCGGCTACGACGGCGAAGCCGACCAGGTCGGCCACGTCGACCAGGTCGGCCACCTCAGCCGCCACGCCCCGCACAGGCACACGTTCGCGCACATCGGCACCCCGTGCCGCCTCCTCCCGGCCGACCCCGAAATCCGTCCGGCCACAGAGCAAACCTCAGCCCAAGCCGTCCGCTGCCCGGCGCAGCGCGACTGCACGTCGCAACCCGGCGAGCCGGGAGAAGGTCGACGAGCCGCGTCAGATCACGGTGCGCGGCCTGGTGCTCTTCGTGGTGGTGCTGATGGCCTTCATCGTGTTGGCACCTACGCTGCGGGCCTACGTCTCCCAGCAGGAACAGCAGCGCGATCTTGCCGCCCAGATCGCCGGCGCCCAGGAGCGCAATGCTCAGTTGCAGGCGCAGATCGACCAGTGGAACGATCCGGTGTACGTCCAGGCCCAGGCGCGAGAGCGGCTCGGATTCGTGATGCCGGGGGAGACCCCGTACCGTGTGGTCGACCCGGAGACCGTGACCGGAGAGGAACCTGCCGCGGCGGCGGACGAGCAGGGCCCGGTCTCGGTGCCGCCGACCGGCCCGTGGTACCTGACTGTGTGGGACTCGGTCCAGGTGGCCGGTGAGATCGAGGACTGACCCGAGACGAGCGTGAGGACCGCAGTGACCGACGAGAAACTGCGACCCGGCGACCTGGACGTGGTGGCCGAGCAACTCGGCCGCACGCCCCGTGGTGTGGTGGCCGTGGCCGCCCGCTGCATATGTGGCAACCCGCTGGTGGTGCGCACACTTCCGCGGTTGCACGACGGCACACCCTTCCCCACGTCGTTCTATCTCACCTCCCCCGGCGCTGTGGGCGCGGTGAGCACACTGGAGGCGAACGGGGTGATGCGGGAGATGACCGACCGCCTCGCCGAGGACGACGAGCTCGCTGCTGCCTATCAGCGAGCGCATGAGGACTATCTGCGCCGCCGCACCGAACTCGGCGATGTGCCCGAGATCGCCGGTATCTCTGCCGGTGGAATGCCCACGCGGGTGAAGTGCCTGCACGTGCTCGTTGCCCATGCGCTGGCCGTCGGCCACGGCGTGAATCCGCTGGGCGATGAAGCGCTCGAGATGATCAGCCAGACCTGGCGTCCGGATCGCTGCACCTGCTGATCGCCGACGGCGTCCCTCGCCCGGATCGTGACCCACCTGTTCCGTAGTTGCTCCCGTGGCGTGGCAGGCTTGCCCCCGTGACACGAGTAGCTGCCATCGACTGTGGGACGAACTCCATCCGCCTGCTGATCGCGGACCGAGCTGATGGTCAGTTGACCGACGTCACCCGGCTGATGGAGGTGGTCCGGCTCGGCCAGGGCGTGGATCGCACCGGCCAGTTCGACCCGGTCGCCCTGGAACGGACCCTGCAGGCCACCAGGCGCTACGCCGAACTGTGCCGCGAGCACGAGGTGGAGGCAGTCCGGTTCGTGGCCACGTCCGCCACCCGGGACGCCAGCAACCGGGATGAGTTTCTCGGCGGCGTCCGGTCGGCTCTGGGCGTGGATGCGGAGGTGATCTCCGGCGCCGAGGAAGCCTCCCTCTCCTTCGCCGGCGCCGTGAGCATCCTCGACGAGGCCGCTCCCGGGGACCGGCTGGTGGTGGACATCGGCGGCGGCTCCACAGAGCTGGTGCTTGGCGCGGGTGCCACACCCGATGCCTCGATCTCCCTGGACATGGGGTGTGTTCGGATGACCGAACGCCACCTGCACGATGATCCGCCGACCGACGCCCAGATCTCCTCCGCCGTGGCAGACGTACGTGCCGCCCTGGACCGGGCCGCCGCCGAGGTGCCCATGGACCGGGTCGGCACGATCGTCGGGGTGGCCGGATCGGTGACCACGGTGACTGCACACGCCCTCGGGCTGGAGAGCTATCAGCGGGAGCGGATCAACGCCACGCGGTTGCCGATCGCGCAGGTGCGCGCCGCGTGCGCTGAGCTGCTCGCGATGCCGCGCACGCAGCGAGCCGGACTCGGCTTCATGCACCCGGGGCGCGTGGACGTGATCGGCGCAGGCGCGCTCATCTGGTCCGAGGTGCTCGCCCGTGTCGCGGCAGAAGTCTGCGCCGCTGGTGGTGATCTGAGCGAGGTCCTCACCAGTGAGCACGACATCCTCGACGGGATCGCGCTGTCCGTGCCGGCTCGGTGAACAACCGAAAGCGACGGGCCATTCCGCGCCCGCAGTTGACGCCTGCCCTGCTCCGGATGAGCTGTCGCTGATCATCGATACCCGATACCGGTACCTGATCACCTCTTCATGATCTCGGCGCCCTGGTTACGGCTACGGAGTCACGATGGTCTCTGCCGTGCCTTGCGGCGCCGCTCGACGACCGGCGAGTCGCTCATGTCCTCGAGTTCCCTTCCCTTCGTTTCGGGCACCTTGGTGAGCACGAAGAAGAACGAGAGCAGGGCGAATGTGGCGTAGAAGCCGTAGGCGAATGGCAGGCCGATCTTGGCGAAGGTGGGGAACGTCGTCGAGATGAAGAAGTTGGCGATCCATTGCGCGGCCGCCGCTACCGACAATGCCCAGGCACGGATCGAGTTGGGGAACATCTCGCCCAGCAGCACCCACACGAGCGGACCCCAGCTCACGCCGAAGAACACCACGAACCCGTTGGCGCAGATCAGCGCGATCGTTGACCAGGGAGCATCCAACTCAGCGCTCTGCGTTCCGTCGGAATTCGTGACCAGGGTGGCGAAGGAGAACGCCACGGCCATCATGCCCAAGGTCACGGCCATGCCGATCGAGCCGAGCATCAGCATCGGCCGCCGGCCCACCTTGTCCACGAGCAGGATTGCCACGATCGTCACCACGATGTTCGTGACCGACGTGATCACCGTGATGGTGAGGGCGTTCGACTCGTCGAAGCCGACAGAGCGCCACAACGTGGTGGAGTAGTAGAAGATCACGTTGATGCCGACGAACTGCTGGAACACCGAGAGCAAGATCCCGACCCACACGATCGGCTTCAGTCCAAGGCGCTTACCCCGCAGGTCGCTGAGCGCCTGAGCGTGCTCCTCTTGGAGCGTCGCGCGAATCTCCTGGATGCGCAGGTTGACGTTCACCTCGCCGGTGAAGTCGTAGAGGACTTGCGAGGCCTTGTCGATCTTCCCGCGGGCTACGAGGTACCTCGGTGACTCCGGCAACCGCAGCGCCATCAGACCGTAGATCGCGGCCGGGACAGCTTCGGCGAGGAACATCCATCGCCAGGCTTCGCGGCCCAGCCACAGTTCGTTGGCCGCACTCCCGGCGGTGTCGGCGAGCATCGCATCCGAAAGAAGTGCGACGAAGATGCCCGTCACGATCGCCAACTGCTGCAACGAACCGAGGCGACCCCGTACGCGCGCCGGGGAGACCTCGGCGATGTAGGCGGGAGCGATCACGGACGCCGCACCCACCCCGAAGCCGCCGATCACACGCCAGGCGATGAAGTCCACCACGCCGAATGCGAGGCCGGAACCAAGGGCCGAGGCGAAGAACAGCACGGCGGCCACCACCATGGTGGGCACCCGGCCGTAACGGTTCGCGATCGCACCCGCGAACCAGGCACCGGCCGCACAGCCGAGCAGCGCCGAGGAGACGGCGAAGCCCTTGAGCGCCGCGCCCAGCTCGAAGCCTGCAGGCGCATCGCCTGCCAGCGCCTCCACGGCGCCATTGATGACGGCCGTGTCAAACCCGAAGAGAAAGCCGCCCAGGGCGGCGGCGATACAGATCGCGATCACGCGACCGTTGAGGCGGTTGACTGCGGGGGAGTCGCTCATGTGGTGCTGCCCTTCCGCTGCGCTGAGGTGATGACGTCGTCGCTGACGCTAGTACTCCCGTGCAGCGCTGTCCTGGTGTGTGGGCAGAGTCAGGTCAGCTCGGCTCAGTGATGCCTTCGTAGAGCCCAATCGTGTTGCCGTCGGCGTCGGTGAAGATCGCCCACCAGCTGGTCTCGCTGATCGCCTGCTTGTCCATCACCACGGTGCCGCCGAGTTCGGTCACTTTCGCGAGGGTCTCCTCGATCGAGTCGACCTCCACGTAGGAGCGAGGCTGGGTGAACCCTTCGCTACGCGGGGCGAGTCCCCCACCGCTGATGGTGTTCGGGGCCTGCCACATCGGGTACCCCTCGAATCCGGGGATCTCGGCGATCTGCCAGCCGAATAGCTGATGGTAGAACGTGACCGCCTGCTCGGTGTTGGTCACCGGGATGTCGATGTGAGTGATGTCGCCGTGCGCCATGGGAACTCCTCAGGAGGTGGGCGTCCCGTCGTCGGGAGGACCGGCGTCTGTGCCGGTGCGTCCGAGTGTGGCACCGACCGCGGATGCTCGCTATCCCTGCGCCACGATCTCCACCTCGAAGCCGCGCCCGTCCTCCAGGTAGGCGGCGTAGTGCTCGTCCCCGCCGGCCCACGGGTGCCGGTCGGCGAACATCAGTGTCCACCCGTGATGCCCGGCCACCACGGTGAGCGCATCCACCTCGGCGCGGGTGCCGCCGTCGAAGGCGAGGTGGTTCATCCCCGGGTGCCGGCGCAGTGTGCGCTCACCCGTCACGTCCGGCCCGTGCTCCAACACCAGGTAGGTCGGTCCGAGCGACCATGACGACCCCTCCGGCCAGCGGGAGGTGCAGGTGTAGCCGAGTTCGGTCAGCAGCCACGTCCAGCTGTGCGTCGCTGCGTCGTCCGGCAGCCAGATCTCGAGGTGGTGCAGGGTTCCGCGGGTCATCCATCCCCCTTTTGTGTCAAAGAGTTGACACAAATGTCGGCCGTTGCCATTGTTGTACCAGATCAACGGTACAAGAAAGAGAGATCGTCATGACCGGGTTCGTCTGGTTCTTCCTTGCCTTCGTCCTGATCGCTGCGGTGGCGCTGTTCGTGGTGATCGCGGTGTTCAGTCGTGGTTCCGCACCGCGATCCGGGCACGACGGCGTCCGCCGGGTCCGCGCGGTCATCGTCCTAGCCCGCGTGGTCGCCGCAGTACTGGCCGTGCGCGTGGTGATGGATGTGTCCGAGCTGGGCCTGTACGGGCAGGGCCTCTCCCTCGCACCGTTCGTGGTGGCGATCGTGTGGGTGCTCGGCGGGATCGCCGCCGAGATGGTCACGCGCTCGGCTCTGCGCGATGGTGGTGCCGCCCTGGAGGTGCGGAGCCTCGAGCGATATCTGCCGCGCCGCTCAGCGTTTCTGCTCGGGTTCAGCATCGTGTTGCTCGTCGCGACAGCGGTCATCACCACGGTCGTTGCAGGTGCCGATGGCCGATCGCTGGCATATGCGTGCGGACCTGACTGCATGAGCACGAGAACGCCGTGGCCGGGCGCGTTCTATACGGCACCGCTCGCGGTTGCCTTCATGATTCTGCTCGTGCTCGTCGCCATCAATGTCCACCTCGCCGTCACCCGGCCGCGCGGGAATCTCGCCGAGGTCGATCTCGCCGCAGATGATGACACCCGCAGCGCCGCCGTGGCTGCCGCGCTGGCGGTAGTGGCCCTCGCCATCGCCGCGACGGCAGCAGGTCTGGTGATGTTCGGTCTTCTCCCACCCTCGTTCGATCCGGATGCGCCGCCGCTGATTCGCCTCGCCCTGGTGGCCGGGATCGCAGCGGTCGTACTGGCGGCAGTGAGCGCGGCGGGGCTACTGGTGACCGCGCTCACCCCGCGGCCGGTGCGCTCCGCTGCGGAGGTGTGAGCCGTGCAGGTGCGTATCGACGACGGCGACCCCACCCCGCCGTACGAGCAGCTCCGCCGTCAGCTGCTCGCCCTGATGCATGCCGGTGCTCTGGCACCGGAGGCCCGGCTCCCCCCGATCCGGCAGCTTGCCGCGGACCTGGGAGTGGCCGCTGGCACAGTGGCGCGTGCCTATCGGGAGTTGGAGGACGCGGGCTGGCTCGTCTCTCGCCGCGGTGGCGGCACTCGGGTGGCCACTGGTGCCGCGCCGCAGTCGGCGGCCTCCGGTGTGGATCTGTCCGAGGTCACCGCAGCCGTGCACCACGCACGAGCCCGCGGCGCCACCGCCACGCAGATCCAGGCAACAGTGGACCTTGCCCTTGCCGCTGGGCCGCAATGACCCCGAATGGCGCACCGGCTACCCCGACCAGGCGGTGGGCTGTTCGTGGTGGTGCGGGCCGCCGTCGGGAGTGGATGCGAAGATGAGGCGACGCGAGACGGGAGCGCCATGACCGAGACCACCCCAGCCCTACAGGCGCTGGAACAGACCGATTTGCGCTATGCGGTGACCCGGCACGGGCCGGTCTTTTCTCTCGCCGAGGCCGCTATGGCGCGCGGGCTTGACCCGGACCAACTCATCAAGACGATGGTGGTGCGCCGCGGCAGCGGTGACTACCTGTTCGTACTCGTTCCGGGGAGCCGGTCGATCTCCTGGCCCAAGCTGCGTGCCCTGCTCGGCGTGAACCGGCTCTCGATGCCCGATGCAGCCAGGGCGAAGGACGTGACCGGGTACGAACGCGGAACCATCACCCCGTTCGGCGCCACCACGGCCTGGCCCGTGATCGCCGACTCGCGGATCGCCGGTCAGCAGGTCTCGATCGGCGGAGGCGGTCACGGCATCGGCGTCACGCTCGCCGGGGACGATCTGGTGACACACCTGGACGCGACCGTGGCTGACGTGACCGAGAGTGGCTGAACGACCCGAGCGCGCAGACCCGTCCGACCGGCTGCACCCACGCACCAGAAAGGGCTTCCCCTCCCCGGTCCCGCCCGGAACAGGCTGGCCCGGCGACCCTGCCCGGCCCCGCACCACGCGCGCCGCGGACAGTGACGAGGTGGCCAGACTGGCAGCCTCCTCCCGCACCCTGGAGCTGCTGGATGCGCGGTCCAGCGTGTGCCGCGCCTGCCCCCGCTTGGTCTCCTGGCGTGAGGGGGTGGCGACCACCCGCCGTCGAGCCTTCGACGGTGAACCGTACTGGGGCCGCCCGGCCCCCGGCTTCGGGGACCTGCGTGCGCACCTGCTGATCGTCGGCCTCGCCCCGGCCGCACACGGGGCCAACCGGACCGGACGGGTATTCACTGGTGACCGGTCCGGGGACTGGATCTTCGCCGCCCTGCACCGCGCCGGCTATGCGAACCAACCGGAGAGCATCGATGCCGCCGACGGGCTGGCGCTGGACGGCGCACGGATCGTCGCGGCCGTGCGGTGTGCCCCACCGGACAACGCACCCACTCCGCAGGAGAAGCACACCTGCGCGCCATGGCTGGACCGCGAGATCGAGCTGCTCGCCCCGCACCTGACGGCGATCCTCACCCTGGGTGGGATCGGCTGGCAGGCCACGTTCGCAGCCCTACGGCGGCTGGGCTGGCAGGTGCCCCGGCCGCAGCCCTCCTTTGGTCACGGCGCGATGGCCACGGTGACCCGCCCGGTCGGGGGACCGGTCGCCATCATCGGCAGCTACCACGTGTCCCAGCAGAACACCTTCACCGGTCGCCTCACCGAGACCATGCTCGACGACGTCCTCCAGCGGTGCCGCGCGCGCGGATGAACGGCGCCGCCGTGTGCAAACACACAGCGCGGGCGCTTGCCGTGGGTTCTAGAGTGGACGCATGACCGATCAGGCCACCACCCCCCTTCCCGCAGAGGTCAAGACCCGCAAGGTCCCGCGCATACTGATTCTCGGCGGTGGCTATGTGGGGCTGTACACCGCGATGCAGATCCGCAAGCGCATGGGCCGCCGTGAGGTGGCGATCGTGGTGGTGGACCCGCGCTCGTACATGACGTACCAGCCGTTCCTGCCCGAGGCCGCCGCCGGTTCGATCGAGCCCCGCCACGTGGTGGCTCCGCACCGCCGCCTGCTGCACGGCTGTACGGTCCTCTCCGGGCGCGTCACGGGTCTGGATCACTCCGAGCGCAAGGCAAGCATCGATCCCGTCGAGGGCGAGCCGTACCAGGTCTCCTACGATCACGTGGTGGTCGCGCTCGGCGCCGTCGCCCGGGTGCTCCCGATCCCGGGACTGGCTGAGAACGGCATCGGCTTCAAGCAGATCGAAGAGGCGATCGCCCTGCGCAACCAGGTGCTGAACAAGATGGACGTGGCCGCCTCCACATGGGATCCAGAGCTTCGCAAGCGGATGCTCACGTTCACCTTCGTGGGGGGCGGTTTCGCCGGTATCGAGGCGATCGCCGAGATTGAGGACATGGCCCGGCACGCCTGCAAGGACTTCGACTCGATCCGCCAGCAGGATCTGCGGTTTGTGCTCATCGAGGGCGCGCACCGGATCCTGCCCGAGTTCGGCGACGAACTCGGCGGCTATGCCCTCGAACAGCTGCGCGCCCGGGGGATCGAGGTCAAGCTCAACACGTTCCTGAACTCGGCCGAGAACGGCGAGATCGTGTGCTCCGACGGTGATGAGTTCGCGTCCGACACTCTCGTGTGGACCGCCGGGGTGAAGGCCAACCCGGTGCTCGCCGACACCAACCTTCCGCTGGACGAGGCCGGCCGCGTGCGTGCCCTGCCCACGCTGCAGGTGGCCACCGAGGAGGGCGAGATCCTCGACGGCGCCTGGGTGGCCGGTGACTGTGCCGCCGTACCTGACCTCACCAGTGACGTGGAAGGCAAGCTGTGTGGCCCCACGGCCCAGCATGCGGTGCGCCAGGCACGTCACCTGGGCGACAACATCGTCCGTTTCCTCTCCGACGAGCCGGTAGTGGACTACGCGCACCGGGATCTGGGCACGGTGGCCTCACTCGGTCTCTACAAGGGGGTCGCGCAGATCATGGGCATCAAGTTCCGTGGGCCGATCGCCTGGTTCATGCACCGCACGTATCACATGTGGGCAATGCCGAGCTTCAACCGCAAGGCGCGCATCCTGTTGGACTGGACCACCGCTCTGCTGTTCAACCGCGAGATGGTGGCCCTCGGATCGCTGCAGAGCCCGCGGGAGGCGTTCATCAACGCCGCCACCTCGAAGAAGCCAGGCAAGCAGAAGGCCGGAGCCGGCACCACACAGTGACGCGCAGGGCGCCGGCGGATGCGACGTAGGATCGAAAGCCGCCGCGCCCCCATAGCCCAACCGGCAGAGGCAGCCGACTTAAAATCGGCACAGTCAGGGTTCGAGTCCCTGTGGGGGCACACAGTCAGCCCGCCGTGTGCTGTTGCGTCTGAACCCACTTTTCGTGTCTGAACCCGCGCCGTCAGGGGTTCGAACACGAGAAGTGGGTTCAGTTGGCCTGAGTCACTCCACCACGGAGACGATCACCAGTGAGGATTCGCTGGAGGAGATTCCGAGTTCAGGAGTGATGTTCACGAAGTACGCCTGCGGTGCGGCCGCGAGCACGACCAGCCCCGGGGCGATTGGCTCAGCGGGTCCCAGATCGAGCACCTCGCGTAGCCTGGCGACCTCCACGAGGGCGAGATCTCCGGCGGTCTCACCTTCATGAGGATTGAGCACCACAGTCTCGCCCTCCGCCCAGACCTGCTCATCGGTGGAGATGAGGACTGTTGCCGCGCTCTCGCGCGTAGCACCCGTGGAGCGTGTGAGCACACGTGATTCCAGATCCGCCGGGGCGTCCAGGCCGTCGGGCATCGTGACGTCGTACGCCTGGGCGATCGTCTCGCTCACCGTCAGGTTGTCCACGGCGCGACCGCTGTAATGCGGGGTGGAGAGCCAATCCACGAGCAGGGCGCCACCGGCCACCACCGTGAGCACGATAAATGCCACGGCCGCGGCGAGCGCGGCGGTGCTGAGCGTCTTCGTTCGAGGATCTGGTTCTGCCGCCGGGCCGTCCAGCGGCGCCATCGGCACGAACGCCGCCGCGGCCACCGGAGTGCCGACCGGGAGTTCCGGCGCCGCCCGCTGCTCATTCTGCTCGCTGTGCTCCTGGTGCGTGCCGGGAGCCGGCAGGGCCGCCGCCGGCGGTGGCCCGTCTGCTTCGGGAAGCCAGGTCTGCGCCGAGCGGGCAGGGAGCGGGCCCGGCTCCTCGGGGCGCTGCGGAGACGCCGGCGAGGAGCGGGCGAGGCCGGCCGGTACGACCGTGGGTGCCGGATCGATAGCCGTCGGCAGCGGTCCGGCGCCCATCGGCACCTCCAATCGGGTGACGCCGAGCCCCAGCTCTCGCTGCACCTCTTGCAGCGCCAGGGCGATCTCCAGCATGGAATCGAATCGTTCGGCGGGATCGTAGGACATCGCCTGGCGCAGCAACCGCTCCAAGGTGGGCGGCACGTCTGTGCGTTGCATGGCGGCCACGAACCCGCTGCGGATCCGGCCGGTCAGGTGGGCCGACCCGTTCGGGCCCTCCGGGACCTCGTGCGGTGAGCGTCCCTCCAGGAGCGAGTACAACGTGGCAGCAAAGGAGTACCTGTCCGATCGCATGTCCGAGACCGGCGGATCTGCCAGCGCCTCCGGTGCCGCCCACGGCAGGCTCAGCCCGACGCCGTCCTCGGCCTCCACGTCCAGGCCCGAGTAGATCTCCGCTTTCACCCTGGTGGCCCCCGGAAAGTCCTCGTCAATCGTGGAGATCCCGAAGTCCCCCAGGACCGCCATCGCGTACTCCGTGAGCAGGATGTTCGACGGTTTCACGTCCCGGTGCACGATCCCGAGGCGGTGCGCCGACTCCAGGGCACAGGCGATCCGGACACCCAGATCGAGCACTTCTGCCACGCTCATCGCGTGCGTGCGATACCGCTCACCGAGGCTGCCGCCGGGGCAGTACTCCATGACCAGGAAAGGCTCGCCCTCGGCGTCCACATCTGCGGCGAGCACGTCCGCGATTCCGGTGTGCCCGGACAAGCGAGCCATCAGGTTGGCTTCGGCCGCGAACCGGGCCCGGCCCTGCGGCGTCAGCTCCTCGGTGCGCAGCACTTTGATCGCCACGTCCCGGGCGGGCATCTCCTGCCGATACAGGTAGACGTCGCCGGAGCCACCGTGCCCGATGGTGCGCAGGAACTGGTAGCCAGGGATCGCCGGGGCGTCCTGCTCGCTCATCGGTACCTCCTGTCTGCACACCTGGCATCCCGCGAATGCGGATAGATTGGGAGCCTGCCGCCGCCTGGCACCCGATCCTATGGGGGAACGTGATGAGCGTGACTCGGCCCATGCGCCTCCTGAGCGTAGTTCCGCGCACCCTGGCCGCTGCCGCACTGGTGCTGATGCTCGCCGTGAGCACCGGGTGTGCACCGGCGCCCTCCGAGGGTCTGGACGCGGCCCCCGAACCCCCTCCTGCCACGGACGCGATGATCGAGGACGTGACCGTGCTCCTCACCGATGTGGCCCGGGCGTTCGGAACTGACGGTGCTCCCACCGAGGTGATCGCCGACGGTGCGGGGATCGCGATCGCCACGACCGAGCTCACCGAGTCGCTCGAACTCGCCGGCCAACCTGCCGCCGTCACCGCAGCCCTTGCGCACGCGTGGACGCTCCTGCCGGCAGCGCGTCAGATCGATGTGGAGGTGGTCGCGGCGCGGGTGGTCGGAACCCACCGTGGAAATCCCGTAGCCACCCTTGACGTGGAGACGACTGTTTCCCGGGCCGGGGCGGCCACCCAGGTGAGTGCCGCCGACTACCTCGCCGCGTGGGATGGTGGCCAGCTCACCCTGCTGACGCCGCTGCGGGAGAGCGACGGGGAACCAGTGCTCGACACCGGTGTGGGGCTCACCTCATCCACGGGCGCGGTGCAGCGCTACCTCGATCTCGTCCACGCCGGCCGGTGGGCCGCCGTCACCGAGCTCGCTGACGGGATCAACGTTGAGCGGACCGCGCTGGAAGTCCTGGCGACCGTGGTGGCGGATGCCGAGGACGTGGAACTGGTCCAGGTGGTCCCGCCCGAGGGGCCTGACGGCGAAGGGTCACCCGCCGTCGAGGGCGGCGACGTGGTCTATGCCGTCTCGGGCACGCACCAGGTGCTGGGCCGGTTCGGTGTGTCCGTCGATGAGCGCCTGGTGGTCTACGAACGTACGGACTGAATGAGGGTGTTCACGTCCGCCACCATCGTGGTGGCACCTTCTTGCTCTGTCACGGCCGTGAACCCGAGGCGCTCGTACAGTGCGCGTGCCGGGTTGCCGTGTTCCACACTCAGGCTCACCCGGGTGATGCCGGCGCCGGCGAGGCGAGGTGCGAGGGAGCGGATCAGACCGGAGCCGATCCCACGGCCACGGTGGTGGCTGAGCACAGCCACGGAGAGTTCGGGGACGTCCTCGGCGACGAAACCGAAGCCGGGATTGCGGGCCGGGAACCTGCGCACCCATGCTGCGCCGACCGGGATCTGCAGGCCGCTGGGCCCGGCGAGGTCCACCGCGATCACGCCGAGGTCGCCCTCACGTTGCCATCCCGCCACGTACAGAGACGTTGACTTGTCCTTGAGGATCTGTTTGCGGGTGTAACGCTCTTCGCCGGTCCAGTTGAAGGCAGCGAGCAGCATGTCGACGAGGAACTCGGCGTCCTCTGGCCCTGCCTCGCGGACGCCTATCGACCCTTGGCGGACCTGCTCACCCATCAATGCCCTTCCTGGTACTGAGTTGCTCGGTGGAGTGCACCCGATCATGCGGGGCGGATCAGGCCGGTCTCGTAGGCGTACACAACTGCCTGGACGCGGTCTCGCAACCCCAGTTTCGCAAGCACTTTACCCACATGAGTCTTCACTGTCGCCTCGGAGACATACAAACTCGCCGCGATCTCGCTATTGGACAAGCCCTCGGCAATGGCCAGGAGCACTTCGTGCTCGCGGTCAGTCAGTTCTGACGGTGGCGCAGCGGCGGCGGGTGACCCACCGCCGTCGGGCGTGCCGGTGGGCAGTTCTGTTGCGAACATTTCGAGCATCCGCCGCGTAATCCTGGGGGAGACGACCGCATCTCCGGAATGGACGGTGCGGATCGCAGCCACCAGCTCGCTGGGTTCAGTGTCCTTGAGGAGGAATCCACTGGCGCCTGCACGCAGGCCTGCAAAGGCGTATTCGTCCAGATCGAAGGTGGTGAGGATGATCACCCGGGTCTCGGGCCGGTGAGCAACGATCGCGGCAGTCGCTTCGATGCCGTTGGTGCCGGGCATCCGCACGTCCATGAGCACCACGTCCGGGGAGAGTTCACCGGCCATCCTGATCCCGGTGGCACCGTCGGATGCCTCACCCACCACCTCAAGATCGTCCTCGGCCTCGAGCACCATCCGAAAGCCCATCCGGAGCAGAGACTGGTCGTCCACCAGTAACACGGAGATCATGACTTGCTCGGTTCCTTACGTCTCGGTCGAGGGGGCGGGCTCCTCGTCGAAGAACAGGGTGGCACGCATCCGCCACCCACCGCTCCCGTCGGGTCCGGCTTCCACAGTGCCACCGTAGGTGGCGGCACGTTCGCGCATCCCGATCAACCCCTGCCCGCTCCCCGCCCGAGTCTCGGCCGATCCCGCCGGTCGGTCGTTCTGCACGGTCGCGGTGAGCGCACCCTCACCGCGGAGTACGGTCACCACGATTCTCCCCGCACCAGGTGCGTGCCGCAGCACGTTCGTGAGGCCTTCCTGCACGATCCTGTACAGGGTGAGCTGGATACCGGCGTCGGCGGGCACCGGGGGGCCGGTGTGGCGCAACCGAACATCCAGACCGGCTGCGCGGAAGCGATCGAGGAGATCCTCCAGTGCCGGCACTCCAGGTTGCGGTTCAAGATCGGCGTCCGTTCTTCCCTCCATGCGTAGAACGCCGAGGATGCGCCGCATATCAGCCAGTGCTGCTCGCCCGGTGCGAGAAAGCTCTCCGAGCGCCTCGTCACTACGCTGCGGGGCCTTCGTCAGGCTCGCCTTGGCTCCGTCGGCGAGGGCCACCATCACCGACAGGCTGTGGGCGACCACGTCATGCATCTCCCGGGCGATCCGCGCGCGTTCGTCCGCCGTCGCGAGTTGTTCACGTTGCTCGCTCTCGAGCCGGTACTGGTTCGCCTGATCGATGAGGCGTTGCAGTTGTTCGCGTCGGTTGCGCACGCTGACGCCGATGGCCATCGCGATCAGCAGAAGGATGAGAACTCCCACCGCGTTCACGGCCATCACCCCCACCCGGCTGGCCAGGTCATCCGGCTGCGCCGAGATCTGGCCCGGCTGCGGGAGGCCCCAGAGCATGAAGGCGAGGGAGGTGCTGAGCGTCGCTGCGGCGAAAGCGAGCCACCCTGGCCGTGGCCCGCGCAGTGTCACCACGGTATAGAGGGCGAACGCCACGCCGAGTTCGATCCCGCCGCTATCGCCGATCAGCAGGGTGCTCGTCATCGTGAACACGGTCAACGCGACCAACGCCGGCCACGGGTGACTGCGCCGCCACAGCAACGCCAGCGCGCTGGCAACAATCAAGCCGAAACCCGCGAACATGGGTGTGACGAAGCCCCGGAAGACCAAGTTGGGGACCGCGAAGATCGCCATGAGTAGCACATCCATGGCACGCGGATGCAGGGCAAAGTACCGCCGCAGCCGGGACATTCGGTAGTTCTCGTCGGCGGCGAGAACGGCAGTCGGATTCAGCAGCGCGGTGGGCTCGTTCGACCAGCCCGGCCTCGCGGCCTGCAGAGCCTGGGTGAGCCATGCGTGCCCAGGCATGCCGGACGCCGGCGGGTTCTCACCCGCCGGCGTCGGCCCTCCAGCAGTGCTCAGGCGTCCCTCCGACGCAAGAGCACCAAGGCTGCGGCCCAGATCAGGGCGATGTAGATGCCGAGTACACCGAGCCCCTCCCAGGGAGTCAGTACCTCCTGACCGGTATCGTCGCCCATGATGCGCTCACCGGCCGTGGACGGGAAGTACGGCGCAATGTCCTGCAGCCAGTCGAGCGTGATGAAGCTCGTGATGATCGGCAGCAGGAGAATGATCCCGACTACGGCGGAGATCCCGGCCGCTGCGTGCCGCAACAGGGCTCCGACGCCGAGAGCGAGGAGTGCGATCGCGGCCAGATAGAGGGGGGCGCCGAGCATGATGCGTAGGTGCTCGCTGTTGCCGAGATCGGCAGCGGCGTTGTGCTCCTCCAGCATGGGGGTCGTCACGAGGTAGGAGATGGCGACGCCGATAGCGCCGGTCACAAAGGCGACGGCCGCCACCAGAATGCCCTTCGTGGCCAAGACGGGCCACCGGTGCGGTACGGCTGCGATCGAGGACTTGATCTGGCCCGTGGCGTACTCGCCGCTGATGATCAGTACGCCAAGTACCACCACCACGATCTGGCCGAAGGAGTACCCGACGCTTGCGGCAAACGCACCCATGGACGAGTCGAGCGCACCCATTTCAGGTGGGGCGTCTCCGCTCGCGGCAGCCTCGGCGCCCTGGGTCATGCCCCAGGCCATCCCGAGGCTGATCAGCACCATTAGCACGATGGTCGTGACGATCGTCCACGGGGTGGAGCGCAGGGTCGTGAGCTTGATCCACTCCGAGCGCAGCACCCGTGCGAAGTTCACGTGGGCGCCGCTCAGGGCATCACTGCGCCGGGCGGAGCGGCTCTCAGTTGCGACGGCGGTCATCGGTTCGCTCCTTCGGAAACGGCGGTCTCGTCGACCTGGTGTTCGGGGACAGCACCGGAGTGGAACTCCACATCTCCGGCCGTCAGATTCATGAACGCATCCTCGAGGGAGGCGCTCTGCGGGGTGAGTTCGTGCAACACGATGCCGGCAGCGAGCGCCGCCGCGCCGACCTCGGGTGCGCTCAAGCCGTCCACATCCAGCAACGACGGCTCCACGCTGGTGACGGTCACGCCCTCGGCCTGCAACCGGGCGGCCAGGTCGGTGGCCTGCGGTGTGCGCACCCGTACGGTCGACTTCGTCACGGAGTCGATCACTTCCTGCACGTCACCGGTGGCCACGATCCTGCCGCGACCGATCACGATGAGCTGGTCGGCGGTGATCGCCATCTCGCTCATCAGGTGCGAGGAGAGGAACACAGTGCGGCCTTCGTCGGCGAGGTAGCGGACCATGGTTCGCACCCAGCGCACACCGTCGGGGTCGAGGCCGTTGACCGGCTCGTCGAGGATGAGTGTGCGTGGGTCGCCGAGCATCGCCGAGGCGATCCCGAGCCGCTGGCCCATCCCGAGTGAGAAGCCGCCGGCCCGCTTACGTGCGACCGCCGTCAGCCCGGTCATCTCGATGACCTCGTCCACGCGCTTGCGCCCGATGCCGTGTGTGGCGGCCAAGGCGCGCAGGTGGTTGGTGGCGCTGCGGCCCGTGTGGACGGCCTTCGCCTCGAGCAGGGCACCCACCTCACGCAGCGGTGCCTTGTGCTGTGCGTAGGGCTTGCCGTTCACCGTCACATGGCCGGCCGTGGGGCGGTCCAGGCCCACGATCATCCGCATCGTGGTGGACTTGCCGGCACCGTTCGGTCCGAGGAAGCCGGTCACCTGTCCTGGCTCAACGGTGAAGGAGATGTCGTTGACGGCGGTCGTGGCGCCGTACCTCTTGGTCAGGCCTCGTGCCTCGATCATGGGGCTGTGCCTCGCTCTCGTGTGGGGATGATGCCACCGTAGGCCGCCCGATATCCCGGGCGGCACCGGCTCAGGGCTGATCTTCGCCGGCCGCACCTTCGTCCGGCAGGGGGAGGTCTCATCCTTCTGGTTGAGGCCGCGCAGATCTGGTCTGGGGGAAAGTCCTGACGCCGGCCGGTCAGGGAGCGCGGACCGGGAACACGGGCCACGGTGCGGGCGTTGGACAGGACGGAGAGTCGTAGGTGATCTCTCGGTGTGATCGCTTCGCCCACGGTCGAGCGCGATCCCCATAGGATGAGACCAGGCGGGGCCGCATGTGCGGCCCGACGACGAGAGTCGCAATCAGGAGGCACGATGAGTAACCCGTATCTGTCGAACAGCTCGCTGTTCGGCAAGAGCAAGCCCGGGGCGGTGAACCCGTACGGCGGTGTGCCGCAGGGTTCGGCACCGAACGGGTACGCCACCACGGCCACCCCCAGCTATGACCGGCAGTTCGCCGGTGTGGAAGAGGCCTATTACGGCCCGGCCGCCGGGCCCGCGCAGACCGGCCGGCTCACCTATGACGACGTGATCATGAAGACCGCCGGTGTGGTGGGCCTCGTGGTACTCAGCGCGGCGGCGGCATGGATGCTCGTGCCGCCGGCACTGGCGATGCCGGTGATGATCGTCGGCCTCATCGGCGGTTTCATCCTCGGACTCGTCAACGCCTTCAAGAAGGAGCCGAGCCCCGCACTGATCCTTGCCTATGCGGTGCTCGAAGGCGCCTTCCTTGGTGTGATCTCGGAGATCTTCGAATCGAGCTTTGGCGGGATCGTCGCTCAGGCGGTATTGGCGACCTTTGTGACCTTCGGTGTGACACTGGCGCTGTACAAGTCCGGCAAGGTGCGGGTGACGCCGAAGTTCCGCCGGTTCATGATGATCGGTCTGATCAGCTACGCCGCCTTCTGCCTGATCAACCTCGGCGCCATGTTGTTCTTCAGCGACTTCGTGCCGGCATGGGGTATCCGCGGGATGGAGGTGCCGATCCTGGGCATTCCGCTCGGGCTGCTGATCGGCCCGATCGCGATCATCCTCGCCGCGATGTGCCTCATCATGGACTTCGACACGATCCACAAGGGTGTGCAGAACGGACTGCCGCGCAAGTTCGCGTGGGCGGCCGCATTCGGCATCACGGTCACCCTCATCTGGCTGTACATCGAGTTCCTCCGCCTGCTCGCGATCCTGCGCGGCGGCGACTGAGCTGCGCCCCTCCTGCTGAACGGCACGTGGCGGGTTCCGCTTCGGAACCCGCGGAACGTGCCGTTCGGCATGTCGGCGACCGAAACCTGTATGTCTGCACACCGAACCACGATTGGACGATTCACCGATGACTGCTCTGCCCACGGCTTCTGGCTCCTTTGGCGACAAGCCGACTCTGACCTTCCCGGACAGCTCCGCCCCGGCAGAGCTCGCCGTCGAGGTACTCAGCGCCGGTGATGGGCCGCTCGTGGAGGCCGGCCAGACGATCGACGTGAACTACTACGGCCAGGTCTGGAACGGGTCGATGTTCGACAACTCCTACGACCGGGGGTCCTCGATTCAGTTCCCCATCGGTGTGGGCACCGTGATCGCCGGCTGGGACAACAGCCTCGTCGGACAGCCGATCGGGTCGCGAGTCCTCGTTTCGATCCCGCCGCACGAAGGCTACGGCCCGAACGGCGTGCCGCAGGCAGGAATCGGCGGTGACGACACCCTCGTGTTCGTGGTGGATATCCTCGGCGCCTCCTGACGCGAGTGCGCCCCTTCTCGCTCACTGGGTGAGATATACGCGAGATCGCCCGCACTCGATGGCGTTCGAGTGCGGGCAGCCGCGGCCTGAGCAGAGAACCTTCGGTCAGCGCGCCCAGGGGCGGTGCACTCCGCGCGGCTCGTACCCAAGCCCGCCAGCTCCACCGAGCAAGTCGGCCAGGTACCAGCTGATCGCGAGCCACATCTCCGTCCCCTGCAGACCGGGGGCGGCCTTGTCTACCACGTCCTCGCGCTGGGCGAACCCGAACCCCTGGCCCGGCCGCCAGGCAGCCGCCAGGGATGGCACCTGGGCGGCGGCCCAAGCACGGACCTCCGCGCGCCGGTGATCGGTCTGCTGACCGGCCAGCCAGAGCGGGTGGGCGATGTCGAGCACGTCACAGGCGGTTGCTCGTCCGGGGCCGAACCGGCGCTGGTCCTTGGTATGCGCGAGCGTGGTGTCGATCGCGCGCTCGGGTTCGGGAAGGCCCAGACCGAACTGGGCGAACGTACCGCGGGTGAGCCGGTAGAAGCCGTTCACCGGCTGGCGCAGCCCGTCCGAGGCGTGCGCCTGACCCCACATGCCGGAAGTGCGGTCCACGTGCAGGTGCAACCAGCCGATCAGGGTGTCCAGCCCGCCGGGACGATCGAACCAGAGCCGGTTCCACAACAGGCCAGTGCCCACGCAGTCGACCCAGTCGCCGGCACCCCAGGCGCGCTCTCCCCACGGCTGGGCTTCCAGCGCTGAAACCATCGCGTCCCCACGGAGGGCGTCTACGGCAGTGATGGGATGCGGGAGCCGGGCACCGAGCAGATCGAGGGCGTAACCCACGCTCAGCAGGTGGTACCGCACGGCCCCGCCGCCGAGGTCGGGTCCGTCCTGGACAACTGAATCCTTGCCGTAGGTGGGGATCAGCCCGGTGTGCGGGTCCTGCCGGGAGGTCAGCGCGGCAACGATCTCGTCGCCGCAGATGTGCGGCGGGGTGCCCAGGCCGAGGAGGTCGGCGATCTCTACGGCGTCACACAGGGCACGCACTGTGGGAGCCGCCCCGGGCGTGTCGGTGAACCAGCCTGCTGAATCGTCCCAGCAGCGGTCCAGGACGTCCGCGGCATCCATGCGCGCTCGTTCGGCGAGCGCCTGCAGCGTCTGCAGAGCGTCCTCGTTCGCTGTCGAGCCGGTTCGCGCGGAGGGAGTGGGCGTCGTTGTCCGCTCGTCTCGGCGGTCTCGCACCCTGCGGGCCGGGTTGCCGACCATGATTGACCACTCCGGAACGTCTTTGGTGACCACCGCACCGGCGCCGATCACGCTGTGCGCCCCGATCGTGACGCCGTCGACGACCATCACGTGCGAACCGATATAGACATCGTCGCCCACCGTGATCCCGCGGCTGGTCAGCGGTTGGGTGTGGGTGGGGCGATCAGGGGCGAAGGTGTGGTCGAAGCCGAGCAACGACGTGTGTGCGCCGATCCGGACGCCGTTTCCGATCCGGACCGTGCCGCGCACCACGGCGTAGGCGTTCACCGAGGAATTGGCGCCGATGTGCACCTCACCGGTGAGATAGGTGAAGGCAGCGAGGTAGGAGCCCTCGCCGAGGGAGAGCGCGCTCGGGAAGCATGCGGCCCACTCCGAGACGAAACTGCGTTCGGCGAGATCTGCACCGCGGGCAGTGAGGACCTGCTGATACTGGCGTTGCGCCGCACGGCCCGATTCGTCCGCCTCCTCCCAGAAGGCCCAGGCGTTGAAGTCGAGTTCGGCTCCGGTCAGTCCCAGAGCGGTGGCGTCACGCTCGTCCATGTGCTTGCGGGCTCCTGTGGGTGGCGTGGCTGAGCCGCTCGGTCGTGATGACTCGCTCGGCTGTGGATGATCTCACGCTACACGGCAATGAATCGATCCATCCGGACGGTCAGTTGGTATCAGTGGCCTTTGAGGACCAGATCCCCACCAGGCGTGCCACCACCACGGTCAGATACAGCGTTCCGATGACGGCGACGAACGAGCCGAGCGAACGGGCCCAGGTGGTGACCGGCAGCACGTCGCCGTATCCGAGGGTGGCGAGCGTGACGTAGGAGTAGTAGAGGGTCTGATGCCATCCGAGCGGTCCGCCGTCGCCCTGGGGATCCATGAAACTGCCCGGCGATGCGATCTCCAGCAGTGCGAACGTGGCGCCGAAGAACCCGCCCATGACGAGGTACGCACTCACGCTGGCAAGCACCAAATTCACCCCCGGAGCCCGCTCGCGCCGGAAGACGAAACGCAGCAACGCATAGATCAATACCGCCATCGAGAGAGCCACCGACGTCAGCATCGCCACCGTTGCATGGACGGAATGCTGGGCAAACGAGAACCACGTTCCGCACACGAGAAAGACGACGGTCGCGGCGACCATCGGTATCAGCCGGCCGCTCTCATCACGAACGGTCACGATGCCGAATCCGAGCATCGCGGCGTATGCAGCCATATAGACCGCTGTCCATGCCGGGCCGAGCCCGGAGATCGGGTAGCCGAACTGCAGCACCACGATCAAGGTGAGCAGCGTACCCAGGGTGCGGGTCCGTCGTCGGGTATTGGCGGGCGGGGCAAAGCTCATCGATACTCCTGACCGGGCGCGGCGTCGGATTTCACCGCTCTGACGTTATCCTGAGGAAACCGTAAGGAGGGTGAGATCGATCGTGACGAGTTCTGGTAGCAGCAACGCGCCCACCAGCACCGATGCGCTCGATCACGCTCCCGAGACCGGCGATGAGCAGGGCCCGGATACGGAGGGCAGTAGCTCGAGGTCGGCCGAGCCGGAGCGCGGGCCGCTCGTCCCGGACCCGGACCCGAACTCCCCGGTCACGCGCACAGTGCGTGGTGCAGCGGCTTGGTCCTGGCGGTTCGTGCTGATCGTCCTCGCTGTCGCTGTGGCAGTCGTGGGGCTCGTGCAGATCAAAACCGTCGTCATACCCGTGCTGGTGGCCACATTGGTGGCCTCGTTGCTGATGCCGGCGGTGGACCGGCTGCACCGGCACCGGGTGCCCCGTGCGCTCGCTGCGATCCTGGCCCTGTTGGGCGCCGTCGGGGTGGTCGGGGGCCTGCTCACCCTGGTCGGTGCCTCGATCGCGACCGGTATTCGCGACCTCGCGAACACCGCATGGGAGGGCATCCAGGAACTACTCTCCTGGCTCAGCACGGGTCCTTTGCAGCTTTCGCGGACTGACATTGACGCCTATGTCACGCAAATTCAGGAATCCCTGGAGGGCAACGCCCAGCAGATCCTCAATGGCGCCCTCTCGGTGGGGACCTCTGTGGGGCACGTGTTCGCCGGGGCACTGATCGCCCTGTTCTGCCTGTTCTTCTTTCTCAAAGAAGGCCGCCTCATCTGGAATTGGCTCGTGGGGCTGTTTCCAGCCACCACTCGCGAGCGCGTGGACGGCGCCGGCCAGCGCGGGTGGGCGAGCCTGAGCAGCTACGCCCGGACTCAACTGCTGGTCGCCCTGATCGACGGCGTCGGCATCGGGCTCGGCGCGTGGATTCTCGGTGTTCCGCTCGCTCTCCCGCTCGGCGTCCTGGTCTTCGTGGGCTCGTTCATCCCGATCGTCGGTGCGGTGGTGACCGGCTTCATCGCCGTGGTGGTCGCCCTCGTGGACCAGGGTCCGCTGATCGCGGTGGTGATGCTCGGGGTGGTCCTGCTCGTCCAGCAGGCCGAGAGCAACCTGCTCCAGCCGTTGTTGATGAGCAGGGCCCTCAAGCTACATCCGGTGGCTGTGCTACTCGCCGTCGCCACAGGCACGATCATCGGCGGGGTGGTGGGTGCTCTGTTCGCGGTACCGCTCGTGGCCGTGGCGAACACAGTCGTGCGGTACCTCACCGGGAGCCCGAACCCGTTCATCGAGGAACGGCCACGGCTCAAGCCCCGGCTCCGGCGCCGCCGAGAGGTGCCCGACAAGACTGCCACGGCCGAAACCTGAGCAGGCCCTAGCCGGCCAGTCAGCGCGACCCGCTTCCGATTCTGTGCCCAGGAATTGAGCGGCGACGCTCCGGTCCCAGGCCGCTGGACGCCGTCGGGCGATCAGCGATGCCCGTGGCGATCAGATCGCCACGGGCATCGCTGGTGTGCTGAGGTACCTCAGGCCTTGAACGGCTTCGCCTTCTTGATCGCAACGGTGATCGACGTACCCGCCGGCGTGTCATAGGAGGTCTTCTCGCCGACCTTCTTGCCGAGGATCGCCTGGCCGAGCGGAGAACCGGACGAGTACACGTCCAGGTCGGTGTCCCCGGCGACCTCACGGGAACCGAGCAGGAACGTCATCTCCTCACCGGCAACGGTGGCCGTCACGACCATGCCGGGTTCGACGATGCCGTCGTCCGGGGGAGCTTCGCCGACCTCGGCAGTGCGGAGGAGGTCGTCGAGCTGGCGGATCCGGGCCTCCTGTTTGGCCTGCTCCTCGCGGGCTGCGTGGTAGCCGCCGTTCTCCTTGAGATCGCCCTCATCCCGTGCGGCCTCGATCCGATCGGCGATCTCGGTCCGGCCCACGGTCACGAGGTGGTCGTACTCAGCCTGGAGTCGATCGAATGCATCCTTGGTGAGCCACGTGGTTGGGGACACGGTTCCTCCTTCGTACTGCGTGTGTCGGTCTCGACCGCATCGCAATTCAGCGGATATGCGGGAGTACCTGCCCCCGGGCTGGCTAGCCGATGCGGCCGCACCGGGGCGGCGGGAAAAGAATCATCATAGCGCTTGGGCCGACTATGTCACATCTTTACATTCGTGAATCGAACGTACTCGGGCGACTCAATCGAGGAGTGCACACTCGCGCACCACGCCCGTCGTGGCGAGTTCCGTCGTGGCTACCGCCACGGTGTGGCGTGTGGTCGGGCCGTCCGATGGCGGTATGACAACGTCGAGCAGGCCCACCTGGCCGAAGCCGGTATTGAGTGCCTCCACGGTGCAGACGGCACTCCGGTCAGCGGGTTTGGTGACATCGAAGATCACCCGCACCTGCGCCTCGTCGGGCACGGCGAAGCCGACATCCCGGGCCGTTGCTGCGGGCCGGAGCAAGGTGATGCTGATCAGTACGAGGACGACGAGTCCGGCGGCCGTGCAGGCCGCTGCCACCATCCACATCTGCCGGCGTGAGCGGCCCTCCTGGTCAGCTGAACGTCCGTACCGCTCGGCAAGCAGAGCCGAGACGTCGGTCGCACCAGCGTGCGCCCGTGCAGAGGTCCCCTCACCAGCAGGTGCTGAGGTCACACGTGCCATCCTTAGACTAGGAGTGCGTTTCGATCTCGCCCGCGTGCACCAGTGCGTGCCCGCGGGGGAGCGTCACTATTGTCCCTCATCATTCCCCGGAGGATGCAGCACGTGTCTGGCGAGAACTTACGGCTGATGGCCGTGCATGCGCACCCGGACGACGAGTCCAGCAAGGGTGCGGCCACGATGGCGCGGTACGCCGCCGAAGGGGTGGAGGTGCTGGTGGTCACGTGTACCGGTGGCGAACGCGGTGACATCCTCAATCCCCGCCTCCAGGACGATCCCGAGGTGCAGCGGGATATGCCCGGATACCGGCGCCGGGAGATGGCAGCAGCGGCCGCCGCCCTTGGCGTCTCACAACGCTGGCTCGGTTTCGTTGACTCCGGTCTCCCCGAAGGGGATCCGTTGCCGCCGCTGCCGGAGGGCTCGTTCGCACTCGAGCCGCTCGAGGTGGCCACGGAAGCACTGATGCGGGTGGTGCGCGAGTTCCGCCCGCACGTGATGACCACGTACAACGAGAATGGTGGATATCCGCACCCCGACCACATCATGACCCACCGGGTCTCGGTGGCGGCATTCGAAGCTTCCGCGGACCCGGCGGCCTATCCGGGTGCGGGGGAACCGTGGGAGGTTTCGAAGCTCTATTACGACCATGGCTTCTCTAAGGCCCGGATCACCGCGGTGCACGAGGCGATCGTGGCCAGCGGAGCCGAATCGCCGTTCGCGGAGTGGATGGATCGCTGGGACCGCGACGACCGCGCTGAGAAAGTCACCACCCGGATCGAATGCAGCGACTACTTCGGCCATCGTGACCGGGCCCTGCTCGCCCACGCCACGCAGATCGACCCGGATGGGTTCTTCTTCGCGATCCCGAGGGATCTGGAGCGGGAGGTGTGGCCGGTGGAGGAGTATGAGCTGGTGGCCTCGCGAGTTCCGACGCAGACGCCCGAGGACGACCTGTTCGCCGGGCTCCGCTCATGACCGTCCGTGCCGAGGACGTCGACCCGAATCTCGTGAGTCCGGGGATCGGGGCATTCGTGACGTTCTTCGTCCTTGCCCTCGTGGTGATCCTGATCGCGCGGTCGTTCACCGTCCACATGCGCCGGATCAAGGCGCGCGCCGCGCTCGATGAGAAGGCCGCCGGCCGCGAGGGCGCGGCAGACAGCGGGGACGGCGCTCCCGGCCTGGGGACGGGCGATCGTCCTGCGGCAGGTGCACCGGACGGCCAGAATGGTGACACGCCCCCTACCGATCGGACCTGACATGACTCTCACGGTCGCCGTCGTGCAGCTCACCGCCGGGCAGGACGGTGAAACGAACACACGCGCGGCGGTCGAACACGTGCGTGGCGCTGCTCGTGCTGGCGCGCAGCTGGTGGTCTTGCCTGAGTACTCCGGAGGATGGGCACCGCGCCTGAGCGCCGATCTCGCCCAGCCGGCCGACGGACCGTTCCACCGCGCCATGTCTGCGGTGGCCGCCGAGTGCGCAGTCGATCTCGTGGTCGGCTCGATGGAACCTGCCGACGGCGCAGGTGGGCGTTGTGTGAACGTCGCCTTGGCGTTCGGGCCCGATGGCCGCCAGCGCGGACGATACGAGAAGGTGCACCTCTTCGATGCGTTCGGTGTGCGGGAGTCGGATGTGCTCGATGCCGGGGCTCCTGGCGCGCACCAGGCCCTCGTGCTGGACGTCGCCGGCGTGCGTGTGGGGGTGGCCACGTGTTACGACCTCCGGTTCCCGGAGTCGTTTCGGGTGCTCGTCGACGCCGGAGCGCAGGTTCTGGTGGTGATGGCGGCGTGGGCCGATGGTCCGGGGAAGGCCGACCAACTGGAGGTGCTGGTGCGTGCTCGTGCCATCGAGAACACGGCGTACCTCGCGCTCGCGAGCCAGCACGGGAGCGGTCGCACCGGGCGGTCTCAGGTCGTGGATCCGCTCGGCCGGCAGCTGGCGGTCGCACAGGAGGGTGATGCCGTCCTGCTCGTCGATCTCGATGAGGAGTTGGTCGCGGACGTGCGGGGAAAGATCCCGAGCTTGGAACACCGCCGGTACACGGTGGTGCCACGCGACTGATCGACTCGGCGAGCGAGCGCGCGCGTTACTTCTTCTTCTTCTTCTTCTTCTTCGCACCCTTCGTGGCCTTCGCCGGCTTGGCATTGCTGCGCGCGGTGGCAGTGAGCAGCCGACGCTGCTCCTCCACGTCGAAGTCGGCCTCCGGCCAGGTCAGATCGAGGGACTCCAGGGCATCGAGCAGCAGCTGTGTCACAGCGAGCCTTGCGTACCACTTGCGATCGGCCGGCACCACGTACCAGGGGGCCTCATCGGTGGAGGTTCGCTCGAAGATCTGCTGGTATGCGGCCTGGTACTCATCCCACTTGGAGCGCGTGGCGAGGTCGCTGGGGTTGTACTTCCAGTGCTTGTCGTGCCGGTCGAGCCGCTCGGCGAGACGCTCGCCCTGTTCGCCGTGGGAGACCATCAACGCCACCTTGATGACGGTGGTGTCTGCGGCCACGGTCTTCTGGTCGAAACGCACCAGCTCGTCGTACCGCGTCGCAGTGGTCTCGGCAGGTTCGAGGCCCTCCACCTTGACCACCAGTACCTGTTCATAGTGGGAGCGGTCGAACACACCGATCTGGCCAGGCTTGGGCAGTGCGCGGCGAATCCGCCACAGGTGGTGGTGCTTCTCCTCCTCCGGAGTGGGGACCCCGAAGGAGGCGAGGTCTACCCCTTGCGGATCCACCATGCCGAGTACGTGGCGCACGATCCCGCCCTTCCCGGCGGTGTCCAGACCCTGCAGGATCAACAGCACGGAGCGGGTGCCGCCCGTGCGACCTTCGGCGAACAGGCGTTCCTGGAGGTCGGAGAGGCGCTCGCCACGCTCAGTCAGCGCCTTCTTGGCGGCCTTCTTCCCGTGCTTCCAGCCTGGCGTGCTGCGCCGATCGAGCGCGCTGAGATCGAAGCCGTCGCCGACTCGGAGCAAATCGGCGACGGGGGTCTCGAAGTCGTGCGCCATGGGATTCCTCTCGCTCGGAAGGACTCCACCCTAAGGGGGCCGGTAGATCGTCGCCATCACTCAGGGTGCCCGTGCATGGACGGTTGGTGGGTGAGGGACAGTCAGTGACCGATTGCGGCGATACCGATGGCCGCTGCGTGGCAGAGGTATCCCACCACTGTTCCGGTGTGGAACAACTCGTGAAATCCGAACCAGTCCGGAACGGGGTTCGGGCGCTTGAATGCGTAGGCGAGGGCACCGACCGTGTAGCCGACTCCGCCGGCGATGACGAGCAGCGCGATCGCGGGGCTACCCACGGCCCAGAAGTCCGGCAGGAACCAGAGCGCCACCCAGCCAAGTGCGACGTAGACCGGCACGTAGAACCAACGGGGTGCGCCGAGCCAGAAGATGCGTGCGAGCAGTCCGATGAGCGCTCCGGACCAGACCACGATGAGCAGCACTCGTGCGGTGGACTCCGGCAGGAGCAGGGCGGCCAGCGGCGTATACGTGCCAGCAATCACCAAGAAGATGTTCGAGTGATCGATCCGGCGGAGCGTGTTGTGCACCGGCGGTGACCATGTGCCGCGGTGGTAGATGGCACTGGTGGTGAACAGCAGCACCGTGGTGAACCCGAAGATGGCAGTGGTGACCGTGCCCGGGGTCGTCGATGTGCCGATCACCAGGACCACAGCCACGACGAGCGAGAGGGGAGCCATCACGGCGTGGATCCAGCCACGTAATCGCGGAGTGGCCGCATGACTGGGCTGGTCCCCGGTCGGCGGGGCCGATCCGTCCCGTGCCGGCGGTGCGGGGGCCATGGTGCGCTCCTGACGTGGAGGTCGGATGGGTTCTTACGCCATCGTAGGTTACGCAACCGTAGGTATTTGAGTGTTCCTGTGAAGGTACGGTGTGCACGGCGGCGCGGATTTGGCCGATGGTGTCCGGCCGACGATCCTGGGAGCGAAGGAGGTCGCCCACCGATGCGCCCACCCGCATTCCTCTACGGACTCTACGAACGCCGGCTCACCCGCTCACTCGACCATGCCCGGCTACCTCATCACGTCGGCGTGATGCTTGATGGCAACCGCCGATGGGCTCGTTCAGCTGGACTCGAGCCCGCGCAAGGACATCAGGCCGGTGCGGACCGGATCGTTGACCTGCTCGGCTGGTGTGAGGACGTCGACATCAAGCTGGTCACCCTGTGGATGCTGTCCACGAACAATCTCGATCGGGACTCCCGGGAAGTGGAGGACCTCCTGGAGATCATCGCGGCCACGGTGGCCACCCTCGCCACGACGCGGCGCTGGCGCTTGCAACTCGTGGGCGAGCTGGATCTCCTGCCTGAGGACATCACAGGAAGAATGCGGGCCTCGGAGGCTCTCACCCGTGATGTGGACGGGATTCATGTGAACATCGCCGTGGGCTATGGCGGGCGGCACGAGATTGCCGGGGCGGTGCGCGCGCTCATCGCCGAGTACGTGGAGTCCGGGCGACCGCTCAGTGACCTGGAGGAGACGGTCACGCCGGAGACCATCGCGAAGCACCTCTACACCAAGGGCCAACCGGACCCGGACCTGGTGATCCGCACCTCCGGTGAGCAGCGCCTCGGTGGCTTCCTGCTCTGGCAGAGTGCGCAGAGCGAGTTCTACTTCTGCGAGGCCTTCTGGCCGGACTTCCGCCGGGTGGACTTCTTGCGTGCGCTGCGTTCCTACGGCGGCCGCGAACGGCGGCTCGGCCGGTAGGTTCAGTGAACGATGTGGTTCGGCTGCGCATCGCGCCGGTGAACTCTTCTCTCGATTGCCTGCCACGGCGCGCCGATGGCGCAAACACACGCTCCGTCGTCGTACGTTGGGCGCACCGGACGACATCCCGGTCGTTCGCCGGAAGGCCAGCCCATGATGCAGAAATGTCGGCAGATCCGCCGTCAGATCTGTCGCGATGCGGGGCTGTCGGCCCCGGCTGCTCATGGTGGGCCGACCGCCCTCACCCCGCCCCCGCCGCTCTCACCTGAGCTGCGGAGAAGGCCCGCCAGGAGGAGCTAGCCGTGAGCCGAGAGTCCCTCACGTTCGACACCCCGGAGACCGATGTGCCGGAGGGTGGTGAGGGACAGCCCGGATCGCTTCCGGTCGGTGGCCCCACACCCGACGGCGAACACACCACCTACGTACTCGATACGTCGGTGTTGCTGTCGGATCCCCGCGCAATCTTCCGGTTCGCCGAACACGATGTGGTCCTGCCGATCGTGGTGGTCACTGAACTCGAAGCCAAACGTCACCACCCGGAGCTCGGCTACTTTGCGCGCAGTGCGCTGCGCCACCTCGACGATCTTCGGATCGCCCACGGCTTCCTCGACAGGCCGGTGCCGGTGGGGGAAGCCGGTGGCACGATCCGCGTGGAGCTGAACCATTCCGATCCCACGGTCCTGCCGTCCGGGATGCGCCTGGGGGACAACGACACCCGGATCCTCTCAGTGGCCGCGAACCTGCGTGCGGAGGGTGCTGCGGTAGTAGTGGTCTCCAAGGACCTGCCGATGCGGGTGAAGGCCTCCGCCGTCGGGATGCGGGCTGAGGAGTACCGCGCTCAGCTTGCCGTGGACTCCGGGTTTCGCGGGATGGCCGAGGGAACGCTCTCGGAGCAGGAGATGGGTCAGCTCTTCGGTGAGGAGTCGATCGCCGTGGCCGATGTGGCTGCCGGGGAATCGCTGCGCGACCTGCCCTGCCACACCGGGTTGGTGCTGCACTCTCCGCGCGGTTCTGCATTGGGCCGGATCACGCCGGACAAGCAGATCAAGGTGGTTCGCGGCGATCGGGACCTGTTCGGGATGCACGGTCGCAGCGCTGAGCAGCGGATCGCGATCGATCTGTTGCTCGACCCTGAGATCGGGATTGTTTCCTTGGGTGGGCGAGCGGGAACGGGGAAGTCCGCGCTCGCCCTTTGCGCCGGCCTGGAGGCGGTGCTTGAACGGCGTGAGCACCGCAAGGTGATGGTGTTCCGTCCGCTGTACGCGGTGGGTGGGCAGGAGCTCGGCTACCTGCCCGGGAGTGAGTCCGAGAAGATGAACCCCTGGGCCCAGGCAGTCTTCGACACGCTCGGCGCTGTGGTCTCCTCTGACGTGGTTGAGGAGGTGATGGACCGCGGGATGCTCGAAGTGCTACCGCTGACTCATATCCGGGGTAGGTCGCTGCACGATGCGTTCGTGATCGTGGACGAGGCCCAGTCACTGGAGCGGAACGTGCTGCTGACGGTGCTCTCCCGGATCGGGCAGAGTTCACGGGTGATCCTCACTCACGATGTGGCGCAGCGGGATAATCTGCGGGTCGGCCGGCACGACGGCGTTGCGGCCGTGATCGAGTCACTCAAGGGCCACCCGCTGTTCGCGCATGTCACCTTGACCCGAAGCGAGCGTTCGCCCGTGGCGGCATTGGTGACCGAGATGCTCGAAGGGGCCTGACACGCCTTCGCGGACCTGTCGCAGCGGTGATGCGGAATGCCTGCAGGAGCCGCATGTGCCAGGTCCGCGAAGGCGCCGCCCAGCGCGCGCGCCCACGGAGTCCTATGCTGAATACGGGTGCGGATGTCGTGAAGATTCTGTGATTGCCCTCTCTTTCGATGGCGATATCTCAGATCCGAGATATCTTGGATGGCATGACGGTGATTGACGACACTCAGACCTCACTCGCGGAGATTGGCACGCTGATCCGTGGTGCACGCCAGAACCGGGGCCTCACGCAGACCCAGCTCGCCGACCGGCTGAGCACGAGCCAGAGTGCGATCGCGAGGATCGAGCAGGGTAGTCAGAATCTCTCCGTGGAGTTGCTCTCCCGGATCAACGCCGCGCTGGACGCGGATCTGCTGTCCATCGGTACGCCTCGCGCTTCACACTTGCGAGTGACGGGCGGGCAGCAGCTCTCCGGGACGATCACCGTGAAGTCGTCCAAGAACGGGGCCGTCGCGTTGTTGTGTGCGTCGCTGCTGAACCGTGGCCGGACCACCCTGCGCCAGGTGGCCCGAATCGTTGAGGTGGACCGGATCGTGGATGTGTTGCGCTCCATCGGAGTACGCGCCACCTGGTCCGCCGATGGCAAGGACCTCGAGATCGTTCCACCCGCTGAACTCGATCTGGGCTCCATCGATGAAGAAGCAGCCCGCCGCACCCGCAGCATCATCATGTTCCTCGGCCCGCTACTCGGCAGGGAGCGCTCTTTCGATCTGCCCTACGCCGGTGGCTGTGACCTCGGCACTCGCACTGTGGAGCCGCACATGATCGCCCTGCGGCCGTTCGGCCTGGACGTGGTGGCGACCGCTGGGCAGTACCAGGCCACGGTGCAGCCGGACCGACCCAGCGAGATCACGGTGGTGCTCACCGAGCGCGGGGACACGGTGACCGAGAACGCCCTGATGGCTGCGGCCCGCCACCCCGGGCTCACCACCATCCGCAATGCCAGCCCGAACTACATGGTGCAGGACCTGTGCTTCTACCTTGAGCTGCTGGGTGTGCGGATCGAGGGGATCGGGACCACGACCTTGCGCGTGCATGGCCTTGCCGACATCGACCGGGACGTGGAGTACGCCCCCGGTGAGGACCCGGTGGAGGCGATGAGCCTGCTCACCGCCGGGATCGTCACGGACTCGGAGATCACCGTGGCCCGGGTGCCGGTGGAGTTCATGGAGATCGAGCTCGCCACCCTTGCCGAAATGGGCCTGCGGTACACCCTCTCCCCGGAGTATCAGGCGGCGAACGGACGGACGCGCTTGGCGGACGTGACCGTACACCCGAGTGAGTTGCGCGCACCGATCGACAAGATCCACCCGATGCCGTTCCCGGGCCTGAACATCGACAATCTGCCGTTCTTCGTGGTGATCGCCGCGACCGCGTCGGGCACCACGCTGATCCACGACTGGGTCTACGACAACCGAGCCATCCACCTCAGTGATCTCACCCGGCTGGGCGCAGACGTGCGGCTCCTCGACCCGCACCGACTCGACGTGACCGGCCCGACCCGGTGGTCCGGCGCTGAGGTGAGTTGCCCGCCGGCGCTGCGCCCCGCCGTCGTCATCCTGCTCGGCATGTTGGCGGCCAAGGGAACGTCGGTGCTGCGCAACGTTGACATCATCGCGCGTGGCTATGAGCAACTGCAGGAGCGCCTGATCGAGCTCGGTGCGCAGATCGAGACCTTCCGCGACTGAGTCAGATCGAGCCGATGACCTCCACCTCGCGGGCGGTGCCGTCGGCCAGGGCGTACTCGAGTCCAACGATGGCGCAGCGGCCCTCGGCCACGGCGTTCGCCAGGGTTGCTGAGTAGGAATGCAGCATCCGAACCGTGGCGCGCACGTGCTCGGACTGCAGGTTCTCGGGTGCCGGAAGGCGGATACTGCGCGGGTCCCCTGCGTCGCTACGTGATCCGTTCGGGCTTCCGGCACCCGTGACCAGGCTGGGAATCACGCGATCCACCACCGCGCGTACGAAGTTGTCCGGGAGGTTGCCCGTGGTCAGCGCCGCACTGGCCGCGGCGATCGCACCGCAGCTGTCGTGTCCGAGGACCACGACAAGCGGGGCGCCGAGGACATCAACTCCGTACTCGATCGAGCCGATCACGGTGGTGTCCACCACGTGCCCGGCCGTCCGTACCACAAACAGGTCTCCGAGTCCGCGGTCGAAGATGATCTCGGCGGCTACGCGCGAATCCGAGCACCCGAAGAGCACCGCGAAGGGATGCTGGGAGGAGGAAAGCTCCGCCCGCCTCTGGACATCCTGACTGGGATGGGCCATCTCCCCGGAGACGAACCGTGCATTGCCCTCCTGGAGCGCTGCCCAAGCCTGCGCGGGTGTGCTGGGACGTTCACTCATGAGTGGGCCTCGCGTTCGAGTTCTTGGAGGGTTGGCGGGTTCGCGCCGGCTCGCGAGACGACGATTGCCGCGATCCGTCCGGCGTGCTCCATCGCCGAGCGCAGCGTCTGGGCATCGACGAGGGTGAGGGCGTCCCGGCGTTTCGCACCGAGCAGGCGGGATGACCAGAGGGCGTCCAGGAGGCCGCTCATGTAGGAGTCGCCGGCGCCGACGGTGTCCACGACCTGCACGCGCGGTGCCGGGACCTCCACTTCGACACCGGTGGCAGTGACCCCGACCGAGCCTGTGCCACCGCGGGTGAGAATCACGACGGCTGGCCCCGAGCGCGACCATCGGCGGATCGCGTCGATGTCGCTCTCACCCGGGTAGAGCCAGGTGATGTCCTCATCGGAAACCTTGACCACGTCGGCGAGACTCACGAGATGCTCGATCTGCGGACGCACGGCCTCGGCTGCGCCCATGATGGTCGGGCGCACATTCGGGTCGTAACTGATGGTGGCGTGCTCTCGGGCTGCCGCTGCGATCTCTGCCACGGCTGCGCCGCCAGGGGTGAGCGTGGCGCCGATCGACCCGGCGTGCACGACGGCAACGGTGTCGTCCAGAGCGACCTCGGGTACCCGCCAGGTGAGGTCAAAGGTGTAGGTGGCGCTGCCGTCCGCGGCGAGGGTGGCCTGTGCAGTGGAGGTGCGTTCGGCATGGTCGGAACCGGGCACCAGGCGCACATTGCTGGAGGTGAGGTGGTTGCTGACCAGCTCCCCCCGTGGATCCTTGCCCAGCCAGGTGGCGAGCTCGGTATGCCGCCCGAGCCGGGCCAGGCCGAGCGCCACATTGGCCGGGGAGCCGCCCGGGTGCTCGGTCACTGTGCCGTCGGCAGCGTGCACGACATCGACCAGCGCCTCACCGATCACCAACGCGTGCGTCATCGCTGTGCCTCCTCGGTCTGATCCGGTGCACCGCCGGAGCGGGCGCCGGCGCCGGCGGTCTGGGCTGCTGGCCCCTCGGCAGCGTCGCCTGCGTCGTCGGGGTCTGCGGTGTCGCCGGACACCTGCGCTGCAACGAGCCGGTCGCGAGCGCTGTCGAGCCATGTCTGGCAACGATCGGCGAGCGCTTCGCCTCGTTCCCACAGCGCCAGCGACTCCTCCAGGGAGGCGGCGCCACTCTCCAGCTTCGCAACCACCTCGACGAGTTCGTCGCGTGCTTGCTCATAGCTGAGCGCGGAGACATCGGGTGCAGCAGTCACGGGGGCCATCCAATCACGTCGCAGACTCGTTGGCCGGGCCGGTGTCACTGACCGAAACGGTCAGTTCACCATGAGCCACCAGGGCCTGCAGAGATTCTCCGACGACGACGTCTTGAGGTGAGCGGACAACGCCGCCAGTACGCGTGCGCAGGACCGCGTACCCGCGACGCAAGGTGGCATCGGGGGAGAGGGTGCGCAACGCCGTCCGGAGATGACCGACCTCGCTGCTGCCGCGGTCAAGACGTGCCCCGAATGCTGCCCGCGCGTGGCCCCGGAGCCTGTCCAGATGCTCGCTGCGGGTGCTCACCAGCACCTCGGGTTGCGCGAGCACAGGTCGGGACCGCAGCGTGGCCAGCCGCTCGGATTCGAGCGCGATCCGGCGCGTGAGGGCCTGTGCCATCCGATCGCGTGCCTGATCGATTCGGGCACGTTCGGCAACAACGTCCGGCACGATGCGTTTCGCTGCGTCTGTCGGGGTGGAGGCGCGAAAGTCCGCCACGAGGTCGAGTAGCGGGCAGTCTGTCTCATGCCCGATAGCGGCCACGAGCGGCGTACGGCAGGCGGCTGCGGCCCGCACCATGGCCTCGTTCGAGAACGGCAGCAGGTCCTCCACGGAGCCGCCACCGCGGGCCACCACGATCACATCCACCTGCGGGTCGGCATCCAGCTCGGCGATCGCGGCGGTCACCTCACGCACACAGTTCGGTCCCTGGACGGCCACCTCTCGCAGTTCGAACTGCACCTGCGGCCACCGGGCGCGCGCATTCACGAGCACGTCATGCTGTGCTTTCGCGTCCTGGCCGCTGATCAGCCCTACCCGGGCTGGAAGGAACGGCAACGGGACCTTGCGGTCGGCGTCGAAAAGGCCCTCGGCGGCGAGCACGCGCTTGAGGTGCTCGATCCGAGCGAGGAGCTCACCGAGGCCGATCGCGCGCAGGTCGGTAGCGCGCAGGCTGAGCGTGCCCCGTTTCGTCCAGAATGAGGGCCTGGCGTGAACCACCACATGTGCGCCCTCTTCCACGGGGGTCGTCATGCCGTGGAGGATGCGCTTGAGTATCGTCACGTTCAGGGACATGTCGACGTCGGTGTCTCGCAGGGTGAGGTACGCCGTCGCGGAGGCGTTGTGGCGATTGACCTGCACGAGCTGACCCTCCACCCAGACCGGCGCCATCTTGCTGACGTAGTCGGCGATCTTCGAGGAGAGCAGCCGGACCGGCCACGGGCGTTCAGCCGTTGTCTCCAGGGCTCGCGCGGGGAGGTCGCTCACGGGGGGATCGGTCGCGCTCATCCCCCTAGCCTGCCGCATCCCACCGACGGCGACCGCGGAGCCGGTGGTGCCCGTCCCGAGTTCGACCGCGCTGGGAGGACGAGGACCGCTATCCGCCGAGCGACGGAGGGGCTGACAACGGGCCCGCTGGCACGATGAACCCATGACATCGCACATCTCCTCGGGTGCCCACCGCGGTCCGGTCAGCGCGTCCGAGCGTGCGCTGGCTCCGGACCTTGCGCGTGGCTTCATGTTGCTCCTGATCGCGCTGGCCAACACGCCCTGGTACCTGTACGGGCAGGCATCCGGGGCATCGTCGGCACACCCAGTAGATGGATCGATCCTCGATCGGGTCGTGCAGTTCGTGCTGATCGTGGCCGTGGATGCGCGGATCTATCCGCTGTTCGCGTTCCTGTTCGGCTACGGGATCGTGCAGTTGTACCGGCGGCAGATCCAGGCTGGGGTGGCCGACGGCGCCGCACGGGCAATTCTGCGGCGCCGGCACTGGTGGATGATCATCGTCGGCGCCGTGCACGCAGCGTTGTTGTGGTTCGGGGACATCGTGGGGGCGTACGGACTCGTGGGGCTGGTGATGGTGGCGATCTTCTTCCGCAGAATGGACCGCACGCTGATTGTCTGGGCGATCGTGCTCACTACGGTGCTCGCCGCTGTGACCGTATTGGCGGTGATCTCCCTGCCCTTCATTCCGGAAGACCAGGGGTTCGACGACGCCTCCTTCATGGATACAGCAGCCATCAGCGGCGAGCAGAATTACGCCACCTCGGTGCTGATGCGGCTGGCGACGTGGCCGCTGATCGCGGTCGCTCAGGGACTCATCGGCCTCGTGGTGCCCACGATGGTCCTCCTGGCATTCTGGGCGAGCCGCCGCCAGATCCTCGAGCATCCGCAGGAGCACCGCCGGTTGCTGCGCCGCACCGCGGCGATCGGGGTGAGCATCGGCATGGTCGGTGGGCTCCCGAACGCACTTTCGCACGTGGGCGTCGTGGAGGTCGGCGCACACCATGGGTGGATCTTCCAGCTCACCCAGTCCTTCACGGGCCTATTCGGCGGGCTCGGCTATGTCGCCCTGTTCACCCTCATCGCCGACCGCTTGCAGCGGTCGTCGGCGGCTCGACGGGCGCCCGTGGTGGCGATCCAGGCCGTGGGCAAGCGATCCCTCTCGAGTTACCTGGGGCAGTCGATCCTATTCGCGCCGTTGCTCAGCGCATGGGGATTCGGCCTCGGCGGGAACCTGAACAGTGCTGGTATGGCAGCGATCGCGTGCGCCGGCTGGCTGCTGCTCGCCGCCGGAGCATTTGTGCTCGAACGGCGTGGAACGCGCGGGCCAGCAGAGTCGGTGCTGCGCAGGCTCGCCTACCGCTGACGGCGGGTCCACGCTTGCATCGCCACTGCCCCGGACCTTCACTCAGGGTGGCTGATCCCACACCTGCGGCCGGGTCTGGCCTGGACCCGGCACGTAGACTGAGGCAGTGACCACCTCCACTAAGCGCATCCTGCTCGCCGCCCCTCGTGGCTACTGCGCGGGGGTCGATCGGGCTGTCGAAGCAGTGGAGCAGGCGCTCGATCACTACGGTGCGCCGATCTACGTGCGCAAGGAGATCGTCCACAACAAGTACGTGGTGGAGACACTCAGTAAGCGTGGGGCGATCTTCGTGCACGAGACCGACGAGGTGCCCGAGGGTGCCCGGGTGATCTTCTCCGCGCACGGTGTCTCCCCGGCGGTGCATGCGCAGGCTGCCGAGCGTCGTCTCGACACGATCGATGCCACCTGCCCGTTGGTGACGAAGGTGCACAAGGAGGCGGTGCGCTTCGCCAAGGACGAGTTCGACATCCTCCTCATCGGCCACGACGGCCACGAGGAAGTTGAGGGGACGGCGGGGGAGGCCCCGGAGCACATCCAGCTCGTGGACGGCCCGGACGCTGTGGAGCATGTGACCGTGCGTGACCCGGACAAGGTGGTCTGGCTCTCCCAGACGACGCTCTCGGTGGACGAGACCATGGAGACCGTGCGCCGGTTGCGGGAGAAGTTCCCCTCCTTGCAGGATCCGCCCAGCGATGACATTTGCTACGCCACCCAGAACCGCCAGGTGGCCGTGAAGAAGATCGCCCCGGATGCGGATGTGCTGATCGTGGTGGGTTCGGCGAACTCCTCGAACTCGGTGCGACTGGTGGAAGTCGCCCTCGAGGCAGGCGCGCGGTCCGCGTATCGCGTGGATACCGCCGCGGATCTGGATCCGGCGTGGTTCGAGGGCGCGACCAGCGTAGGACTGAGTTCGGGTGCTTCAGTGCCGGAGATCCTCGTGCGCGACGTGATCACCCAACTCGGCGAGTGGGGCTTCGGTGAGGTGGAAGAGATCCGTACCGCCACCGAGGACCTGATGTTCTCCTTGCCGCGTGAATTGCGCGCCGACCTGAAGAAGGCGGGCCAGCCGGTCACCCGGCCGGGCCAGGGGACGCGCCGCTCCTTGAATGTCACGCCCGCCTGAGACCACGAGACGAGGGCTCGCAGCCCTGCGGCCCTGACGTTCGATCGGTGTTGACCCACCGCACCGCGTGGGTACGTGCTGATGGACTCAGCCATGCCGTTCTCGGCTGTCAGGCCTTCTTGCGACTGCCCCTCGCCGGCGCGCCGGCAGATCCGTGATCAGACGTGCCAGCACGGTCCGCGTCCCGAATGGACTCCTGCACAAGTGAGGTGATCTCGCGATCGGTCTCGATCGCGAGACCGTCGATGGGAAGCGTGGCACTCGTGTGCAGAGGAAGCGGGGCCGGTCCCTGCTCCTCGCGAGCTTTCGGCGTCTCGTAGACGTCCGGCTTCTGCGGCGGCGTCGCAAGGACCTCCAGCGGCGGGTGGCTGGCGAACTCCTGGTCCAGACCCTGCAGTGCGCTGAACCTGCGCGCCTGCGTGATCACCTGCGAGTCCAGGGAACGGTTGAAGGCGTTGTAGGCCTCCACGGTGGAGTTCAGGCGTTTGCCGAGCGTGGTCAGGTGTTTGCCCAGGGTGCCAAGGCGCTTGTGCAGTTCGCGACCTACTTGGAACACCTGCTCCGCCTCCGCCGCGAGCAGCTCCTGGCGCCAGGTGTACGCCACAGTGCGCAGCAGCGCTACCAACGTGGCCGGGGTGGCGAGGACGACGTTGCGCTCGAAGGCACGTTCCATCAGGCCCGGATCCTGTTCGAGGGCCGCTTGCAGGAACGACTCCGCGGGCAGGAACATCACCACGAACTCCGGCGTGTGCTCGAAATGCTCCCAGTACGCCTTGGCACCTAGGGCATCCACGTGCTCGCGCACGTGCCGGGCGTGAGCCTTGAGCCGTTCCGTGCGCACCGAATCCTCGCGCGACTCCATGGCCTCGAGGTAGCCGCTGAACGCCACCTTGGCATCCACCACCACCCGCTTCTCGCCCGGAAGGGTGACGATCATGTCCGGGCGGAGGACGCCGTCGTCAGTGGTGACGCTTTCCTGCTCCACGAAGTCAACGTGCTCAAGCATCCCGGCCGCCTCGACGACCCGGCGCAACTGCAGTTCGCCCCAACGACCGCGCACCTGAGGTGCACGCAATGCGGTGACCAGTTGACTGGTCTCCTGGCGCAGGTACTCCGAATCCGAGCGCATCTGGGTGACCTGCTCGGCCAATGTGGCGTGCGCTTCGGTGCGTGATTTCTCCGCGGCGTCCATCCCGGACTTCACCTCGGTGAGTGTGCGGGTGAGCGGCTCCACCAGCGTGCGGACAGCTTCCTCCCGCTTGGCGAGCTCCGCTGCCGAGACTTCCTGCGCGCGGGCGAACCGCTCCTCCGCCTGTGTGAAGAACGCCTCCTGCGTCTGTGCCAGCACCTTCGCTGAAAGCGCCTCGAACTCGTCCGACATCCGCTTGGCGTCCGCGCGCATCTCATCGAGCCGCTCCGTGGCGCGCTTGCGCTCGACATCGACCTCGTCGCGCAGCGCCTGGCGCTCCCGCTCGAAGGCGACCCGTTCCAGATCGGAACGCTCATCGGCCGCCCGCTCGGCCGCCGTCAGCGCCCGAGCGTGTGACTCGCGCTCGGCAGCGAGCCGTTCGGTCAGTGCCGGTACCTGCGCCGCTGCCGCGTCAGCGGTCTCCAGACGGGCAGTGAGCCTGGCGATCTCGTCGGCACCGGGCGCCATGCGTCGGGTCAGCAGCACACCGCCGACCCCTCCGAGGGCGAGCCCTACGAGAGTGGCGAGAATGACGAGCAGGATGTCCATACGAACACCGTGCCACGAGGCACTGACATCGCTGGTCCGGGCGCGCCGCAGCGGCCTGTTCACGTGCCCTCCCTGCCCCCTGCTCGCCTACGAGGATGAGCCGAACAGCGCATCTCATTCCCGCGATGGATCCGCGTGCACCTGTATGGCACGTACGTTGGAGTCCATGTCCGATCCGTTCACACCGCCACCTGCCGGGGCTCCGGTGGCTGCTGGCGAAACCGCACCGGCCCCGCACGCTTCGATGGCACCACCTACACCACCGGACTCCTCCGCTGCGCTCTCGATCCGCGGCCTGTGGAAGCGGTTCGGGCAGAAGGCCGCCGTGGCGGGTATCGACCTGGATGTCCCCCGCGGATCCTTCTTCGGATTCGTCGGCCCCAACGGGGCAGGCAAGACCACCACGCTCTCCATGGCGACCGGCCTGTTGCGCCCCGACGCCGGCACTGTGATGGTCAACGGCGCCGACTTCTGGAGCGACCCGGACACCGGCAAGGCCCAACTCGGCGTACTCCCCGATGGTGTGCGGTTGTTCGATCGGCTCACCGGCCTGCAGCTGCTGACGTATTCCGGCCTGCTCCGCGGGATGGACCGGGAGACGGTTGCCGAACGCTCCGCGGACCTGCTGCGCGCCCTCGACCTGACCGAGGACAAGAACACCTTCGTCGTGGATTACTCGGCGGGTATGACCAAGAAGATCGCCCTCGGCTGCGCACTGATCCACGCACCACGGATCCTGGTGCTCGATGAGCCGTTCGAGGCCGTGGACCCCATCTCGGCGGCCAACATCCGGGACATGCTCGCTGACTACGTGCGCTCCGGTGGCACAGTGATCGTCTCCTCGCACGTGATGGACCTCGTGCAGCGGATGTGTGACCACGTGGCCGTGATCGCCGAAGGGACGATCCGCGCCGCGGGAACTGTGGAGGACGTGCGCGCCGGGCAGAGCCTGGAAGACCGCTTCGTTGAACTCGTCGGTGGCCGCCAGCAGACGGAGGGATTGGCGTGGTTGCGCACTTCGTCCGACTCCGACTGACCCTGCTGGCGAACACGTTCCGCAAGAGCGTCTGGCAGACCATCGGCTACATCCTCGCGATCCTCTATGCCCTCGGCGTGATCGGGACGGCGACCGCGGGTGCCATCGCCGGGGGTGGCGTGGATGCCGAGCTCACCGGGCAGGTGATCATGGTTGCTGGGGCCGTGGTGGTGCTCGGCTGGTGGGTGATCCCGATTTTCGCCTTCGGTACGGACGCCACCTTGGATCCGCAGCGGTTCGTGTCCTTCGGTATCCCGCGGCGCAGGCTGCTCACCGGCCTCACGGCCGCGGGCCTGACGTCGATTCCGGGTGCGGCGACGTTGCTGGCTGCGGCGGGCCTGGCACTGGCGTGGTGGCGTACTCCGGCCATCGCGGCGGTGGCGCTGATCGGCGGTGTCTTGGCTGTTGCATGTTGCGTACTGGGTTCACGGGCGCTGACGACGGCGCTCGCCCCGCTGCTGGATTCGCGCCGGTATCGCGAGGTGCTCGCCGTGGTGGCGCTGGTCCCGTTGGTGATGTTCGGTCCCCTCATTGCCTCGATCCCGGCGTTTTTCGCCGACGGCGGCAGCACCCCTGATCAGGTGCGTGGACTGGTCGGCGAGATCGCCATGATCGCTGGATGGACACCGTTCGGCGCGCCGTGGGGTATCGCCGTCGCCGTGCACGAGGGCGCATGGGCCCTGGCCGGGGCCCGACTCGTCATCGTGGCGGCCACCCTGGTAGTGGCGTGGACGGTCTGGGACCGGGCCCTGGCTCGTGCCCTGGTCTCCCCGCCCACGGCCGGTTCGGGCGGGCACGGTAAGGGGTTGGGCTGGTTCGACCGCTTCCCTGCCACGCCCACGGGCGCGGTGGCGGCGCGCGCTCTGACCTACTGGTTCCGGGACCCGCGGTACTCCTCCTCGCTCACCGTCCTGGCGCTGATGCCGGTCATCCTGATGGTGGCCAGCCGCGGCGGAAGTGCCGAGATCCTGCTGATTCTGGGCCCCCTTGCAGGGTGGATCCTGGGCTTCATGATCTCGGGTGACATCTCCTTCGACCACACGGCGTTCGCCCTCCACGTGGCCACCGGTACCCCGGGACGTGCCGACCGGGCCGGGCGCGCGCTCGCGGTCGGAGTGCCCGGCGCACTCGTGGTGACGATCTTTGCCATCGCTACCTTCGCCGTCACCGGTCGATGGGATCTCGCGCCGCTCGTGCTCGGCGTCTCCTACGGAATGCTCGGCGTCGGGCTGGGCGTCTCCAGCGTGGCGTCCGCGCGGATGATCTATCCCGTGGTCAAGCCGGGGGAGAGCCCACTGAAGCAGCCGCAGGGCTCAGCGATGGCCACGATGGTGTCTCAGGGACTGGGGATGCTCGCGATCATGGCGATCTCGATTCCGTTCCTGGTGACGGCGGTGCTCACCCTCGCCGTCTCGCTCACCTTCGGTTGGGTGACGCTGCTGCTGGGGATCGTCATCGGGGCAGTGGTCTGTGTGCTGGGGATCCGGATCGGAGGCCGGTGGTACGACCGCCGCACGCCGGAGATCCTGCAGCAGGTCCTCGCCCAGGCATAGTCGCCCGTAGACTCGTCTCCCGTGGCTCTCACTATCGGTATCGCTGGTCTGCCCAACGTCGGCAAGTCCACCCTGTTCAACGCGCTCACCCGCGCCACCGCTCTTGCGGCGAACTATCCGTTCGCCACGATTGAGCCCAATGTGGGTGTGGTCCCGTTGCCGGACGAGCGATTGGGCACCCTGGCGGAGATCTTCTCCAGCGAGAAGATCATCCCTGCCACGGTCTCCTTCGTCGATATCGCAGGCATCGTCAAGGGCGCGAGCGAGGGGGAAGGACTCGGGAACAAGTTCCTCGCCAACATCCGTGAGGCGGATGCGATCTGCCAGGTGACCCGTGCGTTCGCCGACCCCGACGTGGTGCACGTGGACGGCAAGGTCTCGCCGAAGGATGACATCGAGACCATCAATACTGAACTGATTCTCGCCGATCTGCAGACTCTGGAGAAGGCGTTGCCGCGGCTGGAGAAGGAGGTCCGCGGGAAGAAGACCGAAGCGGCTGTGCTGGACACCGCCAAAGGAGCGATGGCCCTGCTCGAGGAGGGCACCACGATCGCTGCCGGCGGTGCAGCGGCCGGGCTGGACCCGCAGATCGTGGCGCAGTTCGGGCTGATGACGGCCAAGCCGTTCATCTACGTCTTCAACACCGACGATGCTGGTCTTGCGGATGAGGCCATGCAGGCCGAACTGCGCGAGCTCGTGGCGCCCGCGCAGGCGATCTTCCTGGACGCGAAGTTCGAGGCCGAACTGGTGGAACTGGAGCCGGACGAGGCCGCGGAGATGCTTGCCGAGTCCGGTCAGGCCGAGTCCGGCATGGACCAGCTGGCCCGGGCCGGCTTCGACACCCTCGGCCTGCAGACGTACCTCACCGCCGGGCCTAAGGAGTCCCGTGCGTGGACCATCGGCAAGGGCTGGACGGCACCCCAGGCGGCCGGGGTGATCCACACCGACTTCGAACGCGGATTCATCAAGGCCGAGGTGGTCTCCTTCGGTGATCTGGTGGACGCCGGGTCGATGGCCGAGGCGAAGGCGCGAGGCCGGGTGCGTATCGAAGGTAAGGACTACGTGATGGCTGACGGCGATGTGGTGGAGTTCCGGTTCAACGTGTGAGGTCCGCCTCGAACCATCGGTACCCTGATGCAGGTGAGCGTCACACAGTTGCTCGAGGAGATCGAGCGGATCAATGGCGACGATCTGGACGCAGCAGCAGAGTTCGGCCCTCTCAAACTTGGTCCGCGCGGTGTCGTGCTCGAGGAATTGGTGTGCGCTGATCGGCGTACGCGCGTCGTGCCGTCGCCACAGGTTCGGGAGTTCTATGCGTACGCAGCCTGGTGGGAGCACTGCTCGGTGCAGCTCGAGTGGTGCAACCAGGCGACGATCGAGGAGTTGTACGCTCACAGCCCGGTGCAGGACATGCTCGCTGCCGATTGTGCGCCGGGGTTCCTGACGACGTCCGGCCTCTCGCCATCGTCGATTGTGCTGTTCGCCATCGACGACCGAGACGCACCGTTCGAACGCGCATACTTCAACGTCGACGGAGGTGGGGAACCGCAGGTCGTCTACGCCGGGTCCGAGGTGAGCGTCTTCGATGACCTTGCCGGATACCTGCAGTCGTGGCTTGACAGCTTGAGCTGACTCTGAGCTGCTCTGGTTCTTGTTCCGACGTCTTTTGCGGACTCGGGAGTCGAGAGTGGCCCTGCGTAGCCTTCCGTCGGGGCAGCGTGAGCGAGACTGTGAGCATGAAGATGCTTCTCGGCGAGGTGTTGTGGACCGCGGGCGATCTGCCATGGACCCATGCGCTGTATGCCCCCGCGGACCGTCGGTTCGACGACGAGTCCTTGCCGGTGTTGGTGTGGGACGTGGACGACGTCGCGGACGACGCCACAGATCTACCATCGGAGGCGAGCGCTCTCGGCTACGAGTACGTGCTCGGGATCGACGATGTGCAGAGCATCGTCGCCAACGCACGAGCACAGAGGCCGGGAGCGACTACCGCCGACCTCCTCCTCGCATTCCAGCACTATCTCGCCCGAGATGCGTTCATCGTGTGGGATCGTTGAACGATGGTGTCGCGAAGCGCGCTGAGCGAGAGGTTCACTCTCTTTCCTCCTGCATCACGCTCCGCCATCGAGCGTGAAGAGGACGAGTATGGCGGTTCGTTGCCCCGAGAGTACGTGGCGCTGCTTCGAATGTCAGACGGGCTGCACTCCGACGGGAACCTGAGCATCCTCGGCGCTGAGGGTGTCGTGCGGCGAAACAACGACTACGAGGTGCAGACCTACCTACCGGACTTCTTCATGATCGGCGACGACGGCGGCGGGAACGCGATCCTGCTGAACCTCAGTGACCGCCGTATCTACGAGGTGGGCATGGGGGTCATGGATGAGGAGAGCCTGGAGCTCAGTGCCGGCTCCCTCGACGAGCTTCTCGCGCTTGGTACGTGCTTGGCAGAGCGAGGTGGCGGATAAGAGTGGCCCGTGACATGTGACGCGAACGTGTATCGGAGCCTGCGAGGATGGCGATATGGGCGTTTTTCGACGCGATCACACCCCTCGCGCCCGGCGCTGGCGGGCCGGGTATGGAGGTGGTGATCCACGTTGCCGGTCCGGCGGCTCCGGGACGTTCGGAACACATGCGGGGCACGGGAATCGTCCGCATCGCACGTGTGTCGAAGGAGCGCACCGAGGTGTTCGCGGATGACCGGCTGATCGCGACTTTTGACGACCTGACGACCGCTGACGTTTTCGGTACAGAGTGGTAGCGGGATTCAAGACACGCTCGAGGCCAGCTCCGTATCCGGATGCTGCTCAGGCCGGTGTGTCGCCGAAGTCCTGTCGCCACGACCCACGGCGAGGTTGCTTCGCGACGACCCCGTCCAACGGGAATTCACCGCCGATGACGTCAACGAACTCTGGCCGACAGACATCACTGAGCCCACGATGAGGAGACGTTGTATCTCCGTCTAGACCTCGATCGTGAGGCGGGTGATGCCTTGATCGTCGAGTTCGAAGTGGTAGCGCAGCGTGACCGTGCCGCCCGGGAAGTTGCCGTCTAGCCGGATCTGCACGGTGATGTGCGCGTCGTCTTCCTGGCGCTGTCCGATGCGGGTGCTGGTGTACTCGTACTCGCCGGAGGCGCGCTCGATCCACTCACCGATCTCGTCGACGCCGCGGTACGTGTTCCCGTCGTCCACGACGGTGGGGGCCAGCGAGAAGCAACTCCGCGCGTCGTCGTGACGGCCTTCGTCGTGGGCATCGAGGTAGCTGAGCACGGGCGCGGGGAGTTGTGCGGGGTCGTAGGCGGTGAAGTCGTTGGTCATGGGCTCAGTCCTTCTGTTCGTTGCGGAGTGGATCGAGAGGACGGGCATGCCCCCATTCCGGAGACGGCGAACCATCGCGGCACCAGTTCCGCGCGCGCCTCCGGTGACGGCAGCCCGCGGGGCCGGCGAAGATGGCACCGTAGTAACTGCTGATTTAGAAGTAGCAACGACTGCTAGATTAGCAGTAACTGAGGGTGCGTCGTTCGACGCCTCTGCGACGAGCCGATGGAGGGACTGTGTCCGCACACATTCGCGCCGAGGACAGGGAGTGTCCGTTGTCGACGGCGATGTCCTACGTCGGCGAGTGGTGGACGATCCTGATCCTCCACGATTGTTTTGACGGCTACACCCGCTTCGATCAGTTCGAGGTGAACATTGGCCTGTCCTCCAGCATGCTTACCTCGCGTCTCAAAACTCTGGTTGACAGCGGCATTCTGGAGAAGCAGGTCTATCAGGAGCGCCCGGTGCGACACGAGTACGTCCTCACCGACTTCGGCCGATCGCTGCGGCCGATCCTCGTAGCGATGGCCGCATGGAGGAATGCGCAACTTGCGCCGGAGGACCGGGCGATGATCCTCATCGATTCCGAGACTGGGCTCGAGATCGAGCCCGAGGTCGTAGACCCCGTGACGGGGCGATGCGCCTCCGATCCGCGCTACGTGTTCACTGCCGGTCCGTCAGCCGGAGAGCAGATGCGCGCACGATACAGGTCGTGACGGGCAGCCGGTGGAGTTCCGTTTCAACGCGTATCTGACTCCCGCCGCGGATCAACTCTCGCGGGAAGAAGTGTGCGAGGGCGAAATCATCGTTCAGGTTCAGGTCAGGGTCAGGCATGGCAGCATTGGGCGGCGGTGCGCCAGGCTTCGAGCCGCTATGGCGCCCCACCGCCACGATGACGACCGACCGGCAAGAATCGTGATGCCGGGACCAAGGCCTGCTGTTCCGAGTACACGCGTAACGTTCAGGCTGGTGTAAGGAAGGCCGAGGCATCGTCCGCCCCTCTGCGGGGCGACGGCCAGGAGAGCGCCGAGGATCAATACTCCCGGTTCTCCTCCTGCAAGCGCGGTTCGACCCGATGCTGTGGGTGGAAGCCCGCCTTGTCGTCATAGAACGCGCGGATCCGGTCCATATCGGCAGCAACGTCACCAGTGAGATGGAACGTCTGGCCTAGTCCGGAGGTCATCGTGGTGCGGTCCATGAAGCCGAGCGTGACCGGCATGCCGGTCTCACGGGCGATCCGGTAGAAGCCCGACTTCCAGTGGGTGTGACCCTTGCGTGTGCCATCTGGTGTGACGACGAGGCTGAAAACTTCACCGGAGGCGATCCGCTGCACGACTTCAGTGACGACACGGCTCGGGTCCGCACGGTCGACCGGGATACCGCCGAGTGCCCGCATGATCGGCCCCTTCCACCCTCGGAACAAGCTGGCTTTGCCCAGCCAGCGGATCGGAATGCCCAGGCGCCATGCGATAGCGAGCATGAACGCGAAATCCCAGTTAGACGTGTGTGGCGCGCCGATCAGGAGGCTCGGCTGGTCGGGCCGGGAGTGGGAGACCATCCGCCATCGGCTGACCGACCAGAACGCGCGAGCAAGCAGTCGCCGGAGCATTCCACCACTGTAGGGCGCCTCGAGTTCGGCTCGGTGCACCGCCGTCACCTGACCAGGCCGCCGGTGGTGGGAGATCGATGGACCTTGACGTCGTTCCACCGTCTGATCTCCGGCGCTACAGCCTTGGTGTGCCGTGTGCGATCACGAGGACTGGGCCGTCGGGGTCAAGCGCGTTGACCGTGGCAGTCACATCGTCCACCTGAGGATCCAGGGGGCCGGGCAGGTTCCGGAGAAGTGAATCCCTACCCGTCCAAGGTGCTGGTGGCCTCGACACAGTGCCCGTTCGCATCGGCCTGGCGAAGTTTCTCGCGCAGATCATCGCGGTCACGCTGCTCCCAGGGGCCCGAGCAGGCGAGCGGGATCTCGGTCATGAACCGCCGCTGATCCTGCCGAATCTGCGTGACGAAGCGATCCGGGTCGCGTTGGGCGGTGGCGTACAGGTTCGGGCCATCCGCGTAGTACGGGTCGGTGAGGACCAGTCGCCCGTCGGCAGTTCGCATGACGTTGGAAGGATTGTCGTCGAGCGGGCCGCACCAGGGGAGGTCACGTCGAGCGTCGCGGTGCACGCGAGCAACGATCTCGGCGAGCGCCTTCAGCTCCAGTTCGGGGACTGCGAGTCGCGCCAGGAATGCGGCCGCCTCTGGAATCGGTACTGCGGTGAGCCGCTCCATCACCTGGAGGTCGCCCCCGCCGGCGAGCCGCCGGTGCGCGTACAGCCGAGGCGTCTGGTTGGTCGCCGCCGCGTCGCGGTAGAGCCGAGCGGTATATGGCCCTACCGGATCGAAAGGGCTGATCCGCGCCACCATGTCCTCCTCGGGTGCGATGAGCGCGAATGCCCAGTCTCCGCTGCCGCAGGGCGTCCAGCCGGATCCGAGCAGCAGATGCTCGACGTCGCGATGGGTTGCTCTCGCGTCGATCGCATCGAGGGCAGCGGGCAGGGAGCGCTCGGGCATGTGACAGGAGCCTAGCTGCGCACGCGAGAACGATGACCGCAGTGACGCCTACCGAGTTCGGGTGTGCCCGTGTGAGTATGTGCGGCATGGATGGGCGAGAGCGAGGTCAGGCACTTCAGATGCGCTCGGCCCGCACCGATGAGGCGAGTGCACTCTCCGCTCTCGCCCTGCGTTCCAAGGGCCACTGGGGATACCCGCAGGACTTCCTGGATGCCTGCCGCGAGGAACTGACCATCACGCCCGAGAGATGTGACTCCGAAGTCGTGACCGTGGCGCTTCTCGAGGACCGAATCGCGGGGTTCTATACGGTGGACGGCTCCCCTCCCGAGGGTGAGCTCGGTGCGCTGTTCGTCGATCTCGATCTCATCGGCTCGGGTGTCGGCGGCTCGCTGCTGCGCCATGCCCTCGCCTCGGCGGCCAGCCGGGGGTTCCGCCGCCTGGTTCTCGATGCCGATCCGGGTGCTGAGGCCTTCTACGTGAGGTACGGGGCCGAGCGGATCGGGGAAGTGCCCAGCGGTTCGGTCCCCGGAAGGATGTTGCCGCACATGCGGTTCGACCTGACTCGGCCGGTTCGGGACTGATCCTGCCAAGGACGAAGCGCCACCTCAGCCTGCCCGACGACACGCCCATTGAGCGGGAAAGTCAGAGGTGCGTTCCGACGTTGACCACCCGGCCGGAGCCGTCTCGATAGAAGAACCGGCGGACGCCCCATTCCTCATCGGTCAGCGGATGAACGATCTCGAGCCCGGACTCGGTTGCGCGCCGGTGCGCGGCCTCCACGTCGTCCACGAACACCGACACATCCGGGTTCACTGGGGCCGATGCGTCAGCGGTCATCAGGCCGAGCTGATGACCGTCACCATCTGCGAGGAACGCAATCCAGCCGTTGTCCATCACCACTTCCATTCCGAGCACCGCGCTGTGCTCGTGGATGGCTTCGGCGAGGTCTGTGACGGTCAGGATCGGAGTGATTCGGTCGATGCGCATACCTGCAGGTAATCACCGAGTACGGCGATGCGTCCACAGCAAGCACGACGGCGTAAGTCGCCACCGCGATGATGGTCACCGTGGCTACAGTCGGACTGTGCCCACTCCCGCCGCGACCGAGCGTCCCGATGTCGGCGATCAGGCAGGTCGGACATGGCTGATCACTGGTGCTACCAGTGGCGTCGGTCGTGAGGTCGCACGAGCCGCAGCGCGGGCCGGAGCCCGGGTGATCGCACCGGCTCGTGACGCAGACCGCGGCCAGCGGCTCCTCAACGAACTGCACCAGGCGCGCGCAGACGCCGTCGGGGGCTCTCTCGACCTGGCCGATCTCTCCTCTGTTCGCGCGTTCTGCGCAACACTCGAGGAGCCGATCGACGTGCTCGTGAACAATGCTGGCGTCATCACGCCCCGCCGTCGGGAGAGTGCCGAGGGGTCCGAATTGATGCTCGGCACCAATTTCCTCGGTCCGTTCGCCCTGACCAACCTGCTCGCTAGCCGGGTGCGCGGGCGCATCGTGGTGGTCGCCTCGAATGCGCATCGAAGCGGACACGTCGACGCCGCCGACCCGCACTTCCGGTACCGCCGGTGGACCACTGCCGCCGCGTACGCGCAGTCGAAACTGTGCGACATGCTCTGGGCACGTGCGCTGCAACGCCGCCTCGGCTCGGGCGGGCCCGATGTGGACGTTCAGCTGGCCCACCCGGGCTGGGCCTTCACGAACATTCAGAACGTCACGGGGGTGCGCGTCCTGGACCGCGCGGTCAGCGCGGTGTGCTCGGTCTTCGCACAACCGGCCGCGACCGGCGCACTCCCGGTGCTGACGGCGGCGACCGCCGACCTGCCCGTGCTCAGCTTCATCGGACCGGACGGGTTCCGGCAACTGCGTGGCCGCCCGGAGCGTCAGCGTCCCTCCGATCTTGCTCTGGACAACGACGCAGCCGAGGCAGTGTGGCAGTTGGGTGTCCGCGAGACCGGCACCGATGTGCCCTGATCACTTCTCCATATGCCTGGCTGAGAGTCACTGAGCACGGTCATGTGATTCGTGTGCGGCGTACTCGCGCACCAGATCGTCGTAGTCCGAGGCGATCCCTCGGAGCATCGTGGAGACGACGGTCTCGATCTCCACGGTCGTCATCGGGGCGCGGCCGAACAGTTGACGATAGAACGTCAGCGAGGCGAGGACGTCGACCGTCAGCGGCAGGTCGACGTCCTCCCTGAGATCGCCCCGTTGCCGGGCTGCGAACAGCGTACGGTGGACTGCTCGCCGCGGTGGTTCGATGACGACCTCGAGGAGTTCCTCGTGCAGGGTCGCCTCGCCGGCGCTCTCGGCGGTGAGCTGGGCGAGCGTTCCGGCGCCGAGGAGGCAGATGGCCCGGGTGATCAGCACGAGGCACTCATGCAGGTCGCACATGGTGCAGCCCGTCGATGGCGCCTCGATGCGGCCCAGACGGTCCGCCAGGACCGCCAACACGAGCCGACGGCGATTCGGCCAGCGGCGGTAGACAGCCGATTTGCTCACCCCGGCCCGGCGGGCGACGTCCTCGATGGCGACCTCTCGATAGCCGCCGTCATCCAACGTCCGAGCGGTGGCGTGCAATACCGCCGCATCAATGTGCTCATCACGGGGCCGACCTCGGGTCGATGCACGTGTGTTCATCTCAGGACCTTCTTCGATAAAATCGATACGGTACGTAGCGTAGCGAAAACATCGAATGGAGGCAAACATGCAGATCCATGCCACCGCGTCAGCAGGTCGTCAGGCCACGAAGGCCGGCGCCGCCGCATGGGTGGGGCTCGGTGTGCTCTCGGTGCCCATATTCATGACAGCAGTGGACATGTCCGTCCTTTTCCTGGCGATACCCACGATCGCCGCAGATCTGCTGCCCTCTGGTACGCAACAGCTCTGGGTACTGCACATCGGCGACATCGCCGGGGCGAGCCTGGTGCTGACGGCCGGTCGTCTCGTGGATCAGTTCGGGCCGCGACGATTGCTGATGCTCGGGTTGGTGGGTTATGCGCTGGCGTCGTCCCTGGCTGCGCTTGCACCGACGATCGAGGTGCTGATCCTGGCCCGCATGCTGCTGGGCGCCTCCGCGGTGACCATCGCCCCTGCCGGTGCGGCCCTGCTGCGCTCGCTGTTCCCGCTCAATCGCCAGTTCTCGGTGGCGATTGCCCTGTTCATGGCCGCGTTCTCCGGTGGGATGGCGCTTGGACCTCCGCTTGGCGGGTTGGTGCTCGAGCACTTCTGGTGGGGCGCCATCTTCTTGTTCAATGTTCCGATCGCGATCGGCGTCGTGGGTCTGTGGTGGCTGTTGCCGAAAGTCGATGGCAACGGCAGTGGTCGTATCGATGGGCTGAGCATCGCACTCTCGGCCCTCGGAATCGCCGGACTGGTCTACGGAGGGCAGGAACTTGCCGCCGGTGGTTGGAGTCCATGGCATGCACTCGCCGTCGTGGCCGGCGTCTCGCTGATGGCCGCGTTCATCCGGCGCCAGAGAACGCTCGACGTGCCGATGCTGGACCTGTCCCTGTTCCGGTCGGTGCCGCTCACGCTCGCTCTGATCAGCATCTGGCTCGTCATCACGGCGGGCGCCGGGGCCGATATGCAGTTCGCGCAGCACCTGCAGGTGGTGATGGGACACGGTCCGCTGGGTGCCGGAATGCTGCTCGTGGTACCGGCCTTGTTCTCGATGGGGGCCACTGCAGCCTCACCGATCCTGTTGCGCTGGCTCCGCCCCGGATTCGCGATCGGCGCAGGAGCAGGAGTGGCCGTCGTTGGAGCCGCGCTCATGGTGGTCGCTGTCAGCGCCGGACCTGAGGCCTCGATCGTGTTCTTGATCGGTGCTGCGTGCCTCGTGGCGATTGGCATGGCACCGGTATTCGCGATCGGAACCACCGTCGTGCTGGCCAATGCGCCCCCCGCGCAGACCGGTTCCGCCCAGGGGATGCAGGAGGTCAGCGGCAGTCTGGGCAACACGGCCGGGCTTGCTCTGGGCGGGTCCGTGGCCTACGTCAGCTACTCCGGCGCGATGAGCGTGCGGCTGCCCGCGGGTCTCGACAAGGCGACAGCGCACCAGAGCGTGGAAAGTGTCGGCGGAGCGCTCGCAGGAGCCGCCCACCTGCCGCCAGACGCGGCCGCGCTACTTGTTCGCGCGATCACCGAGTCCTTCACGGTGGCCACTCGTGACACCTACTTCGTCGCAGTGCTCGGGTTCGCGGTCGCGGCCACTCTCGCCTTCGTGGGGCTGCGCACCGCGAGGATCGATGGTGACGAGGGCGAGACGCCGACCGCCGGTACCGATGAGGCCACCGCCGGGGGATCCGAGCAACTGACAACCCACCGAGACAGGAGGTGACATCGTGGACGATTCCGCGCCCACAGTGCGCGCGTTCGGCACGCACGGCATCGATGGAACGGACGGCTCAAGCCTGCAGTTTGGCGATCGCCAGCTCTTCATCAGGCCAGCCGTGGACACGTCCGAGGGGAGGTTGTTCAGTGCGTACTCAGCGCGCTTCGGGCGTGGCGAGAGAGCCGATCTCCCGGCGCCGTACGAGGAAGTGTGGGTGGTCGTGCAGGGCTGGCTCCGGATCCACACGGCGTGCACGGACATCACCGCTGGGGCCGGAGACTATCTCCATGTTCCGAAGAACACACCAGGTGAGGTCGAGGCGCTCGAGGAGACCACGCTCGTCTGCATCTCTGTACCTGCGCACTGAACACAACGATGTACTGAACGCAACGGTGTACCGGAGGCGTCGCCGTCTCGCTCGAGGAAGCGGCGGGGCCGCCTAGACTCACCGGTATGGAGTGGGAGTTCGACGGCGAGGTCATCGAGTGGCGCGGTCCGGCGCCGTTCGTCTTCGTTGACATCGCCGAAGAACTTAGTGATGCGATCAAGGAAGCGGCTCGCGATCTCATCTACTGGGGGCAGGTGCCGGTGGAGGCGACGATCGGGCGCACCACATTCACCACTGCCCTTTTCCCCAAGGACGGCCGGTATCTGCTTCCGGTGAAGGTGGCCGTCCAGCGCGCCGAGCAGGTGGCCGAAGGGGACGTTGTGGATGTCGCTATGACATTACGGCGCTCGCGATGAACCTGCGTGAGGTGCACGTCCCGCCACCGGTCGTCCTCCTGGCCGCTGGCCTCGCCCAGCGGGCGCTCAGCCGGAATGCACCGCGTCCCGGCCGGTGGCGTCAAGTCGCCTCTCTCGCCCTGGCCGCGGGCTCGGCCGCACTGCCCGTGACGGCGGCCCTCACCTTCATCTCGCAACGCACCACGGTGAGTCCGCTCGCTCCGGAGCATGCCACCTCCCTGATCACCTCTGGCCCGAACGCGCTGACTCGCAACCCGATGTATCTCGGGATGGCGGGCCTGCTGGCCGCGCACGCTGTGCAGCGTGGCTCATGGGCAGCCGTCGGGCCCCTCGGGCTCTTCGTGCTCACCGTCGACCGCTGGCAGATTCGGGGTGAGGAAGAGGCCCTGCGCAGGCTGTTCGGCGCCGAGTATGGGGCGTACTGCGCACGGGTGCCGCGCTGGCTCGGCCGCGTCCGCTGAACCGACGTTTGCTGAAACGGCAATCGCTGTTGCTCGCTGCTGGCGGGCATTGCAGGATGTGGCCATGACCACGACCTCGCACCAGCATGACGATCACCAGTCCTCGCCCAGCGCGGAGGACGCAGCGACCTACTTCGAACCGCCCGCTTGGGAGGAGCGCTACGCCGGCAACGGCTCCCATTGGAGTGGCAACCCGAACACTCAGCTGGTCGCGGAAGTCTCCGGGCTCACCCCGGGAACTGCCCTGGATGTCGGCTGCGGCGAGGGCGGTGACGTGATCTGGTTGGCGCAGCAGGGCTGGCAGGTGACCGGTGCCGACTTCTCCGCCAACGGCCTCGCCCGCGCCGCCCACCACGCTGATGCGGCGGGCGTCGCCGAACGGGTCGACTTCTGGCAAGTGGACGCACGCGCCTTCCAGGCCGAGGGGCGCCAGTACGACCTGGTGACCACGCACTATCTGCACCCACCCGACGGCGGAATGGTCGCCGTCATGGGACGCCTCGCCGAGGCCGTGGCTCCGGGCGGGCAGCTGCTGATCGTGGGGCACGCTCCCTCTGAAGGGCACCCGGCGGCGTCCAAGGCCCATCAGCAGGCGATGTTCCTCGCGGCGGACCTGGTGGCCGGGGTGCCGGACGGGTTCGAGGTGCTCGTGGCCGAGCAACGGCCCCGCACCGTGGTGCGCGAGGGGCGCACCTTCGAGATCGACGACTCGGTCCTCATGGCTCGCCGCATCGCTGCCTAAGCGTGTGTGGTGGGTACGGTGAGCACCGTGCCGGCCGATCTTGTCCTCACCGAGGAGTTCACTCACGCTCTCGGGTTGCTCGAGCGAGGCGAGAGCCTGTTTCTCACCGGGAAGGCCGGCACCGGTAAGTCCACTCTGATCCGGCACTTCCTGCGCACCACTGATCGTCGCGCGGTGGTGGCGGCGCCCACCGGGATCGCCGCGCTCAACGTGCAGGGCTACACGATCCACCGGTTGTTCGGATTCACGCCGACCACCAGCCTTGCCGATGTGCGCGGCGGCGCCTACCGGCCGGGCCGGTTCGCGAGCACTCTGGCCCGCGTTGACACCCTCGTGGTGGACGAGGCCTCGATGATCCGCGCCGACACCTTCGACATGCTCGCCGCGGCGCTGACCCGGTTCGGCCCGCGGCCGGGTGAACCATTCGGCGGTGTCCAGCTGGTGCTCGTCGGGGACCTGTACCAGCTCCCGCCGGTAGTCACGGCCGACGAAGCGGACTACTTCGCCACCCGGTACGAGACCCCCTATTTCTTCTCTGCCGATTCGTTCGACGCTGACCGGTTCCCGACCGTGGCCCTGACCACCGTGTTCCGCCAACTCGGCGACGACGAACTCACCGGGACGCTCAACGCCATCCGCGAGGGCGTCCTGGTGGGGCACGCGATGGACGCGCTCAACGCCCGCACGGACGCCGCGTTCGAGCCGCCCGAGGACGAGTTCTGGTTGACGCTGGCCCCGACCAATCGGCTCGTTGCCGCGCGTAACCGGCAGCGACTCGAACGCCTCGAGACGCCCGAACATGTCAGCCACGCCGCCCGGTATGGGGACCTCTCACTGTTGGATCCGCCCGCGGACGAGGTGCTGCGATTCAAGGTCGGCGCCCAGGTGATGATGCTCACGAACGATCCCAGTGATCGCTGGGTGAACGGCACGCTCGGGCGGATCGACGCCATCGAGGCCGAATCCGACGGGTACGCCGTCACGGTGACCTTCAACGATGGCGAGTCGGCGCGCGTACGCGACCACACGTGGGATTCCACCCGCCCGGTGATCGAGCACGGTGCCATGCACCACGAGCTGGTCGGCACCTTCACCCAGCTGCCGTTCCGACTTGCATGGGCGATCACCATCCACAAGAGCCAGGGCCAGACCCTGGACCGGATGGTGGTCGATCTGACCGGTGGCGTGTTCTCCCACGGTCAGGTCTACGTGGCGCTGAGCCGGTGCACCTCGTTGGACGGCCTGGTGTTGCACCGCCCGGTGCTCGCCAAGGATCTGCGCACCGATCGACGGATCACCCGATTCCTCCGCACGGCGAGCGCCGACAGCACCCACGCCCGCTTCTGCGGGATCGGGATCCTCACCGTGGGGGACGAGGGGCGGATGTCGCGCCCGCGTCCGGTGGAGATCGCCGTGGCCTTCGAGGACGGCACGGCGGTGAGCACGTTGGTGAATCCGCAGCGCGATCTGGCGGGTGCTCGTTCGCAGTACGGCATCACGACGGCGGACGTCGCCTTGGCTCCGACGCTCGCGGAGGCGTGGGCGATCCTCGCCCCGCTTCTCGAGGGATGCACTCCGGTCGGCGCCCGGGTCGACGAGACCATGGCGCTCATCGACTTCGAGCTCAAGCGGCTGGGGACGGCGTGCGTTCTTCCGCTCGGCATCACTGTGCCGGCATCAGTGCTCGAGGCAGGGGCAGCGGTGAGCGCGCTGAGCCATGCCCGCCAGGCGCTGCGCTCGTTACGGGCGATGCGGATGACGCCGGGCGGTATGGATGCCTTCGGCGAGCCGACGATGGACCAGAGCGCGTACGCCTACCTGCTCAGTCAGGATGACGTTCCACCACCGGAGGTCCCGCATCTTCCTGCGCTCACGGAACTGCTGCGTGCGAGTGTGCCGATCGGCGCAGCGCTGCTCGGGCGGGAGCCGGAACCGCCCGGCGACAGGGACTCCGGTGTCCTCGGCCCGGTGGCGGCGACCGTGGCCGCGCAAGTGGCGCGCGCCGTCGCACGGGTACCGGTGACCGATGACCTGGTGCGACGGGTCCGGGCCGTCGATGCGGTACTCGGCACGCGGCTCGCCGACGAGCTTGAGGCTCAGTCCATCGCCCGGCCCGATCCGGCGGACGCCCTCGCCGAGGGAGCCCGCGTGTGCTTTACCGGTGAGGTGCTCACGCCGTCGGGGCGCCCACTGGGCCGGGACGAGATGGAGGCACTCGCAATCCGTGGCGGCTTACGCCCGGTGCCCTCAGTGACGAAGACACGGACCGACGTTCTCGTCACGGCGGAGGCTGGCACCCAGTCCGGTAAGGCGCGCAAGGCCCGGGAGTTGGGCAAAGCCGTCATCGACGCCGAGGTGTTCCTCGCCTGGCTGGCCGCGCGCGGGGTCTCGGCCCCGTCATGAGACCAAAGCGGTGACGGCTGTCGGTTCCGACTGGGACACTCCCGTCATGGAAACTTCTCCGATCCTCACGTGGACGCTGCAGAACGAGATCCAGACTCCTGACGACGTTGCGCAGTTGCTGGTTCCCGGCGAGCAGGCAGTTGCGTCCTTCAAGACCTTCCGCGATTCGGCCACGTTCACGACCAAGCGGCTCATTGTCCGTGATGCGCAGGGCATCACTGGAAAGAAGGTTGAGGTGTACTCGTTGCCGTACTCGTCGATCTCGATGTGGTCCTCGGAGAATGCGGGAAGGTTCGATGTCAGCTCCGAGATCGAGCTGTGGACCCGGGCTGGACACATCAAGGTCAAACTCGCCAAGGGAGCGGACGTTCGCCGGCTCGATAGCCTGTTCGCGTGGGCTGCCCTGCATGACCACTGATCCGACCGTTTCTGGGACGTTTCGATATTTGAGAAGGTGTGATGAGCCGACACAGTGACGACGCGCTGGTGGCCGTGCCGCGGATCCTCGTCCTGCGCGTGTTCGCGGTGGTCACCGCGGTCCTGGTGGTCCTAGGCGTCAGCGTGCGGATCTTCACTGCGAGCCACGCCGGTGAACTCGAGTCGGTCAGCATCCTCACGATCCCAGGGAAGTGGCAGCCTACCGACGACGATCCGATGGATATCGCGACCGTGGTCGGCTTCGTCGGGCTCAGCGTCTGTGCAGCAGTTGCTGCCGTCCTCTCGCTCGCACAGTGGGGAGGGCGACTCGGTCGCCGCACTCGGGTGATCGGCCTGACCGTCGGAGTGCTCCTGGCGGTCGGGGGACTGGTGCCGTTGACACTGGTGCTGGTGGCCGCCACGAGGTCGATCACCGGGGAGACTGCCGGTCCAGGGATGCTGTTCTATTACCTTGGCGTGCTCGGCTTCATGCTGCTGATGTCCCGTGTGAGCGATCCGCTCCGCAGGCAGCGCTAAGCCTGCCTACGATCGGAGAATGACGACTGCGGCACAACTGCGCAAGGGTGCGCTCGACCTTCCCGAGACCGAGCAGATCATTCTCAGTGGGATGCCGGCCTTCGCCGTCGCCGGTGCGACGTTCGCCTGGCTGAGCACCGACAAGAAGGCCGCCAACCTACGGATGGCGCCGGACGCCGTCGACCGGGTTCTTTCCGAGCATCCCACCGCCGCGGCGATCACGCGCAGCCAGGAGGTGATCGGGGTACGGCTCCCGCTCGCCGACGTGAACGGCATGGTGCTGAACAACATGGTGGCCCAGGCCTGGCGGCATCGCGCGCCCACGCGGCTGCGCGCTGCGTTCGACGCCGCAATGAGCGGCGAGGAGGTCACCGACCTGCCCGCGATCGGACGGCCCGCCACCCGTGCCCTTGGTGCTGCCGGAATTTCGAGTCTGGGCCAGGTGGCCACCCGCACCGAGGCCGAGCTGAGCGCACTCCACGGCGTGGGCCCACGAGCCGTCCGCATCCTCGGCGAAGCGCTCGCTGAACGCGGGCTCACGTTCGCGCCGGACGAGTAGGAATGGAAGTACGGGTTCAGTCACCTGGCTCGTCGATGGGTCGGATTCTCGCCGCCCGGAACGGGCTGAACCACAGGCCGATGGCGGCCACCGCGAAGAGCACAGCGGCCGCTCCCAGAACCAGGTTCAGGTCCGTCCATTCGGCGAGGGCGCCGGCCAATGGCGCCACGAGCACGATGACGGCCCGGTTCATCGAGCGCATGGTGGTGTTGGTGCGGGCCTGGAGACCATCAGGTGTGATCGCCTGCCGGTAGGCCATCTCGTGGGAGTTGCCCGCGCCCATCGCGAAGCCGTGTAACCCCTGCCCCACGCAGAGCAGTGCGATTCCCGCCCACGCTGGCCCGGCGTACTGCGCGCTGAGCATCGTGAGCATCCCCGCTGCGCTGAGGGAGTGTGCCAGGATCACTGTGCGGCCAGTTCCGAGCCTGCGCCCCAGAGGGAGTGACGCCATGGCTCCGCCCAGCGCCCCCACCCCGGCGACCGCCGTCACCAGTCCGAACCACAGGTAGCTCAGGTTCATCGTGGTGAGCAGGTACACCGCGAGCACGGCACCGAGTGCCGCCTGACCGGCGAACCAGACGTGGGTCCACACCGCCAGATGCCGTAGCGCTCGGGTGCGGTACACCCAGCGCAGACCCTCGCCGATCTCGCGCCGCAGGTGGGTGTGGGTGTTGGTGGCCCGGGCGGGTTCGTCCACACGGGTCAGGGCCACCATGGCCGCCGAGAAGAGGAAGGTGCCGGCGTTGATCAGCACCGCCAACGGCGCGCCGATGAGCCCAAGGAGCGCGCCGCCAGTGGCCGGACCCGCCGTCTCGGCGACGGCGTTCGTTCCGTCGATCCGAGCATGCGCGCCCTGCAGCTGGGCCCGCGGCACCAGCCGCGGAACGAACGACTGCGAGGCGCTGTCGTTCATCAGCGTCGCGGCACCGAAGGAGAAGACGATGGCGAGTAGTACCGGGAGGGAGAGCAGGCCGGCCCACCAGGTCAGTGGGATGAGCACGAGCAGCACGGCGCGCACCAGATCGGTGGCGATCATCACCGGGCGGCGTGCCCGTCGATCGATCAGGGCGCCCAGGAGGAGCCCGAAGAGGAGGTACGGGAGCCAGCGTGCCGCACTCAGGAGGCCGGTGCCTGTAGTTCCGGCCTGGAGATGGGTCACTACCAGTGCCTGCAACGCCAGCAGTGTGATCCACCCGCCGAATCCGGAGACTGCCTCACCGGCCCAGAACCACCGGAACGCCCGTGGCAGCGGTTCGGAGTGCTCACTCATACCCGCAGCGTTCCATAGCCCGGCCCAGGGTCCAGCGGTGCCCTCCAGGCTCTCGATCTGCATTGGTGGGGTGCATAGGCGCCGCAGAATTGCGCACTTGCGACGAGAACGCACTCCACGAGTGCGAAAATTGGCTCGGTGGGTCCGTCGTGGTGGCCGTAACGTCACCGGTATGACCGTCCAACTGCACCGCAGCCCGTCCCTTGCCGAGACCGACTACGCCTACGCTGCCTCTGTTCCCGCCACCGCCCGAGTGGTCCACCTGGCCGGGGCGTGTCCGCTGGATGCCGATGGCGCCACCGTGGCTCCCGGCGACTATGAGGCCCAGGCCCACGCCGTCGTGGCGAATCTGCGCCAGACATTGGCGGATCTGGGCGCGGACCTCACGGACGTCATCTCCCATCGTGTGCTCGTGGCCTCCACGGATCAGGCCGATCTGGTGCGGGTGTGGGACGTCATCCATGCTGCATTCGGTGAGCATGACGTGCCCTCCACGTTGATGGGGGTCACGGTGCTCGGCTATGACGATCAGTTGGTGGAGCTGGAGTCCGTCGCCGTGCTGCCCGAGCAACCGCCGGCAGCGGACGGCGTGTTCGACGATCCGCGCCTGGCTGCCGTGTATGACTCGCTCGACCCGGACCGCTCCGACCTGGACCACTATGTCGCGATCGCGGGCGAGTTGGGCGCACGCTCGGTGCTCGACGTCGGGTGCGGCACGGGCACGTTCGCCACCATGCTCGCTGCGCGCGGACACGAGGTGGTGGGCGTCGACCCGGCCGGCGCGTCGCTTGACGTGGCGCGCACGAAACCGCGCGCCGATGAGGTCCATTGGATTCACGGCGACGCACCTGCTGCCCGGCGCGAGCTTCCGGACCTTCGGGCCGACCTTGCGACGATGACCGCGAACGTGGCGCAGGTCTTCGTCACCGATGACGCCTGGGAGGAGAACCTGCGCGCGATCGCAGCGCTGCTGCGTCCCGGTGGTCACCTCGTCTTCGAGACCCGGGTACCGGAGTACCGGGCCTGGGAGTCCTGGAACTCGCGCGACTCGTTCACGGCGGCCGAGGTGCCCGGGATCGGCCGCGTCGAGTCGTGGCACGAGTTGCTGGATGTGCGTAGTGAGACCGTCTCGTTCCGCAGCCACACACGGTTTCCCGACGGCGTCACGATCCCTGCCGAATCCACGCTGCGGTTCCGTAATCGCGAGCAGGTGACAGCGTCCCTCACCCGGTGCGGGTTCGCCGTCCGGGACGTGCGGGACGCGCCCGACCGGCCGGGCCGCGAGCATGTCTTCCTGGCCGAGCGGATGGGGTGAGCCCGGCTCCGGACGGTGTTTGCCCGAAACGACGTGAAGCCGCTACGGTGCGAGGGAACGATTTTCATCAAGGTAACGGAGCCGCTGAAAATGAATTTCACACCCTCTCGCCGGACCTTCGTCCTCGGCGCTACTGCAGCGATCGCAGCCGCGAGCACGACCGGGATCGCCACCGCCGCCGTCGCGGCCGACCCGTACACCGACCTCATCGATCGGCGCCGGGCGTTCCTCACCGGTGGTGACGTGGCCGCCACTCACCCCGCGCTGCAGGAGAAGCGCGAGACGATCGACGACGACGTCGATGAGCTGGTCGCGACGTTCTACCGCGAGTCCGGACGTACCTATCTCTGGCCCGACCTGCCGGTCAACGCCGCGTCGAACACCGCCGAGGTCGGGAACATGGGGGTGACCGCCAACCGCATCACCACGCTGGCCACCGCGTGGGCCTCCGGCGGAAGCTCCTACTACCAGGACCCCGACCTGCTCACCGACCTGCAGGGAGCGCTGTGGTTCCTCTCTGGCCAGTACCGGGCCGACCGGTGGCGCCCAGGGAACTGGTGGTTCTGGGAGATCGGACTGCCACGCCGGATCGCCGACACACTGATCCTGCTGGGCGACGCGGCACCCGCGGAGGCCTCCGCGCTGCTGATTGAGGCCGTGCGCTTCCACGCCCCGGACCCGAACGTGCGCCGGGACTACTCGTGGCTGAAGGAGACCGGAGCGAACCGGGTGGACAAGGCCCTCTCGTGCATCATGCGTGGGCTGCTCAGCGGCACCGAGAGCGAGGTCGTACTGGGCCGGGATGCGCTCTCCGATGTGGCCGACGGCGGCCGCAACAGCGTGTTCGGCCGGGTCACCTCAGGCGACGGCTTCTACGACGACGGCTCGTTCGTTCAGCACGGCCGGCTGCCGTATTCCGGCACCTACGGCGGTGTGGCGATCACCGGTGTGGCGGAGGTGCTCGCGCTCCTGGCCGGGAGCCAGTGGGCGGTCACCGATCCACAGATGGGAAACCTGCTCGAGTCGATCGACATCACCTTCGCGCCCTTCCAGTGGGACGTGCGCACGATGGACACCACCCGCGGCCGCGCCGTCTCCCGTCAGCACGGCCAGGACTTCCACTCCGGGTTCGCCATCGTCTCGGCGATCATCGTGCTCGCCGATTCCGCGCCGGCCGCGGACGCCGCCCGCTACCGCGCCATGGTGAAAGGGTGGCTCGAGCGGACTGAGGACCAGGACGTTGCCACGAACAGCCAGACCCTGGCGGCCACGGCACGCAGCGTGGCCGTGCTGGAGGACCCGGCGATCGCCGTCGCGCCGCCCAGGACCGGGACCACGAACACGTACCACCAGGAACGGATCGTGCACCACCAGGGGAGCTGGGCGGCCGTTGTGAACACTTCCTCGTCGCGAATCGGCCGTTACGAGTGGGGTAACCGGGAGAACAATCTCGGCTGGTACCAGGGGGACGGGATGATGTTCCTGTACCACCGCGAAGACTCCGCACAGTTCTCGGCCGACTTCTGGCCGACGGTCGACCCGTACGCACTTCCGGGCATCACCGTGACGGGGGAGGAGCGCACCTCAGGGCTCGGCGACGGGACAGGTATCCCACGTGCGCAGAACTCCTATGCCGGTGGACTGACCATTGCGGGCGATCGAGGGACGACCGCGATGAATCTGGAGAACTTCTCCGGCAACCTGCGGGCGAACAAGTCCTGGTTCTATCTTGAGGACCGGATCGTCTGTGTCGGCTCGGCGATCACCGATACCTCGGGTACGGGTGCTCGCACGATTGCGGAGAACCGGTCTTTCCCGGTGGGGGAGATTCCGGCTATCCACGTCGACGGTGAAGGTGCCACTCTTTCCGACGCTCCGTCGCCGGCGACGTCCGTGCACGTGGCCGGTCATGCCGGCGTGGTTGCCCTGGCGCCCGAGGGCGGCGAGATTGTGCCGTTCGCGGTGCGCTCCGAGCGCAGGACCGGCACCTGGAAGACCATCAACGACGGTTCCGACACCGGGGGTTCGGACGACGAGGTCAGCCGCGATTATGTGCGGATCGAGCAGGAGCACAGCGGCAGTGACAGCTCCTACGCCTACCAGATCCTTCCCTTGGCTGATGCCCAGACCACGGCAGCGGAAGCGGCCGAACCAGACGTCGCCGTCGTGCTCGCCGGCTCTTCGGCACATGTGATCGAGGCCTCGGACGGGACCCGGATGGCGCACTTCTTCGCCGAGGGGACCCATGGTGGATACACGGTCAGCGGACCATGCGCCGTCGGGCACCGGCAGACGCCACCCCCGCACAGCCGCGCTAATCCTCGAGCGAAGCGGCAGGTCGAGGTCGTCATCTCCCAGCCCACCAAGACTGGTGGCACGGTCACGGTGACGTTCCCCATCGACGTACCAGACGCCGTGGTCGAGCCGGATGAGTCGGTGACCGTGGTCTCGACGTCGCCGCTCGTGCTTTCGGTCGACGCCGGGCAGCGACGCGGTGGTGAGCACCGGGTGGCCTTCGCCAGTCGATAGCCCGCCCGTAGACGGAAAATCCCTCGTCGACCTGGTCGCAACCGGATCGACGAGGGATTTCTCGTCTATGGCGATCGGCCTGGCGGGCCGTGTGCGGGGCCGCCAGGCCGCCGCGATCAGGCGGTCAGTGCTGCCAGCACCTCGTTGAAGGTGACCGACGGGCGCATCACGGCCGAGGCCTTCGCATCGTCCGGGCGGTAGTAGCCGCCGATGTCCGCGGGCGAGCCCTGGACCGCGAGCAACTCGGCAAGGATGACGTCCTCCTGCTCGGCCAACGCCCCAGCGATCTCGCTGAACGCCTGCGCGAGAACGGCATCCTCAGTCTGGACGCTGAGCTCCTTGGCCCAGTAGAGCGCCAGGTAGAAGTGGCTGCCGCGGTTGTCGAGTTCGCCGCACTTGCGGCTGGGCGACTTGTTCTCGAGGAGGAAGGTGGCCGTCGCCTTGCTGAGTGTGTCGGCGAGGATCTGCGCACGCGCGTTTCCGGTGGTCGTGCCCAGGTGCTGGAAGCTCTCCGCGAGGGCGAGGAACTCACCCAGGCTGTCCCAGCGCAGGTGGTTCTCGGCCACCAGCTGCTGAACGTGCTTGGGAGCGGAGCCGCCGGCCCCGGTCTCGAACAGCCCACCCCCGTTGATCAGCGGCACGACCGAGAGCATCTTGGCGCTGGTGCCCAGCTCCAGGATCGGGAACAGATCGGTCAGGTAGTCCCGCAGCACGTTCCCGGTCACCGAGATGGTGTCCTCGCCGCGCCGGATCCGCTCCAGGGAGAAGCGGGTGGCCTCGACCGGGCTCATGATCTCGATCCGCAGACCGTCTGTTTCATGCTCGCCCAGGTACTCGGTCACCTTCGCGATGAGGTTGCGGTCATGTGCACGCGTCTTGTCCAGCCAGAACACAGCGGGGGTGCCGGTGGCGCGGGCGCGGGTGACGGCGAGCTTGACCCAGTCCCGGATCGGCACGTCCTTGGTCTGGCAGGCGCGCCAGATGTCACCGGGGGAGACCTCGTGGGAGATGAGCACCTCACCGGCGCTGTTGAGCACCTGCACGGTCCCGGCAGTCTCGAGCTGGAACGTCTTGTCGTGGCTGCCGTACTCCTCGGCCTTCTGCGCCATCAGCCCGACGTTCGGCACCGAACCCATCGTGGTCGGGTCGAATGCGCCGTTGGCGCGGCAGTCCTCGATCACGGCCTGGTAGACACCGGCGTATGAGGAGTCCGGGATCACCGCGAGGGTGTCCTGTTCGGCGTCGTCGGCGTTCCACATGTGCCCGGAGGTGCGGATCATCGCAGGCATCGAGGCGTCCACGATCACATCGCTGGGCACGTGCAAGTTCGTGATCCCTTTGTGGGAGTTCACCATCGCCAGCGCAGGCCCCTCAGCCAAGCCCTTCTCGACGGCGGCCCGCACCCCGTCCGCCACGTCCGGCTCGAGCGCGTCGAGCCCCGCGAGGATCGCGCCGAGCCCGTCATTGGGGCTCAGCCCTGCGGCCTCGAGCTGCTCTCCGTAGGTAGCGAAGACCTCTGGGAGGAATGCGCGCACCGCGCGGCCGAAGATGATCGGATCGGAGACCTTCATCATGGTGGCCTTCAGGTGCACGGAGAACAGCACGCCGTCGTCCTTGGCGCGCTGCACCTGGGCGGCGAGGAAGGTATCCAGCGCCTCGGCCCGCATGACGGTGCCGTCCACGATCTCGCCGGCGAGGACCGGCACGGACTCCTTGAGTACGGTCGTCTTGCCGTCGGCGCTCACGTGCTCGATGCGCAGGGTGTCATCAGAGCCGATGACCACGGACTGCTCATTGCTGCGGAAGTCATCGGCATCCATCGTGGCCACGTTGGTCTTCGAGTCGGCCGACCACGCGCCCATGGTGTGCGGGTTCTTCCGGGCGTATTCCTTGACGGCGATCGGGGCGCGGCGGTCGGAGTTGCCTTCGCGCAGCACCGGGTTCACGGCGCTCCCCTTGACCTTGTCGTAGCGGGCGCGGGCGTCCTTCTCATCGTCTGTCGCCGGCTCGTCCGGGTAATGGGGCAGATCGAAGCCCTGCTCCTGCAGCTCGGCGATCGCGGCCTTGAGCTGGGGCACCGAGGCACTGATATTCGGCAGCTTGATGATGTTTGCCTCGGGTGTCTTGGCGAGCTCACCGAGCTCAGCGAGCGCGTCACCCATGCGCTGGTCTGCGGGGAGCACGTCACCGAATGCCGCGATGATCCTTCCCGAGAGGGAGATGTCCCTGGTCTCCACCTCAACTCCGGCAGTGGCGGCGTACGCCTCGATGACCGGTTTGAACGAGTACGTCGCCAGAAGTGGGGCCTCGTCGGTGTGGGTGTAGATGATGGTCGACATGCGCAGTGAAGTCCCGTCGTCTCGGGTGTGTGTTCTGATTGCTCGACATCAAGATATCGCCTCAACGCAGATCTGTGCTGAGGAGGCTCACGCCGAGCGAGATGTCGGCTCCCAGGCGGGAGGCCAGGTGGAGGCGCGTCGGTCAGCTGCGGCGATTTCCTAACGGGTGTGGTAAAAGGCCCGAGTGCGGCGCGCTGCATGATTCCCGACGGAGTGAAATCTCCATTCGAGGCGAGCTGGCGTGCTATTTGTCTCGCCTGTCAGAACGACGGCCCACATAGTGAGATGCATGTTGCCTGGATGCTCTGACCTGCGGCGACGTCAGCGCAGGGTGTGGAGCGGAATCCAGGGATTGCGCCATCGCCGGTACGGACGAACGTGAGGGCGCTTTCTAATGTGCGGGCTGATTGGCCGCTATAGACATGCACATGTCGGTTAGGTAACGATGCGGATACAAGATTGTTAGTTGGGGGCCGCAGCGCTTCGGTGCGTGTGTACAGTTCCCGTGTCCATGGCGGATGCTCAGGTCGTCCGACCCACGAGGTCGATCCGGACTTCGTTCCGGGGGGACCGGCTCCACGCCATCCAAAGGAGGAACAGTGAAGATCAGGCGAATCACCGCCGTCGCTGCCACGATGGCAGCAGGAGCGCTCGTACTGAGCGCGTGCGAAACACCGGAGACAGATGGGGGATCTGCTGGTATCGATGAGGGCACTGCCCTCAACATCGGCTGGAACCAGTCGTTCTACGAGTACAACGATGACAGCGCCACGGGTAATGCCACGGCGAATGCCATGGTGTTGTACCTGATGAAGTCCGACTTCAACTACTACGACGAGGACCTCAATCTCGTCCAGGACACCTCGTTCGGGAGCTACGAGAAGACCAGCGATGACCCGCTGACGGTCGAGTACACGTTCAATGACGACGCGGCTTGGTCGGACGGCACCCCGGTGGACGCAGCGGACCTGGTCCTGTACTGGGCGGCGCTCAGCGGGAACTTCAACACCGAGGAGTTCGCCAGCGACGATGAGGGCGTGACCGTCTACCCCGAGGATCACGAAGAAGCCGGCGAACCGGTGCCCGAGGATGTGCTGAACAACCAGGTCTTCTTCAACTTCACCAGCCCCAACGTGGGCCTGATCGATGACATGGCGGTCTCCGAGGACCACAAGCAGGTCACGGTCACCTACGCCGAGCCGTTCGTGGACTGGGAAGTCAACCTCGGCGTGGGCGTTCCCGCGCACGTGGTGGCCCAGAACGCCCTCGATATCGAGGACCCGACGGAGGCCAAGCAGGCCCTCCTCGACGCTGTCGCGAACGAGGACGCAGCCGCTCTCGCCCCCATCTCCAACTTCTGGAACACCGGGTTCCAGTTCGGGGACACCCTCCCCGAGGATGAGTCGCTCTACCTCTCCAGCGGCGCGTACCTGATGACGGACTTCCGCCGCGATCAGTCCGTGACGCTCGAGGCCAACCCGGACTACACCGGTGACCACCAGGCCAGCATCGAGACCATCACGATCCGGTACAACGAGGACCCGATGGCGTCGGTGCAGGCGCTTCAGAACGGTGAGATCGACCTGATCCAGCCGCAGGCGAGTGCGGACACCCTGCAGGCACTGGAAGCCCTGGGTGACGAATTCGCGGTCATCACCGGTGACGGAGCCACCTATGAGCACGTGGACCTCGCGTTCGCCAACGGTGGACCCTTCGATCCGGCGACCTACGACGGTGACGAGGACACGGCGCTGGCCGTGCGCCAGGCGTTCCTGAAGTTGATCCCCCGGCAGGACATCGTGGACCGCATCATCAGCCCGTTGAACCCGGAAGCCTCGGTGCGTAGTGCCTACACCGCGATCCCCGGCGCTCCGAACTACGGCCCGATCACCGAGGTCAACGGGATGGACGAGATGTTCCCGCTCGAACTCGACCGCGAGGGCGCCGCGCAGCTCCTCGATGATGCCGGAGTGGAAACCCCGATCGAGGTGCGCTTGCTCACCGCTGCGGACAACACCCGTAGGCAGGACCAGCTCGCATTGATCACCGAATCGGTGGAGGCGGACGGTCTGTTCGAGATCGTCGATGCCTCCAGCGCCGAGTGGGGCTCGCTCCTGGCCGACCCGAGTGGCTACGACGCCTCCATGTTCGGATGGCAGTCCACCTCCACGGCCGTGGCCGAGTCGCGGGCGAACTTCGAGACCGGTGGGGGGAACAACTTCGGTGCGTTCTCCGATCCGCGGGTGGACGAGTTGTACACCGAGTTGGTTGTCACCACGGATCCGGACCGTCAGGCCGAGATTCTCGGTGAGGTGGAGGCGATCCTGGTGGAGAGCGCCTTTGGCGTCACGATCTACCAGCACCCCGCCATCACCGGGTACAACGCCGAACTCCAGAACGTGAGCTCCATTCAGGTGAGCCCCACCATGTTCTGGAACTTCTGGGAGTGGGAGACCACCCTCACGGGTGATGAGGCAGCGGAGGACGGCGACTCCTGATCGTCAGGATCCGCTGAACCGTGCGTGTTCGTGGGGGTGCCGGCCAACACCGGTTGGGCACCCCCACGAACATTGGCACGCCACCGCTTCGCCCCACCTTGAGCGTTCGCGCCGGGGTCAACGTAGACTCCCCGACACGGCCGCTCGAGCCGCCCATCCGAGGGACCTGACACATGCTGACTTTTATCGTGCGCCGCACGCTGATCGGCCTCGGCATCCTGCTGATCTCATCGCTGATCATGTACGTGCTCGTCGACTTCACGATCGACCCGCTCGAGAACTTGAGACAGAGCACCGCTCCGAATAAGGAGATGCAGATCGAGCAGCGGATCGACCTGCTGCAGCTCGATGAACCTGTACTCCTGCGCTACGTCTGGTGGCTCGGGGCCTTCGTGACCGGTGATCTAGGCACGGCCTGGACCACGAACCGCGAGGTGATCGACATCCTCGGGGGCGCCATCGTCTCCACCATCCAGCTCGTGACGGCGTCCACCGTGCTGGCGATCTTCCTCGGCATCGCCGTGGGGATCGTCTCCGCGCTGCGGCAGTACACCACGTTCGATTACCTGATCACCTTCATCTCGTTCCTGATGTACTCGTTGCCGTCCTTCTGGATAGCCGTGCTACTCAAACAGTGGGGGGCGATCGGGTTCAACGACTTCCTTCGCGATCCGGTAGTCGCGATCCCAGTGATACTCGGGATAGCGGTGGTCATGGGGTTCTTGTGGTCGCTCGCCTTCGGCGGGGACGCCAGGCGCCGGTTGATCACCGGCGGATCGGCGGCGGGGGTCACGATCGCGGTGCTGCTCTACATTCAGCTCTCCGGTTGGTGGCTCGAGCCGAACATCGGTCCGGTGCTGTTGATCATCAGTTCACTGGCTATCGCGTTCACGGTCACCACCCTCTCGACCGGGCTGAAGAACCGGCGCTCGCTCTACACCGCACTCACCGTGGCGGCGCTCGGTATCGCTCTGTGGTATCCGATGCAGTTCGCCTTCTACTACCTCACCCCGATGATGAACTGGGCGATCGTGATCGGGCTGGGCGTGCTCGCGGCGATCGTGGGCGGCGTCGTCGGGGCGCTCTACCGGGGCCCGGACTGGCGCCAGTCGGTGCGCACGGGTGCACTCACCGCGGTCCCGGTGGCGGCCCTGATCTTCATCGATCGGGTGATGCAGGTGTGGCCGGCCTACTCGAATGCAAACGCCATCGACGGGCGCCCGATCCCCACCTTCGGTGACCGCACCCCGAACCTCGGCGGCGACTTCTGGGTGGTCACGCTGGACCAATACACCCACCTGCTGCTGCCGACCATCTCACTGATGTTGCTCTCGTTCGCCGGATACACGCGTTACGCGCGCGGCAGCATGCTCGAAGTGATGAACCAGGATTACATCCGCACCGCGCGCGCCAAGGGGCTCACGGAACGGACCGTCGTGATGCGGCATGGGTTCCGCAACTCACTCATCCCGATGGCCACCATCGTTCCGATCGACATCATCACCCTGATCGGCGGGGCCATCATCACCGAGAACATCTTCGCTCGACCCGGTATGGGGCAGATGTTCATCCGGCACTTGGATGAGAACGATATCGAGCCAGTGATGGCCTATCTCCTGATCGTCGCCTTCCTTGCGATTGTCGCGAACATCGTGGCGGACCTGATCTATGCCGTCCTCGACCCACGGATCCGGGTGAACGCATGACCTCTCAACCAGACTCCGGCATGGAGCAGACCGAGAACGCGATCGAGATGCGCGCCGTCGAGGGCAAGTCTCAGGGCAAGATCGTCCGCGAGCGCTTCTTGCGCCACCGCGGGGCGATCATCGGCCTTGCGGTGCTGCTGTTCATCGCCGTGCTCGCCCTCACTTCTATCGGGTTCCCCGTCTTCGGTTGGTATCTCGGTGGATGGTGGAAGTGGAATGCCGTGGAGACGATGTCGGTGGTCAATCCCGGTGGCGCACCGACGTTGACCATGCCGTGGAGCGATGAGGGTTTCGCCATCGGGGACCACCCGTTCGGTCAGGACACCATCGGCCGGGACATCTTCGCGCGCACGATGCGTGGCGTGCAGACGTCTCTGGTGGTGATGGTGGTCGTCGGCGGAGTGGCCACTCTGGTCGGTGTACTGGTGGGGGCCCTGTCCGGGTTCTTCCGCGGGTTCACCGACACGTTCCTGATGCGGATCACCGATCTGTTCATCACCATGCCCCTGCTCGTGATCGGCGCGGTGCTCGGCAAGTTGGTCGGCAGCGCCGATCCGCTCCCGCTGGCCCTCGCTCTCGGGTTCATCTCGTGGACCACTCTCGCGCGTCTCGTCCGTGGTGATTTCCTCTCGCTCCGGGAGCGTGAGTTCGTTGACGCCGCGCGGGTAGCCGGTGCGAGCAACTCGCGGATCATTTTCAAGCACATCCTGCCCAATGCCATGGGCGTGATCATCGTGACCGTCACGCTCCTGATGAGCGCGGCCATCCTGCTGGAGACGGCTCTGAGCTATCTCGGCTTCGGCATCAGTTCGCCCAACGTCTCTCTCGGCACGATGATCAGCGAATATCAGAGTGCGTTCGGCACTAGGCCGTGGCTGTTCTGGTGGCCGGGTCTGTTCATCATCGCGATCGCGCTGTGCATCAACTTCATCGGAGATGGCCTTCGTGACGCGTTCGACCCGCGGCAGAAGCAACTGCCGTCGGCACGCAAGATGGCGCGGGCCACGCGCCGCGAGCACCAGAGCTCTCCGGCGGCGACGCACTAGTGGCCGGCACAAGGCAGCCGACGATCTCGGACGGGCAGAGCACGCGCTCAGTCCGGCTGCGTGCCTTAGCCGACCCAGGAGGCGGTAGTCAGCACCGCTGTGATGCCGAGCGCCACGATGACCGGCACGTGCCAGGTCGTCGCGACGGGAAGTGTTCCGCGGCGGACGCCCCTCAGGTGCCCGGCACTCGTCAGACGATCGTGGCGCTCGCCGATGGCGAGAGCCGCGGCCTCAGCGGTGCCGTGACCGGACAGGCGGTGGTCCTCGCCCGGGGACTGCGATTCTGCGCGGATCTGCCGGCTGCGGCGCGGAGCTGCCAGACGAGCCCCCGTACCGCTTCCAGCCGGGACGCCCCACGCACTGACAGTCCTGCCCCCGGCATGAACCTGCAACGACCAGCGGGCCTCGGCGCCGGTGTATTCCGGCCAGGGCACATGGACCGTGCGCAGCACGTTCATCACGGTGACCCCACCGTCGGAGACTTCCGCGCCTGGACCCCAGAACAAGGCCCACATCACCACGATCACGAGGGCCGCCGTCGGGCCGGAACGCCACAGTTCGACGACACCGCCGACCGAGACGAAGTACGTCAGAGCCGCCACACACACCACGGCCACGGCCACGGCAAGTGGGCGTGCGACGCGGGATCGGAACGTCAACGTTTCACCCATGAACCCATGCTCTCACCAGCAGCGAGCCACGCCGATTGCGCAAGCGCCGGCGTCGTAGGAAGGAACGGTGATCGCGCGTGACCACGCAGACTGCCACGCCGGAGTCCGCCCGCACCGGCGAGCCGATCATCAGCGTGCGAGACCTCAGCATCGACTTCTTCGTCGAGGGTGAGTGGTTTCCCGCTGCCACCAACGTCTCCTACGACGTGCATCCCGGTGAGGTGCTCGCGATCGTGGGTGAATCCGGTTCGGGGAAGTCACAGTCCTCGATGTCGCTCCTTGGTCTGTTACCTCCGAACGGGCGCGCCACCGGGAGCGCCAAGCTGGGGGAGACCGAACTGATCGGCCTCACCGGCGCCCCGATGCGCAAGATCCGTGGCAATGACGTGGCGGTGATCTTCCAGGAGCCGATGACGGCGCTCAACCCGGTGTACCCGGTGGGCTTTCAGATCGTGGAGACCCTGCGCACGCACTTCGATATGGGCCCCTCGGCGGCGAAGGAGCGCGCCATCGAGCTGCTCACGATGGTGGAGATGCCCAATCCCGCCACCCGCTATCACTCCTACCCGCACCAGCTCTCCGGTGGGCAGCGCCAGCGCGCGATGATCGCGCAGTCGTTGGCCTGCGAACCGAAGTTGCTGATCGCCGACGAGCCCACCACCGCCCTGGACGTGACCGTTCAGGCGGAGATCCTCAAGCTCATGCGTGACCTGCGCAACCGGATCAACGCGGGAATCATCCTCATCACCCACGATATGGGCGTGGTGGCGGATATGGCCGACAAGATCGTGGTGATGCGCCGCGGTGAGGTGGTCGAGCACGGCACGGCCGAGGAGATTTTCACCCGCCCGCAGCACGAGTACACCCGTGAACTGCTCACCTCGGTTCCGCACCTGGGCGGCACCAGCACCCGAGCCGGCGGCGCGCGAGTTCCCACGCAGCAACAACCTGGCGCGGCAGCAGCACCCTCGATCTCCGGCGAACCGGTGCTGGTGGCCGAGAACATGGAGATCGAGTACCCCGGGCGAGGGCGCACTCCGGCATTCAAAGCCGTCGACCAGGTGAGTCTGACCATCGGCGCCGGCGAGGTGGTGGGGCTGGTCGGTGAGTCCGGCTCCGGTAAGACCACGATCGGTCGCGCAGTGGTGGGGTTGCTCCCAGTCACCGGTGGCAGCCTGCGTATTGACGGTCGCGACATGGTCGGCATCGACCCGAAGGAACTGCGTGCTCTGCGCAAGCGGGTTGGCATCGTCTTCCAGGATCCGGGGTCCTCGCTGAACCCGCGGTTGCCGATCGGCGAATCGATCGGCGAGCCGCTCTACCTGCACACCGGCATCAAGGGCGCCGAGCTCACGAAGAAGATCGACGTGCTCCTGGACCAGGTGGAGCTGCCGCGCTCGATGCGCAACCGCTACCCACACGAGCTCTCCGGCGGACAGCGCCAGCGCGTGGGCATCGCTCGTGCGCTGAGCCTGGAACCGAGCATCTTGGTGGCGGATGAGCCCACCTCGGCGCTGGACGTCTCGGTGCAGGCGCACGTGCTGGAGCTGTTCTCCGAACTGCAACGTGAACACGGATTCGCCTGCCTGTTCATCAGCCACGACCTTGCCGTGGTGGAGATGCTCGCCACCCGGATCGCGGTGATGCACCACGGAAAGCTGGCCGAGGTGGGACCCACCGAGCAGATCGTGCAGAACCCGCAGGACCCGTACACGCAGCGGCTCATCGCAGCGGTGCCGGTCCCCGATCCCGCCGAGCAGAAGATCCGGCGGGAGCGCCGGGACGCACTGCTCGCGGAGGCAGCCGCCGAGCTCGCCGCCGAGGAGCAGTACGAGGTGGAGCACCGGCGGGACCCGCGCTCGGGCCTGGGTTAGCTCGCCTTCGCTCGCAGGCCCGGGGCGCCAGGCGCGGCGGCCCACAGGTGGGGTGTCCCCAGGGCGCAGTCACGGCGGCGCGCGGTGGTGACGGCCGTTACTCGCCCTGCCCTGGGGCGATTCGCCCGCGGCCAGTAGACTAAACCCGAAGCGCCCCGGCCGAGCGCGCGCGAAACCGCGCGATCACCCACCCGCGATCTGGCGCTGACCCACCGACAGAGAAGATCTTCGAATGAGTGTGCCCACCCTTGCGCAGCGCAGTGACCTGCGCAATGTGGCGATCGTCGCCCACGTCGACCACGGCAAGACCACCCTGGTGGACGCCATGCTGTGGCAGTCCGGTGCCTTCGGCGCCCACGATCACGTGGACGAACGGGCGATGGACTCCGGCGATCTGGAGCGCGAGAAGGGGATCACCATCCTCGCGAAGAACACGGCGGTGGCCTACTCCGGCCCCTCAGCCGTGGCCGCTGGGCACAAGCAGGTCATCATCAACGTGATCGACACCCCCGGGCACGCCGACTTCGGTGGCGAGGTGGAGCGCGGCCTGTCGATGGTGGACGGTGTGGTGCTGCTCGTGGACTCCTCCGAGGGTCCGCTGCCGCAAACCCGGTTCGTGCTCCGCAAGGCACTGGCCGCACACCTGCCGGTCATTCTCGTGGTGAACAAGGTGGACCGGCCCGACTCCCGCATCTCCGAAGTGGTCTCGGAGTCGCAGGACCTGCTGCTCTCCCTCGCCTCGGACATGTCCGACGACGTCCCCGACCTGGACCTGGACGCCGTGCTGGACGTGCCGGTGGTCTACGCCTCCGCGAAGGCCGGCCGCGCCTCGACCAACCAGCCGGCCGACGGCGAGTTGCCCGACTCCGAGGATCTCGAGCCGCTGTTCGCGACGATCCTCGAGAAGATCCCGGCTCCCAGCTACGACGAGAACGCGCCGCTGCAGGCGCATGTGACGAACCTGGATGCCTCCCCGTTCCTGGGCCGGCTGGCGTTGCTGCGCGTGCGCGGCGGCACCATTCGTAAGGGCCAGACGGTGGCCTGGGCCCGCCGGGACGGCACCATGAAGAACGTCCGTATTAGCGAGCTGCTGCGCACCCAGGCCCTCGATCGGGTCCCGGCCGAGTCCGCGAGCGCCGGTGACATCGTGGCCGTGGCCGGGATCGAGGACATCACGATCGGGGAGACCCTCACCGACCCGGACAACCCGCAGCCGTTGCCGTTGATCACCGTGGATGACCCGGCGATCTCGATGACCATCGGGATCAACACCTCCCCGCTGGCTGGGCGGGTCAAGGGTGCGAAGGTGACGGCCCGCCAGGTCAAGGACCGGCTGGACCGTGAGCTGATCGGCAACGTCTCCCTCAAGGTGCTGCCCACTGAGCGTCCGGACGCCTGGGAAGTGCAGGGGCGCGGCGAGCTGGCGCTGGCCATCCTGGTGGAGCAGATGCGCCGCGAAGGCTTCGAGCTGACCGTGGGCAAGCCGCAGGTGGTGACCAAGGAGGTTGACGGCAAGCTGCACGAGCCGATGGAGCGGCTGACCATCGATGTGCCCGAGGAGTACCTGGGAGCCGTGACCCAGTTGCTCGCCTCGCGCAAGGGCCGGATGGAAACGATGACCAACCACGGCACCGGCTGGGTCCGGATGGAGTTCGTGGTGCCCGCCCGCGGTCTGATCGGTTTCCGTACCCGCTTCCTCACCGACACCCGCGGCACGGGGATCGCCCACTCGATCTCCGAAGGGTACGAGCCGTGGGCCGGAGCCATCGAGTTCCGCACGTCCGGTTCTCTGGTGGCCGACCGCGCCGGCGCTGCCACTCCGTTCGCGATGTTGAACCTGCAGGAACGCGGGAACTTCTTCATTCAACCCACCTCCGAGGTGTACGAGGGCATGATCGTCGGGGAGAACTCCCGGGGAGACGACATGGACGTCAACATCACCAAGGAGAAGAAGCTCAACAACATCCGCTCCGCCACCTCCGAATCGTTCGAGAACCTCACACCGCCGCGCACCCTCACCCTCGAGGAGTCCCTGGAGTTCGCCCGGGAGGACGAGTGCGTGGAGGTCACGCCGGAGTCAGTGCGGATCCGCAAGGTGATCCTGGACCAGAACGATCGTTCCAAGGCCGCCCGCCGCAAGGACTGAGACCCAGGGGCTACGCCGAACGCAAAGTTCTACGGCGTTCCGGCGACAGGCGCCGCAGAACTTTGCGTTCGGCGCGGGCCCGGGTGGGAGAGGATGGATGGGTGAGCACTACCCAGCCCGTATCTGACCACGAGAGCGAGTCTGCGTCGTCGGACGTGCTTCGTGTGCTCGGTGCCTTTGCACACCCCGATGATGAGACGCTCGTGGCCGGTGGCCTGCTCGCGTGGCTCGCCCGCAGTGCCGAGGTGCACGTGGTGACCGCGACCCGAGGGGAACGTGGCGAGGTGATCCCGGGAGACATTGCACATCTGGAAGGTGACGGTCCCGGGCTGGCGGCGGTGCGCGAGGCCGAGCTCACCGAAGCGCTCGAGGCCCTGGGCGTGGCAACGCACCACTTCCTGGACTCTCTACCAGGCCCTGCCGGCAGGAGACCGCAGCGGTATGTGGACTCCGGGATGCAGTGGGATGGTGACTCGCGAGTGCGTGCCGTGCCCGATCCGGCAGCGGGGCGCGACGCTTTCTCCCGTGCGGACGCCGAGACGGCTGCGCAGGTCCTCGCCGCACATCTGCGTACGGTACGCCCGCACCTGGTGCTCATCGATGAACCGGACGGCGGATACGGGCACCCTGATCATGTGCGGATGCACCAGGTCACCATGCGTGCCGCGGAATTGGCCGCCAATGATCGAGCACCGATGCCCGTTGCGCAGAGCCCGAACGCTGACGAGGCGCCGTGGACCGTGCCGGTGGTGGCCTGGGTGGTCCGCCCCGAATCAGCGGTGCGGGCCGCGGAGCGCTGGCTCGCCGACGCGCCCGAGCGGCCGCGTCTGACCACCTTGGGTCGCTCGTTGAGCGTGCCCGAGCCCGACGGTGACCTGGCCAGCATCGTCAAACCCGACGGCGCGGTCGACCTGGTGGTCGATACGACGGCTGTGTCCGATCGCGTGGTGGGTGCCCTGCGTGCGCACCGCAGCCAGGTGCAGGACGCCACGCTGCTCACCGAAGTGTCAGCGCCCGACGGCGCAGGTCGGGCTGCGGAGCGGGGCGGCGCCGTGGGGTGGTTCGCCCTGAGCAACGAGGTGCTCCAGCCTCTGCACGCTCGCATCGGTCTGCGTGTGGCGCCCGGGTGGGGGAGTCCCGCTGCGTTGCGTGGTGCTCTCGCTGCGGCTGAGGCACACGAGGCGATCGAGTCAGGTGCCGTGAGCGCGGGCGCGGCTGACGGTTCGGACCCACGCCCGGATCCGGGTGACCCGCCCGGCTGGTACCTGGGGCTCATGCGCGCCTTCACCGCTCTGATGGGCGTGGTGGTGACGGCGGCCGGAACCGCCTTCCACCGTTGGGAACCGCCCTTCGGGCTACTCATCGCCCTCGTCGTGGTGATCTCTTCGGGTGTGCTTGCCCGCAGTTTCGCTGATCGACTCGGCGTGCTCGTGCACGGGGCAGCGGTGGCAGCGACCGCGCTTGCGATTGCCTACCTGCGACCAGGTGGGGACGTGATCGTCACTGACGAGCCGATCGGCACAGTCTGGTTGGTGGGCGTACTGGTGGCTGCGGCCGCTCCGATGGTGGCCCCGGGGAGCTGGTTCCGTGACGGACGCTGACCCTGAACAGTTTCGGACGACGATGGCGCACCTCGCCGCCGGCGTGAGCGTGGTGACCATCCGGGACCGCCACGATCTTGCCTTCACGGCCAACTCGGTGGTCTCGGTCTCGCTGGAGCCCCCGACGGTGCTGTTCTGCGTGCATGAGGACTCCCGCATCAGGGAGGCGTTGGAGACCGCCTCCCGGTGGGCGGTGAGCATCATGGGAGCAGATGGTCTCGGCGCTGCGGATTGGCTCGCGAGCCCGGGCCGGCCGACGCGCGGGCAACTCGATCGGGTGCCGCACCGGCGCGGTGCGCACAGTGGGGCCGCGATCCTCGATGCAGCGAGCGCCTGGGTGGAGTGTGAGACGGACTGGATTCGTACAGCCGGATCTCACGCCGTGGTGGTGGGGCGGGTGCTGGAGTCGGGGACACACCCGCGGCACGCCGGTGCGATCGTGCACCGGCTTGGCCGGATGGTCGCGCTGCCGTGAACGTGATGCGATCGTGACACCGGATGTGCCCCCTCGCGCGCTGAAGGGTGCGGTGGTGGTGGATAGAATGCCCCGGGGTCACATCGGTGGACGAGGGGCGACCGAAAGGGCGATTGCGTGCGTGAGGAAGAGACTCCGGCACCGAATGAGGTGACGGGCGCCGACGGCGTGCCGACTGACTCCGGCGCGTCGCCTCCGCATTCCGAGGAGACACCGCATACCGAGCAGACACCGCGCACCGAGGAGGCTCCACGCACCGAGGACGCGGCGGTGACCGACCCGCCGGATGAGTCCACGGAGCAGACGGAGCGCGCTGCCGAACCGGCCGAGGAGGCTGCGCCGGCCGATGACCACGCCGGGCCGGCCGATGAACCCGAGACGATCGTGCTCCCTGTCACTTCTGAGCCCCCCACGGATGAGGATGCCGTGCCCACCAGCAAGAAGAAGCGGCGCGGCCGTCGAGGCGTGCTCATCGCAGCCGGCGCGCTTGTGCTGCTCGGCGGAGCCTACGTGGCGGGCGCCTGGTATCTCGGAGACAGGGTGCCCGGAGACACCACCGTTGCCGGAGTGAACCTCTCGGGCCTGCCTGAGGCCGAAGCCGAACAGGTGCTCACCGAGGGCCTCGCCGATGCGACGACCGAACCGATCGACGTGCGCTTCGGGGACGTCTCGGCTGCGGTGGATCCGGCGACTGCCGGCCTCGCCCTGGACGCTGAGGCCACCGTGGCCTCATTCACTGGCTTCACGCTCAAGCCTGAGGTCGTCTTCGGTCACATCTTCGGTCTCGGTGAGCAGGATCCGGCGATCACGGTGGACGCCGACGCGCTCGACGCTGCGCTGCGCACCATCGCCGAAGACCTCGACGAACCGCCCGTTGAAGGTGCCATCTCCTTCGAGGACGGCGAAGCCGTGATCACCGAACCGGAGGACGGGACCGGCCTTGACGTTGCCGGCGCGGCCGAGGTGATCACCGACGGCTGGCTCACGGCCACCGGCACACTCGAGCTGCCGGCCACGGTGGTCTCACCCACGGTGGACGATGCCGTGATCGAGGAAGCCATGTCCACCCAGGTCGAGCCGATGCTCTCCGGCCCGGTCACCGTGGCCGTGAACGACGACAGCACGGAGCTTTCCCCGGCCGAGCTCGCCGCCGCCGCCACCATGGAGGCCGATGGTGCGAACCTGAGACTCATCCTGGACGGTGAGCAGCTTGCGGGGTTGGTCACTGAGCGCGTGCCATCGGTGGGGGAGAGCCCCAAGGATGCGCAGATCGTCCTTTCCGACGGCGAGCCGGAGATTGTCCCGGCCGTCACTGGCACCGGCCTCGATCCGGCTGAACTGGCTGAGGCGGTCGCCACCAGCGCAGTGGCCACGAACTCGGATGAGCGCACGGCCGCCGTCGAGCTGGCTCAGACTGAACCGGAGTTCTCCACCGAGGATGCCGAGGAACTCGGCGTGACCGAGGTGATCGGTACCTTCCGCACCCCCTACCCGTACGATCCGGTTCGGACCGAGAATCTGCGCGCTGGCACCGCCCACATCAACGGCACCCTCGTGATGCCGGGGGAGCAGTTCTCCCTGCTCGACGCGTTGCGCCCGATCACCACGGCGAACGGATACACGGTCTCGGGTGTGGTGGTGAATGGCTTCCACAGTGACGCCATCGGCGGCGGCCTTTCTCAGGTGTCGACGACGACGTTCAATGCTGCCTATGAGTCCGGACTCACCGACGTGACCCACCAGCCGCACTCTCGCTGGTTCTCCCGGTATCCAGAAGGTCGCGAGGCGACGGTCTTCGATCCGAGCATCGACATGGTGTTCGAGAACAACACCGGCTACGGCGTGCTCATTCAGGCCTACGTCACCGACTCCCACGTGGTGGTGACCATGTGGGGCACCGACGTCTTCGATGTGAACATCGACGTCAGCGGCCGGTACAACTTCACCCAGCCGCAGACGCTCTACAACCCTGACCCGCAGTGTCACGCCGAGCCCGGTGGGCAGCAGGGCTTCACCGTGGACGTCAGCCGCACCGTCTCGAAGGGCGGCGACGTGGTGGAGAATGACGCCTATAGCTGGACCTACGCGCCCTGGAACAGGGTGATCTGCGGTGAGGAACCCAGTGACGACGACGAGGACTCCGGCGACGACGAGTAGTTACCGCGGGCGGCGCGGCGGTGGCGGTGGGACGTGCTTGGCAAGCACGATATCGGCGGCCTCCACCTCGACGGTTCCGCGCCGGGTGGCCACCGCGAGACCGGTCTCGTCAACACGGGTCAGTTCACCGAGGGCGTCGGAGAAGCCGCCTTCGGTCAGCCGGTAGCGCACCACCACCCGTTCGCCGGGCGTCCAGGACCGCCACACGGCCTCTCCGCGGGGTGCTGGGGTCATGTGTGTCTCATTCCTCGGAGTGGACCGGTGCTGAGATCGCTCGACACCGGGTACATGCTGGATACTAGACAGTGAGCTTGTGTGCACTCGATGCAGCGCAGTTCTGGCGCTGGTCGGCACTCCCCATGATGGAAGGAATCGCTCGTGACGTACGTGATCGCGCAGCCGTGCGTTGATGTCAAGGACAAGGCCTGCATCGACGAATGCCCCGTCGACTGCATCTACGAAGGTGAACGCTCCCTGTACATCCACCCCGACGAGTGCGTGGACTGCGGGGCGTGCGAACCGGTCTGCCCGGTGGAGGCGATCTACTACGAGGATGACGTGCCTGAGCAGTGGGCCGAGTACTACAAGGCCAACGTCGACTTCTTCGACGACCTCGGCTCCCCCGGTGGTGCCGCCAAGCTGGGTCTGATCCCCAAGGACCACCCGATCATCGCCGCGCTGCCGCCGCAGGCGGAGTAGGCGCACAGGTGGGTTTCGTCCAGCTCTCCGACGCCTACCCGTGGGACAAGGTCGCTCCCTACGCCGAGCGGGCTCGCTCGCACCCCGGCGGGATCGTTGACCTCTCCATCGGGACGCCCGTGGACCCCACGCCCGCCGTGGTGCAGCAGGCCCTGAGCGCTGCTGCTGACGCGCCCGGATATCCGACGGCGCACGGCACGCCGGCCCTGCGGGAAGCCGTGGCCGCATGGTTCCGTGAGCGGCGCGGTGCGCCCGCGCTCGACCCCGACGGCGTGCTGCCGACCGTGGGGTCCAAGGAACTGGTGGCCACGCTCCCGTCGCTGTTGGGGCTGGGGCCGGACGATGTGGTGGTGGTGCCGTCGGTGGCCTACCCGACCTACGACGTCGGGGCTCGCCTGGCCGGGGCGCAGGTGCTGGTTGCCGACGATGTCGAGGCATGGGCGGGCAACTCGGCCGTGCGCCTGGTGTGGGTGAACTCGCCGTCCAACCCCACGGGTGCGGTGCTCGGTGCGGAGCACCTGCGTCAGGTGGTGACGGCGGCCCGCGACATCGGCGCCGTGGTGGCCTCGGATGAGTGCTACGCCGAGCTGGCCTGGTCGCCGGATCTGACCGAACCGTTCGGTGACGGCGTCCCTTGTCTCTTGCAGGAGAGTGTCAGCGGAGGGGACCACACCGGGCTGCTGGTGGTGTATTCCCTGTCCAAACAATCGAACCTGGCCGGGTACCGGGCGGCCTTCGCTGCCGGGGACGCCGCGTTGGTGCACCGGATTCTGCAGCTGCGCCGGCACATGGGGATGATGGTGCCCGCACCGGTGCAGGCCGCGACCATCGCCGCCCTGGGGGACCCGGCGCACGTGCAGGAACAGCGCGAACGGTACCGCCGCCGTCGGGAGGCTCTGCTGGGGGCGCTCACCGCGGCCGGGTACGCCGTGGACCACTCGGAGGCGGGCCTGTACCTGTGGGTGCGGCCGGCCGACGCGGCCAGCGCGGCGGACTGCTGGTCGATGCTGGATGACTTCGCCGCTCGCGGGATCCTGGTGGGCCCAGGGGAGTTCTACGGCAGCGCGAGCGGTGATCATGTGCGGGTCGCGTTGACCGCCTCCGATGACCGCATCGCCCGCGCCGTAGAGAGGCTTGCTGTGTGATGAGTCATACCCGCGAGAATTTCCCCAACTGCGGGATTCGCGGGTACGTTGTGTAGAGATTCTTTGCCTTCGGACTCGTGAGGGAGCCCGAGAGACGTTCTTCTTGACGCTAGGAAGGGACACCCATGTCCGACGCCACCCTGACTCCCGCCACGTTCCGCGTGGATGACCATGAGCTGGAGTTCGCGCGAGTCCCGGCGGTGGAGGGCAACGACGGTGTCCACATCTCCAACTTGCTCAAGGAGACCGGGCTGGTCACCCTCGACTCGGGGTTCATGAACACCGCGAGCTGCGAGTCCAAGATCACCTACATCGACGGTGACGCAGGCATCCTGCGCTACCGCGGTTACCCGATCGAGCAGCTCGCCGAGCAGTCCTCGTTCCTCGAGGTGGCGTACCTGCTCATCAAGGGGGAGCTCCCGACGGCGGACGAGCTCTCCGCGTTCACCGAGCGCATCGAGCGGCACACTCACCTGCACGACAACTTCAAGGCCCTGATCGGTGCCTTCCCGCAGGACGCGCACCCGATGGCTGTGCTCTCCTCGGCCGTGTCGGCGCTCCCGGGATACTACGCGGAGAGCGTGGACCCGTTCGATTCCGACGCCGTGGAGCTCGCCACGGTGCTGCTGCTCGCGAAGCTCCCGACCATCGCCGCCTACGCCTTCCGCCGTTCCCGCGGTGAAGAGATGATCGGCCCGGACCCGTCACTGGGTTACGTGCCGGACTTCCTGCGGATGAGCTTCGCCAACGGCGGCGAGTACCAGACCGATCCGGAGCTGGTGAAGGCCCTCAACCTGCTGCTGATCCTGCACGCCGACCACGAGCAGAACTGCTCCACGTCCACGGTGCGGATCGTCGGATCTGCGCATGCGAACCTGTACGCGAGTGTGTCGGCAGGCATCGGGGCCCTCTCCGGGCCGCTGCACGGCGGGGCGAACGAGGCCGTACTCGCCATGCTGAACGACATCCAGTCCAGCGACGATGACGTAGACACGTTCATGACGCGGGTGAAGAACAAGGAGCAGGGTGTGCGCCTGATGGGCTTCGGCCACCGGGTGTACAAGAACTACGACCCGCGCGCCGCCATCGTCAAGGGTGTCGCGGACACGGTGCTGAAGAAGCTCGGCAAGAGCGACGAGCAGCTCGAGATCGCCATGCGCCTGGAGGAGATCGCCCTCTCCGACGACTACTTCATCCAGCGCAAGCTGTACCCGAATGTGGACTTCTACACCGGCCTGATCTACAAGGCCATGGGATTCCCCACGAATATGTTCACCCCGCTGTTCGCCGTGGGCCGCGCGCCCGGCTGGATTGCCCAGTGGCGGGAGATGATGAACGATCCGACCACGAAGATCGGCCGTCCGCGCCAGGTCTACACCGGGCAGCCGCAGCGCGACTACGTGGGTGTCGACGCCCGCTGATCAGGCTTGTGGCGCTCTCGCCGCGCGATCGCCGCGCGTACCGACGGATCCACACCCACCGGGCCACCGCACGTACCAGGGGTCGAACTTTTGACCCCTGAAGCGGATTGACCATGAACTTCGGGCCCACGAAGCGTCGGCGACGCGCCTACTCAGGTGGAACGTTCGGCGTTATCGTGAGTTGATGAACGGGGGATTGGCGCTGCATCGGACGGGCCCGGTGACGACGCCCGAGGGCGGGTCGCCGTGGACGCTGGTCGTGGTGCGGGCGGTGCTACTGGTTGCGGCGTTGGCGATGGCCATCCCGGCAGCCACGCAGGCGTATCGAGAACCGTTGGGCCAGCTCCGCGCCGATCTTGAGGCCGGTCGGGTGACGTCGATGGAGATTGAGCGTCCCGAGCCTGGAACCGGGGCCGAGGGGCAGTTCGAAGTCCGTTGGGACGCGGGCTTGTTCGACTCAATCGCGCAGTACGAGTACTCATCCGAACGCGATCTCGATGAGGGAGCGGACCTGGTCCGTGCGGCCCACGCAGCCGGCGTCGAGGTGGTGGTCATCGATCTCGATGACGACTTTGTGCGGATCGATGGTGTGCTGGCGCGGCAGCTCGCTCCGGTGGGGCTGCTGACCGCGGCAGGCATCCTGATCGTGCTCATCACCGGGCCGCAGCCATGGTTTGCTACCAAGTGGGCGTGGTTCTGGCTGGCGACGGCGATCCCCGTGCTGTGGCTCGTCTACCTACTGATCGAGCCGCGACCGCTGTGGCTGAGTATCCGGCTCGCCCGAGCCGGCCGGGAGCCTGTGCCGCTGGTCGATCATCAGGAGCGGCGACTGACCGGCGGATGGGCTTTCCTCATCGGTGCGGTGCTCTCGTCGATGCTCGCGGGTGTAGCGTTTCCCGGGCTTTCCGGCTGGCACTCACCCGGCTGACCGCCCTCGGGAGTCACCACGGCCCCGCCCCTCATGGGCCGAACTTTCGACCCATGGGCGGGGTTGACCATGAGTTTCGGGCCCATGAGCACTCGGCCCTCGAGCCGCGTCCCCTGAAGGGTCGAAAGTTCGGCCCATGAGCGAGGGCGGGGTGCAATGTTGGGCCCATGGCTGGCTGATGTTGCCAACTCCATGGCCGCTCAGCTATCGGATGCGGACCACGCCCGCGGGGTCTGCCGCACCCGGGTGATCCTGCGGCACCGGCGCCCACGCGGCGTCTGCGCCATCGGCGCGATCCCACCGCTGCCCCGCCACAATGACCTCGGAGGCGCCGGTGAATTCCGCTGTCATCACCGCCCAGGAGGCCATCGCCCATGCGTGCCGCTCCGGATCAGAACCTGCGAGTGGGGCGACGTCGATCAGAACGGACGGGCCGCCGTCGGCCTCGGTATCTGCCAGCTGCGCCGTGAGCGTGGGCAGATCGAGCGCGAGCCGCTCGGTCACCGCGGTGGTCATCTCCGCACGTTCGACGTTGCTCGCAGCGGCCAACCGGCACACCACCGAGGCCGGGCTGTAGCCGGTCTGCCCGGAGGCGAAGAGTCGGGCGAGGGTCTCGTGCTGGGCATAGGCGTCCGGGAAACCGGAGCGCTGCACTTCCTGCGCGGCCACCGTGATCTCCATGTCCTGGTAGCCATCCACCTGCACCAGCGCATCGTAGAAGGCGTTCGTGGCGTAGTGCGGATCCTGCACCTGCTCCTCGGTGCCCCAGCCCTGGGAGGGGCGTTGCTGGAACATCCCGAGGGAGTCCCGGTCGCCGTAGTCCAGGTTCCGGATCCGGGACTCCTGCATGGCCGTGGCCAACGCGATCGTGAGCGCCCGGGCAGGTAGTTCCCGTTCCAGGGTGATCGCTGCGATCACGGCCGCGTTATCGGACTGCTCGAGGTCGAGCGCGGCACTGCTGCCATCCTCGGCGGAGGCGATGCAGCGCTGCACGATCGGCGGCACGGACCTGTTCGCGTGATTCCACACGAGCACTCCGGCCGTGACCACCAGCGCGAACGAGCCGAGCAGCGCGAGTGCCCGCCGAAGTGGCCGCCTTCGCCGCCGGCTACTGGGCATGCAGCGCGGAGTTCAGCTGGATCCCCGCGCCGCTGCGCTCAATCGCCTCGACCACACCGGTGGTGGAGTTGCGCCGGAACAGCAGGTTCGGCGCCCCGGAGAGCTCACGCGCGCTGACCACGCGGGAATCGCCCGCGAGGGTGACCTTGGTGCCCGCGGTCACATATAGGCCGGCCTCGACCACGCAGTCGTTTCCGAGCGAGATGCCGATCCCTGCGTTCGCGCCGAGCAGGCAGCGCGCGCCGATGGAGATCTTGTGTGATCCCCCACCGGAGAGGGTGCCCATGATCGAGGCGCCGCCACCGATGTCGGAACCGTCGGCCACCACCACCCCCTGGGAGATCCTGCCTTCCACCATGGAGGCGCCGAGGGTGCCGGCGTTGAAGTTCACGAAGCCTTCGTGCATCACTGTGGTGCCTTCGGCGAGGTGGGCACCGAGGCGAACCCGGTCGGCGTCGGCGATCCGCACGCCCGTGGGCAGCACGTAGTCGGTCATCCGGGGGAACTTGTCCACTCCGTAGACGGTGATGGGTTCGCCCTTGTGCGCCACCCGGAGCGAGAGCCGCGTCTTCTCGAAGTCGGCCACCGGGCACGGCCCGGCCGAGGTCCAGACCACATTCGGCAGCACCGCGAAGATACCGTCCAGGTTGATCGAGTTCGGCTGGACCAGGCGGTGGGAGAGCAGGTGCAGGCGCAGGTAGGCGTCGGCTGTGTCCGCGGGAGCGGCGTCCAGGTCGATGGTGCGGTGCTCCACCACCTGGCGGGTCTTGCGGGCACGGTCGGCGACGGCGAGAGAGGCGAGCTCGGCGGGAACCCCGTACGGTCCGACGCTTTCTGCTGGTTCGTCCCCCAGGGCGGGGCTGGGGTACCAGATGTCGAGCATCTGATCCTCAGCAGTCAGTGTGGCAAGTCCGATTCCCCAGGCGGTGCGTGTCATGCCTCCAGGGTAGCGTCGAGTCGGGGCTAGCTCAGGTGCCCACGATGCTCCGTGGACCCACGTGGCGAGCCCCCGCCGCTGTAACCCGCTCGATCAGGCCGCGGTCCGCCGTCACCACCGTGACCGGCGCGCGCCCGGCACCCACCAGGGCGTCCACTTCGGCAACGATCGCCGAGTCCCCATCGCCGGAGGCAGGCACGATCCGCACGCTGGCAGACTCCTCCGGCGCGACGGCTCGGGCGGCCCCCTCGGTCACCAGCACGACCTCCGGCCACCACGTGTGCCCGGGCAGACCGAGCAGATCGGCAGGGACGCCGTCGGCGGCGAGCATGTCAAGGCGTGTGAGCAGGCGGCGGGTCGCCCCCGCCCGGTCCTTCCACCACCCGTCCGGTCGAGACCCGACCACATTCGCCGCGTCCACCACCAATGCGGGTTGCTGGCTGAGCATGGTGCGCAGCATCGGCCACGCGTCGGCAAACGCAGGAAGCAGCGGAAGGTCCGGTACTGCGGCGAGATCGACCCATTCGATGGCTGCGCTCTCGGCATCGGTGGGTCGGGCAGTCAGGGGCCCGACGGCGCGGGCCAGCACCGTGGTGTAGCTCCAATCCGGGTGGGTGAACACTGAGGTGGCCAGGGGCGCGACGGAGGTGGCAGTGACACCGGCTTCCTCACTCGCTTCGCGCACGGCACCGGCCCATGCGCTCTCATCCGGATGAATGGCCCCACCGGGAACGCCCCAGGTTCCGCCGAAATGGGTCCAGGTGGCGCGGTGCTGCAGGAGTACAGCAGGAGGCCCGACGGCGGAGCGTGTGTGAGCGGGCGCGTCGCCATGGCTGTGGCCCTGAATGGAGTGGACGGGCAGGTCCGGCTGGTCGCGGTGGCCCGGGCCCTCGGGATGTGTTGCGGGTGCTGTTCGAACTGGATGGTCGCCGTCGTGTGGGTGAGCCGAGGGCCCGGCGCCGGGGCGAAGGATCAACAGCCCGGCGGCACCGTTTCGCCCCCAGTGACGGGACCCGCAGCGGCACTCCACCCACCCTTCCCACGGTCCCTCCGGGCGCCAATCGGCCGGGCGGCGGCTGTGATCGCGAGGTTCAGGCACCCGATCAGCCTACGTGCGTGTGCCGCACCCGCTGGCTCGTCCGCGGCGCAGATGTGGCCGGTCCGGAGGCCGCCCCGGGCAGGGTGCTCAGCGGAGTACCCAGGGGTGGGCGTGGGCCGACGGGCGAACCACCGGAAGTCTGCCCCGGCAGGGCGTCCAGGGGCGGGCGTGGCGCGGGTTAGTCGCCGCCGTCGGCCATCTCGTCGATCTGGCAGATCACGGTGCCGGAGCTGATCGTCTGGCCCACAGCCGCGCTCAGTCCGTGCACCCGCCCAGCGCGATGCGCCACTAGTGGCTGCTCCATTTTCATCGCTTCGAGAACCACGACCAGATCGCCCGCGGCCACCAGTTCGCCGTCGGCCACAGCCACCTTCACGATGGTGCCCTGCATCGGGGACGCGAGCGCATTACCGCCGGCTGGGGCACCCGCAGAGCGTCCGTTGCGGCGGCTCGGCCGGCCCGCACGACGTTGCCCGCGGCCCCCGTTTCCGCCACCGAGGCTCAGCCCGGCGGGCAGCACCACCTCCAGGCGCTTGCCGCCCACCTCGACCACCACGCGCTCCAACTCGCCTTCAGGCTCGGCCGGGGGAGCGGGCGCCGCGGGGCTGGCTGGGGTGGCCGAGGCTCGGGTGCTGGCCATACGTTCGGCGAACTCGTTCTCGATCCACGTGGTGTAGACCCCGAACTCCTCGAGCCGGTCGGCGGCGAATTCCTCGTCCGCGAGCACGGCGCGGAAGAACGGGAGCACGGTCGGGATGCCGACCACCTCGGTTTCGCCGATCGCGCGACGGGCCCGCTGCAAGGCCTCGGTCCGGGTCGCGCCAGTGACGATCACCTTCGCCAGCATCGAGTCGAAGGCGCCGGAGATCGCGTCCCCGGCGACCACTCCGGAATCCACGCGCACACCCGGCCCGGATGGCCAGCGCAACGTGGAAATGGTGCCGGGGGCGGGCAGGAAGTTGTGGTGTGGATCCTCACCGTTGATCCGGAACTCGAACGAATGGCCCCGGGTGGCCACCTCGGTGTAGCCCAGCTCCTCACCGGCGGCGATCCGGAACTGCTCGCGCACCAGATCGATCCCGGCGATCTCCTCACTGACGCAGTGCTCGACCTGCAGGCGGGTATTCACCTCCAGGAAAGAGATGGTGCCGTCGGTGCCGATCAGGAATTCGCACGTGCCTGCGCCGCGGTACCCGGCCTCCGTCAAGATCGCGATCGAGGATTCGCGCAACTGGGCGTCCTGCTCAGGTGTGAGGAACGGGGCAGGCGCCTCCTCCACGAGTTTCTGGTGCCGGCGCTGCAGGGTGCAGTCGCGGGTGGAGACCACCACGACCGTGCCGTAGTTGTCAGCCAGGCATTGGGTCTCTACGTGCCGGGGCCGGTCCAGGAACCGTTCCACGAAGCACTCGCCTCGACCGAACGCTGCGGTCGCCTCACGGACGGCCGATTCGAACATACCGTCGATCTCATCGGTGGTGCGGGCCACCTTCAGACCGCGCCCGCCGCCACCGAAGGCCGCTTTGATAGCGATCGGCAGGCCGTGCTCGGCCGCGAAGGCGTGCACCTCGTTGGCGTCGGCAACTGGATCCGGTGTTCCGGCCACCAGTGGCGCGCCGGCCCGCTGGGCGATGTGCCGGGCGCTCACCTTGTCGCCGAGTGCGTCGATCGCATCCGGGGGCGGGCCGATCCAGGTGAGACCGGCGGCGATCACCGCACGGGCGAACTCGGCGTTCTCGGAGAGGAAGCCGTATCCCGGGTGCACCGAGTCAGCGCCGGAGCGGCGGGCGATGTCGAGGATCTTGCCCATGTCGAGGTAGGTCTCCGCGGCACGGGAGCCGTGCAACGCGAACGCCTCGTCGGTGAGGAGGACGTGCTGAGCGTCTCTGTCCGAATCCGCGTACACACCGACCGAGGCGATGCCGGCGTCACGGCATGCGCGCGCCACCCGGACGGCGATCTCACCGCGGTTGGCGATGAGCACTTTGCCGGGCCTGGTGGTCGATGCTTCCGGCGCCGTGCTCGTCGACATGCACTCTCCCTAAGTTCCGTCGTGCTGCCGCGGCGTTCCAAACGCGCCGCGACGGTTCACGCTAGTACCGCTGCGTTCGTCCTACCCAACCACCGCACCGGTCGGCATGAAGTCTGTCCGCCTCAGCAACCGACATTGCTCGATCTTGTAGGTAACCTACAAATCCGAGTCGCGAATGGCGAGTTCCTGCCGGTCAGCATAGTCCGAGGAGCACAAAGGGTATATCTGCTCTTGGTCATCGGCTCATCCCGCTCGCCATCGTCGGCGCCATCGATGTTCCCGGCCTGCCGGACCAGTGGTCGCGCGGACCGCGCCTGCGAGACCGGAGGGTTCAGTCGTTCCGTCGATGCCAGAGGTCAACCCAGGCCAGGTCGAGGCTAGCGAGCATCGTGCGCAGCAGCGGCAGGCTGAGCCCGACCACACCGTGCGGGTCGCCGTCGACACCTGTCACGAAAGCGCCGCCGAGACCGTCGATCGTGAACGCGCCGGCCACCGCAAGGGGTTCGCCGGTGTCCACGTAGGCGTCGATCTCGGCATCGGTCAGGTCCGCGAAGTGCACGGTCGTGCTGGAAACAGCAAAAGCCACCGCCCCTGAATCGAGTCGGATCACATGGTGACCGCTGTGCAGGATGCCGCTGCGCCCGCGCATCCGCCGCCACCGCTGGCGGGCCAGCTCGGCCGTGTGCGGTTTGCCGAGGCCCGCACCATCGAGCTCGAGCAGCGAGTCACAGCCCACGACGACGGCCGGCGCCGTGGGTGCGTCGCTCACCCGCGCGTGGCTTGCCTGGGTGATCGCCTCGGCCTTCGCGCGCGCCAGCAGCGCCACTGCCTCGGGCACGGGCAGCGCATTGACCCTCGCGGCAGTCGCCGCCTCGGCGAGGATCGCCTCCTCGTCGACGTCGGCCGGGCGGATGTCGGGTTCCACCCCGGCCGAGCGGAGCAAGGCCGCTCGGGCCGGGGAGGCTGACGCGAGGATCAGGGTGGGCGCACTCACGGAGGCGACCCTACGCCGTCGCCGGCCCGTGACCGGTGCGCTCAGCCGAGCAGCGCCATCCGCAAGGTGTCCAGGCCCACGGACCCCACGTCGAGCGCACGCCGGTGGAAGCCGGCCAGGTCGAACTCTGTTCCCTCCCGGGCGCGGGTCTCCTCCCGCAGCTGCTCCCACAGTCGCTGGCCCACCTTGTACGAGGGTGCTTGCCCGGGCCAGCCGAGGTAGCGGTTCAGCTCGAACCGCTTGAACCCCTCGGGCATGTTCACGTTCGCGTCCAGGAACGGCCAGGCCTTCTCTGCGTCCCAGGTGCCGCCGCCCCACCGTGGCGGGCACGGCTTGCCTAGGTGCACGCCGATGTCGATCACCACGCGAGCGGCGCGCAGCCGCTGACCGTCCAGCATCCCGATCGCATCGGCCGGGTCGTCCAGGAAGCCGAGGTCCTGCATGAGCCGCTCGGCATACAACGCCCAACCCTCCCCGTGACCGCTCACCCAGCAGGCGAGCCGCCGCCAGTCGTTCAGGGTGTCCGCCCGGTACACCGTCTGCCCGACTTGCAAATGATGCCCAGGAACACCTTCGTGGTAGACGGTCGTCTTCTCCCGCCAGGTAGCGAACTCCGTCACTCCCGGCGGCACCGACCACCACATCCGGCCAGGCCGGGAGAAGTCGTTGCTCGGCGGCGTGTAGTAGATGCCGCCACTCTCCGTGGGGGCGATGCGGCACTCGATCGTGCGGACCGGGTCCGGGATGTCGAACTGGGTTCCGGCCAGTGCGGTCACGGCCTCGTCTGCGGTGGTCTGCATCCACTCCTGCAGGGCATCCGTGCCATGCAATGTCCGGGTCGGGTCGGCGTCCAGCTCAGCCATCGCCTGCTCGATACGTGCCCCCGGTCCGCTGATCCGCTCGGCCAGCACCTGCTGCTCGGCGATGATCGACTCGAGTTCGGCCAGACCCCATTCATACGTCTCATCGAGGTCGACCTCCGCGCCGAGGAAGGTGCGGGAGAAGCGCGCATAGCGCTCCGGCCCGACGGCATCGCGCTCCGGGGCGAGCGGCGCCAGTTCCCGGAGGGCCTCGGCGAGGGCCGCGTACCCGGCGCGAGCAGCTGCGGCGCCCTCTGCCAGGGCAACAACCACGTCCGCGGGAGGCTCGGAACCGTCGATGCGTGCGCCGTCGGCGAAGGACTGCCAGAACCCCTCGGCACCGGCGAGACCTTCGGCTTCCTCGATACACGCCTCGATCTGGCGGATTGCAGCCACCCGGCCGCGGGCGGCGCCCAGGCGCAGGGACTCCGCGTATCCTTCGACGGCGCCGGGAACCGCCTGCATCCGGGCGGCGATGGTGCGCCAGGCGCCGGGACTGTCGGTGGGCATGAGGTCGAAGATCTCCCGGATGCTCTGCACCGGCGAGGCGATCACATTGAGGTCGGCAAGGTGTTCGTCCGCCTCGGCGAGCTCGATCTCCAGCCCCAGCCGCTCCCGCATGGCGTGCCGGGTCACCCGGTCCACCTCGTCCTCGGGCGTGACGGCGTCCAGCGCCCGAAGTGCGTCATAGGCCGCCTGGGTGAGCGCGGCCAGGCCGTCGGGGGAGTGGTCGTCGAGGGCGTCCTCGGGGCCGGGTAGCCCGACCTCGGTGGCGAACATCGGGCTGAGGTGGGCGAGTGTGCGGACGTACTCGTCGGCAACCTGGTCGGTGGCGGTGCGGGGGCGGGAGCCTGAGGCGGGAGTGCCGGTCATGTGGGCACGCTACCGCCCGGGCGAGTGCGCTCCCACCGGAAATTCACCCGCGTGGCACGCACCCGTGCCTGGCAACAGAGGGCAACCGCTTCCCACGCTCGGTGGCAGCGATGCCAGACTTGCGACTATGACGGAACAGGGGAAGCCACGGCTCGGTGTTCAACTCATGACGGTTCGCAGCGAGGTGGACCGGATGGGCCTGGACCGTGTCCTGCAGCGCTTGGCCGAGATCGGTCTGCCGAACATCGAGATCTCGCAGGTTCCGTTGAGCGACGAGAACATGGCCGCGTTCGAGCGGGCGCGCACCGACCACGGCGTGGAGTATGCGGCACTGTCCGGAACGATGGAGCCGTCCGGGGCCGCCAACCCGTCACTGGTGGACTCCTACGACGACGTGCTCGCTCACGCACGCACTCTCGGGTCCGAGCGGATCCGGATCGGCATGCTGCCGGCACTCGCGCTCCGGGACGCGGATTCGCTGCTCGCGTTCTGCCGCGAGGCCGAGGCGATGGCACGCAGGCTGGCCGACGATGGGATCCGGCTCTCATATCACAACCACCACATCGAGTTTGCACGGCTCGGCGGCCGGGAGGTGCTCGAGACGATCCGTGCCGAGGCACCCACTCTCTGGCTCGAGCTGGATGTGTACTGGGTGCAGCGCGGCGGGCATGATCCGGTGCGGACGCTGCAACGCTTCGCCGGCGTAGTGGACCTGGTGCACCTGAAGGACTTCCGCGTCTCGCTTCCCCCGGCAGAGGCCTTCGATGCCCTGGCAGCCGGGGACCGGTCCGGGTTGGGGGCGCACCTGGCTCAGCCGGTGCAGTTCGCCGAAGTGGGTGAGGGCACTCTCGACTGGGCCGCAATCGTGCGGGCCGGGATCGAGGCGGGCGCTGCGCACCTGCTCATCGAGCAGGATGACACCTACGGCCGTGACCCGTTCGAGTCGCTGGCCTCCTCCCACGGCCACCTGGCCGCACTGGGTTTCGGCGAGATGTTCTGACGGCTTTCACCACACGGGTGACCTGAGCCTCAGGCACGCACTCGCGGAGGGTGGTGGGGGTGGTTCAGCGGGGGAGGGCGCTCCAGCGCCAGGCACCGCGGCCGGGACGCGACGCCTGGCCCAGTTGATGGGCGCGGTCGGTCCACAGGGCGGAGTGCGCACCGTCGTCGACATCGTCGTGGGCGGCTGCCGCGCGAGCCGCCACGATCCCGGCCACAAGGGCGGCGAGCTCGGCCTCGTCCGGGTCGCCCTTGACCACTCGCACCAGGTCCGAAGGGATTTCACCGAGGGCGGAGTAGTGATCGGAGCCGTTCCCTGCGGATCCGTCCCCCACGCCCCCATTCGACGTTCCGGTCCCGGTCATAGCGGGATGTTCCCGTGCTTCTTGACCGGCAACGACGCCCGCTTGGTGCGCAGCGCCCGCAGGCCCTTGACGATCTGCAGGCGGGTCTCGGAGGGCTTGATCACCGCATCGATGTACCCGCGCTGCGCGGCATCCCATGGGTTCACGATCGCCTCCTCGTACTCATCGATGAGGCGAGCGCGTTCGGCCTCCACATCACCGCCGTCCTCGGCCACCTTCTTCAGCGCGCCGCGCTGCAGGATGTTCACGGCACCGCCGGCGCCCATGACGGCGATCTGTGCGGTGGGCCAGGCGATGTTCAGATCTGCGCCGAGCTGCTTGGAGCCCATCACGATGTAGGCGCCGCCGTAGGCCTTCCGGGTGATCACGGTGATCAGGGGCACGGTGGCCTCGGCGTAGGCGTAGATGAGCTTGGCACCGCGGCGGATGATGCCGTTCCACTCCTGATCGGTGCCGGGCAGGAACCCGGGCACGTCCACGAACGTCAGCACCGGGATGTTGAATGCGTCGCAGGTGCGTACGAACCGGGCCGCCTTCTCCGCAGCGGCGATATCGAGCGTGCCGGCCATGGACTGCGGCTGGTTCGCCACGATGCCCACCGGGTGCCCCTCCACATGCCCGAAGCCGATCACCACATTCTTCGCGAACAGCGCCTGCACCTCGAGGAACTCGTCATCGTCGAGTACGGTCTCGATCACGGTGTGCATGTCATAGGGCTGATTGTCCGAATCCGGCACCAGCGCATCGAGCGCCTGGTCCTCCTCGGTCACCTCGAACTCGGCCGGAGCATCGAAGGTCTCCGGGTCGGTGAGGTTGTTCATCGGCAGGTAGTGCAGCAGCGCCTTGGCGTAGTCGAAGGCGTCGTCCTCGTCCGCGGCGAGGTAGTGGGCCACCCCGGAGCGCTCATTGTGCGTGCGGCCGCCACCGAGTTCCTCGAAGCCGACGTCCTCACCGGTCACGGCGCGGATCACGTCCGGTCCCGTGATGAACATGTTCGAGGTCTGATCGGCCATGATGATGAAGTCGGTGAGCGCGGGGGAGTAGACCGCACCACCGGCACTCGGGCCGAGGATGAGCGAGATCTGGGGGATCACCCCGGAGGCGGCCACGTTGCGGCGGAAGATCTCGGCGAACTGCGTCAGCGCCGCCACACCCTCCTGGATCCTCGCGCCACCGCCGTCACTGATGCCGATCAGCGGCACGCCGGTGCGCATCGCCAGGTCCATCACCTTGGTGATCTTCTCCCCGTGCACCTCACCGAGGGATCCGCCGAAGACGGTGAAGTCCTGGGAGTAGATGCACACCTGGCGGCCGTCGATGGTGCCGTACCCGGTCACCACACCATCACCGGAGATGCGCCTGGCGTCGAGGCCGAAGTTCGTGGACCGGTGGGTGGCGAAGGCGTCGAGCTCGGTGAAACTGCCCTCGTCGAGGAGGGCGTCGATGCGGTCCCGGGCGGACTTCTTACCGCGGGCGCCCTGCTTCTCGACGGCGATCTCGGCCAGCCGCTGCGGGCCGTCACTCGTGCGACGTTCCAGATCGGCGATCTTGCCGGCGGTCGTGGACGTGTCTGTCTGGTCAGAGGTGCTCACCTAGAGCACTGTAGTTGTGCCTGGTCGCCAAGGGCGTGACGCCTGGGTCTCGCGTGGCGGCGTGGGATTTGTAGAGATTCGACAATGCGCGGCGGATCCGGTGGCGCGGCCGAGGCGAGGGCGGGGAGGGGAGTCGGCCCCGCCGGGCACGATCGCGTCAGTGGGCCGCTGCGGCGGGTCACTCGCCGGTGGAATGGTGCAGGGCAGGGCCCATGGTGGCAGGCTGGCCTCATGGGAATGAGCCCGCCGCTGGAGATTGTCGACGACGTGGGTTCCACGAACGCCGAGATGCTCGCCCGAGCAGGTGCGGACCCCGACAACTGGCCGCACCTGTCCGCCCTACTGGCCCGCCGCCAGCACGCGGGAAAGGGAAGGTCCGGGCGCACCTGGTCCACCGACGAGCACAGTGCACTGACGTTCTCGATCCTGCTCCGACCCGCAATGCCAGCCCAGGACTGGGGGTGGCTGCCCTTGTTGGCGGGGGCCGCCGTCGTGCAGGTGCTGCGTGCGGAGGGCACGCATGAGGTGCCGTGCGGTCTCAAGTGGCCGAACGACGTCGTCCATCTGGGCGGCGGGCAGGTCTTGCCGGAGTGGGGGTGCCTGCGCAAGGTGGGCGGTCTTCTCGCCGAAGTGCTCCCCGACGGATCGGGCGTAGTGATCGGAATCGGAGTCAACCTCGACGGCACCACCCTTCCGGTGCCGTGGGCAGGCACGGTCGCGCAGCTGGGCGTGTCCGCGCCGGCGGAGCACCTTGCCGAGGCGATCCGGGAGCACGTTGCGGACCTGCTCACCACCTGGGCCGAGCGCGCCGACCCGCACACGCTCGTGGCACCGGTATGTCTGACCCTCGGCACTCAGGTACGGATCACGCTTCCCGGCGGCGCCGAACTCGAGGGTGAGGCATTGGACCTCGAGCCCGACGGGTCGCTGCGGGTGCGCACCCACGATGGCAGTGAGCAGGTGGTGCTCGCCGGCGACGTCACGCACGTGCGCGCCGGCTGAACCGCCACCGGCATGATTTAGTCGGCGATGCCGATGTACTTGGTGTCCAGGAACTCCTCGATTCCGGTGAGGCCACCCTCGCGGCCCAGACCGGACTCCTTGACTCCGCCGAACGGCGCCGCCGGGTTGGAGACCACGCCCTGGTTCAGCCCGACCATGCCCGCTTCGAGTGCGTCGCACACCCGCAGGCCACGCCGCAGCGACTCGGTGAATACGTAGGAGACGAGTCCGTACGGGGTGTCATTGGCGCGGGAGATCACTTCCTCCTCGGTCTCGAACGTGCTGATCGCTGCGACCGGGCCGAAGATCTCCGCATGCCCGATCTCGGCCTCGGCGGGCACATCGGTGAGCACTGTGGCCGGGAAGAAGTGGCCCACGCCGGACTCCTCGGGAACCCCGCCGAGCAGCACCCGCGCCCCGCCGTCGGCGGCCTCGCGCACCAGGGTGGTGACCTTCTCCACGGCGCGATCGTCGATCAGCGGACCGATGGTCACGCCCTCTTCGGTGCCCGGGCCCATCCGGCGCGCGGCCATCTCCTCGGTGAGGCGGCGCGTGAACTCCTCGGCCACGGAGGAGTGCACGAAGATGCGGTTCGCGGCCGTGCATGCCTGGCCGATGTTGCGCAGCTTCGCAGCCATCGTGCCGGCCACGGCAGTGTCCATATCGGCATCGTCGAACACGATCAGTGGTGCATTGCCGCCCAGTTCCATCGAGGTGCGCATCACCGTCTTTGCCGCGAGCTCAAGCAGGTGCTTGCCCACGCCGGTGGAGCCAGTGAAGGAGAGCTTGCGCGAGCGCTCGTCCAGGATGAGCGGGCTCATCGCCTCATCGGCTTCGGAGGTGGTCACCACGTTCACCACACCGTCGGGCAGGCCGGCCCGCTGCAGGATCTCGGCCAGAGCCAGCGTGCTCAGCGGCGTCTGCGCGGCCGGTTTGATCACGCTGGTGCACCCGGCGGCGATAGCAGGCCCGATCTTGCGGGTGCCCATCGCCATGGGGAAGTTCCACGGGGTGATCAGCACACATGGACCCACCGGTTGCTTGCTCACCAGGAACCGAGCGCCCCCCGCCGGGGCTCGCATGTGCCCCCCGTCGAGGCGCACCGCCTCCTCAGCGAACCAGCGGAAGAACTCGGCCGCGTAGGCGATCTCACCCTTGGATTCGGCCAGTGGCTTACCCATCTCCAGGGTCATGATCAGCGCGAGCCGATCGACCTCGGCGTGCAGGAGATCGAAGGCGCGGTACAGGATCTCGCTGCGTGCGCGGGCAGGGGTGCGGGCCCACTCGGCCTGCGCGGCGGCTGCGGCGTCCAGGGCGGCCATCGCTTCGTCGGGGCTGGCGTCGCCCACGTGGGTGAGGACCTCGCCGGTTGCCGGATTCTCCACGGGCATCGTGCGGCCCGCGTCTCGCCAGGAGCCGCCGATGAACAGACCGGTGGGCACGGATGCGATCGCTTCGGTGGGGGTCATCGCCACGTCTTTCGCTCGGGGGCTGGGAATCCGGACAGATCGATGCTATCAATTGATTGTAGACAATCCGACAATGCAGTGCACGTACTTCCCGGAGGATCCTTGTGACGCACCCGACCCAGCTCTCGCCCCACCTGAAGCAGGCCACCCCGGTGCTGGTCGATCACGGTGAGGGGTCCTACCTGTTCGACACCGACGGTCGGCGGTTCCTGGACTTCACGGCGGGGATCGGAGTTACCAGTACCGGGCACTGCCACCCGCATGTGGTGGCAGCCGCGCAGGCACAGGTGGCCTCGCTGATCCACGGTCAGTACACGACCGTGATGCACAAGCCGATGCGTGAGCTCACCGCCAAGCTCGGCACCGTGCTCCCCGAAGGGCTGGACTCGGTCTTCTACGCCAACTCCGGCAGTGAGGCGATCGAGGCCTCGCTCCGACTGGCCCGCCAGGCCACCGGCCGGCCGAACGTGATCGTCTTCCACGGCGGATTCCACGGCCGTACCGTGGCCGCCGCCACGATGACCACCTCGGGTACCCGATTCTCCGCGGGCTTCTCTCCGCTGATGGGCGGCGTGCACGTGGCCCCCTTCCCGACGGCGTACCGGTACGGCTGGTCCGAGGAGGAGGCCACCGCCTTCGCCCTGCAAGAGCTGGACTTCATCTTCGCCACGCTCACCTCCCCGGCCGAGACCGCCGCCTTCATCGTGGAGCCGGTGCTCGGCGAGGGTGGCTACATCCCCGGCAACACGGAGTTCTTCCGCGGCCTGCGTGAGCGTGCCGATGAGCACGGCATCCTGCTCGTGATGGACGAGATCCAGACCGGGTTCGGCCGCACCGGGAAGTACTTCGGGCACCAGCACTTCGATGTGCGCCCCGATGTGATCACCATGGCCAAGGGTCTGGCCAGCGGATTCCCGATCTCCGGGATCGCGGCTTCCGAAGAGCTGATGAGCAAAGCCTGGCCCGGTTCGCAGGGCGGCACCTACGGCGGGAACGCCGTCGCCTGCGCCGCGGCGGTGGCCACGCTCGAGGTGATCGAGAACGAAGGTCTCGTCGAGAATGCCGCGCAGCGCGGCACCCAGTTGCTGGAGGCTGTGCGCGGGGCGGCGACGGACGCCGTCGGCGATGTGCGGGGCATCGGCCTGCTCGTCGGCTCCGAGTTCGTCACGCCTGAGGGCAAGCCCGACACGGCGCGGGCCTCCGCGGCGCAGAAGCTCGCCGGCCAGAAGGGCCTCCTCCTGCTCACCTGCGGTGCGTACATGAACGTGGTGCGGATGATCCCGCCGTTGGTGGTCACTCCCGAGCAGGTGACCGACGCGGTGCAGATCTGGACCGAGGTCCTCGCCGAGGTCTGACCCCCACCCGAACCCCCACCACTCAGCCGAACCCCCACCACCCACCCCTCTGCGCGAGTGCGGCCCATTCTGCTCAAATCACGAGATATAGGCGAGATTCGCCGCACTCGATCACTCCCGAGTGCCCCGACGGCGGAACGCACCCTCCGCCGTCGGGGCACCATCCGCTCACCCTCAGGAGGCACAGATGACCCGCTACATCACCATCACGCTGGACTCGCGTGGCGTCAGCTGCCGGGCCCGACTCCTGGAGGAGGAGGCGCCCGGAACGTGCGCCGCCGTCTGGGACGCACTCCCGCAATCCGCTGGTGCCTTCCACGCCAAGTACGCCCGCAACGAGGTGTACACCCTCGTGCCGCGGATCACTGCCGCCCCGCACCGTGAGAACCCGACTGTGACCCCGATCCCCGGGGACGTGTGCCTGTTCGACTTCGAGCCCTGGGAGATTGGCAACCCCGCGTACGGGTACGAACCGGGGTCAGCCGCGCACGCGGGACAGGGGGCCACCGATCTGGCGATCTTCTACGGCCGGAACAACCTGCTGATCAACGGTGACATGGGGTGGGTTCCGGGCAATGTCTTCGCCACGATCACCGATGGCCTGGAGGAGATGGCCGCCGCGTGCAACGACCTGTGGCTGCGCGGGGTCGAGGGGGAGACGCTGAGCTTCGCCCGCGCCGAGTAGTCCGACACGCCGGGCCCTCGGTGGGCTGGGTGTGACTGGCGGGGCGTTGACGGCGTGGAAGTTGACGCTGCGGAGAGGATCGCTCTATGGCGCGAGCGCAACTGGATGAGTGGGCACCCGACGTCGCCGAGTGGGCCCGGGCGGAGGATTTCCCCCGACCGGTGCGGTGGGGAGAGATCGAGGCGGCCATCCTTGCCCGGAAGCTCCCGCGTCTCCCGGAGGAAGCGTGGTGGGTGTCGGCGATCGGAGCCGTGGGGTGGATCGTCGTCGTGCTGCTCGCCCTGCCGACTTTCGGCTCGCCGGTGGTTGGCCTCGCGCTCGCAGCCGTGGGTAGCGCGGCCGAGGGCGGCAGTTCGGCCGAGCCTTGGTTTGTCGGAGCGCGCTTCTTCTTCGTTCTCGCCACCGGTCTCGGTGTGTCCCTCTTCGTCGATTGGTGGCAGTCCCGCCGGCGTGGGGTGTTGCAGCTCGCGAGCAGCGGGCTCACCGCTGTGGCCTCCGGCGCCGCCTTCGTGGTGGTGCAGGGTGAGGCACGGGTCGGGCTGTGGCTCCCGCTACTGATGCTCTCGGCTGCCATGGTCAGCGTCGTCGTCTTCGTCCTGGGCCTCAGCTCGACGCCGGAGGGGCGCCCGAAGAAGCGCAAGCCGCCGCGTCGTGGCCCACGGAGCGCAGCCCGGCGGGACCGGGCACTGCGGGCGCGCGAGGGCGTGCTGCAGATCCTCGTGGGGCGCGGGCTGGTGAATGCCGACCAGGACGACCAGGTCCGCCTCCGCGAGATGCCTCTGGGGTACTGGAGCGAGCTGGACGGTGTCGACGAAGCCGAGTGGCGACGGATCCTTGAATTGCGCCACGTCGGCTGGCGCGACTTCGATGCGAGCGACTCCCACCTTCCCTAGTGGCACCACACCGCTGCAGCACCACACCACTGCAGCACCACACCACTGCGCCGAGCGCAAACTTGGGCGGCATCTAGCCGGGAAACGCCGCACACCTTTGCGCTCGCGCTGGGTGGTGGCTCGAGGGGGCTCGGTGGTGGCTCGAGGGGGCTCGGCACTTGGCTGGGTGCGCTCGCGCTGGGTGGTCGTGTGGGGGTGACCGCGGCTCAGGCAGCCAGCACCTTCTCCGCGAACCTGGCCACCGCGAGCACCAGATCGTCGGAGTGCCGCGGTCCCACGATCTGCAGGCCGACCGGCAGCCCCGCGGCCGTCGTTCCGGCCGGGATGGAGATCGCCGGCTGTTGACTGAGGTTGAAGGGGTAGGTGAACGGGGTCCACTGCGGCCACCCGTCCATCCCGCTCCCGGGCGGCACATCGTGGCCCGCCTCGAACGCCGTGATCGGCATGGCCGGGGTGATGAGCACATTGTGCGTGCGGTGGAATGCACCCATCCGGATCCCGACGTCCGCGGCCACGGCACGTGCCTGCAGGAACTCCACGGCCGTCGCGGCCAGTCCGGCGTCCCATACCTTGCCCAGTCCCGGGTCGATCCCCTCTCGCGCGCCGGGCATCGTGTTCAGCAAGGTCGCGGCCCCGGCCGCCCAGAGCAACTCGAACGCCTCGATCGGGTCGTCGAATCCGGGATCGGCCTGCGCGACGGCCAGTCCTGCCTCGTCCAGGAGCCGCACGGCACGCTCCACCACGGCAGCCACCTCGGGATCGACATTGGCAAATCCGAGAGTCGGCGAGTACGCCACCTCGAGTCCGGTCACGTCACGCACGACCTCCCCGCGATAGGTCGAACGTGGCGGAGCCAGCGCCGTCGGATCCCGGTGATCGGGCAACGAGAGGATGTCCATCAGCAGCGCCGCATCGTCAACGGAGCGCGTCATCGGGCCGGCGTGCGCCAACGGCCCGAACGGACTCGCCGGATAGAGCGGGATCCGGCCATGGGTGGGCTTGAAGCCGACGATCCCGCAGAACGAGGCCGGAATGCGGACCGACCCTCCGCCGTCGGTGCCCACCGAGACCGGCCCCATCCCGGCGCCGACGGCCGCGGCGCTACCACCTGACGACCCGCCGGCGGTGAGCCGGGAGTCCACCGGGTTCCGCGTGATCCCGAAGGCAGGGCTGTCTGTGGTGGCCTTCCAGGCGAGCTCCGGGGTGGTGGTCTTCCCGAGAAAGACCATGCCATCCTCGCGCAGCCGGGCGGCTACCGGGGAGTCCACCTCCCACGGTTGATCGGGCGTGATCGCCGCCGAACCGCGCCGGGTGGGCCAGCCGTCGGTGAGGAAGATGTCCTTGATCGAGATCGGGACGCCGTCCAGCAGTCCCTTGACGTGCCCGGAGTGCCACCGGTCCTCGGACTCGCGAGCCATCGCGAGTGCGCGCTCGCCGTCCACCAGGCAATACGCGTTCAACTCGGAGTTCCGCTCCTCGATGGCCTCGAGCGCCGCGGTGGTCACCTCCACGGGGCTCAGTTCGCCTGCCCCGTAGGCGGTCACGATCTCGACGGCGGTCATCTCGTTCGGGTTCACCGTTGGCTCCTTGAGGTGGGGACGTAGCCCAGCTGGGTGTCGACGACGTTATGGAGATCACGACCATCGCGCCACCGGGTGAGGTTCTCGGCGAACAGTCGATCGAGCTCCTCTCGCCAGCCTTGCACGTCCCCGGACTGGTGGGCGGTCACAGTGACGCCGGCCATCGTCCACAACGGATGCTCGGCGGGCAGCGGTTCGGGGTCGGTCACATCCAGGACAGCACCGGCGATATCGCCTCGCGTCAGGGCGTGCACCAGATCCTCGGTGCGCACCAGCTCACCGCGCCCGACGTTGATCAGCCGCGCGTCGGAGCGCATCGCGCCGAACGCGGCGGCGTCGAACATCCCTCGCGTGGTGGGAGTGAGCGGAGCCACCGCGACCACCCAGTCCGCGTGCCCCAGTGCACCGTTGAGATCATCGGTGACGGTGCCGAAGTCCGGATCGTCGGTGATCACGCGCCGCCCCGCGCCGCTGACCTGCATGCCGACAGCCCGAAGTAACCGGGCAATGGCACGTCCGATCGCACCGGTGCCCACCACGAGCGCCGTGCTGCCCGCCACCCGGGCGGACTCTCGGTGCCGCCACGTGCGCCGGTCCTGATCGGCCCAGCAGGAACGGAAGTCCTTGGCCTCGGCGATGATCTGGCCGAGGACGTACTCGGCGATCGCATCATCGAAGACCCCGCGCGAGTTCGTGACGGCCACCTCACTGGAGACGAGGTCGTCGAAGAGCACCGGGTCTACGCCTGCGGCGGCCACATGCACCCAGCGCAAGGCGTCAGCAGCAGGCCATGCGCGGGGGAGTGCCCGGCTGAGGAAGTGGTGCAGGTAGAGCACCTCTGCCCCGGGGAGTTCCTCGGCCAGGTGAGCCTCGTCGGTGAAGCGCAGGGGCACCCGGGCAGCCAACTCCTCCAGGGCGGGGGATGCGGGCGGGGCGCCCTCATGAAGCACGAGGACGTCGGTGGGATCTGGCACATTGACAACGTATGAGCGGGTCGTACTATTGTCAACAATCCGACTCCCGGGGCCCGAATGTGAAAGAGGTGCGGTATTGGAACTGCACGGTGCCGAGTTCGATGGGCCGCTCGCCCAGCGTGGGATCGGAATCATCGCGCCCTTCGACCTGGCGCTGGAACGGGAACTGTGGCGCTGGTGCCCGCTTGAGGTGAGCCTGCACCTGGCCCGTACCCCCTTCGAGCCAGTTCCGGTGAGCCTGGAGATGGCGGCACTGGTCTCCGATCCTGAGCACCTCAAACGAGCCACGCGGGATGTGCTGGGGGTGGAGCCCGAGGTGGTCGCCTACCTGTGTAACTCAGGCAGCTTCATCAACGGTCTCGCGTACGAGCGCAGCCTGTGCGAGGCGATCGAAGAGGCGGGCGCACCCTCGGCGCTGACCACCTCCGGTGCGTTGGTGGAGGCGGTACGCGCCCTTGGCTTGCGCAAGATCAGCGTGATCACGCCATATGACGAGCCGCTCACGCTCCGGCTGCACGCGTTCTTGGCCGAACTCGGTGTGGAGGTGGTCCGCTCCAACCACCTCGGCCTCGGCGGCGGTATCTGGAAGGTGAACTACCGCACCGTGGCCGAGCGGATCATGGAGGCGGACGCCCCGGATGCCGAGGCAGTCTTCGTCTCATGTACGAACCTGCCCACCTATGACGTGGTCGAACCCCTCGAACGGGCGCTCGGCAAGCCGGTCCTCACCGCAAACCAGCTCACCATGTGGGCCTGCCTGGCCCGGATGGGGCTGCCCATGATGGGCCCTGGGCGGTGGCTCCACTCGGTCTTCGGTGATCCGCCCGAGGACGTCCCCGCCCCGCCAGACGAGGGCCCCCTCGCGTCCGCGTCGGCTGAACCACTGCCCGCAGCGTCATCGCCCGACGCAGCATTCCCGCCGCCACGTCCCCGTACGGAGATCGGCGTATCCGTTTCAGCCACCTCACCTGTTCAGGACCATCGCCAGTGACTGCATCAGCAACGACCGAGACGACCATCGGGTTCATCTACCCCGACCACGCCGCTGAAGATGATTACCCGTACGCGGCCGAGCTGCTCCGCCCTGTTGAGCACGTGCGCCTTGAGGTCACCCACATCTACGGCACAGACCTGCACGCCGTTCCCGAGCTTCTCGATCTCGGCAGCCCGGAACGACTCGCCGCCGGCGCGGCCCAGCTCGCTCCGGCCAGCCCGGACGCCGTGGTGTGGGCGTGCACGTCCGGCAGTTTCGTGTACGGCCCCGACGGCGCCCGCGAGCAGGTGCGTCAGCTCGCCTCGGTTGCCGGTGTCCCGGCATCCAGCACCAGTTTCGCCTTCGTGCACGCGGCACAGGCGCTGGGCCTGGAGCGTGTGGCCGTCGCGGCGAGCTATCCGCAGGATGTGGCCGGCCTCTTCGCAGACTTCCTCGGGGCGGCAGGGATTGAGGTGCTCGAGATCAGGGGTGCCGGGATCGACACAGCGGCCGAGGTGGGCACGCTGGAGCAGGAGGCCGTGCTCGATCTCGCCGCCGCGAATGACCATCCCGATGCGCAGGCACTTCTCATCCCTGACACGGCGATGCACACCCTGCGCTGGCTCGGCGCACTCGAGGACCGAATCGGCAAGCCCGTGCTGACCGCGAACCAGGTGACGATCTGGGAGGGACTGCGGCTACTCGGCCAGCGAGTCACGCACCCGGCACTGGGCACCCTGTTCGGAGCGTGAGGACGTGCTTCCCGACCCGTCGCCCGCGCACCGGCTGTCCACGGCCGAGCTGATCGCCGAGCAACTCCGAAGTGCGATCATGACCGGCACACTCACCCCGGGCGAACAGCTCGGTGAGGCGGACATCGCCACGCGTTTCGAGGTCTCGCGTGGCCCCGTGCGTGAAGCCCTGCAACGTCTGGTCTCCGAGGGGATCGCACACAGTGTGCGACACCGCGGCATCTTCGTGCCCGAACTCGACCTGGCCGACATGATCGATGTCTACCGCTCCCGGGCGGTGATCGAACGAGGTGCCGGGCGGATCATCCTGGAGAGCGATCGAGAGGGTGCATGGCGCGTGCTGGGCGCACCGCTGCAGGCCATGACGCGAGCAGCTGAACGGGGCGATCCGACGGGCGTATCGAACGCCGACCAAGCGTTTCACGAGGCGTTCGTGGAGGCCGCCGGCAGCCCCCGCCTGATCCGGGCACTGCGCACTCTTCTGGTGGAGACCCGGATCTGCCTCGGTGAGTTGCAGACCACCTATCCGGACCTGGGCGAACAGGTGCGCGAGCATGAGGAATGGCGCGAGGCCCTGCGTACCGGTACGCCCGAAGAACTGGACGCCGTCATCGACGCGCACCTCATCGATGCCGTGCAGCGACTCGAGGGCAAGTTGGCCTGACGCTCGTGACGGGCTCGACCGACTACCCTCGGCGGTGTGAGCGAGCGCAGTGATCCGGACCTCTCGACGCTCCGGCGTCACGAAGAGCGTCTGCTCGGCGGCCCCGGGGCGCTGACTGTTGCCGAGTTCGCCGCTGCTGCCGAGGTGCCCGACCACCTGGTGCGCACCTATTGGCGGGCCCTGGGCTTCGCCGACGTGCCGGCCGACGAACGGCAATTCACGCAAGCTGACGTGACGGCGCTTCGTGCGCTGGTGGACGTCGTCACCGACGGCGGCATGAGCCTGACGACAGCCCAAGACCTGGTGCGTGCACTGGGGCACTCGATGGACAGACTCGTGCTGTGGCAGGTGGAGGCGCTCGTGCAGGACGCGTCCACGCGGTACGAACTGGATGACGTCAGTGCCCGTCTGGTGGTACTGGACCGGCTCGTCGAACTCAGCCCCTTGCTGCGTGAGCAACTCGATTACGCGTGGCGCCGCCAGCTGGCGGCCCTGCTGGGCCGGATCGACAAGGACGTCTCCCAACTGGGAAACGAGACCCCGGACCCGGGGCAGCTTCCCCTTGAACGCGCCGTCGGCTTCATCGACATCGTCGCCTACACCACGCGTGCGGCCGATCTGGACCCGGCCGCCCTGGCCACGCTCGTGCAGGACTTCGAGACCGCAGCGCGGGATGTGGTCGCACAGACCGGTGGCCGAGTGGTCAAGACCATCGGTGACGCGGTCCTGTTCGTGGCCGACGATCTGATCACCGGCGTACGCGTGGCCACCGAACTGGTCACCACGATGGACGCTCGCGATCTGCCGGTTCGAGGATCGGTGGTGTGGGGCCGGGTGCTCTCCCGGTCCGGGGACATCTTCGGGCCCGTGGTCAATCTGGCATCCAGGCTGACCGATATCGCCGGCCCTGGCACAGTCCTGATGGACGACGTCTCCGCAGCCCTGCTTGAGGGCGGCCCAGGTGCACGGGAGTTCACGCTGGAAACCGTGGACCGCCGGTCTGTTCCTGGTCTGGGGGAAGTGCACCCGGTGATGGTCTCGCGCGCCTGAATCGGGGCGAGGGCGGGGCCGGGGGCTCGGGTAGTGGACGCATCGACGTGCTGCGACGTGCGGGCGGGTGAATCTGGCACCCATGACTCCACCTGGCATTAGCATGGCACTGTGACCCGAGTTCTATTAGCAGAAGATGACCCGGCCATTGCCGAGCCGCTGGCGCGGGCGTTGACGCGCGAGGGGTATGACGTGTCGGTGCACGGCACCGGACGCGGGGCGATCGATGAGGCGACCCATGCGGACCTGTTCGTGCTCGATCTCGGACTTCCGGATATGGATGGCCTCGATGTGGCGCGGTGGATCCGCAACCAAGGCCTGACCACGCCGATCCTGGTGCTCACAGCGCGCGCCGATGAGGTGGATCTCGTGGTGGGCCTGGACGCCGGAGCCGATGACTACGTGACGAAGCCGTTTCGCCTCGCTGAACTGCTCGCGCGGGTGCGGGCACTCTTGCGGCGTGCCGGTTCGGAAGGCGGCGATGAGGAGGAGATCTCCGCACAGGATGTGCGCGTGGAGGTGGCGGCGCACCGAGCCTTCCAGGGGGAGCGCGAGCTCCAGCTCACCGCGAAGGAGTTCGAATTGCTACGGGTCCTGGTCCGCGAGGCCGGGTCGGTGGTCTCGCGGGAGACGCTGATGCGTGAAGTGTGGGCCTCGGATCCGAATGGGTCCACGAAGACCCTGGACATGCACGTGTCCTGGTTGCGTCGCAAGCTCGGTGACGATGCGAACGCGCCGCGGTACATCGCGACCGTACGCGGCATGGGGTTCCGGTTCGAGGGCGGGGTGAACTGACCTGCGCAGACGCGTCCTGACGGCCACCATCGCGGCTGTGACGGTCGCGGTGCTCCTCCTCGGCGGGCCGATGGCGATCTTCGGCGCGCTGATGGTGCAGGACAGCGTGAAGCAGAACCTGCGCGTACGGACCGAGTCCGTCACGCGCAACGTGGAGACCCGGCTGGGGTTGAACACCCCGATCGACCAGGAGTTCCTCGACCGGTGGGTCGATGCCGATTCGGGCACTCCGGCACGGGTCACCGTGGTGCTGCCGAACGGCACGGAGATTGTTGCTGGGCCGGATGTCGGCGGTCCGGACGAGGTCTTCGAGGCCGAGAGCACGTCCGTCTCCGGCGCTCAAGTCAGGCTGGAGATCAGCGCGTCTTTGCTTTTCTGGCGCGGTGCTCAGGTGGTGATCCTGGTGATCATCGCCTCGGTGGTGGCGTTCGGCCTCGCCGCCGTGGTGGCGAGTTGGCAAGCTCGCCGGCTGGCGGCGCCGTTGATCTACCTCGCCGCGAGCGCCGAGCAGATCGGTTCGGGCCAGGTGCGCCCGCGGATCGAGGTCTCCGGGGTGGAGGAGATCGATCTGGTGGCTGCCGAGTTGGTCCGGACCAGTGATCGGATGGCGGGCCGGATCGCGGCCGAGCGGCAGTTCGCGGCCAACGTCTCCCACCAGTTGCGTACGCCGCTGACGGCGCTCTCGATGCGCCTGGAGGAGATTCAGCTGCTCAGCGAGGACGAGGAGGTCCGTAATGAGGCCCGCATCTCGCTGGAACAGGTGGAGCGGCTCGTGCACGTGGTGGACGATCTACTGAAGGCCTCTCGCAAGGCCGACGGCGGAACCACCGAGGCACTGCATCTGGACGAGGTGTTCGCCCAGCAGCGGGAAGAGTGGGCGCAGACCTATCAGCGTGCCGGGCGAAAGGTGGAGTTCGGTGACGCCTCCGACGTCTCCGTCTTCGCCACCCCGGGGGCGCTCGCTCAGGCCCTGGCCACCCTGCTGGAGAATTCCCTCAAGTACGGCGAAGGAACCACCACGGTCCGGGTGCGCCCCTCCAAGACGGGCGCCGAGACCGGTGTGGTGATCGAAGTGGCAGACGAGGGCCCCGGGGTCAGCGATGAGTTGGCGCCGCGCATCTTCGATCGGCACGTCACCTCCGGTCGAGGCACTGGCCTGGGCCTGGGGCTGGCACGTGACCTGGTGACTGCCGATGGCGGCCGGCTCGAGTTGGCGCAGCGCCGCCCCCCGGTGTTCGCGATCTTCCTGAACGCGGTGCCCAAGCGGCTGGATCCGGACGTGGTGCTGCCGCCCGGCTCCCTGGTGGTGGTGGGCCGGCGCCAGCGCCGCCGCTGACCCGGGTCAGGCCCGGGCGGGGCTCATCGCTGCGCGCGCGTGGGCGATTGTTCGGCCGACTGAGCTGGTGGCCGCGGCACTGGCCCGGTGAACACCCAGTACCGGTAGGCGAGGTACCGGAACGCGGTCCCGAGCACCAGCCCGACCCCGTTGGCCGAGATGTTGTCCGCCAACGGGGAGGTGAATCCGAGCAGATAGTGCGAGACGGCGAGGCAACCGACGGCGATTGCCATCCCGATCACGTTCACGATCGCGAACTGGACGAGCTCCTTGCTCCGGGCCGCTGGCGTCTCGGCGCTTCGTTTGGGTGCGAACGCCCAGTAGCGGTTCCCCAGCCATGCGATCAGCACGGCCACCGTGACCGAGATGACCTTCGCCGTCAGTGGCTTGTGACCAAGGATCTCACCCGGGCCGAATCGCAGCAGGTTCATCAGGCCGGTATCGACGATGAAGGCGACGAGTCCGACGGTGCCGAATCGGGTCAGCTCACCGAACCACGTGAACAGCCGCGCCGACAGGCGCGGGGCGCTGCCGGGAGCGCGTTCAGTGGACTCGGTCACCTCGTCAGGATAACCGTCGGTAGGGTGAGCCCTCATGGGACCAGTAGTAGCTGTGGTTGGCGGCGGGCAACTCGCTCGCATGATGGCTGAACCCGCCGGCGCGCTGCAGATCCGGCTTCAGGCGCTCGTCGAGGCTGCCGACGGGGCCACCGCGCAGGTGGTTCCCGATTCCCGCGTGGGTGCTGCGGCCGATGCTGACGCGGTGGCCGGTATCGCTCGCGGGGCGGATGTGCTCACCTTCGAACACGAACACGTCCCCGCCGAGGTTCTTGCTGCACTCGTGGCCGACGGCGTGAACGTGCAGCCGGGAGCGCAGGCGCTGCGGCACGCGCAGGACAAGATCGTGATGCGCCGCCGGATGACCGAATTGGGCGTTCCGTGCCCGCGATGGGCTTCGGCCACCTCGGTTGCGGACATCGAGGCCTTCGGCGCAGAGGTGGGTTGGCCCATCGTGGCTAAGACACCTGTCGGCGGGTATGACGGGAAGGGTGTGCAGGTGCTGACCGGCTCGGATGACGAATCCGTTGCCGCCGTGCTGCCCTGGTTCGAGCACCCGCGTGGCGAGGTGCTGCTCGAGGAGCGGGTCGGTTTCCGGCGCGAGCTCGCCGTTCTGGTGGGCCGGCGTCCGTCCGGTGAGATGCGGTCCTGGCCCGTCGTGGAGACGGTGCAGAGCCAGGGGGTATGCGCCGAAGTCGTCGCGCCGGCCCCGGATCTTCCTGAGCATCTGGCCGAGGACGCCGTGGACGTGGCCCACGCGATCGCCGAGGGACTCGACGTCACGGGGGTGATGGCGGTGGAGATGTTCGAGGCCGCCGACGGGGTGATCCTGGTCAATGAACTCGCGATGCGCCCGCACAACAGCGGCCACTTCACCATCGAAGGCTCGGTGACGAGCCAGTTCGAGCAGCACCTGCGGGCCGTACTTGACCTCCCGCTGGGCGCGACGGACCTGACTGCACCGGTCGCGGTCATGGTCAATGTGCTCGGGTCCGAACTGGAGGACCCCACACAGGCCTACACCGCCCTGATGGCGGCCTATCCCGAGGCCAAGGTGCACCTGTACGGGAAGTCGGTGCGCCCGGGACGCAAGCTCGGTCACGTGACGGTGACCGGAACGGATCTGCCCACGGTGCGCCGTCGGGCTCAAGAGGCAGCAGCGCTGCTGGGAGGTCGGTGACGATGGGTGCTCGCGTCGGCGTGGTGATGGGATCGGATTCGGATTGGCCGGTGATGGAGGCGGCCGTGGCGGCACTCGAGGAATTTGAGATCGAGTGCGAGGTGGATGTCGTCTCCGCGCACCGGATGCCGCAGGAGATGATCCGCTACGGCGAACAGGCCAGCGGCCGCGGGCTGGGCGTGCTGATCGCCGGAGCTGGGGGAGCGGCGCACCTGCCCGGGATGCTCGCCGCGGTGACCCCACTGCCGGTGATCGGTGTGCCCGTGCCACTGCAGCACCTGGACGGGATGGACTCCCTGCTCTCCATCGTGCAGATGCCCGCCGGAGTTCCGGTGGCCACGGTCTCCGTAGGTGGAGCGCGCAACGCGGGCCTACTCGCCGCACGGATCCTCGGCGCCGGTTCAGACGCCGACGCTGCCCGGTTGCGGGAGCGGATGGGCGAGTTCCAGGAGGCCCTGCGGGCCACGGCCGAGGAGAAGGGTGCCCGGTTGCGGGCGAAGCGCGGCCACCGCACCGGCTTCGGGAACTGAACCTGCGCCGTCAGGCGGGGCGCACCACGTAGACCACCCGGGTGCCGGACGCGATCAGGGTGACATGAACGCCGTCACCGGAGTACTCCGCGAGGCGACCGCTCTCCGAGGAGACCGCGTGCCGCTCCTCCAGGCCCGCCTCCTCGAGGAGGTCGGCGGCGGCCGATCCGGCGTCATCGGCAGTCACCAGCAGCACGTACTCGGTGCCCTCATCGGTGGAGCGCGAAGCGCCGCGCACCTCCCCGTCCACCCGTGGCACCGCATCACCCGGGTAGCCCTCCGGCACACCCTCGGTGAGGTTGAGACCCTCCACGGCCTCCTCGATCGCGTGTTCCACCACATCCTCGGCCTGATCCTGCAGGAGTGAGCATCCGCTCAGCCCGAGCAGGCCGACCACGGACAGCGTCAGGAGAGCTCGCCACGAGTTGCGCATCCGACCAGAATACGCGCGCCGCAGCGAGCCGAAGGTGCATGGCACTCACTCCGAGCGTTATCGTTCTGTGACATATGGCCGAGATGACCCGATCCCTTTCCTCGGACCGCGCCGCCCCGGCCCGCGGTCGCCTGCGGCTGCTCGATGGCCTGAGGTTCTCGGCCGCGATCGCCGTGCTCGGCTACCACTACGCCGCATTCGACAAGGTCGAAGGCCCCGTCTGGGGGCAACCCGTGGAGGACGCCACCGCACGCGCTGGCGTCTGGTTCGGCTACGGTGCGCTCGCGCCCTACCTGTTCTTCGTGATCTCCGGATTCGTGATCCTGATGACGGCGGAGGGCCGGGGATGGCGTTACTTCATCGCCTCCCGGGTGGCTCGCCTCTACCCGGCCTACTGGGCCGCTGTGCTGGCCACCAGTGCGCTGCTGCTGCTGATGTGGAACCCGGGGCGGGCACCGGGGCTGGGGCAGATCGCCATGAACCTCACGATGGTCCAGGCCGCCTTCGAGGTACCACACGTGGATGGCGTGTATTGGACGTTGTGGGTGGAGCTGAAGTTCTACCTGCTGATGGGGATCTTCGTGGTCGTCGGACTGACGGCCCGGCGCGTGGTGTGGTTCGCCGGACTGTGGCCGCTGGCGGGTTGGGCACTCGCGGAATCGGGGCTCCCGTGGCTGTGGGACTGGCTGATCTACCGGCACGCTCCGTTCTTCGCCGGCGGGATGCTCCTGTACCTGCTCTACTCGCGCGGGCATACGCCGGTGCGCTGGCTCCTGCTGATCGGCAACGCGGCGCTCGCGGTGTGGCACACCGTGCCCGGTCTCAGCGATCAGGTGGCGCAGAACACTCCGTATGCCCTCGAACCGCGCCTTCTTGGTGCCTTGGTGGTGGGGTGTTTCGTGGCGGTGGCGCTGATCGCACTCACCCGATGGTCCCGGGTGGAGTGGCGGTGGCTCACCACGGCGGGTGTGCTCACGTATCCGGTGTACCTGTTGCACCAGTACTGGGGCTGGTGGGTGATCGCCGGGCTGCGTGACCATGTGGGTCCGGTGGTGTCGGTGACTGCCGCAACTGCCGTCTCCTTGACGCTGGCCTGGCTCGTGCACCGGTGTGTGGAGCGGCCCATCGGGCCGCGAATGAAACGTGCCGTGCTCCGAGCGCTAGGGGGAGAGGCGCCGGGCCGATAGGGTGCCGCTGGCGGTATCTCGACGAAGGAGCGTGCAGATGAGTCAGTGGTTCTTCACCTACAACGGCGAGCGCAGTGGTCCGTTCGAGGATGAGCAGGCCCGTGCACAGGCGGCCCGCGATCCGAACGGGCACTGTTGGAAGGAAGGATTCGCGGAGTGGCTGCCGATCCACGCAGTGCCCGAGTTCGCTTCCTCGGCGGGTTCACCTCCGCCCCCGCCCCCACCACCGGCGGCGAGCCGCGGAACTGACGAGATCGACTTCCGCATCATCGGCGAGGACATGCAGTTCGTGGAGATCGAGCTCGATCCGGGCGAGACGGCGATCGCTGAGGCCGGTGCGCTGATGGTCAAGGATGCCTCGGTTCGGATGGACACGGTCTTCGGAGACGGGTCTCCCGCCCAGGGTGCCGGCGGTGGCGGCTTCATGGACACGCTGATGTCGGCCGGCAAGCGCGTGATCACCGGCGAGTCGCTGTTCACCACGATGTTCACCCACGAGGGCACGGGCAAGGCGCACGTCTCCTTCGCCGCCCCGTTCCCGGGCTCGGTGCTGCCCATCAAGCTCTCCGACCACGGGGGCCAGCTCATCTGTCAGAAAGACAGCTTCCTGGCCGGCGCCCGTGGCGTCTCCATCGGGATCCATTTCCAGCGCAAGATCCTCACCGGCCTGTTCGGCGGTGAGGGCTTCATCATGCAGAAGCTTGAGGGTGACGGCTGGGTCTTCGTGCACGCGGGCGGCACGGTGGTCGAGCGCGAACTGGCTCCGGGCGAGCGCATCGACGTCGACACCGGCTGCGTGATGGCCTACCACGCAGGCGTGGACATGGACGTGCGCGCCGTCGGTGGTGTGAAGAGCATGGTCTTCGGCGGTGAGGGTGTGTTCCTGGCGACCCTGACCGGACCCGGAAAGGTCTGGTTGCAGTCGTTGCCGTTCTCCCGGATGGCCGGTCGCATGCTGGCAGCAGCGCCGCAGACCGGTGGGCGTGACCGCGGTGAAGGGTCGGTGCTCGGCGGCTTCGGGAACCTGCTCGGCGGTGACAACCGGTTCTGAGGCGGGTGGCCGGCTGGGCCTCAGCGCAGGCTCAGCCGGTGCCCCTCGATCAGCGGGCAGGTGTCCATCACCACGTCGAGTCCGGCCGCACGGGCGCGTTCGGCGGCGGCCTCGTCGATGACGTCCAGTTGGAGCCACACCGCCTTCGCGCCGGCCGCGATCGCCTCGTCCACCACGCCGCCGGCCAGATCGGAGTTGACGAAGATGTCGACCACGTCGATCTCACCGGGCACCTCGGCAAGGCTCGCGTACCCCGTCGCACCGTGTGCCTCTTCTGCTCGCGGGTGCACCGGCACGATCTCGTGGCCCAGGCTCTGCACGTAGCCGGACACCTCATAGGCGGTCCGCTTCCGGTTCGCGGAGAGCCCGACGACGGCCCATCGGCCAGGCGTGGTCATCAGCCGGTGGATGACGGTCCGGTCGTTCGTGTGCGTGCTCATGAAGACCAGGGAACCACACCCGCGCTGGGATCGGTCGTCAAATGGCCTGCTGTCGTTCACTCCACTGGCTGGGTGAACTGTCGCCCGTGGCGAGCGGTTCCGGGAGTGGGCAGCTCAGTACTGCTGCAGGTCGGCCTCGGTGACGGTGCCATCGGCCACTGCCTCGAAGAACGCGGGAGCGAGGTCGGGGTCGAGCAGCACAGTGGATCCGACCCCGCCGGGCCGGTAGTCCAGGTCGGCCACCGGGGGAGTGCCTCGAACGCCGTCGGATCCGGTGGCATTGCGGAACGCGAGCGCCATCTGGCCGAGGTCGATGATGCCGGTGCCCTCGGAGACGTCCAGCGCTCCCAGACCGGCGCTGGCCAGCCGTACCTGCTCACCCGGGCGGAACACCAGGCTCGGGTCGGCCACCGTCGAGGTGACGGCCTGGATCACCTGCTGCTGGCGCTGGGTGCGGCCGATGTCACCGAGGGGGTCGGCCTTGCGCATCCGGGCAAACGCTAGGGCGGTCTCCCCGTCGGCAGGGTGGCAGCCGGCCTCCCACACCAGATCGGAGTCGGCATCGTCCACGTCATAGTCCAGGCACAGTTCCACGCCACCGACCGCGTCGACGATGTCGGCCACGCCGCCCATCCCGATCTCGACGTAGTGGTCCACCTCGATACCGGTCAGCGACTGCACGGAGTCCACCAGCAACTCCGGCCCGCCGTAGGCGTAGGCCGAGTTCAGTTTGTTCGGGCCGTACTCGGGGATCTCCACGTAGGTATCGCGTGGAATGGAGATCAACGACGGCGTCCCGCTGGGGGGCGAGGTGAGCAGCATGATCGTGTCGGTGCGTTGCCCCTCGGTGGTGTCGCCGTCCAGTCCGGAATCGGCCCGGGAGTCCGAGCCAGCGAGCAGGTACGTGGTGCCATCGGTGCTCAGGTCGTCGTTCGTGGCGGCCACGTGGTTGATCTGCCCGTTCGCCCAGATCAGCAGACCCACGGGCCAGGCCAGTACCAGGACGAGCAGCAGCACCAGCACCGTGACTATCCGCCGGCGCCGGACGCGTCGCCGTCGTGCTGCCCCGCCGGGCCCGGCGGGCGGTCGTGGTCCGGAGCCCCCGCTGCCACCAGGTGGCGGGTTCGGGGGGCGTGACTGCGGCCGGTTCGGAGGGCGTGCCGGGGGTGCTGGGGGGCGGCGAGCATCGTCGCCGGACGCGGCACTCGAGGCGGGCATCGTGCGGGTGGCATCGACCGGCCCGTTGCCCGGTTCCCTGCGCCCAGCACCCCCGCCAGGGGCGAAGCTGGGCGGCCGGGCCTCGCGCGAGGCTCTCGGAGTGGCGGGTCGCCGGGTCGGCGGCGTCGCTCGCGGCGCCCGCGCGGGAGAGGTCTCACCCGATGACCGGCCGCTTTCGCCGCTGACCGGCTGCGCGGGTCCACCTTCGCGAGCGCGGCTGCCACCTGTGCTGCCCGTGCCGCCGGGGCGAGGCCGCCGACCGGGCGCCCGGCGCGGTTTGTCCGCGAACGGGTCGCCGGAGTCGAAGCGGTCCTCATCAGTCATGGGTGGGTCTCAGCTCCTTGGTTGGTCGCCGCCGACGGCCCGGCAGCACGAGAGTAGCCCGACCGTATGCGGCTGCAGCCGCAGGCGCGCGGACCGCAGGCCGTTCAGCCCTGGGTGCCGGACGCGTCCGAGGAACCGTCCACTTCGGTGCTGTCGTCGGTGGTCGCTTCCTCGTCGGTGGCGTCCTCGTCCGGGGGCAACACCATCGGCTCGTCCTCGCGGATGGAGGCCCAGAGCTCGTCGGTGAGGTAGTTCGGGCGCACCCGGTTGCCGGCCCAGTCGAAGGGAATCGTCGCGAAGTTCACTTCGTCCACATCGGTGCCGCGCAGCGAGTACGCCAGGCCTGCCATGGTGGTGAGATTACCGATCCGGTCGCTCGTGGTGAGGGAGGAGGTGGCTGCCTGCAGGAACTGGTAGAGCTCGGTGGAGTTGGTCAGGATGTTGCGGTCCAGCACTTGCTCCACCATGTTCGTGAGCAGCTCCTGCTGACGGTCGATTCGGCCGATGTCGGAGCCGTCACCCAGGCCGACGCCCTTACGAGCGCGGGCCACAGCGAGGGCGGTCTCACCGTCGAGGGTGTGGCAGCCGGCCGTGATATCGAGCTTGGCGTCCTCGGAGTACATGTCCTCCTCGAAGCACATGTCCACACCCCCGATGGCGTCCACCATGTCCTTGAACCCAGCCATATCGACCACCACGAAGTCGTCGATGTAGATGTCGGTCATGGCCTCGACTGTGCGGACGGTGCAACCGGCGGCGTAGCCGACATCGCCGGTGCTCCCGCCCAGGGCGAATGCGCCGTTGAACATGGCGTCGTACTGCTCGTAGGTGGAGGAGCCGTCCGGCAGCGAGCAACTCGGAATCGTCACGAGCAGGTCGCGGGGAATCGAAACGACGTCCACGCGGGAGCGATCGGCGGCCACATGCAGGAGCAGGGTGGTGTCCGAACGCATGCCCTCCACTGAGTTCGCGCCGCCACCGAGGTCGGCGTTCTCCTCACCGTCCCGGGAATCGGTGCCCATCACGAGCACGTTGTACGCCTCACCCTCGAGGGCGTCGTCGGGATTGTCGGGTTCGGAGGAGCCGTTGGTGGGCCGATCGGTGCCGAGGATGTCGTCCAAGTTGTGCCGATCCACGCCGCCCTGCAGTGATTGGTAGGCGAAGGCGGCACCGGTCCCGGCAAAGGTCACCAGGAACAGCACGACCGCCATGACGGTGGGGAGCGCGCGGCGGCCGGGAGCCCGGCGGCTGTGCCGTGGCCCTTGAGCGGCACGGGAGGGTGTGGTGGACATCCCCTAGATCGTAAGCAATGGCGCGCTGATCTGGGCGAATAGGAGGCGTGCGATGTGCGGAGGTTGTGTGCAGGAGAGTGATCTGGATCACCGATAGGGCCGATGAGAGAGCATCGGACCTGAACTGGTGAGCCGCTCCTCAGCGGCAGGGGGGCAACTCCACGAGCCGAGCGGTCCCGCCCTCGGCAACCACCTGCGCACCGGACACCTCCACCGTGTCCAATGGCGCGTAGTCGTTCGCGCGCTGATACGGCTCGGAGTCCTGATACAGGTAGCGCACCTCGAGCGCGCCCAGGGCCGAGCACAACTGCGGATCACCCCACGGCACGCCGTCGGCAAGCGCGGCGAACCCGTCGAGCACTGCCTCCTGCTCCTCCGAGAGCACTTGGCCGGCCACCGGGAACACCACGTCCTGGCCATACAGGCTGTACAGCAACGGCGTGCCGGAGAACGGGTTGCCGAGCACCGTTCCGGCCGACCCATCGCTGAGCACACCACCCTCGGCAGTGATGTCCTCCCACATCTCCCGTTCGGGTGCGGTGACGAACCGGGGCGCACCTCCGGAGTCCACCCCGAACACCTCGGCCGTGCGCCGCGCGGTGTACACCGACGACGTCACCACCAACGCCACCACCACGAGCCCCGCCAGGGCACTCGTCAACAGGAGCACCGGACGGCCGGAATGCGCCCCGCCCCGCTCCAGGAACCGCCTCCGGATGCGCTGCACCCCCACGAGCAACGCCCCCGCACCCAACGGCAGCGTCACCATCGCCACGACCACGCTGAGCCGTGCAGTGCTCGAATACCAGAGCCCGGAGATCCCCAGCTCGCCCCCGGTGGCGGCGTCGACGTAGAGCACCCACACCACGGCCAGCATCCCCGCCACCCACGGCGCACCGCGCCGCCACGCCAGCCATGCGCCAACCGGAGCGCCGATCACTGCGATCGCCGTGGCCGGGTGCGCCCACAGGTCATACCAGCCGGCCGCCACCTCACCGATCGCCACCGGGAGGGAGTCAGTAGCGATGCCGGTGTACCCGGTCACTGCCGCTGCCAGCGGCGAGCGCAGCAGTCCCGCCGTCGCCGCCGCCACGAGAAGCACGGCACCGACCGGAACGCCGACGGCGACCCCTCGCCGCCCCGTCTGCCACCAGTTCTGTGCCGCGCACCCGAGCAGCCAGGCCACCGGGGCCAGCAGCAGGGCGGCGAGCGCCAGGGCAGCGTTGGGATGGGCGAGGCCGAGGCCTCCCGCAGCGGCGAGCACCACGATCACCGCCCCGGTCCGCGCCCCTGAGGTGGGTGGCCGGGCTTTGACCAGCCAGTGCAGCGCACAGGCCAGCACGCCGGGCACCATGGCCAGCGCGGCGGCGTTCGGCAGGTGTCCCCACCCCACCCACAGCGCCATTGGAGTCGCCGTGGCCACTCCGGCCGCAACCGCCGCCACGGCAGCCGCGTACCGGGTACCGGGCCATAGCTCCCGGGCCAGGGCCGCGCTGCCGATCACCCACGTGGCGCCCGAGGTGAGGGACGCGGAGACCAGGACGGCCGCCGTCGGCGATGAGGTGGGCAGCAGTGCGGTGAAGGCGTGCCATGCAGCCGGGTAGACGCCGTCCTGGCCCGTCCCGTAGGAGAGGGCGCCCAGGGTGAGTGAGGAGGCCGACCCGGTCTCGGTGATCAGCCGGAGCGCGCCGAGGTGGAACAGCGCGTCCCAGCGCTGCAACATCTGGTCCGGGCCGCCGGTGCCGATCCACACCGGGATCCAGCTCAGCAGCACCCCGGCAAGCAGGGCGGCACGCTCACCGGTGCTGGTGCGCGGCGGTTCCTCTGCGGTCAGGATTGTGCCGAACGCACGCATACCCAGGGCGAATCCGATGGCGGCCGCGGTTCCGGCGAGAGCGGCCAGAACACCCCATCGCAAGCCCATCCCCTCGGCGACGATCGCCGTGATGCCGAGGATCGCGAAGGTCAGTGGTGGTGCGGCGGCGAGCAGGCGAAGTCCGCGTACTCCCACTAGGCGCAGGGCCAGCGCCCCCGGCACCACGAGCAGCGCCGCTCCCACGAGGAGGGCGAGCAGGGCGTGAAGGAGGATCACCGGTCGTCGGGATCCTCATCCGGTGTGCGGTCAGATCCGCCGATCTCGGTGCGAGGGGCGTGGACCGTGGGGAGCCCTGCGCGTTCCTGGCGGACCTGGGTCAAGGCGATCGTGCGAGTGAGTTCGGTGATTCGCCGATCGAGTTGCTTCATCCGCCGGTAGCTGGTGGCGATGAAGGAGAGGAAGGCGATTACCAGGCCGTACAGGAGCAGGTCCGTGCCGCGGCCCACACCGAGGACCGCGGCCAGCCGGGAGAGCCAGGTGGGGTACAGAATGGCGCTCGCGGTCACGATCGCGAAGATCACCAGCAGCACTCGCCGGATGGCCTGGTGGCGAGCGTCGGCGGTGGATCGGGTGAGCAGCACCGTCACGATCGCCACGCCGATCAGCAGCACCAGCTGGATCCAGATCTGGTCCATCGCTCACCTCCCCTGCTCGACCGGGCTCATCTGAACATCAACTCCACCAGGATGTTCACCGCGTTCCACAGCGACTGCCCTTTGCCCTTGGAGTAGTCGGTGTAGAGCACGTGCACCGGGTGCTCCGCCCACGGTAGCCGGGTGCGGCCCAGCTGCAGCACGATCTCGGAGGCGTGTGCCATCCGGTCCTGGCGCAGGCGCACCCCGGCGGCGGCGTCACGCCGGATCACGCGCAGCCCGTTGTGGGCGTCCGTCAACCGCAACCCGGTGGACTGGTTGGTCACCCACACGGCGGTCTTGAGCACGAGGCGTTTGAGGAATCCAGCCCTGGTGCGGTCGTCCAGGAACCGGGAGCCGAAGACCACGGCGAGGTCTTCCTCGCGGGCGCGTCGCAACATCGCGGCGGCGTCGGATACCTGGTGCTGCCCGTCGGCGTCGAAGGTGATGAGGTACTGCGCGTCAGTCTGCCCGAGCACGAAGTCGATCCCAGTCTGCAATGCCGCGCCCTGCCCGAGATTGGTGGCGTGCCGGATGACCACCGCGCCCGCCTCCTCGGCGGCGTGGGCCGAACGGTCCGACGAGCCGTCATCCACGCACACGATGTTTGCGAATGCGCCCCGTGCGCCGGCGATCACCTCGCCGATCACAGGTGCCTCGTTGTACAGCGGCACCACGAGCCAGGTGTCGGCATGGGTGGGCATGGTCGTCATTCTGGCAGGTGTGAGGGCCCACGCGTACGATGATGAGGTGCAGGTAGTCGAGGTCATCGCCCTGCTTCATCACCGCCGTGATCGTGCCCGCATGGACGATCGTCTGCTGTAGCGCAGGCTCTGGGACGCGCGCCGTGCGCGCCCGTACCAAGTAGTGTGCAGAGTGTGATTGTTGACTCTGCCGAGGTGGATCCCAGCGCCGTGATCGGTGAGGGAACGAGCATCTGGCAGCTTGCTCAGGTGCGCGAGAACGCCGACATCGGCCCGGGGTGCATCATCGGCCGCGGTGCCTATATCGGAACCGGTGTGCGCCTCGGCGCGAACTGCAAGGTGCAGAATCACGCCCTGGTGTACGAGCCGGCGCTGCTCGAGAACGGCGTATTCGTCGGCCCAGCGGCAGTGCTGACGAATGACCAGTTCCCCCGCGCCATCAACCCCGACGGCGGCCGCAAGTCCGGTGCCGACTGGACCCCGGTCGGGGTCACCCTCCGCGAAGGGTGCTCGATCGGAGCCCGCGCCGTCTGTGTGGCACCGGTGACCGTGGGCCGGTGGGCCACCGTGGCCGCCGGGGCGGTGGTGACCAAGGATGTTCCTGACCACGCCTTGGTGGCCGGGGTACCAGCCCGCCGGATCGGTTGGGTGGGCCGGGCGGGAGTGCCGCTGCGGCAGACGGCCGACGCCGGGACCGGCACGATCACCTGGGCCTGCCCACGTACGGGCGAGCGGTACGTCGAGGCCGACGGTGTGCTGCGAGTTGCTGACGACGCCGAGACCACTGGCAGCCAAGAAACGACCGAGAACGCAGAGAACCGACCCGCCGAGGAGGACGTCCGGTGAACCAGCCTCAGATTCCTGCCGCGAAGCCGATCATCGGCGCCGAGGAACGCGACGCCGTCGACAGAGTGCTCCGTTCGGGCATGCTCGCTCAGGGCCCCGAGGTGGCCGCCTTCGAGCAGGAGTTCTCAGATGCGTTGCTGGGTGGCCGCACCTGCGTGGCCGTGAACTCGGGCACCGCCGGCCTGCACCTGGGACTGCTCGCCGCCGGGATCGGGCCGGGAGATGAGGTGATCGTGCCCTCGTTCACCTTCGCCGCCACCGGCAACTCCGTGGCCCTGACCGGGGCCACCCCGGTATTCGCCGACATCGAGCTGGACACCTTCGGCCTCGACCCGGCCTCGGTGGCTGCCGCCGTCACCGAGCGCACCGCGGCGATCATGCCGGTCCACCTGTACGGTCACCCTGCCGATATGGCCGGCCTGCAGGCGGTGGCCGATCAGCATGGTCTGAGAATCTTCGAGGACGCGGCCCAGGCGCATGGAGCCACCCTGCACGGGGACCCGGTGGGCACCTTCGGCGACTTCGCGATGTTCTCCCTCTATCCCACGAAGAATATGACGTCCGGTGAGGGCGGGATGGTCTCGGTGGCCACCGAGGAGATGACGCGCACTCTCCGTTTGCTGCGCACGCAGGGCATGGATCGCCCGTACGAGAACGAGCTCGTCGGATTCAACGCGCGCATGACCGATGTGCACGCCGCGATCGGGCGTGCACAACTCGCCAAGTTGCCGGAGTGGACCGCTGCCCGCCAGCGCAACGGCGCCGCTCTCACCGAGGGCCTGGCCGGCCTTCCGGGTGTGGTGACCCCGACCGTGGCGCCCGGCGCCACGCATGTGTACCACCAGTACACGATCAGACTCGATGGGGCCACGGGCGAGGAGCGCGACGCCGTCGTGAATCGCATCCGGGAGCAGGGGGTGGGGTGCGGGGTGTACTACCCGATCCCCAACCACCGGCTGCCCTCCCTCGCTGAGTACGCCCCCGGCCTGGATCTGCCCGCCACGGAACAGGCCGCCCGTGAAGTCCTCTCCCTGCCGGTGCATCCCAGCCTGAGCGAGGCGGATCTGGAACGCATTATCGATGCGGTCACAGCCGCCGTCGGGGGTGGGCGATGACGAACCTGCGAGCTGGACTGATCGGCCTGGGCATGATGGGGCGCCACCATGCCCGTGTGCTGCGCCAGGTGGATGGTGTGGACCTGGTGGCGGTGGCCGATCCGGGCGGGGATCCGCACGGTGTGGCCGGGAATCTGCCGGTGCTGCGTGACGTCGATGAGCTGATCGCCGCCGGGATCGACTACGCGATGGTGGCGGTGCCCACCCGATTCCACACCGAGACCGGGTTGGCGCTCGCGGCCGCCGGGGTGCATGCCCTGATCGAGAAGCCGCTCGCCACTGACAGCACCGGCGCGCGCGAGCTCGCGCAGGCGTTCGAGGCCGCCGGGCTGGTGGGCGCTGTGGGGCACATCGAGCGGTACAACCC